>CAXBCS010000010.1:0-88514 GCA_963974305.1 uncultured bacterium
TAGAACTTCTTAGTAAAACAGTTATCGTTGTTTCTCTAAGCGGGTGCAAATATACAACCGTTTTTTGTTTCCCCGCAAGCTTAATCAAGAAAAAAATAAAAGTTTTTTTTAAGCACTTAAACAACCCCTTTAAAAACAGACTCTTATCACCAAAAATAAATTTAATATTTTTTTTAACGGAACCAATTTTCTTTTAAAAATCAAGGGCAGCTACCATTCACGATTTTTCTAAAACATCTCAAAAACGTCAAATTAGAAAAAACAACAATGAAAAATTGACCAATAATAAGCGAAAAACATATAGAATTAGTGTTCAAATTTTCGCGAAAGCGCACCCATACAACTCTTTAGAGAAAGAAATTCCAAACTATACCAAATCGTACATTGAAATCTCTATAAGGATAACCAGGGGCACTGTAGAAGTCGTTGCCCGTAATCTTACTGTTGAAATGCTCTGCCTTGAGAAATATTCTCGTTTGACGCACCTTCACATTTATAAAGAAGTCTAGCAATGGAAAACCTCCTATGCTCTCATCATTCTGAACATAAAACTCAGCAAGCACAGGATCATAGGCATTCATATTATAGGCTGTAAAATAACTAAAGTTAAATCCCGTCTGTAAAAATAAAGCCTTCTTAAATATACGATCCGTAAAATAGATTGAACTGCGCGTAAGGACTTCCGGCACATTAAACACCTCTGTCGCACCACCCACCTGTTGGAATGTCACTGTCGCATTCAAGGCAAACTTTCCATACCGAATCTCCTTTTGAGCGGTAACCTTAAGATAATTGACCGAAGCATTAGACTGAAAAGAATTCACCAAAGAGTCTGCTGTAGACAAAGCAAAGTAAGCATGATTATCAATCGTACTCGCCGAAACATCTACATTTAACCATTTCTCAGAACTAAATCCAAATGCCAAAGTATTTGTATTTACATTTTTATAGCTTGGAGCATTGTACCAATTGTAATTCAGGTAATTACTTTGATACAACAAGTGGTTATAATTGGCCGGACTTGAATTACTATGAATACGCCCGTGTAACCTACCAAAATTCTCTAAAGAGAAACCTGCTTCACCTTGAAAATTATAGCCATCAAAATCCCCAGCTACATTTACCTGAGCATCTCCTTTAATAACAAATCCACCAATCTTATTTTTATACCTACCTCCCACTGCGATGATATCACCTAAAAGTCTATTTGGAATACGCTCTGTTACTCCATCATTACCCACATCCTGAATAAGCACCGACTTATAACCATAGTCGTAATGACTAATATTGGCTTGAAATGTGAGTTGGCCCAAGTCTTGATCATCATAAACGACATTCAACTCATTATAGGTTTCCTCATGATCGGTGCGATCGCGAAAACTTCCATCGTCAAACGCATCTCCATAAATATCATTGGCAGCCGTCTGCCGATATTCATAAAACTTATTTTCACTATTAAATATGTGTCCTAATCGAAGGGAATAAGAAGACACTGAATCTTTCTTTTGAATGAGATTGTAATGATGATTGAGATAAACTCTGGTCCCATCTAGTATATTTTCGGCATCTTCATACTGAACCAATAAGAGCGATCGATCATTAAACTGACTATCATTACTAGCAAATTGCTCTAAAGCTAAATCCTGCAAGCCACCATTTTCTTGATTTAAAAGATCTTGAGCTACCCAATGGGCTCGCACATGATATCGATCGTTCTTTGTTCTATAACTAAAAGCCGATCTGAAATTACCAGTACTCGTCACCGCATTTTGATAAGTCCCTAAACTTCGAACCCCCTTATAGGCAATTGAAAAATTTAATCGCGGATTTGTATTCATGGTAAAGAACGCATCCAACTGCTGCCCTTGCTGGTATGCACTTCTAAAGTATAATTCTGTCAAAGGTGTAGGTACATGAAAGTACTTAATGTCTTCTACACTCATATAATTAAAATGTCGCGCTTGAGCAGGACTCAAAGGCATCGTCCCGACTTTTTCAAAATCGTATATCAATGTATTATAGGTCTGACCCGTATTTGCAAAGGGTAATAAAGCGTATCGATCCTTGCGCAAATAGTTAAAACGATATTCTTTGGCAATACTCTGAGTCGTATCTACCGTTGTAGTATCATTTTTTATAGTTATGATTTTATAATCCTCAACAGGAGGCCTATCAAATTTGGCTAATTTATTATTACTTGTGTTCCCCGTTTGTCCTTGAGTGCCCCTTTGCGGACTTCTTTGAAGGATAGGGTTTTGTGCCATGACCATAGAAGTCACTAAAAACATCAATAGAATAAGAAATATGCGCATCTACTATTTTTGAAGGATCAAAGTTAATTTTTTTAGGCAGAATCCTGTATTTTCAACCTCTAAAAGCATGTTAAAGCTCAAATATCATATCGACCTCAACGAATGTGGCACAGACGAAGCTGGCCGTGGTTGCCTTGCTGGACCTGTTACAGCAGCGGCTGTTATGCTTCCTGACAGCTTTGTAAATGACATCCTCACCGATTCTAAACAACTATCAGAACACAAGCGAGATCTTCTGAGACCTATTATTGAAGCTGAAGCTGTAGCCTTTGGCATCGTTCATATAATGATGGATGAGATTGATAGCATCAATATTCTCAACGCCTCCATCTTAGGAATGCAAAAGAGTATTGATATTCTCAAAGGTACGCTTTCCTGCCTCCCAGAGAGACAGGCACCTAAGCAAGAATTACAACACATCCTTGTTGATGGTAATCGTTTTAAGGCTTTCCAAAACATTCCTCATACTTGTATTATAAAAGGAGATGGCAAATACTTACCCATCGCGGCAGCCTCTGTCCTTGCCAAAACTGCTCGTGATGAATTTATGGCGCGCATTCATGAAGAGTATCCAATGTACAATTGGAAAAAAAACAAAGGCTACCCTACTAAGGAGCACCGAGAGGCAATACGCACTTATGGCGTCACTAAATACCATCGCCGAAGTTTTAAGTTGCTCCCCGAACAATACAGTTTCGATTTTGACGCTTTATAAGGAAACCGATTGTTAAAAACCCCTCAATAACTCCATTAAGACTCGCTAGAACCATTGTTTGCTTGTGCTTATTTTTGAGGAACCATTCAGCTGTTGCATATGAAACCTTTTCTTTTATTGATTTGTATCCTTTTTGTCTTTAGTAGTTGCACAGAACAACGAGGTACAGCTTCTGACCTTTCACAATTCATTCCTCGAAAGGCGGCGGTTGTTATAAAAACACAGGATCTTAAAGGTTTAGGTAGCCAATTACAAAATAATGATTTTGCCGAAGCTCTTATTGCCACTCCCATCTCTGACTTCTTTAAAGAACAGGGATTGTTATTGGACAACTTAAACCCTCAAGGAACATCGCTTATTTGTTACACCCCCATTGGAAAAGGCGATTATGAGGTAAGTCTAATTACCAAAGTACATGCTGATTTATGGAAATCTGACAGCACCAAAACGATGGTGTCATCAAAAAAGATTCAGAGTTTTAAAACGGAAAACAGAGATTATTTTTATCTCCTCCAAAATGAGGTTGTCATGATAAGCACTTCCCAATTGCTTTTGGAAAATACGCTTCGCGAAGCTGATGAAGATCCTATTCCAGATCTTTATTTTGATAGAGCATATTCCACTACAAGTTCAAATGCCACTAGTATTTTAGTTCGCGGTGAAAGTGCTAACGGCATTTGGCAAGATCTTTTTCCAAGAGGTCAGAATCATACCTTATCTGATACTTTTAGTTGGGCATCTGTAGATCTTGATGCCACCCAAAATGACATCAAATTGAGCGGTGTTCTCCTCGCTCAAGATTCTGTAAATTTAAAATTAGATTTATTGAAGGGTACGCTTCCAGTTCCAAACACAATGGCTAACATCACTCCTTTATCTGCACTGGCCGTAACATCGATTAGCTATACAAATTGGGACGTTTTTAAAAACAATCAGGCGCAATTTCAAAAAATTGACCCTACTAAATACAGTATCCAAGGAGAATCATATTTAAGTACTTTTCAAGAGATTGGACATCTTACATTAAATGAAGGAGAAGCAATTATAGGTGTTTCTTTAGATCCAACCTTGACAGAAGAAGGCCTCTCGGGCGCTAAAAAAGCAGGCACTTTTAGACAATTTACGCTCTTTGAGGTTGAAGAGAATAACGCTTTCGCGAAAGCGTACTCCCCCTTATTAAAATTGCCAACTGTACAGTTGTATAGCCAATTAGACAACTTTTTCATTTTCGCCGAAAATCAGGAAGTGTTAGAATCGGTTATTGCCAACTACCAAAACAACGCTACTCTTGCCAAAAGTGAGACTTTCAAGAACACTGCTCGCTTATTAAGTAGCGCCTCAAGTTTATTGCATATTGAGCTCTTGAATCAAGGCAGATACAAGCAATGGAGAGGCGAAAAAGCTTCAAAAATAAGCTTAGAGGGTTATCCCTACCTCACCACCCAACTCATTCAAGAAAGAGATTTTTTACACTTCAATCTAGTGTTGAACAAAAATGAAGCACCTGATGCACGAGGGGCTGTTAGCCAGATCGCAAATGTCAAACTCAATAATGACATATTGATGGCTCCACAGTTGGTGAAAAATCATCGTTCCAAAGGAATGGATGTAGTAGTACAAGATATCAACAACACCTTGTATTTAATTAGCAACTCAGGAAAAGTGCTATGGCAAAAGGATTTAGGGAGTCCGATCTTAGGAAAAGTACAGCAAGTAGATTTATATCGCAACGGCCGCTTACAACTTGCCTTTAACACCGAAAATACATTTTACATTCTCGACCGAAACGGCAATGAAGTGAAGCCATTCCCAATGACTTTTAAGGACCAGATAACACAACCCCTTGCTGTTTTTGATTATGAAAACAATCGAAACTATCGTTTTCTTATTGTCCAGAATGATGCCTTATATATGTATGACAAGAACGCTAAACCAGTGAATGGGTTTGTATTTAAAAAAGCAGGAAGCACTATCATTCAACCCCCACAGCACCTGCGAATTTCCAATAAGGATTATATATTAGTGACAGAAAACAGCGGAAAGTTGAATATTCTAAGTCGCACCGGAAAATCTCGTATTGAAGTAAAGGAATCTATTGCTTTTGGAGACAGCCCAGTTTTTAATTCAGGCAAAGCTTTCTTAATCTATAATGTAAATGGAGATAAGATTAGCATTGATACTAATGGCAAATTGGCAGAAAATGCAACCAATATTGGCTCTGACGCAGCTATTATACAATCAGGCACTACTCTAGTCAGTTTACGTGAAAACGATCTCCAAATTAACGGAAATGCCGTTGCCCTACCCTTTGGAATTTATTCTCAACCAAGCATCGCTATGGTCAAAAATAAAAGATACATTGCTGTTACCAATACAGAAACGAGCGAGGCTTATATTTTTGATACAGATGGTAAACGACTCGATAATTTTCCAGTGTATGGAATCTCTACACCCGACATTGGTTTGCTTGAACGTAATAAAGGATTAGGCTTCGTAACTCAAGGTGATGCTAGTTCTATCCTCATTTATAAGATCAATTAAGACATATGTAACAGATATTGGTTACAATAGATAAAGCCTTAAGTCGCTGGTTGTGTCCTGATAACTCTATTTTATCTGAAAATCATCATCTATAATTAGAATAGTTCTGGTAAACCCCTTTACATCCAGCCTCTTTAAAATATCATCTTTAACAAAGCGGAACAATCTCCCCAAAAAGTTGCACTCAATCACCTCTAAATAACTGATTACCTGATAGATGTTAAATATTTTTGTACTTTTAAGTATCAAAACCATTCTAATGTCAAAAGTCAAAATCTTATTGATAGCTTTGCTTATCACATTGCCTACCACAGCCCAAACAAAAAAAATAAAACGCCCCAAAAGTAAGGTTGGGATATCAAGCGTTGACTCCTTCGTTAGGGAATCCTTTGATCTTTATGACAAGGTATTTATGTATGATGGTTATGCCCAAGCCGGTACACCCTTAGAAGATGAAGACATTGATGTTCTAGAAGAGGCTTTGAGTGATGTGTCCGCTTTAAGCGAAAGTGCTCCAGATATTATTTCGGATCTCGATGGCGTAGGTGCTCTAAAACAAGCCAAGGCACTTCTTCAAATAAACCGAGCAAAAAAAACATTGAATTATTCTATCAAAACAGCCAAAGAACTGCTTCTGGGAACTTCTACTGAGCCAACAAAAGAAGGGGAAGATCAAGCAGAAGAGCAAGATTCTATCTCGGAAAATGATTCAGAAACAATTGGCAATACTCCTGACACTAATCAAAATACAAACGGCAATGGTGGAACCATAGAAGGTGAAGCAAACACTCCGCAACCTTTTAAAATCAATAGTAAATTTGATTTCGTCCCTGGCGATAAAATCCTCTTCTTTGATGACTTTTCTAACGACTTTATAGGTGATTTCCCTGCAAAATGGAACACCAATAGTGGAGGCGAAGTTGTTACCATTAATAATGACCCTACACGGTGGTTTCACTTGCAATCTGGATCGAGTACTAATTATATTCCCAATATGGGATCATTACCCGATGAATACACTATAGAATTTGATCTCATTACAAATGGAATTAGTAAAAAGACCTCTGGTTCTTCTGGATTTAGAGTCTTCCTTGAGGAAACTGACAAGCTACGACAAGGAGGTAGTAACTCAGTCTCTCTTCGCATTCCATTGCATACATATTCTGCTGGGAGCATATCCATTTATGGTCGAATTGATCAACAAGATGGTATTAGTAGCTCTATTGATGCAGACCTTCGAACAATTATAGATAACAATCCCCATTTTATGATTGGTGTAAACAAACAACGTTTTCGCTTTTGGATCAATGAGACCAAATACGCCGATGTCCCTAGACTAGTAGCTCCAAATGGTACATTAAAAAAAGTGAAGTTTAATTTATACGGACTTGATCCTGATAAAGGGGAGCAACTTTTTATCACCAATATCAAAATCGCTGAAGGTGGATTAGACTTGAGAAGAACTTTAATGACTACGGGAAAAGTATCAACCAATGGAATTCTATTTGACACTGGCTCCTCCAATATTAAGCCACAATCATATGGGATTTTAAGACAAATTTCTCAGGTTTTACAACAGGACAAGAACATGAAACTCAATATAATTGGGCATACAGACAGTGACGGTAATGATGCCACAAACATGTCCCTATCCAAAGAAAGAGCCGCTGCGGTAAAGAATGCATTAATGACCACCTACGAAGTGTCTAGTGACCGCTTAACAACCGATGGAAAAGGAGCAACTGCTCCCGTATCAGTCAATACCACGCCATATGGAAAGGCACAAAATAGACGTGTTGAATTTATTAAAATGTAAGTAATAATCTAAATACTAATAGGGTATTTACCTCTTGACCAGAACTCCTAGAACACTCTATATTGTCACCTCATTAAACCGCAAACATTATGAAGAATATCGCAATCAAAAAACAACTCCTCTTTCTATTAATTCTATGTCTAAGCATCACAGTTAGTTTTGCTCAAGATTGTAGCGCTTTCTATCCTTTTACCGAAGGCGTCTATGCAGAATATACTAACTATAATAAAAAAGGGAAAGAAGAAGCGACCGCGACATATACCGTTACTAACGTCACTAGCGAGGGAGGAAAAGAAACAGCCACCATTAGTTCAGATCTTAAAGACGATAAAGGAGAACAAATAACAACCCTCACTTATGATATTATTTGCGAAGACAACAAAGTTTCTATAGGATTCAAATCCTTAATGAGCGCGGAACTCATGGAGCAATATAAAGATATGGATATTGAAATATCGGGAACTGATATCGATCTCCCCAATGACCTAACCGTTGGTCAAGATCTTCCAGATGCAGATATGATTATGACCATCAATGCAGGTGGCATGAACCTAAATATGAGTATGATGCTACAGGATAGAAAAGTTGTTGGTAGGGAAAATATTACCACTCCTGCAGGAAGTTTTGATTGCTATATACTCACCTATACTACCCAATTAAAAATGGGATTAAAACGAACAGGCAGTTCAAAACAATGGCTGGCCAAAGGTGTTGGACTCGTAAAACAAGAGGACTACAATAAGAAAGGTAAAATAATGAGTAGTGGAATGCTAACCAAATATACAAAGTAATACACGCAACCTTTAAAATGAAAAACCGAGCATTAGGCCTCGGTTTTTTCTTATAATGTCGCTTCAAAAAGGACAGAAAAATGTTTTAAAAGTTTGGCTTTAACCTCAGCTTCGTCTATGTGTTCTTTCCCCAATTCTACATTCAGAGAAGTAACAGCTTTACCTTTAATACCACAGGGAATCATTAAGTCAAAATAGCCCAAGTTTGCATTTACATTCAAAGCAAAACCGTGCATGGTCACCCATCGACTAGCGCGTACACCTAATGCACATATTTTTCGTGCAAATGGAGTTCCTACATCAAACCAAACGCCCGTTTCTCCTGGAGAACGTTCAGCCTTAAGACCGTATTCAGCGAGAGTTAAAATCACCATTTCCTCAAGAAGACGTAAGTATTTATGAATATCTGTAAAGAAATTTGCTAGGTCTAAGATAGGGTAGCCTACAATCTGACCAGGCCCATGATAGGTAATGTCACCACCTCTGTTAATTTTATAAAATGTGGCATTTTTTTCGGCGAGCTCTTTTTCGCTGACAAGCAAATTGTCAAGATCCCCGCTCTTACCAAGCGTAAATACATGAGGATGCTCTACCAGTAGTAAATAATTAGGTGTCTCAAGATTCAAGGCCTGTCTTCTATTCTTAATCTTAATATCAAGAATATGTTGAAAAAGCTCTTCCTGAAGGTCCCAAGTATCTTTATAATCTCTATTTCCGAGATCTTGAAGTTGTATCGTTTTATTCATGGTTCTAACGATATACGATGCCTTATTTTTCCTCAAGAACGACTTCAAAACTTTTGAGCAATTCTTTTTCTTCTTGTAAGGTTTGCATATCGATTACAAAGGTAACAGTTTTCCCATCATCCGACACAGTTGCGCCTTCATGAGAAACAGATGTTACAACTCTTGGAAAAACATACTCTAATGTCATCGTAGACTTTTTAAGAACCTCTGTGAATTGTCCCAACATTTCGTCCATTTGGTCTCCCATTTCACTGTTGGACTCCGTTTTTGTCGCTGAAGTATTATCCTTTGCCTGTTTAGAAAAGGCAGCATCTTCCTCTATTAAGGTCTCTATATCTACACGACGAAACACATTGTTGTCAAAAGTATAGGTAACAGGCTGTGCTTTCATCAAATCGTCGACTGGTGATTGCTCGTCATTTGCACCTCCTTGTTGTTTAGCAACATCAAAAAGATCATTCATGTCATTTGAAATGAATGCAATGTCATCAAAATTACTGAACCCTTTCACCACCTTCATTTTAAAAATCCCTTCTCGTTCATCCATGTGCATACGCATGGTCATTCCCTTAAGCTTCTCTAATTTCGTTTGTTCTTCAACACTCAACTGTGAAATACTATCCTTATAGGTTTCCATGATTTCGCTAAAAACCATCAAAGTATCCATCACTTTATATTCTTTATCTGGATCCTTAGGAGCTGCTTGATTAGCAAGTTTCATGATTGAACTCATATCGAATGCCGATTCGTACTGACCGCTCATATCGTCATTAAATACAATACGCTCAGAGATATTACAGCTCACACAAAGCAAGGCCACAAGTGCCAAAAAGATAAATAGTTGATTTTTCATTCGTTGTAAATTTTCAATTTTTTGGGTTATTTAAGATGACCAAAGCGGCAATAACCCCTGGAACCCATCCGCAGAGCCAAAGTAAGAAAACTATTAATATAGATCCACATCCTTTTCCAATTACCGATAGCGGAGGAAAAAATATGGCAAGAAGAACACGCCAGAAACTCATATGATTTGATTTGATTGATTTGATTGATGTACCCTATAAGTCTCAAGCCACTTCAAAATGTTACAATTGTTGACATCAGAATACTTTGTTAGTATATTAGCGAAGCACTTATGAAACGTCTCCATACTCTTCTTATTATTCTAATATGCCTTTGCTCTACCGCAGTATGTCATGGGCAATATGAATTTGTAGGGCTTGTTGATCAAGACAAATGGCAGGGAGCTTTGTATTTATCCCTTGTTGACGATTATCGCAAACTTTCTGGTGTCCACCCCGAACAAGTAATTCACAAAGTAGAACCAGATGCTTCTGGTTATTTTGTATTTCAAGGAAACAATTTAAGCAACTCCAACAATGTCTACAGAATCCATGTAGATAATTGTGCTGAAGATGATAGTTTGACTACTCATTATACAGGTCACTGTCTCAATAGCAAGGAGATTCTTTTTGTTGCGAATAACTCTGACAAAATTGAACTTCCATTTTCTTTTGATGAAGAGATGTTTTGTCGCATTAGCTCAAAAAATGAAAAAGCCGATGCATTTATAAAAATGGATTCCCTTAAAGAACAAATGGCTTATGGCTTTGGAACCTTTCGATCTACTGCTAATCGCGAACTGAATGCGCAAAAATGGTTTTCTGCCTTTCAAGAATTTGGAATACAGCTAGAAGAACCCCTAGCCGAACTTTATGCCTTCGCCTTCTTCTCAGATAGATCAAGTGATCTTTATACACATTATATGAAGGACCTCAAAGAAAATCCTTACTACGATGAACTTCTAGAACGCCTCGAAAATACCTATCCAGATCATCCTTTTACGCATCAATACAAGAACGAACTAAAAGCAGATCGCTTTGTCCTTTCACAATCGGAAGGCACTTCTAGTCTTTGGTATTTCCTAATTGCAATTCTCGTCACCTCAGTCCTTGTTAACGGATATTTTGTCTATGTACGAATGCAGAAAAATAAAAATACTGCGCCTCGTTCACAACTCACTATACAAGAACAAAAGATTGTAGATCTAATCTTAAAAGATTATACCAATAAGGAGATTGCCAGCACAATGTTTGTAAGCCTAAGCACGGTAAAAACCCATATCAATAACATCTACAGAAAATTAGATGTTTCTTCAAGAGACGCTCTCAAGGCCCTGTTCAACAACTAAGTAATAAAAATCCACCTAGGGTCTAGTCCTCCATTCCACCCTCTATTGACAGTCCATCGCTGCCATTTCTTTGCATTTTAGCTTTCATAAACTAAAATCAAAAGTACCATGAAGCAACTACTTATTATCTGGATCTGTTTAAGTTCATTTACCATTTGTGCACAGTCATTCAATAAAGAAATCAAAAAAGGAAACAGCGCTCTACTTCTCGGCAAGATTAATCAAGAAGCACTTTCTACAGCACCTTACCAAGAATGGTTTCAAAAAAACAAAGATTCCTATTCCCCAAAGCTCGAAATCATCACTAAAATTAAGCCCCTAATTTCCCCCTATACCATCAGAGCATTTATGGGCACCTGGTGTGGAGATAGCAAAAGAGACATTCCTAAATTGTACGCTGTATTAGAAGCTGCCAATTTTCCGATGGATCGATTGACACTAATCGCAGTAGCACGTGATAGAGACAGCTACAAACAAAGCCCCGGTGGAGAGCATGAAGGACAAAACATTCATAGAGTACCTACCATAATACTTTATAAGAATGGTGTAGAAGTTAATCGCATAATTGAATCTCCAGTGATTAGTCTCGAGGAAGATCTACTCCACATCATGGAAGGACCCTATGTTTCCAATCATCATCTAGTAACGCTAACTAATAATTTACTGCTGACACATGGATCAGCTAAGCTAGTAAAGAAGGGGAAACGCCAACTAAAAACGCTCCAAAAAGTAGCAGATAGTCCCTATCAACTTAACACATATGCCAATGTCTTATATTTTGCAAATCAGACTGAAAATGCCCTTGCCATTCTCAGACTTAACAGCATCATTTTTCCCGATAAAGCAATAGTGTTCAGCAATCTTGCCAATACCTTGGCTAAAGCAGATAAACTGGACGAGGCGACGATGATGTATAAAAAAGCCATAGCCTTGGAGCCCGATAATCAAAAGAATATCGATGCACTAACACAAATTCAAGCAAAATTCAAGAAGTAACTGAGCTTTTACAGGCATATAGCGTGTTAAATTTTGGCAAATAGCATAATTTTGCAGCTTCTAAGATTTATATATGCAACTGTCAGAACAAGAACAAGTACGCCGCCAAAAATTATCCCGCTTACGCGAAATTGGGATTAACCCTTATCCAGCAGATTTATACCCTGTAAGTCACTCTTCCGCGAAAGCGAAACAAGAATATGTTGAAGGAGAAAAGGTAATCATGGCCGGGAGACTTATGTCTCGACGTATTCAAGGTTCTGCTTCCTTTGCCGAAATTCAAGACGGAGAAGGACGGATGCAAGTATATTTCAACCGCGATGAAATCTGTGAAGGAGAAGACAAATCCAAATACAACGAGGTCTATAAAAAACTATTAGATATCGGTGACTTTATTGGTGTTGAAGGGACCATGTTTACAACCAAGGTTGGCGAAAAAACAGTAATGGTTAAAGACTTTACACTTTTAAGTAAAGCCTTAAAACCTTTACCTCTGCCAAAAACAGACGGAGAAGGAAATACCTATGATGAATTTGTAGATCCAGAAATGCGCTATCGTCAACGGTATGCAGATCTTGCCGTCAACCCGCATGTAAAGGAAGTATTTATCAAAAGAACAAAACTCTTCAATGCGATGCGTAGTTTCTTTAATGAGGCTGGCTATTTTGAAGTAGAGACCCCTATCCTTCAACCAATTGCTGGTGGTGCTGCGGCACGACCTTTTGAAACGCATCACAATAGTTTGGACATTCCATTATATATGCGAATTGCAAACGAATTATACCTAAAAAGACTCATAGTAGGTGGTTTTGAAGGTGTATATGAATTCTCCAAAAACTTTCGAAATGAAGGGATGGATCGTACCCACAATCCAGAATTTACAGCGATGGAAATCTATGTAGCTTATAAAGACTACAACTGGATGATGGAATTCTGTGAGCAGTTATTAGAGCATTGTGCCCTTGCTGTTAATGGAACGACTAAGGCGACTTTTGGCGAACATGAGATTGATTTTAAAGCTCCTTATGCACGTATCACTATGGCCGACAGTATCAAGCACTTTACTGGATTTGATATCAATAACAAAACAGAGGATGAAATTCGCACCGCTGCACAAGGAATGGGTATTGAAGTAGATGCTTCCATGGGGAAAGGAAAACTCATCGACGAAATTTTTGGTGAAAAATGTGAAGGCAATTATATCCAACCCACTTACATCACAGACTATCCAAAAGAAATGAGTCCATTGTGTAAAGAACATCGTGATAATCCAGAACTTACAGAACGTTTTGAATTGATGGTGTGTGGAAAAGAAATAGCAAACGCTTATTCTGAACTCAATGACCCTATTGACCAAAGAGAACGTTTTGAAGCCCAAATGAAACTTGCAGAACGTGGAGATGACGAAGCAACAGCCTCTATCGATTACGACTTCCTGCGAGCCTTAGAATACGGAATGCCGCCAACATCAGGGATGGGTATTGGAATGGATCGCTTGATCATGTTTTTAACAAATAATCAATCCATTCAAGAAGTACTATTTTTTCCTCAAATGAAGCCTGAGAAGAAGGCTTTAGAGCTTTCAGACAATGAGAAAGCGATATACGACATCTTGAAAAAAGAAACCTCCATGGAACTGGGAGCCTTAAAAACTGCATCAGGATTGAGCAATAAAGGCTGGGACAAAGGAATTAAAGGCCTTACTAAGATAGGCGTGGCAACCGTGACAAAAGACGATAACGGCCTAACCGTTTCTTTGACTGACTAGTAAATACAAAGTATATATTTTTAAAAAGCAGCTCCTCAAGGGGCTGCTTTTTTGTTTTACCAAACATTTAACACCTATGACCGAAATGTAAGGTTAAATCACCCGACAAATAGCTATAATCATTTAGTATTCAATAATATATGAGAACAATTACTTTTAAGAACACCACATTTTTAATACAAAACATTATCTATGATACGGCGTTGTAGGTTGGCTATAAAATTTGCTCCCCCAGCATGTTTTGAGTGTGCCTTTCATCCCCTAAAGGTCAATACCTACTTCGTCGTTTAGATAATTGAAGGATTTAATAATCGTAATACCAATTGAATAAGTCAGTTCTGAATCCTATGTTAACCCATAGAGTACTCGTATCAAAAGTAGCCTCTGTTTGTGTCGCTGCTTTAAAATCTCTGTAAATTGGATTGACAAAGACCTTTAAGTTGGTCGCTGGATTAATAAGGTATCCAAGCTCTAGGTCGGCATATAATGATTCCACCTTATTCCCTTGAAAAAATTCTATTCCTTCATCACTTGGGCGGTTTTCATCATTCCCATAGATATTTCCTCCGTAGTAGACATCTGTAATATCTCCTATTTCGGCTCCACGTGTTCCTAATACCACCTTTGCACTTCCATACCAACGCTTTTGTTCGTAGCGAGCAATTACGATAGCCTCTTTAAAATTAGCTCCCCATTGATGTGCTAAGGATTGATTATTATGGCCGTAGTTTAACTGTATTTCGTTATTGGAGTATACATATGGCCTTACTTGATTGTATTCCATCTGTAGGGTCAAACGAGGCACATTAAAAGCATTGTAATACTTTGCCCCTACTTGAAAACCTTGTTTGTTCTTGTAACTTTTATTTCCTCCAAAGACATCAGCTCCAGAGAATTCGTCTATAACCACTTGTGCGTAGGCGTTAATGTTGCTTGAAAATTTATATTTCCCTGTCAAGCCAATTAAGGCATTACCGCCTCGTGACCCCGTTGAAAATTCGATAGCTCTAAAAAAGATGATCGGATTGAGGTAATTAAAATCAAAACCACGACCATTATCATTTTCCCATATCACCGACTCAAAAAGACCGATATTTAATCTTTTCGACACATTATAACTCAGATAATGATTTGCCATATACTTCGCTCTAAAGGAGCCATCCTCTGTAACTTCAGGACGCACATCACGTAAAGATGTCCAAGTATTGCTATACTTTATCTTCCAGAAAGTTGTGTTTAATTTTATATATGGAAAATAGCTAGCATTATCACTCAATAGTAAAGAGCGGTATCCATCTCCTATAAATTGTTTGCCATGTCCCAACTGGATGTTGAAAATTTTGTTTGGTGAATAAGACACATATCCTTCAGCAGCTGGGTAATCAAAGTCCCCATTTCTTCCTTCTTTAGCAATTCCGCGACCAGGTATAATAGCTGGATTTCCACCATCAGGTGCAATAGATCTAGCAAAGTCATTAAAATATTGAGCAAAACGTCCTTGACTTTCATAAACAGCGGCAAAGAAATTAAGCTTCTTTCCGAGTCCTCCTTGTACAAAGACAGCCCTCGTATTATTATAGGTATAAGAGTCTTCCTTAAGTTCATCAGTTTCATAACCGAGTTGAATATCGGCGGCTGGGTCTAGGGTAAACCAATACCCTTCTCCTTGAATGCGCAGCATATGTTCGTCAAAAAACTTACGTCCTAACCAAGATGATTTATTCTTAGATAGTTCGGCTGCTTTTTCCTCAAAATTATAATAAGGATTTACGGTTGAATACAAATAGGGTTTACTTCCCGTATGGCTGTTGGTTCCCACTGCATTCAACTGAGCGTCAAAACGGCTATATACTTGGTGAGAAAAAGGAATATTTAGCTGACTTGTATATGCATTGCTAGGTTCATAGTCCTGGTTTTGAATCCGGTCATATTCGGCTTGCATTGGATTTTCTTCGGTAGTGGGTTTCGCTTTCGTGGAAGAAGTCACCTTCTTCTTTTCATCTTCAATTTTGTAATCACCAATCACATTTCGCGAAAGCGGAATCTTTATTGGCATTGTAAACTGCATGAAAGTTGGCTCTGAGTTATAAGTAGCGGGTTTTACTAGAGGAAGTTTTCCAAATACAGAATCAACTTCATCCTTCAATTCTTGATACACAGCTTCGGTATGAAGCACTTTAAATTTTCCTTCTTTGGTCACCTCAAAGAGTACAACCATTTGACCTTTATAGCTCTCTTCATCCACCTTTGCTGGCATCTTAAACGTATCTACCACAAAGGAAATCAAGGTTTGATTAAAGCAATTAGGCAGTTGAGCTATTGGAGTAGACTCACAGTCTGGAAAGACGGGATATTTTTCAAAGTCACTAAGTGTAACCTGTGCTATAGATGATATACTTAAGAATAAACTGAGAAGTAGGATACTAGTTTTTTGCATAATGTAGGAGTAGTGCATTTCTGTGCGAAAGATAGTCAAAAGTTGGCGAAGCTAAAACGTAAAGAACCCCATTACACAATTCATGTAACGGGTTCTTTGGGCGATTTATTGACCTATGTTATTCCAAATTCAATCGAATAGGAAGATTGTAGATCACTCCAACAGGAACATTGCGTTGTTTCCCTGGTGTCATTTTTGGAATTAGATGTACTACTCTAGCAGCTTCCTTTTCAAGTTTTGGATGTTGTGCACGTGAGCGAACTTGCGTTACATCGCCGTTTTTGTCTATGCGAAACTCTACAGAGATACGTGTCTTACCAGAGATTCCGGCATCGACTGCAACATCTGGATTGAATTTTCGACTGACAAGCTTATGTATTTTAGAGGTCATACAATCCCTGCGTGCTATATTAGAATCCAAGCCTTCACAACCAGGATATACAGGGACTTCTTCAACTTTTATAAAGTCTACATCTTCAATATCTTCAGGCCCTTCTGGATCCTCAACGACGGGCACTGAATCTACCGCTACAATAGGATCTGAATTGTCTTGTGCTGGAAGTTCGATGACCTCTTTCAAAAGTTCGACATCATCCTCTACCAATTCTACTTTATCCAAGAAAGGTTCTGGCTCCGATTGTCGAAAGACCTTCTCTTGTTTAGGTTTTACTACATCAAGTTGTACTTCTAATGCATACTCCCTGGGTTCGTCGTCAAAACTACTGTAATCGACCATAGCGACTGTTGGCGTTTTCAATTCTAACAGGGTGATCGCGGCAATTAGTGTTAAGATTAATCCAATCTGAAAATGCAGTGTGCGATTTCTTCGTAAATTTACCTCGTGTTTGCGTGTTGTTGTGTTAGGCACGTTTTGGCGAACGTCCTTAACTTCTTTTGATTCTTTCATAAGAAAAGGTTTTAAAAATGTTGAACAATTTTTAAAGCACTTCAACAAGCATACCACAAAAAGAAATCCCGACTGCAATTGCAATCGGGATTTCTACATAATGGAAGATAAATTCTTAGTCTTCTACCTTAAAAGTAATAGGTAGAGAGTACAATACTCCAACTGGCTTACCACGTTGTTTCCCAGGAGTCATCTTAGGCAACAACTTGATTACACGCTCTGCTTCCTTTTGAAGACGTGGGTGTGGTGCACGAGAACGGATATTTGTGATATTTCCATTTTTGTCAATTTTAAATTGAACAAAAATCTTATTAATACCACTTAATCCAAGCTCGCCTCCAAGCTCTGTATTAAATTTCTTATTTACGAGTTTACTAACCTTTTCACTCATACAAGCTTTACGCTGGTCGTTATTTTTCATAGACTCACATCCAGGAAAAATCGGCACATTCTCGATCACTGCAAATGGTACATCTGCAATTTCTTCTTCTTCTTCAACTACTTCAACTTCTTCAACTTCAACGATTTCCTCGTCTACAGAAGTTTCAGTAGATTCAATTACGGTTTCTTCAATCTCTTCCTCATCCTCTACTACCTCAATGATTTCCGGCGCCGGTGGTGGTGGCGGTGGTGGCGGTGGAGGTGGTGGTGGTGTTGCCATTACGATTGGAATGTCTTCATCAAGGTCATCAGCACTTGCAAGATCGTAGGCATTAGCGTCCTTATCGTAAGTCTTGTTCTCAATTACAAAGTAAGTAAGAGCCAACACTAGAATAAGTCCTAGCTGAAAGAACAGCAAGCTTCTCTTGGTCAGATCTGCTTTAGGATTTTTCTTAAGTTCCATAATTGTTTTTATAAGGTGAGCTAAAATAAGTAATTATTCAACTAAAATAAAACTAAAAGTTCAATTTTAGCTGCTCAAGTTTGTTAATAAATAGACTACAGAGTAGAACAGCCAAAAAAACACCTGTAGTATTGGCCAAAATATCCCATCCATCAGGAGTTCTATACGAAGTCATCGTTCCTTGAAGTACCTCAATAATAATGCCATAGACTATTGCAGTTACACTTACAAAAAGAATTGCATTACCCACTCTTGAAAAAGATTGAAGCCTGAGAATGATCCAATCGAAGAATAAAAAAGCGACGATCCACAGAAGTGATAAACCGAAATAAGCTCCTGCATGCAAGAGCTTATCCATAAATTGAAAAGGATTTTCTACAAACTGCACAGGTTTTATTAAGGAACCTATAGTTAGTGCTACAGTATAAACTATAGCTACTAGCAGTATACTTTTACGCACCAATGAGCTCGCCATAGGCCGCTGCATCTAAAAGTCCGTCTACTTCTTCAGGAGTATTCATCTCAATTTTGATCATCCAACCATCTCCATATGGATCAGAGTTTACTGTTTCAGGAGCATCTTCAAGAGCCTCATTAAAAGCTATGATCTCACCAGATAATGGCAAAAACAAATCAGAAACCGTCTTCACAGCTTCCACAGTTCCGAAAACCTCATCTTTTGCTAAGGTTTCATCAATCGTTTCGACCTCAACGTATACGATATCTCCTAGTTCGCCCTGTGCAAATTGTGTAATTCCCACTGTTGCTACATTGCCTTCTAGACGCACCCATTCGTGGTCTTTTGTGTACTTAAGTTCTACAGGTATGCTCATTGTAATAGTGTTATATATGGTTTATTATTTTTAACTATTCGCTCCTGTCTGCCGACAGGCAGGTTCGCGCCCGCCTACCGGACGGTAGGAAAGCGCTATTCATCTCCTTAATTAGTTACCAAAATTATATCGTAGAGTAAATCCAGAACGAATCGTCGTTTGCGGAAAGGCCGTTGATATTTTAAAGGTTGAGAATGTATGATCGTAAAAGAACAAAGCGGTTAAGTTTTTACTCAGCGCATAATCTGCGGTGAATCTCAAACCATATAAGTCTTGTCCAGCCGTAGTCTGACTATTATCAATATCTAAGTATCGAATCACGGTTTCGTTACGACGGAGAGAGAAATCTGCTTTGAAATTTAAATCACTTTTCATGATGGTACGCTTCCCACCAAAATTAGTAGCAAAGGTTAAATCTTTAATTCTATAACCCAATCCTAATATATATTCATCCCCGCTAATTTCGGTCAATAAATTATTGTCAAAACTCAACCCTAAGGCGCGATCGCGCTTTATCTCAGCAAGAATCTTCACTGAATTTTTCATCTCAAAATCCAAACGAATTAATGGAGAAAACTGCTCTGTTAAAGTCACGGTGCTATATAAATTTCTATTTAAGAAATTGCCAGCTTGATCGGTTTGAGCTGTATCTGGACTGCCATCGGTATCTCGATTATAAGCAAGATTTGTGTTAAACTGATTAATGGTATAGCCAGCAGTATATCCATGTTGTACAGAGAAACGCTTGAATTGCTTTTTAAACCATGGAATTTTCATCAAACCTGTATACTTGATATTCCAGTTAGGTAAAGGAATATCACGCAATGGACCTAACTTCGTCCCTTTGGCATCTCCACCAGTGTATGCAGATACAAAGGCAGGTAACAATACCGATTGATTGGTTCTTCCAAAACCTACAGGATATCCGTTTTCATCTCTAGGAAAATCAGTACCTCCATAAAATTTAGTAGCCAATCGTTCTGCTATAACCAATCTGTTTTCTCTAAACTGATTAAAAGCATCAGAAACCTCAGCAGTACTCTTGCTAAAGGCAGTACCTATTAATAAGGTAGAAATATTAAAGTTTCCAAATACATTCCCCGTCAAAGATTCATATTGTAAGCTCGTAGGATCGACGCGATAGTTTTCTGCATAATTCTCTTGATAGATACGATTAAAATTAACATCAATATCTAAATCAGGAATCAACCCAATACGAATTTGTCCATCAAGCCTTCTTGTTTCAACTTCACGATACTGCTCGTTGAATTCTTGATACAAGGTCAACCAACCATTACGAGCTGCTAGTTCGCGAACTTCTGCTTGGCTACCAAAAACAAAGCCAGCTGTAGGTCTTATGGTTCCAGCAAACCCTACACTTTGTGTATAACCTGGCAATGAAATACCATTATCTTCTTGATAATTAAACTGAACTCTTTTGATCGCTGTTAAT
This sequence comes from uncultured bacterium, assembly GCA_963974305.1. Taxonomy (GTDB): domain Bacteria; phylum Bacteroidota; class Bacteroidia; order Flavobacteriales; family Flavobacteriaceae; genus Dokdonia. The sequence continues at coordinate 20,351 of CAXBCS010000010.1, forward strand.
AAACCTATTCCCGAATTGAGAGCTCTATCAGCTCCACTTAAGCCTTTGGTAGTTCCTGTATCCTGACCGGCTGCTCCTGCACCACCACCTGCTGGTCCAAGTTGCGCTCTTCCTTTGTCGTCTTCTTGACCTCTTCCTTTTGAATCTCCTTCATCATCGGCAGACGGTAAACCTTTGCTACGATCGGCTTTACTTGAACCTTTACGAACACGGCCTTTTTTCTTTTTGGTCAACCCTACATATTTGTAAAGGTTTTCCATATCTAAAGTTCCATTAATCGCATGGGTATTTCCATTTTCTATATAATTTCCTAGGTCTGGTATATCTTCCAGAACAGCAAATTGCTGCGATCCACGTTGCCATGTAAAATTGGCTGTATAAGAATACTCTGCCTTGATCCAATCTAAGAAAGGAAACTTATCAAAGGGTAAGGTGTAGTTTGCTTGTAACGTTTGGAAGTGTGTATTAGGCGTCCCAATATCGAAAAGACCACTATACAATCCAAAACCATCCAATTCTGTCTGCCTTCCAAACTCGTCCTGCCCAAGAAACAAAGGCTCGCCTTCATCCCCCAAATAATTTCGAACCACACGTTTGTGATCCATATTATAATTAACCCTTAAAGACTTAGTAATTGGGAAATTCACACTATAAGCCCAATCGAAAAGATAATTACGTTGATACAACTTCGGAATTTGAATCCCATCATCTGCAATCTCAAGATCTCTAAATGTTAGTCTATTGTACTGTCTCGTAATATTCGAGTTAACCGATACATTGGTAGGCAGATAATTGACATTAAAGTCTTTTAAGAATTTCCAGTATCTCCCAGTAAATAAAGAGTCATTTTTCTTAAATGGCTCGTAAGGCTTAGACTGGAATGCATAATTATAAACGGCTCCGGCTCTTAAGTTCTGATCTCTCGATTGTTCGATTTCAAAATCTTTATGATCTGTTTGATTGTATGAATACGACAGTGTAAAGTTTTCTACATCATAAAACTGAGGCTTAGAATCCCCTGTTCGGTCTTTACGCACTCCGATAAAGTTTATACTTTTTCTTCTAGTGTAGTCTATAGACTGCCCTTCAATTTGAGCCCTTTCTGCTGCGTCTTCAGCATTTGCTAAGCTTGTCTCTAACTCAATATCCTTAAATTCTGGATCGTATAAGGGTGTAATAACCTCTTCCCCAATCGCATAGTTAAATGGAAGATTAATACCCCACTTTTTCGGCAACAACTGTCCTAGATTGACATTGGTAACTACATCATATTGCTGTACATCTTCACGACTTCGCTCATTAGGCCCTTGTTCAACACCTCCAAAACCAGCAGTACTTTGACGTCCTGTGGCAGAAACAGTAGCAAAATCGGCGATATTTGCATCCATATTAAGGATAGCTGCCCAACCTCCACTATTATTCAACTCGGTCAATCGAAGTTCGTTAAACCAAACTTCACCTTCAATTGTCTGTCCGTCTTTTGCGTTTCCATTTTTAACACCCAACATGATAGTTCGGATATCTCCAAAACTTGGAAGCCCTTTCATACCCACTCGGATCTCGCCTGAGGTATAGCCGGTATTTTCAGGATTAGAGATAAGATCTCCATTGGCATCGAAGAATGTAATTCCGTTGCCATCAGGGCTTAGATCACCCCCATTTACCTTGGCTTTTATCGTTTGTAGAAGTTCCAATGGAAGTTCTAAATTATTTAGTTCTGGCCAAACTCCGCTCGCAGCAGCCGTTCCAAAAGGCGTTAAGGTAAGAGGAACTTCAACCTGATAAAAGTTCTCCGTTATATCAGTACCCATACGAATAAATGCTACCATTTCGTTATCATCTAAAATGGTATTTGCATCAAACTGCTCTGCATGTAAGAACATTTCAAGACGCTTATACTGTCGCATGTCTAGTCTAAAGTTCTTATAAACCCCACGTGCATCTTGTCCTTCCAAATCTTGAACTCGAATCGACATAGATTGCTCATTCTGACGAATGTTATTATTGTTATTATTCAATCGCTCTCTTTGCACTCCCGGAGGTAATACATAAGGAATAGGCGTTCTATTTTCATTTGCCTCAATATTTACGGCAGCTACTTCAAAGAGCGTATTTTCCATTGCAGGATCTGACTGATCAACATCCAAAGTTTGAACATAGCGTCTATAATCTCCACGTACTAAATCTAGGGTACCAAATCGCAGCACTGTTTCATCAGCAAAATCATTCATAAACAAACGCATAAATCGAACGGCTCTTAGGTTTGGGCTGTTAATTTCGCTTGTTGCTTGACTAATTGGAATTCTAAACTGTAGCCATCGTACAGGAATAGTTGCGTTATTTTGAGTCGTTACTTGTAACTCACGGACATCACTTACAAACTCATTAGAAATATCTAAACTCTGAGGTGTAATCTCAATCTCATACTCAAAATACGAATCAACCGTATTCATGGTATTATCTCGGTTTACATCCTCAATATCAGGAAAAGTTGTAGAACCTCTATTTGTTTGCCCTACATCTACAGGACTATTTCCTTGTTGTCCGTTATATTGCTTATATCGCTCAATGATACCTCCACTTGCGTTCAAAAAGTAATCATAGTTATCACCCGCTGGATCAGGAAAACCTGCAAAGGCAGGAAATTCGTCTGCCTCTTGAGCATCTGTCAAGCCATCATAACCAATATCTTGATTAGTACGGGCTTGCCCTTCACTATCAAAAGCATACACTAAAGATTGATTGGTCGGAACCTTCCCCCAGATCGTAGGAGATGTATCTTCATTAGTTCCATTACCTGGAAGTCCGTTTTCATATTGTTTACGACCATCTTTAAGAATGTCCTCTGAGATACTTCCTAAGTTAATGGTAAGCTTACCTCCTGTATTTCCAGCATTTTCATCGTAGATAAATGGGTCCATCAACCAGAATTCAATGAACTCGACATTGGATTGTTCAAAATCGGTAGATGTCAATTGACGCATAATCCCTCCAAAGTTTTGACGAGGATTATCTACAATCCCATCTGTTACAGTTGGGTTATAGTTGTATGCTCCACGTTCTTCAGGGAAATATGCTAAATCCAAGGTAAATAATGCCTGAGGCTGACCAGCAACTATATCTTGTTGAGGGAAAATTTCACTTCGGAATACACGACGGGTAGCAAAACTAGATAAATCATTATCTGAAATATCTCCTGGACGTTGGGAATTATAAAAGACAGGATCAATAGTATACCAAGCGATTTTAGAACGACGGTACCCAGTCTCTAATGTTTGATTACTCAATTCTCCTCCAAAATTTACAGGTGCAGATGAGAGATACCATTGTAGTGGCGAACTAACATCAATATTTGTTTGTGAACCTTCGAAATCATCTACATAAGAGGTGGCCTCCCCGTTAAAATCGGTGCCTTTAGGCTGCCCTGGCAGTAGATAGGCCATTTCTCCTCGAATTGAGAAATTAGAAGGAGCATCAGTATCAATATTAGGGAGTTTATTTGCTAATCTTGTCAAGAATGGAACCTCTGTAGAGTAACTCGCATTCAAGCCAAAAATCGTATTATTAATTGGCTCGTAACTATAAGTCGCTTTTTGCGTTAACGGCCGTTCACTCATATTTAAATAAGTTCCACCAATAATAAAGTTCTCATTGAAGGTATGCTCAACATTAATTCCAGTAAAACGTTTGTTTTGCTGTCCAAAAGTAGCATTGTTTTCTACCTGTGCCGAAATTGGAATTCCAGAAGCTTCTAGTGATTTATCCAAAATAATCACACGCCCCAACTGGTAGTTTACTGTATAATCTAATCCTTCTACTAATAAACGTCCTCCTGCTCTTACAGTTACAGATCCTTGAGGCACATTAAAGGCTCCCAGAGGAATACCCTGCTCAGCTGTTGACTTATAACGTCCTTTCAGTAAAAATTTATTTTTCTCTGCATTGTCTCTTGCAATCGTCTTGGTAGAACTATAGAGTGTTTTGTATACGTACTCCCTCTGGTTAGAGTTATAGGTTCCTAATTCTGAATCTGAACTGTCTGCTCCATCGTCATATTGTTCTGATGGATTGTTCCTTAATTTATCAAATAGGTATTCCCCAAATGGTTCAACCGAGGTAAAGATGATACTTCCGTTTTCTACGCGGACTGTAGTTCCTGGTACAAAATCAAAGAATCCATCTCCTCCAACTTGCGGATCGCCAAAAGTGGTAAGTCTATCTAAGTTGAAGACTCTTAAAAGCGAAGTATTAGCAACATCCTCTGGTAGGGGATCAGCACCCACTTGCGATAAGTAATTCAATGGTGAAGGATCTGAATAGACAATATTCATACGAAATCCTTCTTGCTCCAAGTTGAAAGCACCTAAAGGATAGATGTTTTTCATCATCAAATCCCAAACCGGCTCGCTTACATTAGTCAAGTTACTTTTAAGCATCTTGACGACTAAGTTTTGCGGACTACCAATTTGTCCTGCTGGAATTACGCTATCTTTAATACCATTTCCATCTCTATCTTGTCCGAAATTCTGACCATTGATACTAGCATCTGCAGAATCTGTAATACTATCTCCATCGACATCAGCTCCACCTACAAAGGCAACATCTACCTCATCGGGCACACCATTATTATTAACATCGGCGCGATCACCAGTGGTTGCTTCGATACCGTCGTTTGCAAATTCTCCTACTTGGAAAACTTGTCCGTTGACTGTATACTGAAAAGCTACCCCTAGGACTTCGTCATTACTTAATCGCTGACTTAAAGAAAGGTATCCTAAACGGGCATTGTAGCTATATTGGTTTAATTCTAATTTACGTGCATTCTCGAGGAGCACATAATCAACTCCATCATTAACTTGTACTCCACCAAAACCTTGTTGTACACTTGCAATGTCACGAATGTCATTAGTAAGCACAGATTGGATCGAAGGGTTATCTATGCCAAAAGGGTTGAAATCATTGTTTTTGTTATCTGGAAAAGCACCTGGGCCGTTATTTAAAAAGCCTGAAGGCGGAAAATCAAGACCAATGTTTGCTGGATCTGATTCTCCAATATCTTGAATAGCTACTATATTACGAGCATTCGTTGTTTGATTTTGCCTATTGGTAACCCACACCTCAAGTCTGGTAATCTGAATATTAGAATTGATAAAAGGGTAATTGGCCAAAGAGGAATTATAAGTATCCCTAAAATACTGAGCCAAAAAGAAGTGACGATCTTCATCGTAGTCTAAGGCAAACACCTCAAAGTCTTGAACCGTTGCACCACCCTCGGCAGTAACAGTATTTTGTTGAGACCTACTCTCAGAAAAAGCGGCTGTAATTCTTGTTTTCCCAAATTGCAATTCCGTTTTAACACCAAATAAACTCTGAGATCCTTGAATCAAGGCACTATTGAGTGGCATACTGATATTACCAATCTCAATCTTTTGAATGATATCGTCTTCGGTAGGCGTGTATTCTAATTTTATCTGATTCTGAAAATCAAAGGTCGATTCTGTATCATAATTGGCAGTAATTTGTAGACGTTCTCCTACCTTTCCTAAAAGGCTTAAGCTAATACGTTGATCAAAGTCGAAACTGAAGTTACTTCTACTACGTGGTGATAGGGAAGGATTATCCTGTTTTGTATACAACAAACCAAGGTCCATCTCTACAGACCCTTGAGGTATAAGTGATATTGAGTCTCCGCCAAAAATAGATTGAAAGAGTTCTGATTTTACATAGAAATTTGGAAGCAAATTCTTTTGACCGCCTATCCCATCATCTGTCTTCCCGTCCAAAGCTGCTACCTTTTCTTTGAAGTATTTCTTCATTTCCTCATCACGTACGCGACGCTCATACTCTTCTGGGGTAAGGATTAAAGGGTAAGTGATATTGAAACTACCTAATTGCTGAGTGTAGATGTAGCGATCTAGGATGGGATCATAGGTATATTTTGATTCGATACTATTGGGATCTGGTAGCTCTAGTCTACCCATGGTAAATCCTGTTTTCGTCGAATCTTGATCAGTAGTGTTTTGCTCATCATCCTGACCAAATACGGCTACAGTACCTAGAAAAAAGAAAACGCAACATGCGCTAATAGTCTTACGTAAAATCGAGTAATAATTTGTCCCCAAAATGTTATTACAGTTTTTTTAATGCCTCCTTAATGAGTGTTTCCACACTGGCATTTGGTTCGTTTTTCAATATACTTGAGCATACCTTTTCAGCCTGCTTGCGAGCAAAGCCTAAAGTCTCTAATGCTGATAACGCTTCTTCCTTGCTGGTATTGCTTTGAACCGCAGAAATCAAGTCTCCATCAAACACTTTTAAAATCTTATCTTTCAGGTCAAGTATCACGCGCTGCGCCGTTTTAGCGCCTATACCCTTGATACCCTGTATTGTTGCCACGTCATTAGTAGCAATCGCCTGTTTAATTTGATCTGGATGCAATGAAGAAAGCATCGTTCTAGCTGTGCTCGCTCCAATTCCAGATACTGATAAAAGTAATCTAAAAATATCTCTCTCCATTTTCTCCATAAACCCGAAGAGTGTCTGGCTGTCTTCCTTCACCTGAAGATGCGTATATAAACGCAAGGCTTCCTCTTCAGGTAGTAATGAAAATGTATGTAAGGAGATATGAATAAAGTAACCTACCCCATTGCAGTCTATAACTACATTCGTCGGATTTTTTTCAACAAGTCTTCCGCTTATATGGGTAATCATATTTTAATAAAAAGTTAAGGGCGTAAATGTAATAAAAATAAACTCATGGAAGCACCTATTCTACGAGAGGAATTAGCGGCCTTTACATTCCTACTCTGACCATGATTAGTTATTCCATTTTTCCCATTTTCATCCTTGTAAAGTAACCATAACCAAATCCCCCTTCACAAGGATTTTGAAGTCCTACATTCCGTGTTTTTCTTTCTTTTGAGCATCAATTACAGTGATTGCAGCCATGTGAACCATTTCATCTACACTAGCTCCCAATTGCAAAACATGCACTGGTTTGCGCATTCCCAGCATAATAGGCCCAATATTGTCTGCCTTTTCCAGCTCTTTTATCATTTTATAAGTGATGTTAGCACTATCGATATTAGAAAATACAAGTGTATTTACTTTCTTGCCAGCGAGTTTAGAAAATGGAAACTTAGACTGTAACATCTCCTTGTTAAGCGCAAAATCTGCTTGCACTTCTCCATCTACTATCAAATCAGGATAATATCTATGTAAATAGGCAACAGCCTCGCCAACCTTTGTTGCCTTTTCATTGGAAGATGATCCAAAGTTTGCATAACTCGTCATTGCAACCACAGGCTCCATACCAAACATCTTTACGGCAGTAGCGGTCATTTGAGCAATTTTAGCCAATTCCTTTGCCGTTGGATCAATATTTATAGAAGTATCTGCCAAGAATAATGGGCCACGAGAAGTAATCATCAAGTTACAAGCAGCAACTTTACGCACTCCTTTTGCAGGTCCAATCACTTCCAGAACAGGCTTAATAACCGATGGATAACTACGACTATGCCCAGAGAGCATTCCGTCTGCATCTCCTTCACTTACCATCATAGCTGCAAAATAATCTCGCTGTCTCAGCAATTTCTTAGCCTCAAAAAGAGTAATTCCTTTACGCTTGCGTGCCTTCCAGTATACCTCAGCATATTTATTCACGTGTTCTACCTCTTCAGCAGATTTTGGATCTATTATTTCAACATCTGCATCAAAGTCTAATTCTTCCTTAAGCTCTAATATGACATCTCTATTTCCTAACAACACCGGAATGGCAATGCCTTCTTCATGGACAATTTGTGCAGCTTTTAAAACATCAAGCTGATCAGATTCGGCAAAGACAATTCGTTTTGGATTGAGTCGTGCGCGATCCAGTAATAATCTCACTATTTTATTATCTGCTCCTAAACGATCAAGTAGCTCATCGTTGTATTTTTCCCAATCTTCAATAGGTTCTAATGCCACACCACTTTCCATTGCAGCCTTTGCAACCGCTGGAGGTACAGTAGTGATAAGTCTTGGATCAAAAGGTTTTGGAATGATATAATCTTTTCCGAACGCAAAACGAGTTTCTCCATAAGCGATATTTACTTGCTCTGGCACCGCTTCTTTAGCCAAGGAAGCCAAAGCTTTTACTGCTGCCATTTTCATAGCTTCATTGATTGCAGTTGCTCGCACATCTAAGGCTCCTCTAAAAATAAAAGGAAAACCAAGGACATTGTTTACCTGATTAGGATGGTCTGAACGCCCTGTGGCCATTATAATATCCTTTCGAGCCTCGATAGCCAAACTATATCGAATTTCTGGATCTGGGTTTGCCATAGCAAAAACGATAGGATTATTAGCCATACTACGTATCATATCTTGAGATACAATATCTGCGATAGAGAGTCCGACAAAGACATCGGCGTCTTTCATCGCTTCCTCTAAAGTATTTATTTTACGTGCACTCGCAAATTCTTCTTTCTCTTTAGAAAGTACCTCTCGGTCTAAACGAATGACTCCTTTACTATCGAGCATGACGATATTTTCGCCTCGAGCTCCAAAAGCTTTATACAAACGGGTACAAGAAACAGCCGCTGCTCCCGCACCACTAATAACTATACGTACGTCTTCAATGTTTTTTTCTGCGATCTCCAAAGCGTTGAGCAAGGCTGCGGCACTAATAATTGCCGTTCCATGCTGGTCATCATGCATCACCGGTATGTCCAATTCTTCTTTGAGTCGGCGCTCTATTTCAAAAGCTGCTGGTGCAGAAATATCTTCTAAATTAATCCCGCCAAAGGTGGGCGCTATATTCTTCACAGTTTCTACAAAGGCATCCACATCTTTAGTATCTACTTCAATATCAAAGACATCAATTCCTGCAAAAATTTTAAAGAGCAACCCCTTTCCTTCCATTACAGGTTTAGAGGCTTCAGGTCCAATATCTCCTAAACCTAAAACAGCAGTACCATTACTTATTACCGCTACTAAATTTCCTTTAGCCGTATACTTATAAACGTTTTCTACATTCTTTGCAATCTCGAGACAAGGTTCTGCAACCCCTGGAGAATACGCCAATGCTAAATCTCGCTGAGATGAATATTTCTTAGTAGGAATAACTTCTATCTTTCCAGGTCTAGGCTTGGCATGATATAGAAGTGCTTGTAATCTTTTTTTATTATTCATAGGTTGGAAATATGATGATATTGACTAGCAAAAATAAGATATATAAAGCGCTCTTTGACGCCTAAAATCATAAAATGACTACTAACTAATTTGTAATAATTTGTTGATTAAATCTACATTTTGTGGGAGGCGTCCTACATTCTGCAATTTGATAGCTGCTAAGGACAAGGCAATTTTAAGACAACGCTCCATTTCGAAATCTTTGGCATAGGCAAATAAGAAGCCGCTCCAAAAGGCATCGCCTGCTCCAGTAGCGTCCATAATTTCCTCAACTCGTTGGGCGGGAAGTGATATTTTTGTATGCTCTCCTCCTGGTTTTTCCGCTTTTCGCGAAAGCGTAACCCCTTTACTCCCCATGGTAAGACATACTAAATCTACCTTGAGGTGATCGTGAAAAAAGGTGAAAATTTCTTCGTGTGTTAACTGTTGATCAAACAAGCGTTCCATATCATCTTCACTTATTTTAATAAGTGGATTATACTGACAATACGCCTTTATAGTTTCCATTGCCTTAGCTCTATCTGGCCAAATACGAGGAGAATAATTAATATCAATACTCAAGGCGCAACCCAGATCGAAGGCTTCTTTGGCTTTTTCTAATATGGTTGTGCGTGCAGGATTCTTACTCAGCGCAAATGCAGTCGTATGAAATATTTTGGTATTCGCGAGCATTGCTGATGGAAGCTGATTTTTCATTATCATCATGTCGGCATGACGATATGGTATAAAATCGGGCGTTCCAGATGTTTTAGAGACAAAAATCACAGAGGTGGGCTGAACATCTTCGGTACGCACATATGTAAGAGGCACTCTATTCTCACTTAACTTCACTTTGACATAGTCGCCAAAACCATCATCACCTATCGTACTAGCGAGACGAACATCCATACCTAGTCTCGCCATATTCATGGCTACATTCGTTGGGCTACCTCCTAAAAAACGATGGTAATCTTTTGTGCTCTCTATGCGAGCATCCATTTGATGCCCAATGAAGTCAATTAAGACTTCTCCAACACAGCATATATCTATTGTCTTTTTCACTCTAGTAAGTTTTTTTAATGAATGTTGTCTTGCTATATCTATCACCATTCAACCACATTCCGTAGCTATTTTTTAATTCTCTTTAGGAACCAAACATTGTGTCTGGATCTATCAATTGGTCTAATTTATTACGAAGTTCGGCATTCAGAATGGATAATCCGTATTGATAACTAGCATTCATCCATCCAAAACCGCTAGTGGAGATATAGTCAAACTCAGTACCTACATTGCCATATTCGGCATACACTTTATGGGTACAAGCCACCACATCATATTTCTCTGGAATCGTCCCATTATAGTCTACAGCATTACGAGTTATCATCCACAGCCATCGATAAACCAATTCCTGTGCTTCTCTTGCAAAACCATAGTCTAGCAATCCACGCCAAATCATCATTTGATGAGGCGCCCAGCCATTAGGATAGTCCCATTGTCGCTGCGCAGCTCCTTCTGGAACTTTTGCATGCATCGCCTCCGAACTTCCTGCAATACCGCCCTTTTCTTTGAGTTGGCTAAACAAGTTGACCACCATTTTTAATGCTTGATCAGAATCGCAAAGTCCCGCCCATAACGGAAAATAATTAGAGGCACTTTCGAAGTCTGAGGGTTCCGCTTTCGCGAAATTGTAGTCAAACCACTGTCCCGCTTCCTTTTTCCATAAGTAAGTATTCATTAAGCCCTTTCGACGCTCGGCTTTTTGTATCCAATCGTCATTTGTACTATTTTGAAAATTACCCTCAAAATAGGTTTCGATGAGATAGGCGATATCTGTTTCGTATTTATAGAGTAAACTATTAAGATCGACTACGTTGAGATGTGCACAGCGGTTATCGAGACGCCAAGACGTATCGTGTCCGCTTTCGCGCAAGCTTCGATCATGTGTGAAGTACATATCAAGTTCGGGTTCTTGTATCGCTCCCGATTGATAGCTTTCTGTAAATTCCTCCACATTAAGCTCATGCTTGATGGCGTAGGAATTTAAAACATCTTCAAAATGCCCGTCTTCAGTTTCTGGAGGGATTCCTATGCCTTGCGCATAATACCTATTGAGACCATTTTCGGTCAAGCGTTGTCCAGCTAACATCCAAACCGTTTCATATTCTAAAATAGCAGTAGACAAAACCTTAGTTAGCCACTCCTTTCCAATGGAAGGATCGGCTTCAAATACTTCTCTAATAAAAGAGGTCAAAAATGGAGGCTGGGTTCGCGTGAGGTAATAGGAGCGATTGGCATTTAATATTTTGCCGTAATGCTCAATTTGATAGCAAAAGTTGTCTACCATGCCTTTTGCCAGATCGATACGACCATCTAATAATAGCCCTACACCTTCAAAATAACTATCCCAACCATACATCTCGTTGAAACGCCCTCCAGGAACCACAAAAGGAACTCCTTTTTGCTTGTGAATTGCAAGCGCAAGAATGCCTGGTGTTTTATTTATGGACTTGACATAGTCGGGTGATATATCGGTTGGTAGTTTGACGACTTCAAGTTTAGGAAAATGAGATTTAAGTGCTTCAAAATATGCAATTCCTATAGCGTCTGTTGCGGGAACATAGATTCGTTGCACGCTATCTGACGCTTTTTCATCTTGGAGGATGGCGGCAATACCTTCTTTATCTATTGTTCGAGTAAGGTCATCCCAAAAATAGTCTCTAATCATCCTAGAGATCCGTTGAGTAGGAGCCTCTTCAATTTTAGTAAGTGGTATGACCGCTTCTGATTTATTGAGTGCTTTTTCTAAGGCCAGTTCCTGCAGAAAGTTTGACAGGTGATACGTTCCTTGGATGCTATGAGGAGTTCCATCTTCTAAAAGAATATCAAGGGACTTCGGACCCTGATCTTCGATGGTGATTTTCTTATCTCCGTCTGTATCTTCTTGAGAGAGGAGTCTAGTTAAAGTATCTTTTATGTTACCCTTGAACTTTTGCTCCATCGGTAAGTCTTTTTAATATGAAATAACAAATGAGTAGTACACCCATTGGAATCAACGTAAAGTAAAAGGCTTTTTGAGCGCCTACCGCTTCAAAGAGAAACCCTATGGCTCGACTTCCCAAAGTTCCTCCAAGTGCGGAAAAAATTACAATAAGTCCCGTCATTGGACTATGAACCTTTTTAGGAAGGGCAGATAAAACAACAGAGTTGAGTAAAGGATAAATAGGAGCTATAAATAATCCTATAATTGGAAAAGCAAATCCTAATAGAGGAATATCTCCCAATCCGTTTACCTCTTGTACTTCTAAATTCAATAATCTTGGTAGCACAAAAACTACTAAAGCCATAGCGATTATTGTACATGCTGACAGCACATAAATCCAATTGATTTTTCTGGTAAGCACCCCAGCAATCAATCTTCCGATTCCCAAGGAAATTGCCAATATACTAGCCATCATAATGGCCATATTTTCGGTAAGCCCAAGTACCCGTTCATTAAAAGTTGGGAGCCAAGTCATGATCCCTTGCTCCACCATCACAAAAAGAAAGGCACTAATAACAAATACTATAATAAGTATTTTACCGAGCAACTTAAACATTTCAGAAAAGTCCTTGATAAGATCAGTTCCCTCGGGTTTTGGTGGATTCTCAAATTTTGTAAATAAAAGAATTACAAAGGATATAGATGTCATTGCTGCAAGTAACCAATATACATTGAGCCAAGCATCTGGATCTCCGTCTGTATTAAATGCAGGAAAAAGATAATATGCAAGCGCAATTCCAAACATAAATACTCCCTCGATGGAACTCATTAGAGAATTGTGCTCCTTAGTGCTGTAGGTCACAAGACCTATTACAGAGTAAACAGATACTTTGATCAGCGCAAAAGCCGCCCCCACAGTAGCAAATAGAATCTTTGAAGTATCAAATGTATTCCCATAATACATTACCACACAAGCTATAGTAACCATAGCGAGCCCAATAAGCATTGCTTTTTTATAGCCTATTCTTGGTAAAAAAGAGGCAACTAAAAAGGATACAATAGCGATTGGCAAGTCTTTGAATGCTTCCAATATACTTGCAGTACTTTCGTCAACTCCGTAGTTATTGAGTGACTTCAAAATAACAATTCCAACACTATTCAAGAGTATCGCAAAGACAAAATAGTTGAGATACAGCGATAATTTTACACCTACATGCTTCATAAAAACGATTTTAAAAGTCGAAAGCACCGACGTGAGTCAGTGCTTTCAGTTGGGTATTAACCACTTACATAAACCCGACGTCTTAAAGTCGAAAAAATGAACAACTTATAGACAAGGTCTCGTAAACTATGTACTAAATCGATCGCAATTAAAGCGACACATTTAGCGTATACTTCTAACACGCTCTTAGCAAACGCATTTTTTAAATAAATTGATCTGGTGAGACATCTAAGATAATAATTCCATTTCATAAATCTCCATTTTATACTTGTCTCTTTTCTTACAAATCGATGTAATCTTATTAAAAGCTTCTTCTCTCATTACATTTGCACCGACTTAGAAACCGACTTGGTCAATCTCAATGCGAGTAAGGCTGCGATGATAAAGAAAACACCTCCAAAAAGGATGGCATTAACAGCATCATTATTTAAAAGGTTCTTTATTATTGGACCAAAGCTTACTGTTTGAATAAGCATTGGAATAACAATCATCATATTAACAATACCCATATAGACACCTCGCTTTTCTTCGGGGATCACTTTGGAAACCATTGCATACGGTATTCCCATCATAGCTGCCCAACCAATACCAAATAAAATCATTGGTATTAATAATGCATACTCATTATGAATAAAAGGCATACTTAACATAGCAATTCCCGCAAATAACAAACTCACTACATATACATTTCGAGATCCATACTTCTTTGCAAAGGGCACTAAAGCCAAAGCAACAATCATGGTTACAAAATTATACGTACCATTCATAAGCCCAGTTTGAGCCAATGCCTGTTCAGAAATTTGCATATACTCCTGAGCAAAAGAGGTGTCAATATCACTAATTGACTCGCCAGCTTTACAGGCGTCAATAATACCATCATATTTTTCTGTGTCTGCAGTTGTTTGTCCCAGCAGACTCGCACGTAACATAGGAGTAATGAATTGCCAGTACACAAAGAGTGCATACCATTGAAAGAAATAAACAGCTGCCAACTTCCACATCATCTTAGGCATTCCACCAATAGCATCGGCAGATTCTATAAAAGGTCCTAGAGCGTCTCCAAGGGTCTTAATTGTTTTGTTACTACTGTTATTTTTAATTTGTCGATACAGAAAATACAACCAAATCAGTGCTACGACTAAGATGATAATAACTAAAAGATTAATATTCTCAAATAAACTTGGAAATAGATACCCTAAACCAAATCCAATTGCAATGGGCAAAGCCAAAATCACAAACAACACACTGATGATCTGTATAAGTGGGTGAGGCGTTTCCTTTTGATAAGTAATAATTTCGTTCAATTCTTCCTCGGAGGGAGGAATTTCAGGTGTCTTCCAAACAGACCAAAGTACTGTTCCTATTGAGGCAATCGCACCTAAGAAAAAGGAATAATACACCCAGGTAGGAATTGCCGACACCGTTTCGTCACACAAACTTGCTGCTTCAGAGGGGTCAACACTAAAAAGATGCTGAAATATTAATAGGGAAAAATTGGCTATCGTAATTCCTGCTCCTACAAAAAGAGCCTGCATTTGATATCCATATGTAAGTTGGTCGTCATTTAATTTATCGCCTACAAAAGCTCTATACGGTTCCATAGCCGTATTATTTCCTGCATCTAAAACCCAAAGTAAACCAACAGCAAACCATAAGCTCGGACTAAATGGAAAGGCCAGTAAACACAGACTTCCCAAAATAGCACCAATCATAAAGAAAGGTTTTCGTCTACCTCCCCATTTTGGAATCCATGTTTTATCGCTAATCGCTCCAATAATTGGTTGAATCAAAAGACCCGTTACTGGTCCCGCCAAATTTAATAGCGGTAATTCAGCGTGGTCTGCGCCTAAAAATGAAAAAATAGGATTTACGGCAGTTTGTTGTAATCCAAAACTAAATTGAATTCCAAAGAATCCAACATTCATGTTCCAGATTTGCCAAAAGGAGAGTTTTGGTTTTTTAAACTTCATGGATATCAAGGTTTAATGGAGGGCAGATATTGCTCATTTTCCATCTAGTAATATCCGTATTTTTTATGAAAACCGACCTATAACTGAGGATTAAGCAACGCAAACGTTTTCGTAAATGAGCAGGTATTTGGACATTCTTTAAAAATTTAAAAACTATTGAAAACGGAGTCTCCCGGTAAACTCCTCCGTAACATCCACAACAGCAGGGCGTTCTAGCGCAATCACATCTCCTACCCCTACAATGCGTCCCTCTATAACCTTTTTAGGTCGAACAATCATTTTATTGGCTCCTCGGTGAAAAAGAGTCAATGTATCTATCGCTAGTTGAGCCCCTTCAAATCGAGGATACTCGTCTGCAAAACTGATTACAGCATTTTCTGCCATGCCTTCTAAGTAAAATACACTCTGTCCATTTGCCTGAACCCGGAGTTCTTTACAGTCTAGATTTAAATAAAAATCTCCAGATTTCCGACTATCATCTACGCCACCAGAAGAATCACTGCGCAACACCAAAGAAGGGAAGCTTAGAACCCCAATACTCCTCACATCATAGGCGGAACTGTTGCGAATTTGGGTTAGCGTGTCTGTAGTGACCAATACCTGTGTAAGACCGTAATCACGAACTAGATTACAGCTATTATTATCTTTAAGAACCAAGGTTTCCCCTTCTACTACTACAGTAATGTTCTCAAATAATTTACTACCTGAAGTGACTTCTACTCTTTGGGTATCCCCCTGCTGCACATTTAGAGTCACATCATTTTCGAAACGAATTCTAGAAAATGCCGCTACTTCATAGGTTTTAGTTAACGTACTTCCCGCCGACCTAAAACAATCATCTAGTTCGCTAGGACTACAACCTAGAAACAAAATCAATATACCATATACCCATCTTCTCATCCTACTTCCATAATTTATATCCAACACCAAATTCTACCGCCTCTGCTTTTGCTCCATGTGATTTTATTGCTGCAAGTCCGTACCATCGTTCAGTTACTTCATATGAAAGTCCTAACCTTTGATAAAAACGGCCTTCAAAATCATAAGGGTAATACACATAATAGCCTAATTGGGCATATGCCGAAAGCTTGTGAATATGTAAAGCATAACCAGCAAATAATCCTACCCGACGAAAATCTTCATCACCAGTCACCCGACTTGGAAATGCTACTTCTAAGAACTCAATTTCTTTTTTTAAAAATGTCGTATGAAAATATTCGGCGCCGACTTGGATCGAACTTAAAAATGACAAACGTTTCTGACCGATTGCTGTTAACACAAAAAGGGGTTGCTGACCAAGCCCTACAAAATCACTTTCATTTAGTCCGCCTCGTAATTGAATATCAAGACCAATAGATCGATGTTCAAATGTGGTTTCACGCTCGACATGTATATATCTTTTTTCATCTTCTGCTAATAGATCGTATTGGAACCCTAGATTAAAGGCAAAGGTGTTTGTACTTGAATTGGGTGCTTTTACATTTCCATTTGAAAAGTGTATCAATTGCATCCCCAACTGCGAAGACCAATGTTTAGAAATATTCACCTGATAATTTAGTTTCAAATAAGTCCCAGCTAAAAGTCGAGTCCCATAAGCGTTATTCTTGAAATTAGTCTCAAGGTCAAAAGGACTTGTTGCATAGGCAATACCTTGGCCAACTCTAAATACCAGGTTCCGATTCAAAAAATAGAAGTTATAATGTCCATAGAGACCAAAAGTTTCACCTAAACGCTGATCCTTGCTATTGTGATACAATAAGGATACTCCATAATCAGGATAATTAAAAGCACGCTCCCACCGAGATTTCCCGAAGGTTTGTTTGTTATAACTCAGCGTAAATCCTTCTGGGTGTCCACTTACAAGATGTGCAATGTCCTTACTATGCCTTAATAAGCTCCCATAAAAATAACTCCCTTCTACAGAGAAGCCTTTAGAAACCTCAGTCTCCTGCGCAAGACATACTCCCTTTGAAAGGCAACAAAAAAATAAAAGAATTAGAAGGGTTCTATACATTTAATTGAGATTCTTTGGGGGCTCAGAGCAAGGAAAATTAATCCTTTAAAAATTGAATATTGCGTTGTAAGCCTGTAAACTTGGTTCGTTTTACAGCCGACTTTTGAAAAATTTCAGAAAATACTTCTTGAGTGATTTCTTCCCAGTCCTTTTTAGAAAAATCCAACAATCTAGGATCGGGATTGAATAGAGGTTCTTTATGGGATTTGCTAAACCGGTTCCACGGACAAACATCTTGACATACATCACAGCCAAAAGCCCAATCATCAAAGCTTCCTTTCGCGGAAGCGGGCAAGGCCTCCTTTAATTCAATAGTGTAATAACTAATGCACTTACTACCGTCTACCTTATATGGCTCTACAATTGCTTGTGTAGGACAGGCATCAATACAAGCGGTGCAACTACCACAGTGATCGGTAACAGGGGTATCGTATTCTAAATCGAGATCTACAATGAGCTCTGCAATAAAGTAAAAAGAACCTGCTTTTTTAGAAAGTACATTTGTGTGCTTCCCCATCCATCCTAGTCCGCTTTTTACTGCCCAAGCCTTATCAAGCACAGGGGCACTATCTACAAAAGCTCGACCCGTTATTTCCCCAATCTCCGTTTTTAGAGTATTCAAGAATTCCTTGAGTTTGTCTTTGATGACAAAATGATAGTCGCGCCCATAGGCGTACTTAGAAATCTTATAAGTATCATCTCGCTGGAAATCGCTGGGATAGTAATTGAGGAGTAAGGAAATGACACTTTTAGAACCTTCAACGAGTTTGGTGGGATCTAGCCGCATATCGAAATAGTTTTCCATATACTGCATCTCTCCATTCATATTCTTTTTAAGCCAAGATTCTAATCGAGGCGCTTCTTCTTCTAGAAAGCCCGCTTGAGATATTCCACAAGACATAAATCCGAGACGTTTCGCTTCGGCTTTGATGAGCTGGGTATATTTTGCACGGTTTTCAATCATGAACGAGGAATGAATGTCAAGATAGCATTTTGCGGCTTTAATGTAATCAAAGGTTTAATCTCAATAGCTGTGTTTTTCGACATAATTTTATATTGCTTCACGACCTCAGTAACCGCCAAAATCATTTCATACATCGCAAAATTATTTCCAATACACATCCGCGGGCCGGCACCAAAAGGAAAATAGGCTGGATGTTTCATCCCTGCATTATCTGCAAAGCGGTCTGGATTGAACTGTTCAGGTTCTTCCCAATAATCTTTGTGTTTGTGAATTTCAATAACCGAGAATAACAAATTAGAACCTTTAGGTATTTCCATACCTTCAAAGCTGTCGACCTCATAATTCACTCGGTCAATAAAATATGCCGGTGGATAAAGCCGCATCGACTCTTCTATTACCTGTTTTGCATAGGTCTGTGATTTTATAAATGCTAGAAGGTCGGCATCTGAAGTAATTTCCTCTTTCTTTACACTTTCACTTCCTACTTTGACAGGGTTGGTCTGACTTTCTGTAGCCATCTCTTTGGATTGCGCTCCTTCCTGTCCGTTAGGCAGGTTCGCGCCCGCCTGTCCGGCCGGCAGGAAAGCGCTTTCATTTACAATCTCTGCATACAAACGCTCCTGGACTTCTGGATGCCTTGCCAATAGTTCCATTGTAAAGGTGAGTGCATTGGAGGTAGTTTCATGACCAGCGACAAATAAAATTAAAATCTCATCTAGCAATTGTTGTTCATCCATGGCACTTCCATCTTCATAACGCGCATCTAGAAGCATGTCCAATAAGTCATCATGACGCAGTCCGCTTTGTCGGCGGTCATTCACAAATCCTCTTAAAATTTCCCTCGCCTCTTGCACCAAAGCAATGTGTTTCTTTATGGGTCCGCCATATTTAAAATATAGTCCTTTATATGGCTGGCGCAGTTCACGCACCAACATCTCTTGTGCCGCCTCGGTAATATGCTGTAATCGATTTATGAGTGAAGGTTCAATATCTGTACTAAACAATGCCTTAACAACGGTTTGAAAAGCGAGATCATTAAAGATGGGAAAGATATAAATGGGCGTATTGGGTTCAATTCGTTGCAATTCTAATTGAATCGCATCCATCACCTTGTTTAAGAGGTTTACCAAGGCCTTTTTATGAAAAGCTGGTTGAATGAGTTTGCGTTGGGTTTTCCATTTCTCTCCCTCGGCAGTTAGGAGTCCTTGACCTACATACTTAGCCAGTTGCTTTGTCTGAATATCTGATTTATGATAATTCCTTTGATTTTTTTGAAGGGCATGAATAGCAAAACCGGGGTTTCGTGAAAAAACCACCGATTGACCAAAACCAATTTTTAATTGAAAGGTATCTCCTTTATTAGTGAAATTTTCATGATGAAAAGGCAAAGGATTCTTTAGAATACGCTTTGCATTTAATATAAACCTGATAAAAGGCACTTTGGGTATTTGACGTTCTCGCATGTAGGTTTAGCGCTAATAAATTTGAAATATGCAGTTACAAGGGATTAGACGATCCTTCAAAAAATAGGGTTGATGTCTAAAACAGTCCGCCTTGAGTGGTTCCTTTTACAATGCCCAAATGCGTATACGCAGCTTCAGTAACTTCTCGGCCACGGGGTGTACGCATGATAAAACCTTGTTGGATCAAAAAGGGTTCATAAACCTCTTCAATGGTTTCGGAGCTTTCTGAAACAGCGGTGGCTAGTGTGGAAATCCCAACGGGGCCGCCCTTGAACTTTTCGATAATGGTTCTCAAAATCTTGTTATCCATTTCATCCAATCCGTGTGCGTCTACATGAAGAGCTTCCAGACTAAATTGAGCAATGGCTATATCAATAGAGCCGTTCCCTTTTATTTGTGCAAAATCTCTAACACGACGAAGTAAGGCGTTTGCGATACGAGGTGTTCCTCTACTTCTCCCTGCAATTTCGATAGCCGCTTCCATGGAGATGGGCACACGTAGAATTTGGGATGATCTCTGAACGATCGAAGTAAGTAATTCGGTGCTGTAATATTGTAAACGGGAGGCAATTCCAAAACGAGCCCGCATTGGGGCTGTTAATAATCCAGAACGTGTAGTTGCCCCTACTAGGGTAAAAGGATTTAAATCTATTTGAACCGTACGCGCATTAGGCCCAGTTTCAATCATTATATCGATACGGTAGTCTTCCATAGCCGAGTATAAATACTCTTCAACTATTGGACTTAGGCGGTGAATTTCATCTATAAATAAAACGTCTCGTTCTTCTAGATTGGTGAGCAAACCGGCAAGATCACCTGGCTTATCTAATACAGGACCAGAGGTAATCTTGATGTTAACACCCAACTCATTTGCCAAGATATTGGCCAAGGTTGTTTTTCCAAGTCCTGGAGGTCCATGGAATAGGGTGTGATCTAATGCCTCCCCACGTTGATTTGCAGCTTGTACAAAAATTTGAAGATTCTCCAATACCTGATCCTGTCCGGTAAAATCATCAAAGGACAAGGGTCGCAAGGCGCGTTCAACATCCATTTCTTCATGGGAATAACCTTCGTTTGTAGGGTCTAAATTTTCGTTCATAGTAGATTAGGAGCTTGCTTTTCATTAGTAGAATAGCAGGTCAAACAAATATACGCAAACTTGCCTTTTGGGAGTTGGGATTGATTGCGCTTTCGCGAAAGCGCACCAAAAAGAAAACCCATCCGTTTCCGAATGGGTTTGTATAGTGTGCATCTTTTAAAAGAAAACTGCCTGAGCGGGTCTCTTAGTGGTGCATTTCTTCTTCATTATCCTGCAACGGTATATGCTGAGGAATAAAATCTTGACCAGGAATCACATAGTCAGACTCATCTTTATTGAGTTTACTATAATCATAAGGCCAACGGTGAACCTCTGGAATTGGACCATCCCAGTTCCCGTGAATGTGCTTAACTTCAGCAGTCCACTCTAATGTATTAGAATCCCATGGATTCTTTAATCCTTTCTTACCATAGAACATAGACGATACAAAGTTGTATAAGAAGACTAACTGTGCCGCTGCTGTAATGAATGCAAAGATTGTAATTGCTACGTTTACATCTACCAAATCGTCAAAGTATGGGAAGGCAGAGTTTGTATAGTAACGTCTAGGCAATCCTGCCATACCGATAAAGTGCATTGGGAAGAAAATTCCGTAGGCACCAATAACCGTTACCCAGAAGTGCACATATCCAAGATTTTTATTCATCATACGTCCCTCAAACATTTTTGGGAACCAGTGATACACTCCTGCGAACAAACCATAGAGTGCAGATATACCCATTACCAAGTGAAAGTGAGCTACTACGAAGTAGGTATCGTGAATGTTGATATCTAATGTACTATCACCAAGGATAATTCCTGTAAGACCTCCTGAAATAAAGGTCGATACCAATCCAATAGAGAATAACATCCCTGGATTAAACTGGAGATTTCCTTTCCACAAGGTGGTGATATAGTTAAATGCTTTTACTGCAGATGGAATTGCAATCAATAAGGTAGTAAATGTAAATACAGACCCAAGGAAAGGATTCATACCAGAGATAAACATATGGTGACCCCATACAATCGTCGATAAGAATGCAATCGCAAGAATAGACGCTACCATCGCGCGATACCCAAAAATTGGTTTTCGTGAATTGGTCGCAATGATCTCTGAGGTAATTCCAAGAGCCGGAAGTAATACAATGTATACTTCAGGGTGTCCTAAGAACCAGAAGAGGTGTTCAAACAATACAGGAGAACCTCCTGAGTTGTGTAATACTTCTCCTCCAATATAAATGTCAGACAAGAAGAATGACGTTCCGAAACTTCTATCCATGATCAACAATAAAGCTGCAGATAAAAGAACTGGGAAAGAAACCACACCAATAATTGCTGTTACAAAGAATGCCCAAATCGTCAATGGAAGACGCGTCATGCTCATTCCTTTTGTACGTAAGTTAATCACTGTCACTATGTAGTTCAAGGAACCTAAAAGTGAAGAGGCAATAAAGATAGCCATAGAGACTAACCACAATGTCATTCCCATTCCTGAAGCAGGAATACTATTAGGAAGCGCACTTAAGGGAGGGTAAATTGTCCAACCTGCTGCTGCTGGTCCAGACTCTACAAAGAGAGAGAGTACCATAATTACAGAAGAAAGGAAGAACAACCAATAAGAGACCATGTTCAGGAATCCTGAAGCCATATCTCTTGCTCCAATTTGCAGTGGAATCAATAAGTTACTAAAGGTACCACTCAGCCCCGCTGTCAACACAAAGAATACCATAATGGTACCGTGTATAGTTACTAAAGCCAAGTAGATATTAGGATCCATCACACCGTCCTTACCCCAATCTCCTAAGAAGATTTCAAAGGCAGTAAACTTGTGATCAGGCCATGCCAGTTGCAATCTAAAAAGCAATGACATAGCAATCCCAATGATACCCATAATCAAACCAGTGATTAGGTATTGTTTTGATATCATTTTATGATCTGTACTAAATATGTACTTCTCAATAAATGTTTGTTCGTGATGATGATGCCCGTGATCGTCGTGTCCGTGATCTGTTGCTGCGTGCTCTGACATAATCTTATATTCTAAAAGTTAGTTTTTTCTTTTCCGTTTATTCTGCTGCGATTTTCTCGCCAAATGTTGTTTGTGTAGCCATCCAAGCGTCATACTCTTCTTGGGTTTCCACAATAATCTTCATTTGCATATTGTAATGAGAAGATCCACAAATCTTATTACATAATAAGTAATAATCAAACTCATTATACTCATCAATAGGACCGTCACCAGCAGCTATTGATTTCTCATTCTTTACTTTTCTCAATTCTTGAATGGTATACATCTTATCTTGCATATACTCCGTTTCACGAATTTCTTTAGTCGTAACCGTAGGTGTAAACGCAAACTGAGTAATCATACCAGGTACCACATTCATTTGAGCGCGGAAGTGAGGCATATACGCCGAGTGTAATACATCTTGAGATCTCAATTTAAAAATCACCTGACGTCCTACAGGTAAGTGCAATTCGTTTGTAATAACATCATCCTTTGCATCTACATCAGAAGCATCAACTCCTACTGTATTTGATCCTTCGATGAAACGAACATTTGCATTTCCTAAGATTTGATCTTCACCAGCATATCTTGCTTCCCAGTTAAAACGCTTTGCGTATAACTCAACAACAATAGCGTCTTCTTCCTCTTCGAAGTTCATGATATCAGACCAAGTAAATAGTCCGTATATAATAAGACCTGCTAATACAATTACTGGAATAATAGTCCAGATAAATTCTAGCTTGTCGTTATCTGCATAAAACAAAGCACGATTTCCTTTCTTTCCTTGGTACTTATAAGCAAAGTAGTGTAATAAAGCTTGAGTGATTACCTGTACAACCATGATCAACGCAAAAGAGATGTACAATAAAGTATCATACGATCCTCCGTGAGCCGATGAAGCCTCTGGTAAATAAAATTTGCTGTAATTCCAAAAACAGTAGATGGTAATTACATTAAGGAAGATGAGGAACATAATCATCAATTTTCCATTGATGTTATTGTCCTTATCATTGGCGACTTGTGCAGTTTCACTATTCTTATTTTTAAGCTGAGACAGCTTAAAAATCTTTGACATTTGCCAAAGCGTGACTACAAAAAGAATTACTACGATGAGTGCTAATAAACCTGTCATTGCTTTCTAACTTCTTTAATCAATATTCTTAATAGTGAAAATGTTTACTCTCCTCAATAAGCGGATTACGCTTAGGCTCAAGGGGACGTTTTGATAGTGAAGTAAACACTATGAAAATGAATAACCCTAGGAAGAACAATAAAGATCCTAACTCTACAAATCCAAACGACCATGATGTTCCTACCGTCGCTGGCATTACCATATTAAATAGATCTACATAGTGACCTAATAGTATTACTACACCTGCCATCATTACAAACCAGTTTAATCGTTTGTAATCGCTGTTCATCAACATCAATAATGGGAAGATAAAGTTCATACCTACCATTCCCCAGAACGGTAAAGTGTAATCTTCAATACGAGTGATGTAATATGTTACTTCTTCTGGAATGTTTGAATACCAGATCAGCATAAATTGAGAGAACCATAAGTAGGTCCAGAAAATACTGAAGGCAAACATGAACTTTGCAAGATCATGAATATGGCTATCATTTACTTTTTCTAAATATCCTTTAGACTTCAAAAAGATAGTCACCATTGCAATCACTGTAATGGCACAAACCATCATTCCTGCAAACACATACCATCCAAACAAAGTACTAAACCAGTGTGGATCTAGAGACATTAACCAATCCCAAGACATAATAGATTCTGTATAGATAAAGAATACTAAGAAGGCTGCAGCCGCTTTAAATGACTTCTTGTGCCATTTATTATCAGTTGCTTCGTCTTGTTCTCTACTATATTTTACTGCTAAGTAACGGTATAAGTTCCACCCTAAGATAAAAATTGCCGCTCTTATTAAAAGTCCTGATACATTTAGATATCCTGATTTTCCAGCGATAAGTGAGTCATACTTTTCTCCACCTTCCACTAATAATTCTGGGTCCATCCAATGGAACATATGATTATAATGTAATCCTGATAAAACAAGGAGAATAAACATAATCGCACTACCCCAAGGTAAGTAGCCTGTAATTCCTTCCATTACTCTCAACAAAAGTGGAGACCACCCTGCCTGTGCAGCATATTGAATTGCATAAAAAGCAAGACATGCTAGTGAGATCATGAAGAAAAAGAAGGCAGCGATATATATCGCCGACCATGGTTTATTTTGGTATTGGTGTAGCGTGTGTTCAAGATGCTCTTCTTTAGTCATCCCATGCCCTTCTTCGGCATGACTTTCTTCAGCATGAACTTCTTTTACAGCGTGAGCTTCTGAAGGAGCTGCATGATCTGCAGTTGCTTCATCGTGTTCACCTCCGTGACCATCTCCATGTGCAGCTTCCATAGCAGCGACATCTGCGGTTGTCTTAGGCAACATCGCATAATCTACTGCAAACAAGACTGCACCAACCACCATAAAGATGATTGCAGAGAGTTTTAAATTTTTAGATAATGTATACATATCTGTGTATTCGCTTTATCAGTTAGTTGTTTCCTTCTTAGTGTTCAGATCCGTGATCTTCTTCTTGGTGTAATTCCTCTTCGAGGATTTCGATCACAATATCTGTATCGATAGCCTCTACTTCCATTATATGTTCGACAACGTCAAAAGCTCTCGCTTCTTTTTTGTCTAATTTGTCCTTTAAAGACATTACATAATGATCTACTAGCCAAAGTTCTTCTTCAGACATTTGAGAAGCATAAGATCCCATACTATTGATTCCGTAGTACATTACGTGATAGATACTTCCTTCAGTAATTGCTCTACCTGCGTCATTATATTCTGGAACTCCAAGTATTTTTTCGCGTTCTACAAGTGTTCCTTGTCCGTTTCCTTTAGATCCGTGACAGATTCCACAGTAGATATCATAAAGCGCTTTCCCTTTTGCAAGGTTTTCTTCTGTATAAGGAAGATCGTTTTTTAAGTTCGCTTTCGCGAAAGCGTAGCCTTCAGTTGAATTTTCAATCTCATAAGGCAACCAACCTCTCATTACAGAACCTTCAGCAGGAAGCAATCCTTCTTTTCCATCAGGAAAGACTTCATACTTACCATAGGTATCATAAGGTACCGACTCATACATATTAGGCATGTATTGGTAACCAGGTTTCCTATCATTCGATTGGCAAGAAACGATTGCCAATAGTGCCATTAGGAGTACAGTGATTTTTATACTATTCTTCATCCTTATGCGTCTTGGTTTGCAATTAAATTAATCTCCGTTGCTCCCGTTGTCACCAAAAAGTCTGCAAGCTCTTGAGCATTTTGACCTGAGGCATCTATTTCCATCAGGAAATGATCATCTGTGGTACGTACATCAGGATTTTCAGCTTTTTTGAAAGGCCATAATTTACTACGCATATAAAAGGTGATTACCATTAAATGCGCGGCAAAGAATACCGTAAGTTCAAACATAATTGGCACAAATGCCGGCATGTTTTCGATATAACTAAAGCTAGGCTTTCCTCCAATATCTTGTGGCCAGTCTTCAATCATAATGAAGTTCATCATTGTGATTGCAACTGCAAGACCTAAACATCCGTACATAAACGATGTAATCGCAATACGTGTAGGTGCAAGCCCCATAGCTTTATCTAGTCCGTGCACAGGAAATGGAGAATACACTTCATTAATGTGCAGGTGCTTTTTCTTTACTTCCTTTACGGCGTTCATTAGAACGTCGTCGTCAGTATAAAGTGCGTGTATAACTGTAGATGCCATACTCTTAGTTGTTGTTAAGTTTACTTGCTTGTCCAGCCCAGTCGTCGCGTTCTGCTCGTCCAGGGAAAGATCCAGTGATACTATCTAATAGATTGTATTCCTTTTGGGTCATTCTAGCTACCTGAGCAAAAGTGAAGATACCAAGCTCATTCAGCTTCTCCTCCATTTTTGGTCCGATACCATTTACTTTTTTCAAGTCGTCAGCCGTTTGCGTTGCAGGATCAAATGCTCCTAATGAACCAACTAGGTCACTAGCAGTTCCTGATACTACTGTAGCTGCAGGTGCCTCAATAATGATAGCTTCCGTCACATGACCGTCCAAATTAATCTTTACAGGACCTCCAGATGTTCTTGGATCGGCTCCTGAGCCAACTAATGACTGTCCAGACTCGCGTAATTTTTTATAACGCTCTCCAGATGACTTCATAATTGTTTTTACTTCTGCTTGTGCAATCACTGGGAACGTACGTGCATATAGTAAGAACAATACAAAGAAGAATCCAATAGTACCAATGAAGATACCAATATCTACAAAGGTAGGTGAGAACATCGTCCAAGAAGATGGAAGGTAATCACGGTGCAATGAAGTCACGATAATTACAAAACGCTCAAACCACATTCCGATGTTTACTACAATCGAAATGATAAAAGAGAACATAATTGATCTTCTCAATTTTGGGAACCACATAAATTGTGGAGAGAATACATTACATATCATCATACTCCAGTATGCCCAGGCATAAGGCCCTGTCGCTCTGTTCAAGAACGCATACTGCTCATATTCAACTCCAGAGTACCATGACATAAATAACTCTGTCATATAGGCGACCCCAACGATAGAACCTGTAATCATGATTACAATGTTCATTAACTCGATATGTTGAACGGTGATATAGTTTTCTAGATTAGACACCTTACGCATAATAATAAGTAAGGTATTTACCATTGCAAATCCTGAGAATACCGCTCCCGCAACAAAGTATGGAGGGAATATGGTTGTATGCCAACCTGGAATTACCGAGGTAGCAAAGTCAAAGGATACAATTGTGTGTACAGAAAGTACAAGTGGAGTTGCCAAACCGGCAAGTACCAATGATACTTCTTCAAAACGTTGCCAATCTTTTGCACGACCTGACCATCCAAAAGATAGTAGGCTATAGATTTTCTTTTGGAACGGCTTTACAGCACGATCACGAATCATCGCAAAATCAGGAAGTAAACCTGTCCACCAGAATACTAAAGAAACTGATAAGTAGGTTGAGATTGCAAATACATCCCAAAGCAGTGGTGAGTTAAAGTTTACCCACAAAGAACCAAATTGGTTAGGAATAGGTAATACCCAGTATGCTAACCATGGACGTCCCATGTGAATGATTGGGAACAATCCTGCTTGTACTACTGAGAAGATAGTCATCGCCTCTGCAGAACGGTTAATTGCCATACGCCATTTCTGACGGAACAACAACAGTACCGCCGAAATTAACGTTCCTGCGTGTCCGATACCTACCCACCATACAAAGTTGGTGATATCCCATGCCCAGTTAACAGTTTTGTTCAAACCCCAACTACCAATACCATTTGAAATGGTATAAATAATACAGCCTATTCCCCAAAGGAAAGCAGCTAGAGCGATACCAAAAACAATCCACCAATGTTTGTTGGCGCGTCCCTCAACAGGAGCTACAACATCTAATGTCACATCGTGATACGTTTTATCGCCGGTAACTAGTGGTCTTCGTATAGGTGCTTCGTAATGCGCCATAATCCTATCTAATTAGTTCTTTTGATTAGTTGTTTATGCGTCTTGTGTATTTCTCACGATCGCGTGATAGAAGACATTTGGCTTCGTACCTACACTTTCTAATAAGTGATACATTCTATCGTCTTCAGCAAGTTCTGCAACTTGACTATCTTTATCATTTACATCTCCAAAGACCATTGCTCCAGAAGTACAAGCATTTGTACAAGCCGTTGCAAATTCGCCATCTTTGATTACACGCCCTTCACGTTTAGCATCTAAGATTGTTTTCTGTGTCATTTGAATACACATAGAACATTTCTCAATCACACCACGAGAACGAACCGTTACGTCTGGATTTAATACCATACGTCCAAGGTCATTATTCATATGGTAATCAAATTCATCATTACCATTATATAAGAACCAGTTGAAACGACGTACTTTATAAGGACAGTTGTTTGCACAGTAACGTGTACCTACACAACGGTTATACGCCATGTGGTTTTGTCCTTGTCGGCTATGTGAAGTTGCAGCTACTGGACAAACCGTCTCACATGGAGCGTGGTTACAGTGCTGACACATCACAGGTTGGAAAGCCACTTGGGGGGTTTCCGTTGGATCTTCCATTTCACCAAATCCACTAAGAGAACCATTTTCTCCCCATAGACCATCCATATCATCTTTTTTCTGATCATCACCTGCAAAGGTTGCTTCAGAAGAGTAATATCTATCGATACGCAACCAGTGCATATCACGGCTACGACGTACTTCAGATTTTCCAACAACAGGAATGTTGTTTTCTGCGTGACAAGCTATAACACAAGCCCCACATCCAGTACAAGCATTCATATCAATCGAAAGATTGAAGTGATGCCCAATAGAACGATCAAATGAATCCCAAAGATCAACTTCTGGTGAAGTCACTTCGTATTCTTGGTGATTTTTAGAAACGGTTGGAACAGGATTCCAATCTTTTTTCGATTTTGTATTGAAGACCTCTAGCGTAGTTTCTACTACAATATCTCCACGACCCATTAAGGTATTTTGCAATTGCATCAATGCAAATTCATGCACATCATCATTTGCTCTCTTAATAGATACTCCGCCTTGTGTCATTTGGAAGTTCTGCATAAACGGGAAGGCATTCACTCCTGTTTGCATATCTTCTTGCATTGCAGCTGTTTTTCCATACCCTAAGGCAAGACCAACAGTTCCTTTTGCTTGACCTGGCTGCACCATTACTGGTACTGTAACTGATACACCGTTTGCGCTAACTTCCGCATAGTGTCCATTTAAACCTCCGTTTGCATTGTGACGTGCTTCTGTGAAGAACGTACTTCTGTCAAACCACAGTCCTAATTCTTTAGCATCTGCCTCACTCATAGTAAGGTAGTTGTCCCAAGTTGCTCTAGTAATAGGATCAGGCATCTCTTGTAACCAAGGATTGTTTGCCTGAGTACCATCACCAATAGCTGTTTTGGTATATAATGTCAATTCGAAGTTCCCTTCACCTTGCACAGCTGTTGTTGCATATCCTGCATCTGATGTCAATGACTCCGTTGATGTTGATTGCGCTCCTGCCTGCCCGGTAGGCTGTTTCGCGAAAGCGTTAGTCATCACAACACCATCTTGCACTGCTTTATTAAATGAAGTAACACCAGCAGCACTCATCGTATCCTTAAGATAGTCATAGTATGATTGGTCGTTCCCCATCCAAGTCAAAAGACTGTCTTGGAATTGACGTGTGTCAAACAAAGGACGAATAGTAGGCTGTATTAAACTTACTTCTCCTTGCTTGATTTGAACATCTCCCCATGATTCAAGGTAATGAGGTGTTGGAGCAACATGTGTCATATTCATAGCTGTCTCGTCTACTTTCATAGAACAAGCTACAGACACTTCTACTTTTTCTAATCCGCTTAGGAAGTCGGCCGCATTAGGCAAACTATAAGCAGGATTCACACCAGCCACGATCAAAAGACCTATTTGACCAGCATTCATATCTTTTACCAGTTGTGCTACTTGACGAGCATCTCCAGAACGTGTCAGTTTAGGAGCAGCTGTGTCCATAACAACACTGTTTGCATTCATATTTAAAACAGCCAATTGTGATTGCATGTCTTGCACACCTGTCACAACAACTCCTTTATTTCCCGCAGCAGCCAATTGCTTTTTGGCAATCGTTACAGCAGCATTTACCTTATCTGAAAGACCAGCCATAGAACCACCAGCAAGTGCTGCGATTACTTTTGCCTGCTCAGAAGGTTTTGTTGGCACACGTTTATCGGCATTTGCACCAGATAATGACATATTTGCCTCGAACTGAATGTGACGAGACATTTTTCCTTTTTTAGGAACACGACCTTTACCATAAGCAGCGTCGTATCCTCCACCTTGCCAATCTCCTAAGATATCGGCGCCAACAGATACAATCACTTCTGCTTTCGAGAAGTCATAATCTGCTAAGGCACGCATTCCAAATTTAGATTCAAAAGCATCTAAAGCTGCCTGTTCTCCAACCGTATCATATGCAACGTGAGTCACGTTAGGATATTTAGCTTGGAATTCGGTGATAAGTTTATCAGTTGATGGACTTGCAAATGTTTGAGTAAGCAATACTGCTTTCTTTCCACTAGCTAACTGTGCAGTTACTCCAGCATCAATATCACTCCAAGAAACATCGTTTCCACCAGCAGAAGGTCCTTGTGCACGTTTTGTATCATACATAGATAATACAGAAGCGTGAACACGAGCATTTGCTCCAAAACCTGCTTTTGCAAGTTTGTTGTTCTCTACTTTAATAGGACGACCTTCACGAGTCTTGATAAGCACACTTGCAAAATCAAAACCATCGGCGATAGTAGTCGCGTAATAATCGGCTACTCCGGGAACGATTTGCTCTGGCTGTACTACGTAAGGAATCGATTTTTTAACCGGTCCTTCACAAGCTGCTAAAGAAGCCGCTGCCGTAGAAAATCCTACATACTTTAAGAAATCACGACGTGTTGTTTGAGAAGCCTCAAGAGACTCTTTGTTTCCCAAGAACTCATCGGTTGGGATCTCTTCTACAAACTCATTCTGACTTAGTGTCTGACCTAAAGGATTCCCCTCAAGTTCATCGACACTTTTCCAGTATTTCTTGTTTGATGACATATACTTAGTTATTATTATGTGTAGCGATTTGTAAAAAAACAAATCAAAACTTAAATACTTGTTTGGTAGTTGCGCTCGTATTTACCAATCAGGCTATGAGCGAAACAAAACTTCTTAATAGTGACACTTACCACATTCCAGTCCGCCCATTTGTGCAGCTGTCAAATTCTCTACTCCGTACTTCTTAGATAATTCAGCGTGAATTTTCTCATAGTATGGATTACCTTCTAGCTTCACATTTGTTTCACGGTGACAGTTAATACACCATCCCATGGTCAATGGAGCAAATTGATACATCACTTCCATTTCTTCAACAGGTCCGTGACATTTCTGACACTCAACACCTGCAACACTTACGTGCTGAGAGTGATTGAAGTATGCAAAATCTGGTAGGTTATGGATACGTACCCATTCTACTGCTTGGGTTTCTCCAGTATATGATTGTGTTGCTTCATCCCAACCTACAGCTGTGTAGAGCTTCTGAATTTCAGCATTGTAATCTTTTCCGTATTCAGCCTGTCCTTCTGCCAATGTTTCTGGTGCCACCTCTGAAATAGATTTGTGACAGTTCATACATACGTTTAAAGAAGGAATCCCTGAATGCTTACTTACACGTGCACTCGAGTGACAGTATTTACAATCAATCGCGTTATCACCTGCGTGAATTCTGTGAGAGTAATGTATAGGTTGAATTGGCGCGTAGCCCTGATTCACATCTACAGACATCATTGCTCCATAAGCGAAGTAAGCTCCACCTAACATTAGGAAGATAACACTAACAAATACTAAAAATTGATTTTCAACAAAAGCCTTCCAGATTGGACGACGCTTGTCTCCTTCTGGTAATGCAATGCTTTGCGCTTCTGCAAATTTCTTAAGCGTGTTGTTTACTAAAAACAATACAGCAACTAGTAATAAGAATACAAGTGCTAGGATCCCAAGGATGATATTGTTTGAAACACCTCCTCCAGTTGCTGGACCATTCGGATCTGTTGGTGGCGGTGGTGGAGCAACAAACTCAGTATTGGTATACGCAAGAATATTACTGATATCTCCATCTGCCAACCCCTCAAAAGAGTTCATTGGAGTTTTGTTATACTCTTCAAAGATTTTAACCGCACGGCCATCTCCTGATTTCACAAGATCACCTGAATTACGGATCCATTTTCCTAACCATTCATAGTCTTCTTCGTACTTGTCAACAACTCCAAAGAGCGCTGGCCCAGTCATTGGCTTGTACAATTTGTGACAAGCAGCACAATTAGCCTTGAAAAGTTTTTCACCTGCAGCAGCGTCTCCAGCAGAGGCGTCAATTTGTGCGAAAATAGATGTAGAAGCTGTGAGCAAGAAGGCTGCACAGAGCGTGATAATTCTATAGAATGAATTACGGCGTTTAACCTGTATCATAATTTGGATTGAATTAGCTTCAAAATTTTGGCACGATTATTACATCTTCTTAACTGTTAATAGGATGTTAATCGCGCACCTAAAATTGTACGCAAAAATAATACTTAGATATCGTTTTACCTTGCTTGAAAAAGGGCTTGTTTCTAATTTATAACTGTTCTAAATAATAAATTAAATTTGTTTAAGTTTTATTACTTTACCTTTGTCTAAAATACCCTAACAATGATGCATTTAGCTAAATATAAACTCACTTTATCATTCATTCTTATCTTGTCTTTTTGCGCTTTCGCGAAAGCGCAGACTGCCACAACTAAGATCTCTCAAGACCCTAAGATAGAGCAACTCATTACTCTGAAGGCCCAAATGAGCGTTAGAGGAAAACTAGATGATCGCTATAAAATTCAGATCTATTCAGGCAACCAAAGTACTGCCAATGGTCAATTAAAAAAGTTCTTAAACAAGGTTGGAACCTGGCGCGGAAACATCACTTATGAGACGCCTAATTACAAAGTTTGGATCGGAAATTTCAGAAACCGACTCGAAGCCGATAGAGCCCTAATTAGAGTAAAAAGAGAATTTCCAAGCGCTTTTATCTTCAAGCCAGAACGCTAGGCCTCCTTATATTTAAACACAGATCCCAAAATATTATCTCTTCGCATTTTCGCGCAAGCGAACTCTTTTTGATTCAAGATTCAAAGTTCAAAATTCAAAATTCAAAGTTCAAGATTCAAGATTCAAGATTCAAAGTTGACGATTAACAGATAACCGATAACCGATAACAGTTAACGAACAACAGATAACAACTCATTGAATCTTCTCACCCTTTGGGGGAGATGTCCAAAGGGGGATCAGAGGGGAAACAAAAAATGCCTCAGTGATTACTGAGGCATTTTTTATATCTAGTAAGAACTAAGTCCTATTTCAACTTCTTCTTCACAGCTACTTCTTCATAAGCTTCAATGATATCATCGATCTTAATGTCGTTGTAGTTTTTGATTTGCATACCACAATCATATCCTTTAGCAACTTCTTTCACGTCGTCTTTGAAACGTTTAAGAGCAGTTAATTCTCCAGTGTAAACTACTACACTGTCGCGGATAATTCGGATGCTTGAGTTTCTGTAAATTTTTCCAGTCAATACCATACAACCTGCAATCGTTCCAATCTTCGAGATTTTGAATGTCTCACGGATTTCAGCAGTTCCAGTAATCTCCTCACGCATTTCTGGTGATAACATTCCTTCCATTGCATCCTTAAGATCGTTGATTGCATCATAGATAATAGAGTACTGTCTGATATCGATTTCTTCCTTATCGGCGATCATTCTAGCATTTCCGGCTGGGCGAACATTAAATCCAATGATAATCGCATCAGAAGCCGAAGCTAACAATACATCACTTTCAGTAATTGCACCTACACCTTTATGGATAATATTTACTGCAATCTCTTCTGTAGATAATTTCTGGAAACTATCTGTAAGCGCTTCCACAGAACCGTCCACATCTCCTTTAAGGATAATGTTAAGCTCTTTAAAGTCACCCAAGGCGATACGACGTCCAATTTCGTCCAGCGTAATGTGACGCTGAGTACGAACGCTTTGCTCACGTTGAAGCTGTGTACGCTTAGAAGCAATATCTTTTGCTTCACGTTCATCATCCATCACGTTAAACTTATCTCCTGCCTGAGGCGCGCCATCTAGCCCAAGTATAGATACTGGTGTTGATGGTCCCGCTTTTTTAATCTTTTTCCCACGTTCATCGTGCATCGCTTTCACCTTCCCTGAACAGGTACCGGCTAATACGTAATCGCCAACTTCCAAAGTACCTCCTTGAACAAGAATCGTAGATACATATCCACGTCCTTTATCCAAGAATGCCTCTACGACAGTTCCCGATGCATTCTTATTTGGATTGGCCTTTAATTCGAGTAGTTCTGCTTCAAGCAATACTTTCTCTAATAATTCTTTAACACCTTGACCTGTTTTTGCAGAGATTTCTTGAGACTGGATTTTTCCACCCCAATCTTCTACAAGCAAGTTCATTTGTGCAAGACCTTCTTTTATCTTCTCTGGATTTGCCGCTGGCAAGTCCACTTTATTAATTGCAAAAACGATTGGCACACTCGCCGCCTGAGCGTGAGCAATTGCCTCTTTCGTTTGTGGCATGATATCATCATCGGCAGCAACAACAATTACTGCAATATCTGTCACCTGAGCTCCACGAGCACGCATAGCGGTAAAGGCTTCGTGACCTGGTGTATCCAAGAAGGCAATTTTCTGACCTCCTTCTAACTGTACTCCGTAAGCACCAATATGCTGTGTAATTCCTCCACTCTCTCCTGCGATTACATTTTCATTACGCACATAATCCAGTAAAGATGTTTTACCGTGATCTACGTGACCCATTACGGTAACAATAGGAGCGCGTTCTAACAAATCTTCAGGAGCATCATCTTCTTCAAGGATTGACTCTTCAATATCTGCAGTTACAAATTCAACAGAATATCCAAACTCATCGGCAACGATAGACAAGGTTTCAGCATCGAGACGCTGATTCATTGTTACCATCATCCCTAGAGACATACAAGCAGAAATAATGTTTGTTACTGGAACATCCATCATGGTAGCAACTTCACTTACGGTAACAAATTCAGTTACTTTAAGAACTTTGCTTTCTAATTCTTGAGCAGCTAATTCTTCATCTGACTTCTGACGGTGTTGATCCCTTTTATCACGACGATATTTAGCTCCTTTTCCTTTGCTTGACTTTCCTTGAAGTTTTTCAAGAGTCTCACGAATTTGCTTTTGTACTTCTTCTTCGGTAGGCTCGACTTTGGCTACTTGGCTTCTGCCTTTTCCGCCTCCACCACGTTGTCCACCACCAGAACTTCGTTGATTTCCACCACCGCGATTACCACCTCCAGAACCAGTAGCTCCACCAGGTTTAGTAATACGCTTACGACGCTTTTTATTTGCATCGGCAGCAGAAGAAGTTTCCTTCTTTTTCTTTTCCGGTTTCTTAAACTGTGTCAAGTCGATTTTCTGACCTGTAAAGTTAGGACCGTTTAATTTTTTATAGTCTGTTTTCAGAACATCATCACCAGGACCTGGTGCGGCAGCTTCTTCAGCTGGTTGTTCTTCTTTTGCTGCCGGAGTCGCTGGAGTAGCTGGTGCAGCTGCTTCCTTTTTTGCTTCTACCTTGGCCGGCTTTTCTGCTTTTACAGCAGGTTTAGCTTCTTCAGTTTTAGCAGGAGCCTCTTCCTTAGCAGCAGCAACAGCTGCCTCTGGTTTAGGAGCTTCTTCCTTTTCAACAAAAGGAGCTTTTTCTTTTACAGGCTCAACAACTGGTGTTGGCTCTGCAGCAGGTTTGTCAAGATCAATTTTTCCAACTTGCTTAGGGCCGCTTAGCTGTGCTTTCGCTTTAACGACTTCTGGCTTTTTGGAAACTTGCTTTGCTTCTAGCTCTTCTTCACGGGCAACGCGCAATGCTTCTTTCTCTTTCAACTTCTCTACAGCAACTTCCTTAGAAGCTACTTTCTTGTTGGCATCTGTCTGAAACTCATCCGAAAGCACCCCATAAATTTCCGAAGAAATTTTTGTGGTCGGACGCGCCTCTATCTCAATACCTTTAGAGTTCAAAAACTCTACGGCACGATCTAGAGAAATGTTCAGTTCTCTTAATACCTTGTTTAGTCGCATTATTGCTGCCATAAACTGCTTTAAATTATATTCTTATCCCTA
This sequence comes from uncultured bacterium, assembly GCA_963974305.1. GTDB lineage: Bacteria > Bacteroidota > Bacteroidia > Flavobacteriales > Flavobacteriaceae > Dokdonia. The sequence goes on from CAXBCS010000010.1 coordinate 57,037, forward strand.
TTAAAACTACAACAGGAATGTTTATTCTTCAAATTCTTCTTTTAGAATACGCATGATATCCAATACGGTCTCTTCTTCAAGATCTGTACGGCGTACTAAATCATCAACGTCTTGTTCTAAAATGCTACGCGCTGTATCCAAGCCAATTTTTGCAAATTCGGCAATTACCCAATCTTCGATTTCATCAGAGAATTCAGAAAGTTCAACATCTTCTTCAACTCCTTCTCTGTACACATCAATTTCATACCCTGTTAGCTGTCCAGCCAAACGGATATTGTGACCTCCACGACCAATTGCCTTACTCACCTCTTCAGGCTTGAGCATCACTTGTGCCGTTTTCTTTTCTTCATCTAACTTGATACTTGTAATACGCGCCGGACTTAAAGCTCGGGTGATAAACAAGTTCAAATTATTTGTGTAATTAATTACATCAATATTTTCGTTTCCTAGTTCGCGTACGATTCCGTGAATACGAGATCCTTTCATTCCTACACAAGCCCCTACTGGGTCGATACGGTCGTCATACGAATCTACGGCAACTTTTGCTTTTTCGCCTGGGATACGCACCACTTTTTTGATAGATATTAAGCCATCAAAAACTTCTGGTATTTCAGACTCGAATAATTTTTCTAAGAATAAAGGAGATGTACGCGACATTAATATTGACGGTTTATTTCCTTTAAGCTCTACACTTTCGATGATCCCTCTTACATTTTCACCCTTGCGGAAGAAATCTGAAGGTATCTGGCGATCTTTTGGCAAGATAATCTCATTGCCTTCGTCGTCCAATAAAATAATGGCTCTATGACGAATGTGATGCACCTCTGCGGTGTATAGTTCTCCTTCAAGCTCTTTAAACTGCTTGTAGATATTTGTATTATCGTGTTCGTGAATCTTACTGATTAAGTTTTGGCGTAAAGCCAAAATAGAACGACGTCCTAGGTCAATTAATTTAACTTCTTCTGACACATCTTCCCCAACCTCAAAATCTTCTTCAATCTTGCGAGCAGCTGTTAATGAAATCTCCGCGTTTGGATCTTCCACCTCTCCATCTGCAACAACCACACGGTTACGCCAGATTTCAAGATCGCCTTTGTCTGGGTTAATAATTATATCAAAGTTATCATCACTACCGAAACGTCTCTTCAGGGTGCTTCTAAATACCTCTTCGAGTATCGCCATAAGCGTTACACGATCGATTAACTTATCGTCTTTAAATTCTGAAAAAGAATCGATTAATGCGAGATTCTCCATATCAATTTAGCTTAAAATTTAATCTTAACTTTTGCTTCAACTATATCTGTATAAGGAATAGTAGCCGTTTTCTCCACGGTTACCTTTCCTTTACCTACCGGCTTTGGCTCTCTCGCTTTCCAGAATAAGGTAATTTCCTCCTCTGTAACCGTTTCGAGCGCTCCTTCAATAACTTCTCCTGTGGTGGTTTTCACCTCCAAGGTTCTCCCTTCATTTTTGCGGTATTGGCGCACTTTCTTTAAAGGGGATGCAGCTCCACAAGACATTACCTCTAACGCAAAATCCTCTTCCTCACGGTCTAGGTTATGCTCGATTTTACGGCTTACGGCCATACAATCTTCTACGGTAACTCCCTCATCTCCATCAATGACAACTTTGATCTCGTTATTCCCGTGAATATCGAAATCAATTAGAAACAATGACGGATTTTCATCCATCGCTTCTTGTATCAGGTTTTTTACTTTTTCTTTCAACATCTTAGGCTATAAAAAGAGGGGACTGCTGTCCCCTCGTTTACGCTATTCATTTTCAACGGTGCAAATATAGCACAAAATTTTGAGTTTTAAAAGCTCTATTTAAAGCCGAATATTTTGTAAATTTAAGGGTGAACAGTGCACAAACCATCAAGCACCCATAAACCTCAGATTATGATAAAAAAAATACTCGTTCCCACCGATTTTTCTGAACAAGCCGAAAATGCACTCCGCGTAGCTGCTGACCTCGCACGCAAACACGGCAGTGAGATCAATTTATTGCATATGCTTGAACTCCCTATGGATCTTGTTGATGGGGCTTATGGTGGGGCTAAAAGCGAACTGCCAGAGGCTATATTTTTTATGAAACTGGCACATCAAAAGTTTCAAAAGATGATGAACGCGCCTTTTCTAGAAGGCATCAACGTTTATGAAACAGCCGAATTTGACGGAGCGTTTGATGGTATTATGGACTACGCCAAAAAACATGAAGCCGATCTTATTGTTATGGGTTCGCATGGCGCAAGCGGCTTACAAGAGTTTTTTATTGGGTCTAATACAGAGAAGGTTGTTCGCAACTCAGACATCCCAGTGCTCGTTATAAAGAACAGGCATGAGAAGTTTGCCTTAAACAACTTTGTCTATGCAACTAGTTTTGAAGACGACAACCACTCGGCTTTTAAACAAGCAGTTGCTTTTGCAAAGGATAGTAATGTATCCTTACATATGCTGTATGTAAATACACCTAATGATTTCAAAACCACCCATGACATCGAAAAACTAATGAAGGACTTTATGGCAAAAGAATCTGGTTTTGATGATTTTACGCTAAACATATATAATGACAATAAAGTAGAAAGCGGTATTCTCCATTTTGCAGAAATGGTCAACGCAGGAATCATAGGAATAGCCACTCACGGCCGTAAAGGTCTGGCGCATTTCCTCAATGGATCCCTAAGTGAAGGGCTAGTTAATCATGCCCAACGCCCTGTCATTACTTTTAAGATTTAAAGACTAAAAAGCTCAAACAACTGTATTAAGGACACATTTTGGGGGAAATGTCGTCACCACAATGGCTGTTTGGGTTTTTTTTGTGCCCTAATCACTTCGGCATGCAATTTCGCGAAAGCGAAAGAGAAACTACCTATTAATACTCTTTGATTATTTGTCATTTAGTTTATATTTACCTATTAAACCTTCAATAACAAAAAATGACAGTACTTGAATTGATTTCATTTAAGCAAATCATAAAGGAAGAATTCCCTGAGAATTTTCAAGATGATTGGGAATTAATATCGAGCTGGTCTTCTATGCAAATGCTTTTGATTATGACTGCAATTGACGAACAGTTTAAAGTACTTATATCACATGAAGATTTCAAAAAGGCAAACTCTGTCGATGAACTTTTTGAAATTACACGACTAAAAAACAACTAAGTATGGCACTATTTTCGGTCGATAATGTGCGCATCGCCGGCATTTCAGCAGCCATCCCAAAGATTGAAGTGCGAAACCAATTTTCACCACTTTTCGAAAAAAACGAAGCCACTCAATTTATTAATACTACAGGGATAGACTCACGTCGTATTTCCGGTCGTAATCTCAAAGCATCAGATCTCTGCACAGCTTCCGCATCTAAATTAATTGCTGATCTAAATTGGAATGTCAATGATATTGACATTCTCATCTTTGTTTCGCAAACACCAGATCAAACGATTCCAGGAACATCTACATCAATTCAACATAAACTAGGACTACCTAATACATGTATGTCTGTGGATATCAACCAAGGATGTTCTGGGTATGTATACGGCCTTTCGATACTCGCAAACTTATTATCTCCACAATTAAAAAAAGGACTACTACTTGTAGGTGATACAATTACCGATTTACTTGACCCTATTGACAAAAGTGTAATTCCAGTTTTTTCTGACGCTGGCACCGCTACGGCCATGGAATATTGCACTGAAGCATCCTCTATGTACTTTAACCTACAAAGTGACGGATCTGGAAAATCTGCAATTGAACAAAAACCTGGTGAATTCATGAAAATGAAAGGCTTGGAGGTGTTTAACTTTGGGCTTAGAGAGGTAGCGCCTAACATTGAAGCTTTATCATCGTTTAGTAAAACCCCGCTTTCATCGATTGACTATTTACTTTTACATCAAGCCAACTTACTTCTAAACGAATCCATTCGAAAAAAACTTGGGATCTCGAAGGACAAAACTCCTTATTCTCTTAACAAATATGGCAATACTAGCAATGCATCTATTGCACTAACCTTTGTTAACTCCTTCCATGAAACGACCGATATGAATAATGGCTTATACTGCTTCTCTGGGTTTGGAGTTGGTCTTTTGTGGGGTTCATGTATCCTACAAATTTCAGATATTGTCTGTTCAAATATTATTGAATTATGATTAATAAACCAGATATCTCTGTTGTCGTTCCTGTCTATAAAAGTGTTGACTCTTTGAGACCATTGTATTTGGGCATCCAAGACGTATTGACTTCATTAAGCAAAAGCTTTGAGGTTATTTTTGTAGAAGATTCTGGATCAGAAGAAAGTTGGAAAACGCTCCTAGAATTAAAGTCAGATTTTCAAGAATCCATTCAAATTATTAAGCTTACGCGAAATTTCGGTCAAAACGGAGCGACCGTATGTGGAATTGATGAATCTAATGGTAAAATTGTTATTACTATAGATGATGATTTACAAACACACCCTAGAGAAATTTTAAAGCTCATAGCGTGCTACGAGGAAACAGGTGCAGACGTTATTTACGGACAATATAAACGTTCGGATTCTAAAATACGACAGTTTAGTTCTGCAATATTTAAAAAGATTTTTAACTCGAGTCAAGGAGGAATGTCTTTAGGGTCCTCCTTTAGATTAATTAGTCAACCCATTGTTGATAGGCTAAAATTCCATTCACAAGATCATCTTTTTATCAATCAGATTATTAATTGGTACACTTTGAATTACGGTTTCGTTCCTGTTGAAAGTTCGCCTAGACCTGAAGGGTCTTCTGGATATTCATTTTTCAAACTAATCATTATTTCAATCAAGCTCGTATTTTATTATACCAACCTACCTTTAAAGTTTACCATATATGTATGTATGGCTGCAGTAATAGGATGCGCATATTTCGCCTGGCATTTTTGGAAAATAATAACCCCTATAGATACTGAAATTGAAGTAACAACAATTGTACTTTTTATGGGTCTTTTTCTCATTCTGTCTAGTATATGCGTACTAGCAGTATACATTAATAGAATATATAATTCTAGAGTAAAAAAACCCATTTACGCAGTAAAAGCAAAAATTTGATTGATATAAATAACTACGATATTCATTTAAAACCGCTCCAACTTGAAGACATAGAGTTGGTGAGAATGTGGCGTAATTCAAAACATGTGCGTTCTAATATGATTTACACTAAAATCATAAGTTCACAACAACAACTTTCATGGTTTGAAGGACTTAATAGTAATCAGCACTATTACATTATTACGACAAAGGACATCAAAATTGGTCTTATCGACGTCAAAAACATAGATTGGCAACTAAAAACTGGTGAAGCAGGAATTTTTATTGGGGACCTACAGTATACTGAAAGTCCAATAGCGCTAAATGCAATTCTAGCATTGATGGATCATTACTTCATTGAATTAGAACTCACATCGCTTAAGGCCAAAGTATTAAAAAAGAATACCACGGCCTTATTTATGAATCAAAAACTGGGGTATCAAATCACCCATGAAGATACGACCTGCTTTCATTTAAAAGTTAGCCCTGAGGATTATAAAAAAGCGACTAAAAAGTTTCGGAATGTCTTGTCAAAATAATCACCTTCTAAGATAACTTCGGCCTTCTAAAAATAATACCCACCGTATTGGAATACTTGGGTTTAGTCCATATTTAATTAGACGGACAATAAGTGAACGATTCGCATACGGCAATTTATGAGCATGGTGTTTCGGACTTATTAGCTTCATTGCTTTCCAGAATTCTTGTCTGTTGTACCTAAAGTAGTCTTTGGATGCTCTTTTCTTATAAATCTCCATACCGATATGGAAGGTGAGTTTTTCTTCTTCTATGATTGTATATTTTGATGAAAAACAAAAGACATTTTGCGCCAATGTGATCCCAATAAAAGGAACCCCTATACAAACGTTTGATAACTGAAATTTTGGAAACATTTTTCTAGAAAACACAAAACAATCAAATCCCGGATGGCTTTTACCGATGTCTTTGTAAATACGCTCTAAGTCTTCAACGGAGTCATAAATTTCAGGAAGCCTCCTTCGGTTAATAATGAAGGCATCATGACCTTCTTCTATAAGTGCATTTACTCTCACATAGAATTCTGGATACACTCCGATGTCTACATTGGAGTATATTAAATAATCTGCCTCAGTTGAACTATATAATCGCTCAAGAATATCTCTAATCAAAGGCAATTTCATTTTTTTATCAAAAGAGCAGGAATCCAAGACGGATTGGGTCAAAAATGGTGTATTCCTAAATGGTTTTGGCGTTAATCCATTGTCCTCCTCATAGCATGCACTCCAAAGCTCTACTTGAACAATATCCTTAGCAAAGGTCTTTGCGCGTATCATTGACTCAAAAGTAATAGGCTGAGCAACAAACAGATCTGATGTTTCGGCGGCCTTGAAAGGGTTTATAATATGGGCTATTGTATGCACTTGTTGGTTTGAATTAACTCCATCAAAACTAGTCAATATTCTGGAATCGCTAATTGCAATATTCGTATATTTCGCGAAAGCGTACCACCTGAATGCCAACGTATCCTAAAATTTCTATTGTAACTGTAAACCTCAACAATGGAGCCTTTCTTGAAGAGGCTATACAATCTGTTATAGGACAAGACTACCCAAATCTGGAATATATTATGATTGACGGCGGGAGTACAGATAATAGTCTAGAGGTTATTGAGCGATATTCATCTCATTTTACGTATTGGGAGTCTCAAAAGGATGAGGGGCAATATCATGCCATTCAAAAAGGCTTTGAAAAATCCACTGGCGATATCATGGCTTGGATTAACTCTGATGACAAATATCTACCAAAAGCATTTTTTGCTGTTGCAGACATTTTTAATAGATTTCAACATGTTCATTGGTTGATGGGCTGCGCCAAGGAATATACAGAACAAGGGGTATTAGTTGGCCAAATTCACCTTCCTTGGTGTAGGTGGTCAAAACATCGCTATTATACTAATGATTTTCAGTTTATACAACAAGAGTCCTCGTTTTGGTCAAGATCCTTATGGGAAAAAGCTGGAGCGACCCTTGATACGACTATAAAGTTGAGCGGTGACATGGAGCTGTGGGCTCGATTCTTCAGACATGAGAAATTGCACACCACCACCTTAGAGTTAAGTGGTTTTAGACATAGAAAGGGAGCTCAAAGATCCAAAGACTTTCGAGATATTTATCTTACCGAATGTAAGGAAGTGATCCAAAGAGAAAAGCGTAATATGTCAACAGCACAAAAACTAAAATTGCCATTTTTTATTATCGCTCGATGGTTTTTAGGACCTTTCTTTTTTTACGATGTCCCCATATTAAACAAGATGTATCCTTGGATTTTTAATATCCCGCGATTGATACAATATGATTTTATGAATCATGAGTATACAACAAAGAAAAAACTTATTCAATTGCCTTCCTTTTTTATTGGGGGGAAGCAAGTGCATCGTAAAATGTTCAAACAGTGAAAAAGAAAACTATAATTTCTAACACCCCTATTTCCCTGAAAGAATACAGTCAGAAACTGTGGGGATTTAAGCACTTAATTTACTCTTTTGCTGTCAAAGATTTCAAAGCAAAATATGCGCAAACCAAAATGGGGGCGCTGTGGATGGTGATTCAACCGATCATTGCTTTACTTATTTTTACATTGTTTTTTGGCGAACTTATTCAATTGGAAACTGGCGAGGTACCCTACCCGGCTTTCGCTTTTAGCGGTATGATCTTGTGGTATTTTTTTACTGCCCTCGTTTATAGTACGGGCACCTCCCTTTTAAGCGCTCAAGAACTATTAGGAAAAGTGTATTTTCCCAAATTAATACTGCCCATATCCAAGGCATTACTGAATAGCTTAGAGATCATTATTTCCTTTATTCTACTTCTTATTCTTCTCTTTATACTAGATATCCCTCTAAGCTTTAAGGTTTTATTATTTCCAATAGCGCTATTGATGATTTTGAGTATTGGACTTTGCATAGGAATCTGGCTTAGCGCCATTTCTATAAAGCATAGAGATTTACAACATCTCATCCCCTATCTTATGAATTATGGTATATGGCTGACTCCTGTTTTTTATCCAACCACTATCATTCCAGAAGAATATAGAGAGTTTATGTATTATATAAATCCAATAGCAACAACCATTGATTTCTTTAGATTTATCCTGTTTGATAGTCAATTTCAGTGGAACTATTTATTATCTTTCATCCCAGTAATAATAGCCTTGGGATTAGGAATTATATATTTTAAATCGGCAGAGCGCAATGCAGCAGATTATATCTAATAGATCTCATTTTTTGAAACAATACATTCATGAATACCATTTTTAAAGACCATGCATTGCAAGAACGTTTTGAAAAAGACGGATATGCTAAAATCACTTTACTAAAGGATGCAGATATAAAATCGTTATTTGACTATTATCACGATCAGCGATTAGACAATAAAATTGAAGGTGGGTTTCATATAAGTTTAGATAATCAAAATGAAGATTTGGTAAAGACGATAAGTCATAATCTGGAAAATTCCTTAATGCCCTATGCTGACAATATTTTCAAAGATTACAAGATTTTCACTTCTTCTTTTGTAATAAAAGAGCCGGGTAAAAAAAATATAGTGCCCCCACATCAAGACTGGTCCTTTGTAGATGAAAGCATAAATTACTCAGCCACCTGTTGGATTCCATTGGTAGATGTCACAGAGGAAAACGGTGCACTTGGAGTAATAAAAGGTAGTCATAAAGTATTTTCACATCCAAGATCTTCTCCTTCCCCACAATCTAAATCTCCCCTAGCCGATCATATTTTTACTTTATTTCCTTATGTTGACATCATAGAAATGAAAGCTGGAGAATGTCTCATCTTTGACAATAGACTTATACACGCTTCTCCTCCCAACCTGACACAAAATGCCAGAATTGCTGTAGGAATAGGCATCACGGGTAAAGATGTTCAATTAAAACACTATTATCAGATTCCAGAAACAGAACCTGCTCAGCTTCAAGTATTCGATATAGATCGCAACTTTTTTACTTTTTACAATAACAAAAGACTTTCTGATCTTTTTGACAACGGCAAAACGCCAGAGGATATTAGTGAGGCTGCAAACTTAGTTCGCGATACACCTACCTTTACAAAAGACGAGATGAATGATATTATTTCAAAACTAGATGATGTAACTTACAACACCCCTTTGATGGAGAAATTAGCAGCACTTTTTAATTATTCTTTAGACGGAAATTCAAATACAACAACCATGGAGCAAACCAACCAAGAAGAAACTATTAATGGCGCGCCAGAGACTCATTCTGATGAACGCAGTTTTTTTAAAAAATATACACCTGTTAATATTGTCAAAGAGATTCTTTGGAGAGCAAAAGGGAGACCCTAATTTGGTTAAGCTATGAGAAATATATTCAATGAGGCTGAGATGGAGGCCAGTTTTAAAAAGGATGGATATGTCATTGTACCTTTTATTGACAGTAAAGAAATTGCTTCTTTAACTGATGATTATTTCAGAACGTTAGATGAAAGTGGGGGCCGCCTTGGCCCAAAAGATGAAAAACACAACTCTAAAGATGAAATAACCTATGATTTCACTTTTATTGACAAGAATATTGAATATAAGAAAAAGGTGTTTGACCTAATTTCTACTGTGTTCGAAAAGCATACTTCAAAATTTTTAGACAATTACAAACCTATTATTGCCAATTTCATTCGAAAAAAAACGGATGGTGGGGAGGTTCCTTTGCATCAAAATTGGGCATTTGTTAATGAACTTGAATGTACATCTGTTTCAATTTGGTGTCCACTGGTAGATAGCAATAAAGAAAATGGAACACTTGAAGTAGTTCCGGGAAGTCATAAACGATATGGCCAAACTCGTGGCCCAATGATAAAATCCGAGCTTGTTGACATAAAAGATGAAATTATAGATCAGTTCATGGTTCCTTTAGAAGTTAAAGCAGGTCAAGCCGTAATTTTAGATGATAGTATTGTACATTATTCTTCCCCTAATCAAACGGAAGGATTACGACTTGCGATTCAACTAATTATGATTCCCAAAGAGAAAGACTCTATTCATTATCATATGGATTTAAGTAAGGATCGAAACAAAGTAGAAGTTCTTACCGTTGACAAAGACTTTTATATGACTTTCAATCCATGGAAAAAACCTTCTTCAAAAATACCAAGACAAAGGTCTTTCAAATACGAGCCATTTTCGATGAATTTAATAGACTTTGAAAAGAAACTTCATCAACCCAGTTTTGATGAAAAATCATACCCTAGGAACCTGAAGCAATCCATCCTCAAACTGTTTGGCATATGATTTCTGTAACGAAGAGAGAAGGAATCTTCAGAAATGAAGAGCACCAAAGAAGATTTGATGAAGAAGGGTATGTTATAGTCCCTTTCATGAATGAGGATATCATAAACAACTTGACTAGCATCTACAAACATTGTTATCCTGATGGAGTAGATGGTTTTTTTTCTACAACATTTGCCAATAATTTAGCGCATAGGGAAAAGGTGAATCGGTCCATCAAAGAAGAATGCCTAGATCGCTTGAATGAATTATTCATTGATTACAAAGTCTTTTTTTCGAGCTTCATCGTAAAAGCCCCTGGTAAAAAGAGTGAACTTATTATGCACCAAGATATGACGCTTGTGGACGAGAGTCAATATGCAGGAATCAATGTTTGGTCACCAATGATTGATTTAAATGACACAAACGGCGCGATCGAAGTCCTTCCAAAAAGCCATCGCTTTTTTAAAACCTATCGAGGTTCTTCAATTCCAGATATTTATGACAATGTTGTTGATGAAGTAAAAAGCATTATGATTCCACAATATCTGAAAGCGGGAGAGGCAATTATTTTTGATCAGAGTATCATTCATTATTCACCACCCAATCTTTCAGAAGTAGAACGTCCAGTAATTAACACCTTTGTCTCGCATAAAAACGCCCAAATTAAAATTTGTTACTGGGATAAAGAAACCTATGGAGATAACATAGAAATTTTTGAACAAGACGACGACTTTCTTGAAAAGTTTGAAAATTTCGGGCATAATATTTTTGCAAAACCAAGCATTGGAAAAAGTCTAGGTAAATTCCCTTATAGCTTTCCAAAACTCGATATCAATCAATTGGAACGTGAACTAAACGTTTCAATTCAGGCAAAGCCTACTAAAGACATCGTTGATACTAAAAGAAAGAAACACTGGTTCAAATCCCTCTTTTCCTCATAAGAATGTTCCCGTTATGAAAAAACCTATTTTTTTAGATCCCGAATTACAACAGCAGTTTGACACCGACGGTTTTGTAAAAATACAACTACTTACAAAGGAGGATATTGTCACTTTAAACGAACTTTGTACTAACTCTTTTCCTGAAACAGGAAGCACCTTCTTCTCTTCCAGCTATTTGAATGATTTTGAACAAAAAAAAGAGATTAGTGACGCAATAACCCAAATCGTTCAAACAAGAGCTAATTCATATTTTAAAGAGTTTAGATTGATTGGGGCAGCTTTTCTTATCAAAGGAATTGGGCCACAGAGCGAAATGCCTATGCATCAGGATTGGTCGATTGTCGACGAATCCCAATTTTACGCAATTAATGTTTGGATCCCTTTAACGAATGCCACAGTGGCCAATGGGGCATTAGAAGTTGTCAAAGGAAGCCATGTATGGAATGATGCGATACGAGCGCCAACCTTACCCTTTTATTTTGAAGGATATCAAGAACGCCTTAAAGAACAACTAAGCTTGATCGAAGCATCTCCAGGAGAAGCTATTATCCTAAATCAGGCTATAATTCATTACTCTAAAGCAAATACCACTAACACTTCAAGGCCTGCGCTTACTACTGGATTAATTTCAAAAGAAGCTCCACTAATGTTACATTACTGGAATAGAGAACAGCCTAATGAAATTGAGCTTTTTGAACAAGATGATGATTTCCTTTTAAAATTTGAAGATTTTCATACAAGCATATTTGAACGTCCCGTTATTGGCAAAAGCAAAGCGGTACGCCCTTTTAAAGTGCCCTCAATGACAGATGCCCTATTCAATAGTATGACAGGATATAAAAAAGAAAAGAAAAAAAATTTATTAAGCAGATTCTTTAAAATATAATCCATGCAAACTATTCAATTTAAAGAGGAAGAAAAATCCATTGCTTTAATGGAAAAGGGATATGCTACTTTTCCATTATTATCTCCGGAGCAAATCGCTCAACTCACAAAGACCTTTTATGAGTTTCATAAACAGGAACCTCAAGGATTTTATGCCACAACGCACATTGAAGATAAAGCACTTCGAAAAACGTTAAGTGACCAAATCAGTACTGTTATCGCTTCTGAAACCCCTCGTTTATTTCATAATATGGAGATTCTAGGAGGCGCCTATATTGCTAAAGCCTCAGGAGACAAAGGCATCCTGCCTTTACATCAAGATTGGAATATTGTAGACGAAAAGATGGCAAGATCTTATAATTTATGGATTCCACTCGTAGATGTTAGCCCTGAGAATGGGACCATGAAAATCCTCCCAAAGAGTCATATCAAGCAAGAGAATTATAGAGGCCCAGGAATTCCATCACTTTTCCAGAACATTACTGAAGTGGTAGATGAATATATGCTAAGCTTGAATATGAAAGCAGGAGAGGCACTACTTTACGATCATGCTCTCTGGCATTCTTCTCCAAAAAACAATACTCAAAAATTACGACTGTGTATTGTGCTCGGTGTTGTGCCTACAAGTACTCCATTAAAATACTATGCCCCTCGAGAAAATCAAATAGCAGAGTTTAACTCTTATTCCGATTTCTTTTTTGAACACGATAATGATAAGGGCGCAGATCATCTTGAATTTCATCAATATGTCACCCATGACAATGAGCCTATTTCTACCGATGACTTTCTAACAAGATATTTAGGAATTTCGGCTTCTGCCAAACCAAAAAAGAAAAAATGGTTTAATCTATTTTCACGAAAACAAAAATGACCCCAATCCTTTACATAGCCCTAATTACTTTTGCAATACTCAATGCAGCGCTCTTGTATTTACTCTACAGTAAAAAGAAAAAGAAGAAAGCTACAAAGTATAATGCGTCTGACGTTGGCTCTTTTTATAATAAACAAACGAACAACTTCCTGAAAGTTTATGGTGAGGTTATACAAGCATTTCGCACAACAGATGTTACAAAGTTGCTAGACTATCAAATTGAAGCCATTGGTTTTGAGAAAGGCCAACGTGTGTTAGATGCTGGCTGCGGTGTTTGTGGTCCAGCACGCTATTTTGCAAAAAACGCAGGCGTTCAGGTCGAAGCGATTACAATTTCTCAGGATCAAGTTGACAAATCAAAGGCCTACATTAAAAAGGAAGGATTAGAAGATCAGGTGAACGTTCAACAGGGAGATTACCATCACCTGAGTAATTATTTCGAATCAGATAGTTTTGATACTGTGTATTTTTTGGAATCTTTTGGGCATGCTGTAGATCACCAACAAGTACTTAACGAAGCTTGGGGGATGCTAAAACCGGGCGGCACTTTATATATAAAAGACCTGTTCATAAAAGAAGCCGCTATTGATTCCTTAAAGAAAGATATTGACAGAGAAATTGATAATATTAATGAAGCATATCGATATAATGTTGCAGATTTATATGAGGTATTACGCTTTGCGCGAAAGAAGGGTTTTATCATATCCAGTCTTAAAACGATTGATATCCCATTAGAAGATTTTGAAAACTTGACCATCTCCAATGATTTTCAAGAACTAACCGGCATTAATAAAATCGAAAATTTACAGGAATATATATTTCCAGTTGATTTTTTCGAATTGAAATGCACTAAGCCGTGGAATGCATTAGAGTATGGCAATAGCAGATACTTTTTACAGAATTTATACTATATGCAGGTTCATAACCGAAAACAAGAAGAGCTCTAATGGAGGAAGAAATAGTATTATCAGCACAACATCTTTCTAAAGTCTACGCTATTGGCAAAGGAGAGCAAATGGCTGCACTAGATGACATTTCCTTCAACTTACACCGAGGAGAAATACTGGGCATTATAGGCAGTAATGGTGCAGGAAAAAGCACCCTTCTTAAAGTATTAAGTCGGATCACAGCTCCTTCATCAGGAACTATAGAATATTCTGGAACATTAACCTCCATCATTGACATAGGAACTGGATTTCATCCAGATCTCTCTGGCAAAGAAAATGTATTTCTAAGCACAGGACTTCTGACCGCTTCCAACAAAATAGATCCTCACATTTACGACCAAATTGTAGCCTTTAGCGGCTTGTCTGAGTTCATGGAAATGCCAGTAAAACAGTATTCCAGCGGGATGTATTTAAGGCTCGCTTTTTCCATTGCTTTCCATACATCTATAGATATACTGTTACTTGATGAAGTCATTGCCGTAGGGGATCATAATTTTAGAAAAAAGTGTTACGACAAAATCCGAGAATTAAAAAGACAAGGTGTTGGAATCATATTAGTGAGTCATAGTATGGAAACGATTATGGATTTTACTGACCGATGTCTATTGTTCTCTAATGGTAAGATAATGCAAAATGGCACTCCATTTGACGTAGTTGAATCTTATCTAAACTGGAGCAATACGACTACTAGAACTAATGTACGAGAGGAATCTCAATTAACTCACGCTCAAAAAGACATTACGTATTATCAAGATTGCAAATTACTAAATCTTGATTTCGTAAAATTTGACAATTTCAGAATTACTTCTAGCGCAGCAAATTCTGAAAAACTTTTAATAGACCATGACATTACTATTCAGATTAGCAGCGAACTAACTCACAATGATTATTCCTTAGAAATTACATATTACATTATGAATCTTAATAATGTTAGAATATTTTTGGATTCATACGGGTTGCGATCTAACTATAAGAAAGTTCCCTGGAAAAAAGGAAAGTATCTAATAGAATGTGTTATTCCTAAAAATTTACTAAATATAGGTGTATATACTCTAGGGATGATTGTTGGGAAGAATCATGAACCGATGCATGAGATCCAGCAGCTAGCATCCTTTAAAGTGTATGATCATTCTCAGGATGATTTTCACAAGAATTTTAATTGTGCTGTGCGTCCACAATTAGTTTGGAAAATAACTAATAACTTTAAATAAAAAAGCATGAACCTTTTTACAAATCTTTTTCGTAAAAGAACAAAATCACAAAAAAAGTTATATAATTTCCTCACCATTCAGCACAATGAAATTGATAATTATAAACATGGAATTTCTGCATTAAAAGATGGTTCTATTGACGGTTTTTTAATTAAAAACGTCTTAAATAAGGATGAAGTAAAGCTTTTAGTAAATGGCTATAAAAAAATAGAATCCTCAAAGATTAATCATATAAATAGTGGATTATCAATATTCCCAGAAGCATTTTCACTTTTGGATCAATTGAGTGGCAATTCAAAAGATACATTAAATGACTTTTTTCAAAAAACAAAACAGTTTTGGAATAAATTTCCTGAAACTTTTGAGTTTGACTTTGTCAATAGAGTTAAAGATGTATTAACGACTTTGGCAGATTCGAAATACGTTGAAATCCCTAAGGGAACGAATCAAGAAGGCTCCTATAATCCTGCCACTTTCAAAGAAATGTCTTCCAATGGCGGGGAATTAAAAGCACACTGCGGGAACTTTTTTCATGATGAATTCGGTACTTTTTACGAACATCTAGAAGAATCTTCAAACATTAAGGACCAGCTTAGTTATTTTGTCATGCTTGACCCTTCTGAAAGCGGAGGTGAACTTACATTGTATGACCTGCGATGGGATGATGTAGAAATTCGTTTAACGGGTGACACCACCTTGGTCGACAAAAAAGGGAAAGAACACGACCTTTTGAACCCTAAGAAAGTAAAGCGAATTAGTATAGCACCAGAGGCAGGTGACATGATTGTATTTTCTGGTGGCCAAATCTGGCATAAAGTAGAATATATCCAAGGACCAAAAAATCGAATAACCCTTGGAGGGTTCTTGTCATTTACTAAAGATAACAAAGGACTATATATGTGGTCTTAAGATTTAAATGACCACCACCTACGCTTCGCCTTTAAAAATGGCTTGAGTTCTTTTAGTTGTATAGCATGATTTACATAGCTTGGAAGAATTTCTACAGGACTGTCTGTAGGAGGCCTTTCAAATGTTTCGGTTCTTAAACTTTTATACTGGTACATAAAATCATCTTCAGGGGCATGCACCTCTAAGGGCGCACCTTCTTCTTTCTGGAAATATATATGCAAAGGAGCCTCTTCAGGCACTAAACTAAAACAAGACGCTATTCTTGGCGTCTCTCCTAAATTGGGTGGTGAACCATGAATGGCATTAACGTAAAACACGATCGCCTCTCCAGCCTTTAAGGCCACAGATGTCGCCGCTTTCTCTAATTCATCAAAGAAGGGACTGTAATTCGGAAATAAGTAGGCAGACCCTCTTATGTGTCTATCGAGCTTATGACTATTCTTAAGCATCCACAACGCCCCTGTATTCTCATCTACATCATACAATGGCACCCAAACATTAACTGCTGCAAATTTGGATTCATCCACTACATTCCAATCCTGATGTACTTTGAAGGAAGTTCCTTTGCCAGACTCTTTGACAATAAATACATTATTCAAAGCTCTATAATCTTGAAAATTTCGATTGATGGGCACTTTATATAAAGCCGCCAGTCGCTGCTGTACTTTTTCTTTGTATTCCAAATCCGAACACCAAGTGGTCATATGGATACCGTCTATTTTTTCAGGCGGTTCTAAATCCGGATGCATCTCAGAATAAAAAGCTCTTAGAGCCTCCAACTCTTCTTCTTGCAAAAAAGGAATTTTAACAAAACCGTTCGCATCTAGCTCCACTTGTTCTTGTGTAGACTTAAAAAAAGGATAGCTGGTCATCTCTTACGTTTTAAAAAAGACCACATAGTTGCTTTCTTTCCTTCAGAAACTAAAGGAGCGACAGGGTCAAATTTGTTAATCCCATCTGGTTCAGCTATGAGTTCGCAATTGGTCGTCGTCATGGCCGAACTACGTAAATAGTCCACAGGAAATATGTCATTTTTCGCACATAGATCTTCAAAGGTTTCAGATGACATTTCTGGAAAAAGCTCATTCACGGTTCCTATTATGTTTCCAGAAGTAGGTCTTGATGTACAATCATAAAAAAACTGCGGATACTCCAGCAAGAAATTATCATCGTGTTGATAAATCTCAATCGGACTTTCAGCACTCTCTGGACTCTTATAGCAAGTTAAGAATTCAGCTTCTTTAGGAAAAAGGCCGCATATAATTGCAACCCGAGCATTCTCAGAAGTATTGGCCATAGAATTATGAATAATTCTATTATCAAAAAACAAAACTTCCCCCTGTTTCATAAAAATTGGTTTCAAATATTTTTTAATAGTTTCATTAATCTTTTTAAAAGGAAAAGAAAATGAAATCCCTCTATACGGTGAGAAAAACCAATGGGTTTTTTCAATAACTGCCAGCGCTCCATTTGATGCGGTAATATCTTGTAAGGGAATCCAAAGGCTCAACGGAGAATATTTCAACTCATCCAGCCCCGTGGTATCTTGGTGCACATAAAACTCACTTTTATCGCCAGGAAGTTTCACAACAAAGGCATTAATAACATTATTATAATCTTCAAAGTAATTTTCAAGTATGGGCTTGAGTAAGGCACCTATTTTCTCATGAACTCTCTTTCTATAAGCTGTATCCTTTGAGTACATGCTATAGAACATTCCTCCATCTTCAACATTAAAATCATGTTCTTCTTGATAAATATCGTTGAGCTGAGATATCACCTCATCAGATATACAATCAACAACTTTATATCCTTTATGGTGAATTTTATCAGCCAAATCTGGCGATTTAAAAAAGCTGTGTTTTATAGGTTTCCAATCTAAATACCTCCTTGACAATTTTACTTCCATACTACCAATCTCTTAGCCTTAAACATAGTTATTTTATCAACGAATCTAATCTTATTTCTTTTACAAATATATACTCCGTTACCTCCTTGACCTGCACCGTATCCAGAGATCGCTGTTCAAGCTCGATGATGACTGACTTTATATTCGTATTACTATCTCTCAAAAGTATGCATAAATGACCTAATAAATCTTGTTCATTTGACAAACTGGACGTTTTATGGGCACTTTTAATCTTCTCTTCCATGGCCCAAAAACGCTCTGATGAAAAATGTGCTATTAGGGGAGATTTTGACAAGGGCACACTAGTCCCATTCTCAAGTAACCCTCGGTACACTAAGTCTTCTGTTGAAGTAGCGAGCATAGTTTCAAATGTTGGATACACCGTAAATGGCCAACTGTTCCAATGCGCAATTCCAAAAAGGGTATTACCTCCAATTAAAATGGCACCTACCCAGCATAACATTTTATTAGAAGCATAGAATCCATTGAGGTTCTTTATGGGTAAGAGTACGCTTTCAACTCCTTTATCTTTAAAAAATATCCGATCCCAAGGAACAAAGCTGGAATATGCCAAAACCAGGATCACAAAAAAGATATCCATGAATAGCCAACTGCCAAAATGAAATAACAAGCCTCCTAAAATGGCCATTAGTCTTGTCCTATAATGTAGGACAAACCCTATAAAAAATACTTCAAAAATAAGAACAAACAATCCAAGACTGCGGTATAAGAATGGATAATGATCCAACCGAAACCAAGGCATCCATCCATCCAGTTGTATCCACTTATAATTCATCTGATTACGCATATTATCTGTCAAAGCCCAATCTAGTCCAGAGATCCACAATTTCCAAAATCCAGGAAAAAAATAAATAATTCCCATCAAGCACCAGATCATAATAAAAGGAATCTGATAAGCAAAAGTGGCTCTATTTTTTATTGCCTTCCCCCTCTTTTTTCTTAACCAAGCATCTACAGACCAACGATCCTCGCAAGGACTAAAAGCCAAAATGACAGCAAACCAAAGAATATGATGATTGTGATTGATTTTGCCATAAAAATTTGGAATCCCAAACAAGTAAAAACCACAGAGTACAAATAATAGAATCGCCCATTTTGTCTTAAACCCGACAAATGAACAAAGTATTGCAATAAAAAAAAGGACCACAGCCAGGGTAACCAACCACGAAGTATGTGGAGCAACGTATGGAAGCCAATCCATAAAGAGCACTTCGATCATCGCTGAATCTGGTAATTCTAAATAGGCCATAGTTTGTGCCCATAATTTTGGAAGAAAAAATAAAGCGCCAACCGTAAAAAATCCAAAATAAATTAGTCTAAAAAAAGAAAGGTTTATTGCGGTGCCATTGGTTGTGGTCAATAATTGACTTCTATACTTAAAAGCTATAAGCAAATAGCTAATAAACGCCCCAATTAGTGTCGCTCTTGTAAACAGCAATTGTGCCCGTAACCGAATTTCCTCCTGATTTATATAACATTCTCCAATAAACCAGTATCCCACTAACCAAACGCTCACAAGAATCAGCAGTATTAATAGCAGCAGCCTCGCATATGATTTTGTAAAAAAGGGAATAGGGTTCTGCACAATAAAAATGAAAAAATAATAATACTATATTTGACTTTCTCAACGCTCACCTTTACACTTTCACGCCTGCCTGTATGGTAGGCAGGAAAGCAAAAAATGAACAAAACCGGCATGCCAAAGTTATTTGCTTTTTTTTACTTGTTTTCCACCAAACTTAGGCTGAGCAAACCATGGCAATATAAGGTTCCTTTATTAATTTCATTTCCATATTTCCTTATAAAAACTGGGGATGTAGATTCAGCGACCTTTTTTTATGCAATTCTCGCCGCCTTTGTTACCACAATTGGATTTGCAGGCGTAGGCTATGTCACTAATGACCTTTCCGATCGAAAAAAAGACGTTCTTGCACAGAAAGAAAATGCGCTTAATAAATTGTCACCGTGGGCCATTCGAGGGATATTAATCGGCTGTATTCTGGTGGCAATACTCCCATGGCTATACCTGCCTTGGGATACCTATTCCCTATTATTGATAGGCGTTGAATTTTCTCTTTTTTACCTATATGCCTTCCCTCCTTTCAGACTCAAAGAACGAGGAATTTTAGGACTAATCACCGATGCTCTTTACGCACATGTTGTTCCGGCCATTCTCGCTTCATGGACCTTTTATCTTGTCATAGGAAAAACTTACAAACAATTTTACCTCTTCTTGGTTATTCTAGTTGCATGGCAACTTTTTTCAGGCATTCGTAACATTTTGTCACATCAAATTAAAGATTATGAAAACGATCTTTTGAGTGGCACAAATACATGGGTTACTCAAAAAGGCATTCCCACTGCAACTTTGCTATTAAAGTCATGTATCACCGTTGAGTCCCTAGCTTTCTTATGTTTCATTGGAATTATTGGTCTTCAGATTTCATTTCTTCCTTGGATATATGGCATATATTTAATTGTGGCGATATACGCTTTCGCGAAAGCGAAAAAAAAGAAACAAGAAACACCTGCAAAGCATTTTACCAACATCTTTTTAGATCATTTCTATACCCAATGGATGCCCATACTGATCCTGGTATCTATCATTTTTATTCCCACAGAAGTAAGTTTAGTTCTTTTAGTACACCTGGTGCTATTTGCTCGATCTATGTATCAAAATATCGTTTCACTACTCCATGCAATAAGAGGCTCTCGAGCTAGCATTATCCTAAATCACAGGTTATATATTGAAAAAAACTATGTGCGTAGTTTATGCTGGCATATACTACTCATGTTGGGATATGTAGGTTTATTTTGCATTGCTTATTACTCTCTAAATTACTTCTATACCGATAAAGCCACCTTTTTCTTTTGGCAAAATATACTCTCAAAAGTATTAGTGTTGACTATTTTGTTACAGCTTGCGTCGGTCTTCATATTAAAAAAAGATATAACTGTACATACCTTAAAAAAATTTTTATTAGAGAAGAACAGTGCATACAACTTAGCCATCTTTAGAATTATTTTCTTCTTTTTTATTTTTGGCTCTTTGGTTCGGGGTATGGAAAGTTCCATGGCATGGACAACGCTGCCAGAAACAGCAAGGGTAGGGTTACCGTACATAGGTTGGCTTATTGATATACTTCCTATATCTCCAGAGATCTATGATAGCATGCGTTTGATAGGTGTCATTTTGGCCTTCACCGGTCTTATTGGTTTTCAAACCCGTTGGACATTAAAGCTATATATTCCCGTTGCCTTTTATCTGTGGGCTGTTCCTTGTTTTTTTGGGAAATTAAATCATAACCAAATACTACTTTGGATTCCTATTATATTTGCCTTTAGTCAATGTAGTGCTGTATGGTCGGTAGATGCCATTATTAAAAAACTCAGAAAAACATGGACACCGCCTGAAAAATCAGTGATATACGGATTGCCTCTTACATTGATATGGATTCATCTCGCAATGATTTACTGCTTTTCCGGCCTCCATAAACTCTGGGATACAGGTTTGTTCTGGGGACTTAGCGATAATATTATCAATCAAATTCAATTAGAATGGGTAGAGAACTATGACATGACTACCGCTATAAGAATTGACAAATATCCTATACTCTTGCGAACTGGAGCGATAGGCATTATACTTTTTGAAATAGTCTATCCACTTTTTTTGATAAAACCTTCCCTTCGCTTCATTAATTTCATAGGTGCTTGGTCATTACATCTTACGGCTGGTTATTTAATGAACATTGACTTTGTAAACCTAAGGAGAAGTCATTTCTCTCTTATCAATTGGTCTCGACTCAAATCTTTGCGCTTGTTTCGAAAGAAAAAAGAAACTCCTGTTCTTCATCCCCACGAAGATTTTGAGGCAAAAACACTTTATAAACAGGCTGTTTTTTACCCTGGAATCATATTAGTTCTAGGTAATCTTTTTTTCGGAATTGCTGGAATTAACTCATGGCCTTTTTCAGCCTATCCTGCATACTCTGGCGTTGTCGAGAATACCGTTCAATTAATAAAAATAGACGCTTATGACCAAAATGGTCAACTAACGGATGTAAAATCCCTTGGAAAGGAACAGTCATTTCGCTGGGAAAACATTCGGCCTTTTGAAACCGAAATTGCGCATACTTTCAAACAAGGTGATACGGTCCTTCTGCAAGAAAAAATTGAAAGTTATTGGAAGCTTTGGACATCGAAGGTGCAGGGTCTTGATGCGATAGAAAAAGTAACCATGACCCTAGAAACCATGTCGCTTGTTCCTGAAGAAAGACATATTATTTTAGACACTCAAGTATTAGGGACTCTTAACAAGAATCAATGAAAGAGTGATGGATCCTGTAGCAATCATATCGACCAATGCCCATAAATACTCTGAGACGTTTATTCATCGGCAGATTCAAGAATTATCAATGCCCGTTGTGTTATACACCGACGGATATCTACCTAGTAGAATAAGCCTTGATCGTGGAAAATCGTCTCAACCTATTCCAAAAAAATGGTGGCAGTCCACAGATCCAATTTCACTATTAAAAAAATCTTTGAGACAACACAAGGTCACTGCTGTATTGGCCCAATATGGCCCTTCTGGAGTCGCTGTAATGGACATCTGCAAAAGCCTAGATATCCCATTAATTGTTCACTTTCATGGATATGACGCTTTCAGAAATGATATACTATCTAGCTATGGCAAAGACTATCCTGAACTTTTTAAAACAGCATCTAAAATCATTGCCGTTTCTGATCCAATGAAAAAACAACTCCTGAGCCTTGGCTGTCCACCCTCTAAGCTTTGCACTTTCATTTATGGTATTGACACTGACCTCTTTTGCCCCGACGCAACAGTGATAAAAGACGAAAAACACTTTGTCGCCTGTGGTCGTTTTGTTGCTAAAAAAGCTCCACACCTCACACTGAATGCCTTTGCACATGTATTAAAATCACATCCTACAGCTACCCTTAGCTTTGTTGGTCACGGTGAATTACTAGAAGCTACCAAAGAATTATCAAAGCAATTAAATATAGATAAAAGTGTACATTTTACTGGTGTTTTAACTCCCCCTGAGCTTGTCAAGGTGTATCAATTGGCCTCTTGTTTTTTACAACATTCCATCACTACAGAAAATAATGATAGTGAAGGTACACCACTAACCATCTTAGAAGCGATGGCAACAGGATTGCCTGTGGTAGCAACAGCACACGGCGGAATCCCTCAGGTAGTTGATCATAATATAACAGGATTTTTAGTTCCTGAACATGACATAGTACAAATGGTTTCTTATATGAACAGCATACTTGAGCAACCAACTGTTACAGCACAAATGGGGAAAGAAGGAAGCATAAAAGCAAAAAGATATTTTACAAAAGAGATATACCTTGAAAACCTAACTAAACTCCTAGAAAATTGCATAGGTTAAAAACAATTGTATTTTTGTTCAAAAGGTTCACTTGATGAAGAAAATTATAGTCTTAGGTGCAGGCGGATTTATAGGCAGTCATTTAGTTCTAGAACTCAAGCGTTTAGGCCATCGGGTTAAAGGAATTGATCTTAAGTATCCAGAATTCTCACAATCTCCAGCAGATGAGTTTATTATTGGTGACTTACGTTCTTTTGACCTCTGTAAAGAGCACTTAACTTCTTCTATAGACGAAATATATCAACTCGCCGCCGATATGGGTGGCGCAGGATATCTTTTTACAGGTGAAAATGATTATGATGTGGTTCACAATTCAGCAATGATCAATCTCAATGTTTCAAAATGTGCCATTGAAAATAAAATCAAAAAAGTATTCTTTTCTTCTTCTGCCTGTATATACCCCAAAATAAACCAACAGGATCCCGACAACCCAGATTGTGCAGAGTCTACTGCCTATCCTGCAGATCCAGACAGTGAATATGGGTGGGAAAAATTATTTTCTGAAAGACTCTATGCATCTGCACATAGAAATCACAAAATTGAGATACGTATCGCCCGCTTTCATAATGTATATGGACCGGAAGGCACCTTTCAATCGGGCAAAGAAAAGGCTCCCGCTGCACTTTGCAGAAAAGTAGCCGCTGCAAAAGCTGTTGATACCATTGATATTTGGGGTACAGGATCACAAACCCGTTCCTTTCTATATATAGACGATTGTATTCGAGGTGTTTTGCAACTTATGGATTCCGACTATAAAGAGCCTCTCAATATTGGTTCTGAAGAAATGGTGAGTATTAACGCCCTAGCGCAACTCATCATCCAAGATTCAGGAAAAACCATCTCCCTTCACCATATTGAAGGACCCATTGGAGTTATGGGTAGAACTTCTAATAATGATAAAGTAACGACGACAATAGGCTGGAAACCTAGAGTTTCCTTACAAGAAGGAATTGCAAAAACCTATACATGGATTAATGAGCAGGTGCATCAACCCATAAACGTTTCCTAGAGATTCTTTACTATGAACTCCCTAGCCAACGCACCGTATATTTCCTTTGTAGTTACCTCTCGCAATGATAATCATGGAGGAGACATGACCAAGCGCATGCGAATCTTCACCAAAGGATTAATCCATCAATGTAATGCTCATAAACTAAGAAGCGAACTAGTTTTTGTAGAGTGGAACCCACTACCAGGCGAACCCTATCTAAGCGAAGTACTCCCGGAGCCCAAAGACGGAGATTATCTGACCATCCGCTATATTAGAGTGCCCAACGCTATCCATAGCACCCTTAATTTTCATGAACGGCTTCCAATATTCCAGATGATTGCAAAGAATGTTGGTATTCGAAGAGCAGAAGCTCCTTTTGTGGTTTGTACCAATGTAGATTTACTTTTCTCTGATGCCCTTTGTAGTTTTTTAGCAAAAAAAACATTACAAAAAGGTCACTTCTATCGCGCCAATAGATGCGATATACCAAATACTATAAGCGAGGAAATGACGGTAACAGAACAACTCGATTTTGCCCAAACCAAAATGACTAAACGCCTAGGAAAGAATGGCCATGATAGTATTTTTCGAGATAGTCAAGGAGTTTTCTTCAAATACAAGGCATTACGTATGTTTCTCCCACTGCTTAGGATTTCCAAAAAGCTCTTATTTTCGAAGGAAAGAATATTATTGGATCAGTTAGATTTAGATGCCTGTGGAGATTTTACTTTAATGAGTAAAGAAGATTGGTTGGATATTGACGGTTATGTTGAATTGGAAATGTACTCCTTGCATATTGACAGTATGGGCTTGATGTCCGCTTTCGCGAAAGCGAAAGAACAAATAGTATTGGCCCCAAACGCCTGTACCTATCACATCTCACATTCAGGTGGCTGGGAAATTGACGACCCTATAGAAAAACTTAAATTCTTCGCAAAATTCCCCATTTTAGAATGGTGGTCAGTTTGGCAATCTGGGGTTAAGATCATTAAAGAAAAACGCAATTTTGACATTAACACTAAAGATTGGGGCTTAAGCAATTCCCAGCTTGAAGAAATTACTCTAAATACATGGAAGAAAAAATAGGTATTATTGGAGTAGGCAGACTAGGACTATGCCTAGCTCTCAATCTTGAAAAGTCAGGGTATACGGTTGTAGCTGTAGACAAAAATCAAGACCATATTACTCAAATAAATGATAAAACCTTAGTTTCACCAGAACCTCAGCTTACCGAGTATTTATTTGCTGCCAAACGATTAAGTGCTAGTTCAGATATCAAAACTGTTTGCAGTCCTACGATCAAAGTTATTTTTATTTGTGTTCCAACCCCCTCCTTGGCAAGTGGAGCTTTTGACTCCTCTTACATTATTAGTATTTGTGACGAACTTATATCATTGGGGCCTGCCCTGGCAACTACCCATCTTATTATCAATTCTACAGTGATGCCAGGAGTATGTATGCAATTGCAAGAAAAGATGGCTCTATATAATTATACAATTTCTTATAATCCAGAGTTTATTGCTCAGGGAAGTATCATTAAAGACCAACAATATCCCGATCAAGTCTTAATAGGTGCCGAAGATGATGCAACAGCTGATATCATAGAAGCAATCTACAAAAAGATATGCCTGAATACTCCACGATACAGTCGCATGACACCTACAGAAGCTGAAGTCACAAAGATTGCTGTCAACTGTTTCCTGACAACCAAAATAGCTTTTGCAAATGCCATTGGAGATCTTACAAAGTCTCTTGGTGGCAATGAAAACAATGTGCTTGCCGCAATTGGATCAGACCAACGCATCGGCCATAAGTTTTTAAATTATGGATTCGGCTATGGCGGACCCTGTTTACCCAGAGATAATCGTGCACTTGGAGTAGCTGCTTCCGAAGCGGGTATGGAACTACCATTAAGCGCCGCAACTGATCTTTCTAACCAATTACACACCGAGTTTCAATCCGTCCAATTTAAGCAAACAGCCGACAAAAAAATCCCTATTGTTTTTGAAGATTTAGCGTACAAAGCGCACAGTAATATAATAGAAGAATCACAAAAACTAGCAGTAGCTGTTAAAATTGCACAAGACGGATATGCGGTTACACTAAAAGATTCCCAGGAAGTCCTTTCTCAAATAAAAGAAATACACGGTTCGCTTTTTTCCTATATTACGGTATCATGAAAGATATTGCCATTGTAGTAGTCGCATTTAATAGACCTCTCGCATTAAAGCGTTTGCTGCATAGCCTTTCTCAAGCAATTTATCCCACCGAAAACATTCCTCTATATATTTGTATAGATGCCTCTAAAGATGCTAATAACCAAGAGGTCATTCAAATTGCAAAGGCATTTTCATGGGAGCTGGGCGTCAAAACCATTATAAAGCAACCCATCCCTTTAGGACTTAAAGACCATGTCCTGATATGTGGTGACTTAGTAAAAGAGCATGAAGCTGTCATCGTATTGGAAGATGATCTTTATGTGTCGCCACACTTTTATGCCTACGCCCAAAAAGCCGCCAACTTTTATACCAAAGAAGATAAGGTTGCCGGAATTTCTCTATTCACCTATGAATATGATGAAAGTGCATTTTATCCATTTGAACCCTTAACCGATGAAAGCGATGTCCACTTTATTCAGGTACCATCATCTTGGGGGCAATTATGGACAGCTACACAATGGACGAACTTTAGAACATGGCTCTTAACCCAGTCAGATACAAGTTTACTTAATCTCCCAAATTACGCAAAAGCATGGGGAGATCACTCTTGGAAAAAATATGCGATGAGCTATCTTATCAATACCAAGCGCTACTTTGTATTTCCAAACACTTCATTTACCGTAAATTTCGAGGAAATTGGCACCAATAGTACACAGACAGGCTTGTTTCTTTCAAAAATGCAATTGAGTAAATCGGAGCCGACTTTTCAAACTTTGGAAGCGTCCAAAAGTTTGTACGACGCATATTTTGAACTACTCCCATCTTGCCTCAATCAATGGAACCCTGAATTAAAGGAATTTGATTATGCTGTAGATATTAAAGGACAGAAACCATTGGATCATCTGACTGAGCCATTTGTTCTGACTTCAAAAAAAGGAAAAAATCCCTTGGTTACTTTTGCTACAAGCTTTCGTCCAATGGAACAAAATATCGCGCTTTCATTAAAGGGTAAAGGCATTGCACTATATAACAAGGATGATCTGATAGACACTACTGCCTCAAATAATCTTTTGAATTATTTACCTACGAGCTTAGTTCATGAAATTATGCAGAATTCAGAACAACTAATATCTTTTGATATTGTTATTCCTATTCTCCAGTTAGATGAAAAGGCATTGCAAAAAAGCATTCAATCCATTGTACAACAATCTAGTACTTTCGCTATTATTCTAGTTTGTTCAAAGGCTACTTTTGAGAGCGTTTCCGCTTTCGCGAAAGCGAGAAATACTTTATTAAAAGTTGTATGCTCAGATAGCGTCGAACTCTCAAAACTAGTGTTTGACGGCCTTTCTCAAGGAAAATCAATGATCCAAACATGGATTTGTCAGGGCAGCACCTTTAGCAAGGAGGCCTTCACTAGAATCGCCCAAGCGAGTATCACTTTTCCAACAACCTCTTGGTGGAGAGGTCTAGATGAGTCTTACAAAAAATTGGATTATATACATGTAAACACCGCCCATTTACGGTGGACTTCAAGCCAAATCCACAAACTTAAAACGGCTAAACGTTGGGAATGTACGCAGGGACATTTTTACAGAAGGAATCTTTTAAGTGGAATCAAGAAGGCACAAGATGCTAGTGACCTACTTTTTCCAAATAACGCAGTAGTAACAGTGATTGCGCTGTATATTGTTAAGAAGCCAAAGGAACAAAATCATAACATCCCAGTACCATTTTTAGCACGAATCCCCTATTTCCTATTCAAAAAAAATCTTCCTTTTTTTAGAACAATCTACAGAGAAATGAATCATTTAAATCCTATTATTAGATTGGACTTTAAACATGATATGATGTATTTAGAAAACTATTAAATGAAAAAGAAACTCTTATTTAATATATCTATATACTTTGGTATTTTCATCCTTGCCGTGTTGCTATACAGCAATACGTTTTCTCACGAATACGCCTATGATGATGCCATTGTCATTACTCAAAATGATAGAGTCCAACAGGGAATTGACGGCATTCCTTCCCTCTTTAAAAATATCAAAGGCGCCGAAACTCAATATCGATACGGCTATAGACCCATTACCTTAACTAGTTTTGCATTAGATTCTGAGTGGTTCCTTTTAGAACCTGGACCTAGTCATATAATAAACACCTTATGGTATGGCCTATTATGTAGCCTTATTTTTTACTTTCTACACCTTTTGTTTCCTAAAAACTCTAGGTGGACAAACCTTGCGATTACTCTGATTTTTATCACGCATCCTTTACATACAGAAGTGGTAGCCAACATAAAAAGTAGAGATGAGATCTTAATGATGCTCTTTGGAATTTCTGCAGCCATCTTTTTTCTTCAATATCTCAAAGCAAAAAAACACAAGTGGATTTGGAGTTTAGCAACAATCCTTGCAGTATTATTGTCATTTCTAAGTCGGGAGAACGGATTGGTTTTTGGCGGAATCATACTTTTAATAGCCTTCCTAAAATATACTCAGCGACAAAACTCCCTAAAAGACGCTTTCTGGATTCCTGTTACAATTATTATAGCATTAATAATTGTACGACTAGGTTCCTATAGCGATTTTATGTTCACCGATAACACCTTCGATCTCTCTGTGCAAGGCGATTACCTTGAAGAAGGTTTTCTAGGAAATCCTATTACAGACCTTAACAATATCGTAGACATACTCCCAAACAGTCTTTTTATCCTAATGAGATACCTTAAGTTATTAGTGTATCCCCATCCACTAGTCCATGATTATGGATTTGGTTACTCATATCTCGTTGGCTGGAATAATGTTTGGGTTTGGACAAGTGTATTTATTCATCTAGGCATTATCTACTATCTAGTTAAGACTTATAAAAAATGGGGTATGATTCAAATAGGAATTCTCTTCTATTTTATAACCATTGCGCTCTTTCTACATATTTTAAGAGTTTCACCAGATTATATGGCAGAACGCTATTTATTTGTACCATCCCTTGGCTTTGCAATGGTGGTTATTGGGTGTGCTAACAACCTCATTCATTGGTTGCGAAAAAGTTTGACAAAAAGGAACATTGTTATTCTCAATGCTATAACTACAATTCTGTTTGTTAGTTTATTGACCGTAAGTTGTACGCTTACGCGAAATAGGAATATGGCATGGAAAAACAATGCAACGCTGTTTAAAGCAGATAGTAAAGCTTTAACAAATAGTGCGCGATTTAATTATAATTACGGATTAGAAATCTCCCAAGCGTATCCCACTCCAAAATCCCAAACAGTTCAGGACAGTATTCTTTTTCAGTTTGAAAAAAGTATTGCAATTTCTAAAAGGTCATATAGGATACAACTTGAATATGGAAAAAAATTAAAAGAGTTTGGCCGTTCACAACAAGCTCTTGAGGTCTTTGAAGAACTCATTAGTTTATATCCCAAAAGAGCAGGAGCTTATCATGTTTTATGTACTACCCTTTTTGATCAAAAAAAATATGAAGAACTTATCGATAAGGCTCAAAATGGTAAAATTAAGGGATTAAGACACCCAGATATAATATATCTAGAGGGCGCTGCACTAGTAAAAATAGATAAACCACAAGAAGCCTTAAAGGTATTACGCCAAGGTTTGAGCTTAAAACCAAGAGAAAGTGTCTATTTTAATCTACTCTCGGATTTGGAATATTTTTTGGGAGATAAGAATTTGGCAAAAAGACACTTGCAAAAAGCATTAGACTTATCTCCATCTTCTATTGAAATTCAGACTAAAATATCTTCACGCTACCCTGAGTAACTCAATAAAAATCAAAATACTATAGATTTTACTAGTCTTAATTTTTTTTTAAATTATATTTGATGTAACAAATAAACCAAAATCATGATTGAAACTACTTTATCTAGGGGGATACTAAAGTGTTTTTTCCTCTCTATCTTAATGTTTGGCTTTGCCTTTACGGCCCAAGCACAAACTGTTACAAAAACTTATACTGCTCCAAGCTCTATTTCAGTAGACGGAAACGGAACCTATGCATTCACTTTGCCTTCAGTTAACTTTGCTGCGGCAGATTTTACTCCTGGAAATACCATCGTAAGTGATGTCAATGTTCAAATCTCATGGGCAAAAACAGATGGTAGTTGTACAGCACCAGGAACAGGAAATCCATTTCATAATGAAACAAATTTTAGAGCCAATGGCCCTACTGGCAATCAAGTAATTCTTGTACAACCAGGCACTTATACGGGTGGAGGAACTATCTCTACAGTAAGTACGACCTTTGATCAGGCTGCAGCTACCGTAGTGGGAGGTGTAAACCCTACAAGCGGAACTTTTCGACCTAACAATGGAAACTTAAACACCTATAATGGGCTTGCAGCACTTGGAAACTATAGTATTTCTGCCGGTGATACCGCTGTAGGTGATCCATTATGTATTACTGGGTATTCAATTACAGTTACTGCAGTTGCAGATACAACACCACCAGTGATTACATGTCCTGCAGATGATACTATAGAATGTGATGCTAGTACCGCTCCAGCTAATACAGGAACCGCAACAGCAACTGATAACTCAGGCCTTGCTCCTACCATCACATTCTCTGATGTTGATGTGCCTGTTTCTGGAAATAACTATGTAAAAATTAGAACCTGGACTGCTACTGATACCGCTGGTAATTCATCAATGTGTGATCAAATTATCACAGTGACCGATACCATGGCTCCAGCAATCACCTGTCCTGCAGATATTACAATAGAATGTAACACAGATCAATCTCCAGCAGCTACAGGTACGGCAACAGCAGTGGATAACTGTGATATGATGCCAGTAATTACATTCTCTGATTCAGTAGTAGCCGGAACAGGTAGCAACTCAGTGATTACAAGAACGTGGACCGCAACCGATGCTAATATGAATGCATCTA
>CAXBCS010000011.1:0-83367 GCA_963974305.1 uncultured bacterium
TAAACTGTCTATGATTTTAACAAAAAGGTAGTAATTTGGCCTCTTAATTATGAATATATGAATCCTATTTCTGCTGCCTCTTACGATATTGTTTTCAATGCAAACGGCTATGAACGTTTGAATCAATTTTTGACAACTGCCAATTATTCTAAAATTTTTGTATTTGTAGATGAGAACACTCACGAACACTGTCTCCCTGCATTTTTAGGCGAATTAAGCGTTGAAACACCTTTGGATATTATAGAAATTCCTGAGGGTGAGGCTCATAAAACGATTGACACCTGTGTACAGGTATGGGAAGCATTAGCTGAATCTGGTGCCGACCGTAAAGGACTCATATTAAATCTGGGTGGTGGTGTAGTTACAGATCTAGGCGGATTTATAGCTAGTACCTTTAAAAGAGGAATGGATTTTATAAATGTCCCTACTTCCTTGCTTGCAATGGTTGATGCTTCTGTAGGCGGCAAAACTGGCGTAGATTTGGGTACTTTAAAGAATTTGGTGGGTGTTATCAATAACCCTAAGATGGTTCTTATTGACGCCTCTTTCTTGGCAACCCTAGCTCAAAATGAAATGCGCTCAGGATTGGCCGAAATATATAAACACGGTTTAATAGCAGATCCAGCATATTGGAATAAACTTATCGATTTTGCGACCTTAACTAGTAATGACCTCAATCAAATTATACACGAGAGTGTTGTAATAAAAAACAAGATTGTTCTTGAGGATCCCACAGAACAAAATGCTAGAAAGACACTCAATTTTGGGCACACTTTGGGTCATGCTATCGAATCTTATTGTTTAGGCCATGAAACCCGCACTACTTTGCTTCACGGCGAGGCAATTGCTATAGGTATGATACTCGAATGTTATATATCAAACAAGCTTACTGGCTTGGCAATAGAATCACTAGAAGAGATAACTATGACTCTCAATGAGATGTATGACACTGTGCATTTTGAAACTTCAGAGATTGAAGCTATCATTGATTTCCTTAAGTACGATAAGAAAAATGATAATGGAAATATTAATTTCGTGCTGCTTGAGGCGATAGGAAGCCCAATCATCGACCAGCAGGTTTCTAATGACTTAATCTTCGAATCTTTTGCCTACTATGCTGATAGTCAGTAATAACAGTTTTTTATTTTTTTGGAAGAATGTAGATTGAATTCATTTTTTGATTAACTTTAGGTGAATCACAGAATCTTCAATGTCATGCAACGCATTATTGTCGACTACAAAAAGTTAACTCCAGAATTACTGTCGTTACTAACGACAAAATATCCTTACGGCTATGATGACGGCCATGTGTTTCGTTTTAAAAATCACAAAAACGAACTTATAGAAGCCGTTGAAGTTCGCACTGAAGATGTTATATACCTAGTCAAAGTTAGTACTACCCTTGAAAAGAAGATGTTTCACTTCTCAGAAGACGACTATGATGATGATGACTACCAAACCTTAATTACAGAACTACCTGATATCAATGCTGATACGGAAGAATCTTAATCCAAATATCTTTCTGCGATGATACGTTTATGGTGAATCTCGTGCCCTGCATTAATAAAGCCAAGCGCACGGGCAGAAAAGGTATTACCACTACCCGACCCACGTTGGGCCAACATAGTCTCCTCTAAGTTTTCAAAAAGTGCGATTGAACTTTGGCGTACATCTGAATATTCTTTGAGCAAAGAATCTACAGAACGATTTTTGGCGGCAGAAGGAGGAACATAAGCATCCTGATCAAAGCCAGGAAGGTCAGTGGCGTCCTTTCGCGCAAAGCGTAAGGCACGATAACTAAATATACGCTCAGTATCTATTAAATGTAATAAAACCTCCTTAGGAGTCCATTTTCCTGTGTCGTAGGCATAGTCCCATTTATCTTTGGGGAGCCCATTGAAAAAAGAGAGAGTCTCTTCCTGACCCTTTTGCAAGGCGGTTAGCAAATCTCTTTGTGGGTCGACCTGGCGCACATAAAGTGCATAATACTCATTGTATTCTCCTGGCTCTAGATCTTTGGTCGTCATTTTTTTATTTTAAAGGTACTAAAAAACCCTCCTGATTACACAAGAGGGTTTTTAGAATACATTGACATTTGTCTTAGATCAAATCTTGAAATATAGAATGCATCAGTCTCTTTTTATCATTGATACTCTCATCCAGAGATATCATAGTTTCTGTGCGATACACCCCATCGATATCATCTAACATAAAGATAACATTCTTAGCGTGGTTAGTATCTCTTGCGCGAATTTTACAAAAGATATTAAACTTTCCAGTAGTAACGTGTGCTACGGTAACAAAAGGAATTTGTGCAATTCGTTCTAAAACAAAGGTTGTTTGTGAAGTCTTATTAATGAAAACACCCACATATGCAATAAAGGCATACCCAAGCTTTGCATAGTCTAATGTTAGCGATGAACCGGTAATGATTCCTGCTTCTTCCATCTTCTTAACGCGCACATGTACCGTTCCTGCTGAAATAAGGAGCTTTTTTGCGATATCTGTAAAAGGAGTTCTGGTATTCTCGATTAACATATCAAGAATCTGATGATCTACTTCGTCGAGTTTAAATTTGGCCATTTTGTTGAATTTTGTTGCGTTTTCAGCAAAAATAATTCAATATTTCTGATTATTTCGTAAAATTTTAATATTTATCTACGATAACGTTATCGTAAAATCATCATTAATCTTTAACTCTCTTATCACATCTCCGATACGTAATATATCACCATTAGTATGACTGACCTTCTGCCGTTTAGCATCTATTAATCGGTGACCAAATATCACTTCTTCACTACCAATACGCTCTACCTTTGGAACAAAGTCTATCGTATCATTACTTAATGTCTCTTCAAACTGAATAACGATATTACCCTCTGAAGTGTCTCGAATAAGCACATCGCAATAGCATTTTTCATGTTCGGGAATACTATAATAATCCTCAATCTCGTAATCTAAACCATTCATAAGTCCACTAATAGCGGCAATCATAGCTTGAAATATGAGTTGGCGAACCTTCTCTCTTTCGTAGTCCTGCGGGTAATGTCCCGCTTCAAAGAGAATCGTTGGCACCCCCTCTGACATAAAGGTATCTCCGGTACAATTAATATTAAAACCATCATCATATCGACCTATATGCTGATTAAGTTCTGAAATTAGTTCTTTGTTTATGTGTGATATGGTAGACATAGCTCGCTTTCGCGAAAGCGTAATACTTCGTTCCTCATCGGCTGCGGGAGCTAAAAACGACATTATAGAAGGTGTAGCCGTGACCGACAATCCATATATAGTACGTTGTCCATGTAAATTAAAACAAACATCCGGCTGAAAATCATCAAATAATTTGCGTAAAACCTTGCTTTCAGGCTGTGAAAGCGTTTGCGCATCCCTGTTTAGGTCAATGTCTGCTGCATTATTACGAGTATAGGCGGTGGCGCCATCTGGATTTAGCTGTGGAATAATGCATAAGCTGCATTTTTTGACTATTTGCTTAAAAATTTCTGGAGCGTTAGGGTCATCCAGTGCCTTGAACAGATCAAAAACAGCCTTAGTGGTGGTACTTTCATTCCCGTGCATTTGAGACCACATGAGAATTTTCAGATCTCCTTGTCCAATTTCTACTGAATAGATAGGTCTATTCTCAACAGAATAACCAATCGTTTTAAGAAGGAAAGACTCCTTTAGATTATGGAGAAGTGGTTCGATTTTTTTGGCAGAAATATAACGACCATGAAGTAATTCTTCGTGATGATTAATATGCCATGGGACTACTGAATTCACGTATTGAATGTTTTATTGTTTACAAAGTTAAACAAGCAATAGTTTACAATTGTATACATCGTAAAGAAACAGCTTGTATACAATTGTAAACAAGAATCAAGACGCTACAAGTATACGTCTATGGAAAATATCCAAAATACACATATTTGTAAATTAATCAATTTTATTTCAATTAGTTATAATAATTTGATTAAAGTTATAGTTTAATATTTATGTTAAATATTTCTAGAGAATATATTAGAATAGATTATTCTGTTTACATTTGTAACACTTAAATCCTTCATAGCTTTGTTACAATGGTAAACAACACTTCATTTGCTAAAAGACTTCAAAAAATCTGTGATGAACATGAATTATCAGCAGCTGCTTTTGCCGAAAAAGTGAGTGTTGGTCGTGCTACCATATCCCATATTTTATCTGGTAGAAATAAGCCAAGTTTAGATTTTGTGATGAAGATCACCTCCTCTTTTCCAGAGGTGGATTTATATTGGTTATTATATGGTCGGGGTGTTTTTCCAAAAGTTGAAGAAAAACCAAAAGCAGATCTTGAAGTTGCTCCCTCCTTTTCAAATACATCAAAACCTCAAGATCCAAATCCGATTGAAGAAATTCAAACTCCCAAAGCTGATCCTAAGTCAAATACGGCTGTATTTGAAAATAGCAAGAGGGAATCATCAAATACGCAAAAAATCAAAAGAGTGCTTATTTTCTTTGAAGATGGCCATTTTGAAAGCTATGAACACTAAAAGGTCTTTTGGAGAACTTCATTGGTTCAAAATATTATTACCCATCTATTACTGTACTCCTTCTTGCTGCACTCTTTGTCTTAGAGGATGATTGTGTATTTTTACATTGATATGAAAGAAAAACTATTTTTATCCCTATTCTGCATTATTTGTATCTCCTGCCAGAGTCCTGAGCGCAATTGCGCCGATTTTAAGACGGGCAGCTTTGCATTTGACACTTTATTAGAAGGCGAACTCCTAACTACTCAGTTTACGCGTAATGATACTTTGGAAATAGCTATTGTTAATAATCTCCCAGATTCTTCTAACGTACGTTGGATTAACGACTGTGAATACATCGTAACCAAACGCAATCCTAAAAACCGAAGCGAACAACAGGCTGTCCACATGAAAATCCTATATACCGAAGGAAATACCTACACTTTCGAGTACTCACTAGTGGGAAAGACACGAAAAGAAAAAGGTCTTGTAACAAGATTAAAATAAATCAGCCTTCCCTATTAAATTTTCTAAGTTGCTCTAATAATCCCTTTAAACAAGGATGGTTTCGGACTTTTTATCTCTTAAGATCTACGCATTAATTAAGTCATAATCGTATATATACTA
The DNA here is from genome assembly GCA_963974305.1 of uncultured bacterium. Classification (GTDB taxonomy): domain Bacteria; phylum Bacteroidota; class Bacteroidia; order Flavobacteriales; family Flavobacteriaceae; genus Dokdonia. The sequence goes on from CAXBCS010000011.1 coordinate 5,136, forward strand.
CATCCTTGTAAAGGGGTGTAATATGTTTTTGGCACGTTCCTTGTAATATGGTTATTGTTCATCAACAAATCAAGAACAATCAGTTACGAATAAAAAACAGCTATTATGAAAAACCTCGCACTACTACTAATCGGATTGCTTACTATAGGAACAACAACCTATGCAGCCGACACAAACTCAGAAGAAACCTCTAGACGCTATGCAAATTACGATGGAAGTAAATATGTATTTGTAGAATCTGGTATCGAATTTTCAGTCTTCCCTGATGGAGAATTTGACTTTTATATTCCGCGATATGCCGATGGTGTATCTGTTGGAGTCAATGCAGGTCCTGTAAGCATTAGCTTTAATACAGGTTTCGATTATGATCCATATATCCAATATGATGATTATGGAGCTGTAATTCAAATTGAAGACACCCCTTTGTACTATGACAACTACGGTCGCTTAACCCAGGCTGGAAATGTTGATATACGCTATAATAACAATCGTATTGTACGTGTAGGTGGTTTATATGTGAACTATAACCGTTACGGAGTTTTTGATTATAGTTCAGGATTCATTAACATCTATAATAGATCATATATCTATAGACCTTACCACGCTTTCTTTTACCGACCTGTTTTCAACAGATGTCTAGTATGGAATACGCCTTATAGAAATTATTATAACCCGATTCGTTATAACTATGCGTACCATAGAAACAACTATCACAGAGGATATAGAGATGGATATTCAAATGGACGTAGAGATAATTGGAAACGCCCTAACACTGGAAGAGTTGCACATAATAACGGACGTCGTGATAATGTAGACCGTAATAATGTTCGATTTACAAAACCAACATCACGTGGTATTGCTCAAACAGGACGTACAGATAGAAACACAAGAGGAATCGCTAGACCTAATACCGCAAGAGGTACGGCCAAGCCAAACAACTCAAGAGGAACAGCTAAGCCTAATAACTCAAGAGGAACAGCTAAGCCTAATAACTCAAGAGGAACGGCAAGACCAAATAACTCAAGAGGAACGGCAAGACCGAACAACTCAAGAGGAACAGCTAAGCCTAATAACTCAAAAGGAACGGCTAGACTGAACAACTCAAGAGGAACGGCGAGACCGAACAACTCAAGAGGAACGGCGAGACCGAACAACTCAAGAGGTACGGCTAAGCCTAATAACTCAAGAGGAACGGCAAGACCGAACAACTCAAGAGGAACGGCAAGACCGAACAACTCAAGAGGAACGGCTAGAACAAATAACTCAAGAGAAACAGCAAAACGATCAAGCTCTAGAACTAGTCAAAAAGCGACAAGTTCATCAAGAGGAAACCGTACAAATAGCTCAAAGGCTACGCGTTCAAATACATCAAGAAGTAGTTCTGCATCTAAAGCTTCAAGAAGCACAAGTAGATCAGCTAGTGCTACAAAAAACCGCAGTACGTCAAAAAAACGTCGCGGATAGAATAAAGATTTTGGTTGGTTAGTTTGAAAATCCCTAGTTGCTTTTAGCGCTGGGGATTTTCTTTTGGTCTTAACTCACTGAAAACATGCATAATAATTCGCTTTTGGAGGTGTCAATATATGCATTATACCTTTTAGCGACCATCTATGATCAAATAGCCCCACTTATGTATTTCGTTATTACCTCTGTGGATACATACCGCATATTTGTACTGTAAGACAAAGAGTTATACATTATTAAAGAGGTCTGGTACTTTTCCCCCAACAGTCAATTCAAACCGTAACCGGGCCTCTTTTTAAAATGTAAATACAATGAATTCATACAAGAGTATTCACTCCGAACAATTGATTTTTTATAAGAGTTATTGGTTGTACAAGGCCAATTTTTTATTTAGAAGAAATTAAATCCTTAACCTTATTTTATTTTCAAAAATCGATGCAATTTTTCTTGACGTCTTTTGGCAATAGGTAAAGAAATATTATTACCCAACTCTATATAATTGCCAGCTGCTTTATTGATATTTTCTACAAAGTTTAAATTGACGATGTATGAATTATGAATTCGAAAGAAAACTTGTTCGTCAAGAAGTTGCTCATACTCACCTAAGTTTTTACTGGAAACTATCTTTTGTCCGTCCCTCAAATGAAACTCTGTATACTTACCATCGCTTTTGCAGTATACGATAGTATTTGTTTTGATAAACTCGATTTTTTCAATGGTAGGAATGGCAATAAAATCTTGATTGATTTTCTCATTCGTCATCGCTTCTACCAGTGCTGTTAAACTCTGCTTTTCAATGTATTGTTTGTTTTCAACACGTTCGGCTGCATTATTAACCGCAACTATGAGGGCTTCAATCTCTACTGGTTTTAAAACAAAATCGACAGCATTATATTTAAAAGCCTTGATAGCAAACTCATCAAAAGCAGTTACAAAAATTACTTGAATATTCTTAGAGTCTATAGCCTCAAGCACATCAAAGCCTGTTCCTTCATCTAAGACGATGTCCATAAAGATGATATCAGGCTCTAATTGAGGTATTATTTCGATGGCGTCAGCTTTTGTATCAGCTTGACCTATCACATCAACTCGTGGACAATACTTCTTTAAGAAGTGCATGAGAAGTTCAGTGTTGTTTGGTTCGTCATCGACGAGTACAGCGGTAAATTTTGGCATGGTTTTTTGCAGAAATATAGAACTCAATATAAAACATAAATTATGAATAGTTAGCAACTAACTATTAATATCTCAGTATTCAAATCATTGTTCTTGAATAATTAAATAATGCTTTTCTCTCATTGAATTGGTAGCACTAAAGTCACTTCAGTCCCTGCAGCCACGCCATTTGAATAAAGATCTTTAATAGTGAAGTCAACGGTCATATCTGTATGTCGATTAATAATCTCAATACGTTCTTTCATAATTACAGTTGCCCATGACTTATATGACTTTCTATTGGAAGCTTTAAGAACAGCTGCTGCTTCCCTACCAATTCCGTTATCTGTTACAATTCCTATTATCTGTTCTCCGCCCTCTTTTATTACAACACTTAGCTTAGGTGTACCTTCACGTTTTGGCGCAAGCCCATGAATAATAGCATTTTCTAATATTGGCTGAAATAACATACACGGAATCGCAATTGATTGCACATCCATATCATCAGGAATAAGTTCTATTGAAGATTCGAAGGGTCGAGCTTGACGTAAAGATTCAAGGCTCAAATACGCCTCTAAATATTGAATCTCTTCCTCCAATGAGATGGTATCCGATTTACTCATATCAATAGAAGACCGCAGCATCCTAGAAAACGCCCCTAAATATTTATTAGCCTCCCGCTCCCCTTTCAAAATCATTGTACTTTGTAATCCGTTGAGCGCATTAAACATAAAATGAGGATTCATTTGTGCTCTTAATGCCTTAGACTCTAATTGGTCGACCTTCCTTTGCTGATTCAATTTTTCTGTCCACCGATACATACGAAATTTATAAAATCCCGCAAGTAGAAGGGCTAAAACCAAAATACTTAGCACAAAAAACCACCATTTCTTATAGAAAATATCTTCCACCGTAATCGAAATGCCAATTTCATTTATAGTTTCATTTCCCAATGCATCTTTCCCGCGCACCCTCAAAGTGTAATTCCCTGGTGGCACGGCAATAAGTCGTACGTTATGCTGTGATCCCAAATCACTCCATGTAGAATGTCTTCCTTCTAGTTTATATTGATAAGTGAATGTATTAGCATCAAGAGTATCAGAAACTTCAAAAACGGCCTTAAAGTAATTGTGAGTATACGGAAGGACTACATTATTTAATCGCGTATCGAGATCCACGGTACTACTTAGTATACTATCCTTCTCAACATCATAAAATTCAGCAGAAATAATTTGTAATCTTGCATCAGTCTTGAGATTAGCCGTTGGATTGTCGCTATTATTAGAAGAAGCATCTTGAGCCTGAAGATAACAAAGGCTCACAATGATAAATAATAGACAACTAACTCTTGTAATTCTGTGCATAGAACATTTTTCAATGCTAAATATAAGACATTCATACCTATCAATTTTTGTCACGCTTCCGCGAAATTGCTCTCGACATAAATCCCTCTTCCATTAAAATATATTTTTCACATACACTATTTCCGAAACCCTCCCCTTTATTTTTTTGGTATCTTAGAAGCAACAAACAACCAATCATGAAATATATACTCTCATTAGCCCTATTAGCAGTTGTTTTCCTAACATCCTGTAAGGAAGCCGCAACAACCGAAACCGCAGAGAAAATGACCGAATCACAGATCATTGCGAAAGCCAAAGAAATTCACAAAAACGTAATGACCTTAGATACCCACTGTGATATCAACGTCAAAAACTTTACAGATTCTATCAATTACACTCAGCGTTTAAGCTCTCAAGTAAACCTGCCTAAGATGATTGAAGGTGGCTTAGATGTGCCGTGGTTTATTGTCTATACGGGTCAAGATACCCTCACCACCGACGGATATGCTGCTGCATATAAAAATGCAATCTCAAAGTTTGATGCTATTCATAAACTCTGTGAAGATATTGCTCCAGACAAAATTCAACTTGCCACAAATTCCCAGGAAGCAAGATCAATTTGGAAATCTGGAAAGAAAGTAGCGATGATAGGTATTGAAAATGGGTATCCGATTGGGGAAGATATTGGAAATATAGAAAAATTCTACAATTTAGGCGGACGCTATATGTCTTTGGCTCACAATGGGCATAGTCAACTTAGTGATAGTAATACTGGTGAAAAGGATGATGTCTGGTTGCATAATGGCTTGAGCCAATTAGGGAAAGAAGCCGTTGCCGAAATGAATCGAGTTGGTATGATGATTGACGTTTCTCACCCTAGTAAGGAAGCCATGCGCCAAATGATTGCTTTAACTAAAGCACCAATTATCGCTTCTCACTCCTCAGCGAGAGCCTTATGTGATCATAGCCGTAATCTCGATGACGAACAACTACAATGGATGAAGGATAATGGCGGAGTGGTTCAAACGGTAGCATTTACCAGCTATTTGAACACTGAAAAAAATGAAAAACGAGCTGCCTCCGAAGCAGAAGTTGGAAAGCAAATTGCCGATTCTATGGGCGTAGCCTGGCTTGAAAGATCAGAGGTAATGGCCCTGCCACCAGCTGAAATGGAAAAATATTTTGAATTTTACGGAACTATGAACTCCTTACGTCGCGAGAAATTAAAAACCATGACCAACCTTCCACCTGCTGTTGATGTTGGCGATTTTGTAAATCATATTGACTACATGGTAGAAAAGATGGGCATTGAGCATGTAGGTATCAGCTCCGATTTTGATGGTGGTGGTGGAATTGAAGGATGGAATGACGCTTCTGAGACTATTAACGTTACCATCGAACTTGTGAGACGTGGGTATACAGAAGAAGAAATAGCTGCATTATGGAGTGGCAATCTTTTACGTGTGCTAGATGAAGTTCAAGCCGTTGCAAAGGATTTACAGTCGTAAAACATGGACAGGTATCGTACAACATTTGCCACCTGGAATAAAGTCGCAGATCAGTATGCCGATGCCTTTATGGATCTTGATATTTATGACAATACCTATATAAAATTTCTAGATATACTCCCATCTCCCACTTCAACTATTTTAGAGGTGGGATGTGGTCCTGGTAATCTTACAAGGAATATATTATCTAAAAAAACTTCTCTAGACTGGCTAGGTATCGATATTGCCCCAAAAATGGTTGAACGAGCCAAGAAGTTCAATCCTAAAGCAAAATTTTTAGTCATGGATGGAAGAGCCATCCATACGCTAAACTCTAGTTTTGATGGTATAATTTGTGGTTTCTTTTTGCCCTATATTTCAGCAGAAGAAGTTGATTGCTTTATTAGGGATTGTCATACATTACTTGCTTCTAAAGGTATACTTTACTTGAGTTTTGTCAATGGTGACCCAAATGAATCTGGATTTATTAATAACAGTCAAGGTGATAAAATGTACTTTCACTATCATCGAAAGGAAAGGATAAACCACCAATTAATAGACCATGGATTCCAAGTACTACATAACATTACCGTAAGCTATCAAAAAAAGAAGGGTTCCTCAGAAAAACACAGCATACTTATTGCTCAAAAAATTACATAATCATTATGCTATTATTAAAGAAACTTTGCTTAAATACCCTAATACTTTCACTTATTGTATTAGGCCTTGTAATTGGGTGCGCCGAAGATTAAAAAAAGCCAACTTCACAAAGCCCTCATGACTTTTTACTTGGTTCATGGGAACGTACCAATGATCAAGAAGGGAGAAATACCTATGAAATCTGAACAAAAAAGGAACAGGAATACTCGGGTCTAGGATATACATTGAGTGCTGGAGATACTATTTTCAAAGAACAATTAAGACTTTTTAAAGAGGATACAAGCTGGATATTAGAAGTTTCTGGAGTCAATGAAAGTCCGACTCCGTTTGTAATAACAAGCTTTACAACGCATAGTTTTGTGGCACATAACCCAGAGAATGAATTTCCAAAAACAATTAAATATAGCTACTTTGACGATACAATTACTGCGACCATTTCAGATGAAGAAACCGAAATTCCCTTTATTTTCTGGCGTGTAGTAGATTAGTGAAACAAGAGAATCATACCAAATACCCTCCTTTTTTATAGCTAAAAAGGAGGGTATTTTTAGCAAAATCTTCTTAAGGTTAAGAGTCACGCAAAGTTACTCAAAGTTAATCTGCAAAATAATCACACTTAACACGCTTGTAGTTAATGTGTTGCATTTGTGGCACGCTCATTGGTTTATATCAACCAAATCGTAAGCCGATCGTCGGTAACGTACATCACCCTTAATACTTTTAAATTATGAAAAAGTTATTATTACTCGCAGTACTATTCCTAGGTGGAATAACTGCACAAGCAAATCAAGTGACGGATCTCGATCACGGACAAAAAAAAGGGATACGTTACAATCAAGCACAACCTATCACTTTTGTGCAAAAAGGAATTCAATTCTTTGTGTATTCAGATGGAGATTTTGACTTCGAAGTTTTACGATCCACTTACAATGGTCTCCGAGGAAATCAATTCTTCAATGCACCAGGAACCACATTTGGAGTAAATTTCCCATATAGTAACAGACGACTTGTACGTTATGATCATTGGGGAAACATCTCTAAAGTAGGACGTAATCACATCCTCTATAACCGAAGAGGTAAAGTGAACCGTATTGGCACTGTAAGCATGAGATATAGAAATGGTCGTCTTACTCGAGTAGGCAATATGTTTATAGCCTATGACCGTTGGGGACGTATTGCCGGCTTAGAAGGGCAAGTACATCACAATCACAGTAGCTGTGGTGTCTGTGGAATGGATGGGTGTTCTATGAATCATTTTGATTATGGAAACCAACATGGGCTGCATGGAAATTCTCAACAAAATTGGGGTTACAACTGGGGAGATAACGACTTTGACCAATATGGTCGTCGTGACGCCAAGAAGAAGAAAAATAGTTTCAAAGGCAACAAAGCCTACAAAAGAATAAAAAAGAATAAAAGATATAAATAGATTTTTGGTTGGTTAGTTAGAAAATCCCGTCACTGTAGCAATACAGTACGGGATTTTTATTGTTTTAAACCCGCCCTACTACTTTCCGGATGGCGGTCGTAATATCTGTAGACACATTGAATCCATAAATTATCGCAAAAAAGAGAGTACTAATAATCGTGGATTTCAAAAGGATATTTATGAAGGGATGAAACTCAAAATCCCAAAAATAGAAGACTCCAAAAAAGGCTAGAGTAATAAGCAGCATGCTCCAACTACCTTTAGAAAAAGGCAGCAAACCAAATTTCCAACGCACCATGGCAATCTTTAAAACACTATAACTAAAACTGGCAATAAATGTAGCAATCGCAGCGCCTTTAATTCCATAGCGAGGAATAAAGTACATATTTAATAAAATGGCTACCAATACAAGTCCTACCCCCAGTATCAATACCATACGATAGTAATCACTATTGAATAGAATAGCATTATTAATACCTAAAATATTATCCAAAACACGAATTGAACCAATCAATAAAACGACGTAGGTTCCGGTAGCATAGATAGGGTCAATAAGTAAATACAAGCTTTTTACATTACAGCTTATCAGTATAAAAAGGAGGCTTGAAACCACAAATAAAGTCAAGGAACTCTTAGTGTATAAAACCCCTATTTCTTTAATATTCTTTTCATTAAGCAATTTAGCCACCATAGGATATGTAATCTGATGCATAGCCCTCACCGGCACAGCTATTACCGTAGCTATATAGATTGCAACGCTGTAATATGCTATATTTTCTACCAAAACATATTTTCCAATCATGAACTTATCCAAGTCCATTAATAAGGTTGCTACAGAGCCTGCAATAATAATCAAGCTACTATATTTTAGCACGCTTCTAAAATGAGGAGGTCTCTTTAAAAAATGCCCTTTGCGGAGAATCAAGCCAGATATTTTTGGCATTCTTAATCGATAGGCATAAAACTTCATTATGATCATTCGCACTATATAAACACCTACTAAGGCCTTTAAAAAAAAGTCAATAGTGATTATATCTAGTCCTAAAAGTATTAAAAGACACATAGTGCCCACACGATGGAACACTTCTTTCATAAAATTTCCAAAAATGGTCTTCATATGTACTTTCGACCAAGCAAAGAACACTTCAAAATAAGCAGAGGCTATGGCAATTACTAAAATGTACCAGAGGTAGTCACCAAATATTTCATTCTTAGAAGATAAGAATAAAGTGATCTGTTGGTAAAAAAGATAGCAAACAGCTGTTGCTGGAAGTATAATCACCAAAGGCAACAGAAGCATCCATAGCAGAAATTGATCTTGGTCTTTCCCTTTGTAGCTCGAATAAAACTTTACTAAGGTATTATGAACGCCAAAAGCTAAAAATGGCATTAGTATCATGGCTGTAGAAAGTAGAAAGCCAACTAAGCCATAATAGGCATCGCTCATGAAGTTGACGTATAAAAACAAAGTATTCAACGCTCCAATTCCAAACCCTAAAAAGGTAGTCACAAGATTATTAAATGATTGTTTAACAACGATTCCCATAGCTATTATTTCAGTAGAATATTAGATAGTTGGCTCGTAAGTGTCTTTCTATGATATTTTGAAATTATCTTTCTATTAGTTAAAGTATTACTTGATATGGGTGAGGTAAAATCATTTAAAATAAACGACTTAATTTTTTCTTTATCAGTGTATAAACAGTAAGTACCTGAGTTGGTATCGGTAATTATTTTCGCTACGTCTGCATCCCTAGGACCTATTCCTAAAATGGGTCTTTCTGCTGCTAAATACTCAAATATTTTACCAGGGATAATTCCCCGTGTAATCTCTGCGTCAATCTCTATTAACAACAATAAACGCGCTTCTCTTTGTAATCGCAATGCATCTTTATGAGAGACATATCCCACCAATTCTAGATGATCTCCCAAACCAGCTCTTCGAATTGATATTTCAACATCCTCACTTACTTTCCCAACAAGCTTGATACGCAATGCGTCTTTAAGGTCTGCGTGTTCGGTAGCTAATTCAGCTATCGCCTCCCATAAGACAGTAGGATTCCGATCTGATAAAAGAGAACCGATATGGGAAATAGTAAAGCTTAAATCTAGCTTTGTTTTTGGAATGCTTTCATCGTCAAAACCATTGGTGATGACCTCGATGGGCGTTGCCGTAATTTTTTTAAAGGTTTTTGCCGTTGTCGGACTAGTTACAATGATTTGGTCACAGCTATCCAATACTATTTTTTCCAATCTTCGATGCTTCTCCTGTGTTCTTTGGGTCATTTTCAATTTATCATGATACCCAATAGTGGTCCAAGGATCTCTAAAATCAGTTATCCAGCGAAGCCCCAAGCTCTTTTTAAGTCCGAGTCCTATGAGATGCATACTGTGTGGAGGCCCTGTAGTGATAATGGTCTCTATCCCGTTATCGGTAATATAATTTTTAAGAAATTTTATAGAAGGTTTAACCCACAAAACTCTGGCATCTGGAATAAAAAAATTTCCACGCATATAGAGCATCATTCGTTGCACAATGCTTTGCTTAGACTCCTTTGGGATAATGCCCGCACTAATAGACTTTGTTTGCTTTCGCGAAAGCGCACTTGCCCAACTATAAGGTTCGATAATGGGTCTTTTGAGTACCGTAACACCCTCTAAAACTTCTTGATTTAAGCTGTCATCGATTAATGGATAACTTGGATTTTCTGGAACGTATACGATAGGATCAATACCAAATTCTGGAAGATATTTTACAAATTTCAACCATCGCTGTACCCCTGGCCCACCTGCTGGAGGCCAGTAATAGCAAATGATAAGAACCTTTTTTGACATAGCTTAGGCTTCGACTTCTTTGATTCGCTTCTTATTGCTATATACAACTCCGGCCACAGCCAATAGGAACAATAAAATACTACTCAATAGGGTAATTGTACTTCCTTGTTTTACCACCTCTGGCTCAAATCGAAATGTAATCGTATGTTCCCCTGCAGGTACTTTTAACCCTCTCAACATATAATTAACTGGGTATATTTTTTCTGGCTCATTATCAATTTCTGCATGCCATCCATGTTCGTAATAAGCTTCAGAGAAAACAACAAAACCGTCTTGACTATTTGAAGTGTGATAAGACATAGCATTAGGCGCTATGTCTGTAACAGAGACAGTTGATAGGCTATCACTTTTCGGAGATAGTCCATTGAGTTCAGCCTTAAAGATATCACGAATCACCACAGTATTTCTGGTTTCAACAGTTTTTAATGCCTCATACTCGGCATTGTAATCTGCGGCCCATTGAATTTCATTTACAAACCAAGCCGGTCCATTTCTGAAGTTATTAGTTTGTGTGATCATCTTGCCTTCATCGTTTTGTAGAAGGTATTTGACGTTAAGCATATTAATGATCCCTACATTACCTTCATATACCTGATTGATAATGTCGTCCATTCTACGCGGGTATACCGCAGAGTAGCCATTAAGCGTATTAAAGAAATAGGAAGTATGCGAATTGTTAAACCCTCTGTAAAGGTCTAGTACCCTAAAGTATCCATCGTCCTCCATGATTTTCTTATCGGCCTCAGTGGGTTGAAAGTTTTTAGCATATTCGCGTTCGGTAATAAAATCATCTTCGTTCACACTTTGGCGATCTACCGAGACCAAATCAATCATAAGTACCAAAGCGATGAGTGCGACACTCATATTTTCAGAGAGTTTCTTTTTAAGTGTAAGCCATAAGACTCCTGCAACAAGAATAACAAAAAGTAAGGAGCTTAGACTATCAGATTTCATGATGGAAATACGATCTGCTTTGATTGCATTTAGAATCTCTGGCTGTTTTATGGCCATGGGCGCCTCAGCCGCCGATCTAAATAGAAACAAGTTTCCGCCTAACAGGTAAAAAATAGTACACAAACCACCAATGATTCCGGTGGCAATGAGCAACTTTTTAGTTTTTACTTTTACATCTACACGATCATTATAGAATCTGTGAAGCCCAAAGACAGCAGCAATGGGAATTAAAAATTCAAGTAGCACTTGGATACTCGATACAGCTCTAAACTTATTATAAAGAGGAACATAATCCACAAAGAAATGTGTTAGTCCGTCAAAATTCTTTCCCCAGCTTAGTAAAAGCGATAAGACCATCCCTCCTATTAGCCACCATCTCAATCTTCCTTTTATCAAGAATAGCCCTAACAAAGCCAGTAGCACAACACTCACTCCTAAATATGGTGGTGCTTCTACAAAAGGTTGATCTCCCCAGTAAAGCGGTGTTGTTTGAGCATAATACTGTGCTTCAGATGCAGGGACTCCCATTTTAAGAAGCTCTTTGTAAAATGCAGAATCTCTTTCCAAATCCCAAGCTACCCCAAGTCCCATTAGTTTAGGAACAATTAGGTTTAAAGATTCTAGTTTGCCATAACTATAGGCAGTAATATAATCGTAATCAAGACCAGATTTTTGTTGTCCACCAGGTTGCGTTGGATCCTTTAATAATTTTTCTCCTCGAATACTTGTTTTAGCATATTCGGCGGTAGAGAGTAAAGTAGTGGCGTTCATTGCAAGTCCAAGTATGACTGCAATGATCATTAGACCTACAGATTTTACAAAATGCGGGAGTTGTTTCTTTTTGATAGCATCTACCAAATAAGCAACACCTAAAACCAAAACTAAAAACCCAAGGTAATAAGTCATTTGATAGTGATTGGCTTGGATTTCAAGCCCCATAGCTACAGCCGTGAGTAGAAACCCCCAGAGATATCGTTTTTGAAAGACTAGTAAAATACCTGATAATACCAACGGAAAGTAACCAATAGCATGGGCTTTTGAGTTGTGGCCTACACCGATAATTATAATCAAATAGGTTGAGAAACCAAAAGCAAGAGCCCCTACGATAGCAAGTTTCCAAGGCACGCGCATGACGAGCATGAGAACATAGAAACTGAGTAGGTATAAAAACAAATAATCGGCTGGTCTAGGTAAAAAGCGAATTCCACGATCTAAGAGATCCATATAATCATGGGGGAATTTTGCTCCCATTTGATATGTAGGCATTCCTCCAAAGGCGCCGTTGGTCCAATAGGTTTCTGTTCCAGTATCTGCACGAAACTGTGTGTGCTGTTGGGCCATACTTTGATACAGCTTAATATCATTTTGATAGATCATTTTACCAGAAAGTACCGGACTGAAATACAATAATGAAATTGCAATAAAACCAATAATTACCACGAGATGCGGCAGCAAACGCTTTAAGCTAGGGTGCATAGAAACCATTTAAAGTATGTCTTACAAAATAACGGAAAAAAGTAGCAACGACCTAGCTTTAGTTGTTTTGAGCAAATTGAAATTTAAACTGAGAACAATTGGTCTTATTCCTGTTAGCGACAATTGATTCAGTCGCAGGTCATAATTAACATAATCCTGACGTCATCAGGCAGAAAACAAGGGCTAACACTAGATATGACTTCCTAATAATCCCTATATTTGTTTAGCAACGGTAAATAAAATACGATGACTAATATCCCAAGCGTGGATCTCGCAGATTTTATAAGCGGAGATCCTGATAGAAAAGCAAAGTTTGTTCAAGAAATTGGAAAGGCTTACGAAGAAATAGGTTTTGTCGCTCTAAAGAATCACTTTTTAGACGATACACTTGTGGACGGTTTATATAAAGAAGTTAAATCATTTTTTGCACTTCCTTTAGAAACTAAGGCAAAGTATGAAATTGAAGGTGGTGGTGGCCAGCGAGGGTATATCTCTTTTGGCAAAGAACACGCAAAAGGTAAAAAGGAAGGGGATTTGAAAGAATTTTGGCATTTTGGTCAAGAAGCATCCGCAGATGCTAATCTAATTGAAGAATATCCTGAAAATGTACAGGTAAGTGAGATAGAAAAGTTTAATGAAATAGGCATGGAAGCCTATCGCAAACTTGAAAAGACAGGGATTTACGTCCTTCGAGCTTTGGCATTATACATTGGTTTAGATGAATTCTATTTCGACCATTGGGCGAGTAATGGAAATAGTATCCTTCGCCCTATTCATTACCCTCCAATTACCGAAGAGCCAAAAGGAGCTGTAAGAGCTGGTGCACATGGAGATATCAACTTGATCACCCTACTAATGGGTGCCTCTGCTGGAGGATTGCAAGTGCTGCGTATGGATGGTGAATGGATTGATGCAATTCCAAACGAAGATGAATTAGTAATTAATGTAGGTGATATGTTAGAGCGTCACACAAACAACAAATTACGTTCTACAATACATAGAGTTGTAAATCCGCCTAAAGACCAATGGAATACGCCTCGCTATTCTATTCCGTTTTTTATGCACCCAAGAAGTGATATGAAATTAAATTGCTTAGAGGAGTGTATCGACGAGAATCATCCTAAGGCCTTTGAAGATATTACAGCAGGTGAATTTTTACACCAGCGTTTGGTAGAAATAGGATTGATAAAAAAATAATGGATTTACACGACCAACTAAAAAATCTCTTTCCAGAGCATACACCCACAGAACCTGAAGAGATTCAAGAGTTTGAGAAAGAGCTCTGGATGCAAGATGACCCATTAATTTGTAAATACGAAAAGCGCAAAGGCAAGCCTATCACTATCATAGAGGGCTATACTGGGGCCGATGATGATTTTAAGAAACTTGCTAAAGAAATTAAAAAACTTCTTTCTGTTGGAGGGAGTTTTAAAAATGATGCAATCATTATACAAGGAGATTATCGCGATAAAATCATGTCTTTTTTAAAAGACAAAGGTTTTAAAGTTAAACGCGTGGGGGGATAGTCTTATGAACAAAATACTGCATATCACCAATGGCGATAGTTTAAATGATCGCCTTAAGCTTCTTGGAGTCGAAGGTCAATTTGCGGTATGGCGAGAGATGTTGTGTGAAGGAAAAACACGTTTTAAAGTCGGCAGCCCCAAGTTTATTCAAACCCGAAAGGATTTCCTTTATGAAACCTATGACATTGATCCCGCCTTTTATGAAGACCATTTTGGGAGCCAATTGGACCTGATAGCCACAGCAAGTGAATATAAGGAAGTAATACTTTGGTTTGAATATGACCTTTTCTGTCATATTAACCTCGTTGCGGCAATTGCCTATTTAAAACGAATAGAATACAAAGGCCCGCTATATCTTGTGTGTAGCGGACGCATTGAAGATAAAAAAGGACTCTTTGGCCTCTCAGAACTCAATGACATGCAATTGTTAAGACATTATAAAGAGAAAATTACGCTTAATGATAAAGATCTGGCTATTGCAATAAAAGTCTGGCGTCTATATTGCAAGAAAGACCATACTAGATTGCATCCATCAATGGCAAAAGATTCCTCCTTTGAGTATTTATCAAATTGTATTAGCGCTCACAAAGAGCGATTTCCTCAAATAGGTACGGGATTAAATACCTTAGAAACACAACTTCTCAAATTAATTGACAAATACACCATTAAAAGCGAACACCAATTTTGTGGTTATGGTCTGACGTATCAGGGATACTATGGTTTTGGAGATATGCAAATTTACAGAATGATTCGCCGCCTTTCACCTTACTACGATATCGAGAATGGGACCTATACTCTCAATGTAAATGGTCGTGCTATTGTAGATGATAACACTAACCTCTTAGGAGATACCTCCTATGAATGCTCCTTTGGCGGTGCCTCTAAATTTGACTACGCTTATAATCCTATTAGTCATCAACTTCTAAAACACCTATAATGCCTATAGCTCCTTCAGAACTTATTCTCAATCCAGATGGAAGTGTCTACCATTTAAATCTAAAACCTCAGGATATTGCTAAAACCATTATTACTGTGGGAGATCCCGATCGTGTGGATTCAATTACTGCGTTTTTTGATTCTGTTCGCTTCACAACCCATAAACGTGAATTCAAAACAAGTACAGGCGTTTATAAGGGAAAAGAAATCTCTGTAATTTCAACAGGTATCGGTACTGATAATATTGACATTGTATTTAACGAACTCGATGCGTTGGTGAATATTAATTTAGATACGCGTGAAATTAAGGAGAAGCACACTAGTCTCGATATTGTGCGTATTGGCACGAGTGGATCTATACATTCTTCTATCCGAATAGATAGTTTTCTCTTGAGCAAATTGGCTATTGGCTTGGACGCTTTGATTCATTTTTACGAAAGCAAACATGTACAGCATCCAGAGATTCAAAAGGCCTTTATTGAGCATATGAATTGGTCGGCGGCAAAGAGTGAGCCCTATGTTGTAAGTTGTGATTCCGCTTTCGCGAAAGCGTTTCTCTCACAAAAAATGCAGATTGGTTTTACTGCCACTAACATAGGCTTCTATGGACCTCAAGGCCGTGTGTTGCGACTAGCGACTAGCGATAAGGAAATGAATTCTAAATTGGGTACATTCTTTTGCAATGATCCAGAGAACCCAGAGAGCCAACTTCCAATCACCAACTTAGAAATGGAGACTGCTGGCATATATGGAATGTCAAAATTGTTAGGGCATAGAGCTGTTTCTCTCAATGCTATAATTGCAAATCGGGCTACGAATATTTTCAGTGAAACACCTAAAGAAACGGTGAAAAAATTGATACTATATACCTTGGATTGCCTTGTAAATGAATAACATTACTTAATTTTGTTATCATATTAAAACAAAAGAATGCAGAAAGTACGCATAGGCGGAGTACCAGAACATTTTAACCTTCCTTGGCACTTGGCTATTGAAGAGGGTATGTTTGAAGAAGCAGGAATCGACCTTGAGTGGATAGAATTTCCAGAAGGTACAGGTGCTATGAATAAAGCATTACGTGCAAAAGAAATTGACCTTGCTGTAATTTTAACCGGGGGTGTTATTAAGGATATCGCCAATGGTAATCCATCAAAAATTTTGCAAGTTTACGTTTCCTCGCCTTTACAATGGGGAGTACATGTCGCTGCCGATAGCAATTTTCAAAATATTGAGGAACTTCAACATGCGAAGGCGGCGATAAGTCGTTATGGTTCTGGATCCCATGTTATGGCATATGTTCAAGCTCGACGGAGAGGTTGGAATCCTTCAGAACTTTCTTTTGAAGTGGTTAATACCTTAGACAATGCGATAACTGCACTCACAGAAGGTACTGCCGATTATTTCATGTGGGAACATTTTACAACGAAGCCTATAGTCGATGCAGGTGTTTTTAGGCGTTTGGGAGACTTCCCTACTCCTTGGAGTTGTTTTGTCGTAGCTGGACACGAGGATTTTATTGCAGAAAACGGAAAAGTTATCGATACCATTTTGGAGGTAATTAATACAGTCACAGCAGATTTTAAAAACATTCCTTCCATCGACCGTACATTGGCCCATAGATATGAACAAAAATTAGAGGATATTCAACAATGGCTTGCAATGACTACTTGGTCACAAACTCCCATTTCTAAGGATGAATTATCATTAATTCAATCCCGACTATTGGATCTAGAAATGATAACAGCTCCTTTAGAACTGGAGGATTACGTGCGTTCGTAAAAAATAATTAACTTTTTTTTATAATTTGACGCAACCTTTTAAAACTAGGCGCATCTACTTTGTAGAAATCTAATAATTTCGGCATATGAATACTTTTATTATCATCATTGGAGCCTTGTTGTTTGTTAACTTCCTGTTGCTTCAATTTAGCTGTAATAAAAGCACAGAGTCCGAACCTGGAGAAGAATAAAAATTTTGACTTTACGATATAAAATGGCGTTGAAGCTTTATTCAAATTTTCGGCGTCATTTTTTTGTTTACCATCTGATTGGGTTCTCTCCCATAGCTATCAATAATTCGTTTGTTTTTTTAAAATGTGAATTTCCAAACCAATACCCTCTATTGGCACTCAAAGGTGATGGATGTCCTGATGTAAGCACATGATGGGAAGATGTATCTATTTTTCGACCTTTCTTTTTGGCATATCCACCCCACAGTAAAAAAATAATGGAAGTCCGCCTTTGTGACAGCTTACTTATTACTGCGTCTGTAAAAGATTCCCACCCTTTCTTTTGGTGAGAGCCTGCTTCATGAGCCCTTACTGTTAAGGTAGCATTTAAAAGTAGTACACCTTGTTCTGCCCAACGACTTAAATCACCAGACTTTGGAATTTCTATACCAAGATCATTATGCAATTCTTTAAAAATATTGATTAAAGATGGAGGATGAGAAATACCTTGAGCTACAGAAAAACAAAGCCCATTGGCCTGGCCTATTCCATGATAAGGATCCTGTCCAATAATCACGAGCTTGACTTCTTCAAAAGGGCAGCTATTAAAAGCGGCAAATACAGAATCTTTAGGAGGATAACAGTTGTGAGTGCTATATTCTTTATCTACAAAATCCGTGAGTTCTTTGAAATATGGTTTAGCAAATTCTTCGCTTAATTCTTGTTTCCAACTCGGATGAATATTCAGGTCCATTTTTGTATTTTTGTATAGGGACAAAGCTACTAAAAAATTGATGGGCGCACCCCCTACCCTATTTTCGCAAAAGCGAACTTTCTATGATTAAAATTAAGCAGAAGACACTTATCGATCTCGAATTCCCAACCGTTTGTGAGCAAGTAGCAGAACGTTGCGTTACAGAACTCGGAAAGGAAAGGGCTCTCGTTATTCAACCATATACAAGTCACGAACTAGCCATTTTTGGGCTTCAGCAAACAAATGAATATGTTTCTTCAAGCTTACATGATACGGTAATTCCTAATCACGGTTTTGATTTGGTAGATAGAGAGATCAAATTTCTAAACATTGAGGATAGTGTATTGGAAGTTGGCAGTTTTAAAAAATTATCGAGCCTTTCGGAAACAGTAAATATTCATCTTAAGTTTTTTAACAAGTATCAAGAGCGCTACCCTACTCTACATAAAACAGTAAGAGAAACTGAACTAACCACTCATATTATCGATTCCGTTAATAGAGTAATCGATCGTTATGGAGTATTGCGCGATGATGCTTCCACCTTATTACAAACCACACGTCGTTCAATCAATCAAGTTAAAGGACGAATCAATTCTAGTTTTACTAGCGCTTTAGGACGCTATCAGGGTTACGGATATCTTGACGATATTAGAGAGTCGGTGGTTGAAAATGTACGTGTTCTCGCCGTTACTGCAATGCATAGAAAAAAGGTGAAGGGAGCGATCATGGGAAGCTCAAAAACAGGAAGTATTGTATACATCCAACCCGAAGCAACTTTACAAGCGCAGCGCGAACTCAATAATTTACTCTTTGAAGAAGAAGAAGAAATAAAAAGACTTTTAAAGGCTCTAACAGCTGTTATGAGGCCTTTTACACCTCTTTTTGAAGAATATCAAGAATTACTGAGTACCATAGATGTTATTGCTGCTAAGGCTAAGTATGCGGGCTCAATCAATGGATTACTACCAACGATATCAAAGGACCGCGAATTAATACTTAAAGAAGCCTATCATCCCTTGTTATTGATAAGTAATAAACGTCAAGGAGAAAAAACCTATCCTCAAGACATTGAACTAGATAGTAATAGTCGGATAATCGTTATCTCAGGCCCCAATGCCGGTGGTAAAAGTATTACTTTAAAAACAGTAGGCTTACTGCAAGTCATGCTACAATCAGGCATGCTAATTCCGGTGCATGAATATTCAAGAATGTGCCTTTTTGATAAAATACTTACAGATATTGGTGACAATCAAAGTATAGAAAATCATTTGAGCACTTATAGCTATCGCTTGAAGAATATGAATCAATTCTTGAAAAAGTGCGATAACAAAACACTATTTCTAATTGATGAATTTGGAACAGGTTCTGATCCTGAATTGGGTGGTGCTCTTGCCGAGACCTTTCTTGAAGTGTTTCACGAAAGAGAGAGCTTTGGAATAATCACAACCCATTATGCCAACTTGAAAATGATGGCGAATGAAACGCCAGAAATCGTAAATGCAAATATGCTCTTTGATGCGCATTCTTTGAAACCGTTGTTTAAGTTACATATGGGAGAAGCCGGGAGTTCTTTTACATTTGAGGTAGCACAGAAAAATGGCATTCCTTATTCGTTGATCAATCGCTCTAAAAAGAAGGTAGAACGAGGTAAAATTCGTTTTGACAAAAGTATCGCCGATCTCCAAAAGGAACGCTCAAAACTTGCTAAAACTACTTCAAACCTTAAGGAAAAAGAACAAAAGGCATCTAAACAAGAAGAACAACTCAAAGATATTAATGCAAAGATTCAGAATAAACTGCAGGGATATCAAGAATTGTACGATAGCAATCAACGCCTGATATATCTAGGTCAAAAGTTAGATACGATAAGTGAAAAATTTTATCACGATAAGAAAAAAAGAGAGTTGGTTGCTGAACTAATGAAAGTAGTTCAAATCGAGAATGCCAAACGCAAGAAACAATCGGCAAAGCAAGCAAAGGTCGAAAGCGTAAAAAAGGTGGCCATTAAAAAAGAAGCCGAAAAGCATGTAAAGGTTATCAGAGAGAAAAAGAAAGAAGCTAAGAAAACCGCTCCTGTTGTAGTGAAACCAAGACCAGTGCTTAAAGTGGGCGATCGTGTACGAATGTTTGATGGAAAAGCCGTCGGAAGTATTGATTCAATTGAAAAAGGAAAAGCAACCGTTGATTACGGCATGTTCACCACTAAGGTGAGTGTAGACCAGTTGGAGTTGGTTGAGACTAAGAAAAATAAGAGAGCTAAAATCTAATATTGAGGTTACCACTAGCAAACCAGTAAACATTCTTGTCAAAAAGCACAAATGTAAATGAGCACAGAAAAGAAAATCATATTGTTTGATGGCGTTTGCAACTTATGCAATAGCTCTGTGCTTTTTGTTATTAAGCGAGATACTAAAGATCAATTTCGCTTTGCAGCTTTACAAAGTGAAATTGGACAAAGCTTAGCGAAAAAGCATCAATTAGACACAACTCAGGTAGATTCTATTGTGCTAATTATGAAAGATAAGGTATTTATTAAGTCTTCTGCAGCCTTAAATATTAGCCGTTATTTAAAGGGAGCTTACCCTCTATTATTTCTGTTTATAATCATACCTAGCTTTATTAGAAATTGGGTCTATGATTATGTAGCAAAGAATCGTTATCGCTGGTACGGAAAAAAGGATCAATGCATGATCCCAACAAAAGAATTGAAATCAAAGTTTCTATAATTGAGAGTATTTAATCTAGAATAGACTCACATTTACTATTACTTGTTTCTAAATATAATTGGTTGCAAATAGTTATTCTTTAATTATAAGAATCTATGATTTGCTTGGCTAGGAGCTTCCAATCCCCTTCAGAAAGTTCATCATATTGATAAAAGACTGAGAATTGTGCAGGGCTTTCTCTACTGAATTCTTCATCTAAAACAAGTCCCAGATATTCTTTACCGACTTTATCTTCAGAATCAAAGGTGTAAATGAATGCCTTATATACTAATCCATCCTGAGTATAGTTGTCCTTAAAGCTAATAGTATCTGGGTAACCATCGTCGTAACCAACAGCATTATAAAGGCTTATCTCAGCAATAGCCTTACTACTCAAGTAAGAAGGAGGAATTAATTCATCTTTACCCGCCTCAAGAAGTGCTTGAATCCCTTCAAAACGGTAATACTGAGGCTTAATAAAAGAAAGTATTTCCTCTTTATCCAAAGATTCTGCGTGATTAATGAAATAGGTGAAAGATTTCAAGCTTAAATGATTGACTTCTTTTTGATCTTGAAACAACCGCTTTGTTAAGGCTAAGACCGAGGGATTATTGATTGCTAAAGTATCTATAATATTGATGTAATTACTTAGAGTAAAAAGATCAACCTTGGACATATGTGTCGCAGTAGTATCCAAGTAGTGAGTCGCGTCCTTTTCAAAGTATTTCAAAAAATGATTGGTATGCTTACGTACAAACGGGAGCGCATTAAGTGTATCCTTTCTAAGTTGCCTGTTAAAATATGATATGGTTAGACTCCTTAGCTCGTCATTTTCTTGAATCTTTAAAATATCAAGACCATGTTTTGGAAGCGTCAAAAGGCTATCAAGAGAATAACCAAGTATATCCCCATCATTGTTCTTTGTAATCTTTGGAGGGTGGTCTAAAAGTAGATCTACATATACGTTCATTGATTCAGGAGTTTTGATTTCTGAAAGCCCTTGAAAAGTCATTAATTTATTAAAATTGGAACTTTTATCTGAGAGATAAAACTCCTTGAGTTTATCTATACTGCTATTTAATCTGAGGCTTCCTAAACTGTAAATAATCAAATTTTTCGCTCCCCAATAAAGACTGTCATTGGGTAAATCTAAGTAAAGACTTTTTTGTAATAATTTTTCATCTTCAGCCTCAAAAGTGTAATAGTCTAAAGCGCCAACTGCCTCCTTATAAAGTGTTGTATCCTTAGATCGAAGCGCTTTAATTATTGCTTTAGATTTTGATGCATGTACGTCAAATTTTTTGGGTTTAAGAAGTTTTAAACCGTCCATGATACTATTGGATCTTTCACCATCAATCTGATCAAGAGGCTGGTATGTAGAAAGGGTAACCACCTTATCTCCTATGAACACAAATCTGTATTTCTGTACTATTGTTGTTTTTTTGTTTTTTAGATAATAGTCTTTTGCCTCTATCCCTTCGTACCTAAAAGATTCTTGTTTGTAGATAGAATCTCCATAATTTTTTATAAGATCAACATACTTATCATAGAACTCTTCCTTGCTTTTGATTTTGAAATACGGCTTTAGGCTAACTTCACTAACAAGAAATACATCTCCACTATTTTCTTCTAATCCAAAATAATCGATAGACTGCTTATACTCGGAATTGTATTCATTAATTGGGGTTAATTCATTTCCAGATTTTTTAGGAAATAGAAAGCTATACGCATTATCATCGTTAGTTATGGTTTGATATATGGCAGGTTTAAAGTCTTGGATTTCAAAAGAGTTAAAAACAGGATTATCAAAACTTGCAGTGTCCGTCTCATTAATCTTTTGAGCGAGTAGTAGATAGGTTTTATTACCACGGGTTAAATATCGCAACTTAGAGTTATATTTATTTTGGATTTTAATTTCCAAATCATATCCGTGCATTCCTTTATAGGTGATTTTTTTCTTTGAAATCAATGTAGAGCCTTGGCCTTGATTAATTAGTGAACTTGCAAATTCATCGGCGATGGCATTTTCATTTTCAAGGTAATAACCTAAGGGGAAGTTATTATAACGAACTAAATAATTGTAGTCATTTTTAAGATCCTGAGCCATGAACAAATTCAGAGTATAAGGTTCTCCTTCTGGTTCTTGAGGGTTTGGTGACTCTCGCGAAATATCCCTTACTTCTCCTGGTAAATCGACAATAAAACCTCCTTCTGGACTATCAAAGGGTTTCCATTCAACATCAGGAATTTTAAGAGGAACTGCTTCGGTGATAACTATAGAGTCAAAATATGCATCGACGGTTGCAGTGGCTGTCTCACTTTCGGTATATTCTGCACCAAAGGTATATAAGACTCCTTTTACTGCAACTATTTCAATACGTGTAAAATTATCGTTCGAAGGATTTTTCTTTATGACCTGATAGATTTTTTTTCCATTTCGTTCAACAATGGCAGAAGTCACATTAGTCGTTTCTACAGTACTTGTAAAACGGCTGATAACCGTTTCCGTGATTATCTTCATATCTTCTACACTTTTAGATCGAAGATCCATTGGAACATGAAAAAATGATACCCCACTTATAAGGTCCTGCTGCACCTTCATTGCAAATCCTTCCTTTATGGGCATTCTCTGTGAAACTCCCGGAAGCATTATTTTATACCCCAATGAATCGTCTTCATAGGATTTCCATTTTTTGATATTTGGTTTTACTACAAAATTATTTGAGGCAGCCGTGAATGGACTTTTTACTTTAGTAACAATATAACCGTCTTTGCGAAGTAAATTGATAATTCCATATTCTCCTGGTAAATGTGCTGCCCCTACTGCTGCAAATAAACTCTGGGTATCCATGATGCGCTTCATACTTTTGGCCATCACTTGGTTTCTACTAATCATAACCTTATCAATAGTAAACATTCCTTGAGACATGAGTAGAATTCTATCAATATTTCCTGTAGTGTAGACATCAATTAAATTGGCTACTCCTTCCCTATACTTCTCCTCATCCATTTCAATAAGGTTCAATAAAGAATTCCGCAGCTCATCGGTTGGAATACTGTCCAAATCTGGCATTTGATCCTTTAGTTTCTCCAAACCATAGATTTGCTTATCCATGGTATGAGCGACACCATATAGGTAGGCATCAAGAAAAGTTTCCTTATCATCAATCTTATCTAATTCAGGTCGCAATAATGATTCTAAGTGATATAAAGAATTGTATTCTAAACTATCTAAAGGTTTCCCGGTTTCTGCAATCACTCGAGTATTTAGTTTTCCGTATTCTTCTTTAGTCAATACATCTCGGTATAATCCATTGTTTTCGGTTTTAATAAGATACTCTGAGATAGCTCCAGTTACAGAATCGGGATGCACTTCCAATGCAAATGCCTCACTTTGTGCGATGGCTGGTATCATGGCATCACTAAAATCAAAGACACGTGGGTCTTTCAAGTGAGCTGTTCCAAAAAGGTAGGAAATCTTATCTGAGCTAGGGGATTTTATCTCCCATAACAGGGCATAATTGCTGCGATCCTGTGCCTTCGAAATAAAGTGAAGAGATATGAAAAGAAATAAGAGGAGTCCTCTAGAGATATTAAACATTGAAAGTCTTTTGTACAAAGTGAATATACACAATCAATAAAACCTATTTCCTTTAAAAATTGTTAAAGAAAACGAGAGCTTCGCACTACTATAAAGCTCTACACATTGTATCGTCAAGAAACGGGAATCTACTTTAGATTCTGAAGAATAAAATCTAACTTTTCATTTGTATTCAAGTTCTGAGCATAGGAATCGGCAACGTGGATACTAGGTATTGCTAGTCCGTATTCAATCATTTTATCAATCACAGGAAGGTTTTCTAAAGTTACCTTCCCAGTAAGCAAAATATTGAGATCTTTTCCACTCTGGTAGTAGTCATATACTTTCTTTAACCCTGTGAGGTATAAAAAGTCTTTAGTAAATCCTCCGCCGCGATGTACTCGTAAGGTAATTTGCCAAGCCTTATGCTTAGGCACCTTATATTGATTGTAAAGAAGATCAAATGTATCTACAAAGCTATATCCTTTAATCAAACTATCAGCAGCAATTACACGGTGTGCAAGCTCTTTCATCCGACTTAAAGTAAGATTACCACTCATATATTCACTAAGTACTGCGAGTCCTTCTTGCGTTTCTGTATTATTAACAAAACCATTGGAGAAAATCTTCAGAGGTTGTGCTTTTCCATTATGGGTGGTAACAAGATGTACTCCAATTTCATGGTTAGCTAAGACCTTGAGTTGGTTGTCAGAAAATGTATGGTTTTTCTTTAACACTAAGGTATCAGAAACATTGAGTACCATCGCAGCTGCAGAAATACTCGTGCTCTGTCTAATATTAAAATCAAAGTCATATCGTTTTCCAAACTCCTCAAAATATTCAGCAGCATCGTTTGCAGTATATGTATCTACCATCTTCTCTCCCTCATGTTCATCGGCGAAATGCAGAATAAAACGAGCGTTTTCTACGTCCCTTTCTTTGGGAGTCCCAAAAACCTTTAAACTATTATAATAGAATTGTTTTCCTTTTCCAATTGTATCAATACACTCTATAAGTCCTGAGTATTCATAAATGATATCACGATAAAGTAATCGAATATCATCATCTTCAATGCGTTCTAGGCGTTGATTAAATAAAAGCCGCTGTAGCTTAAAAGGGCTAAACTTTATTTTTCGATATTTAAACTGGGGCTCCTCTGTGAACTTTGAAGCAAAAAACCGCTTCTTCTCCTGCTCAATATTGAGTGGATTCAAATAGCTTAGCAACTCAATATTTTTCACCAATCCATCTAGATTTCGATCAATATCAAATAAAGATGTACGGGTATCGGCGACTTTAGAATTCATAGAAAGTGAAGTTGTGGTGCAAAAATAAAGAAATCATAAGGCATCTAAGACTCAAAGTGCCTTTTTGGAGATATAATTTGAATAAAAATTCTTTGCATGGGCAGGCAAAAGAGTCATTAATTGTTCTTCAATAGCTTTAACTACCTCAGGATATATGATATACTCATATTCATCACAATAGATCTTTGAAAATTCAGTAGCCAAAACTAGGGTTTCATCAAAGTTTGCTGTGATATATTTTAGAAAGTAACCATTACCTTGAAAGGTGTCATTAATTGCAGTTGTCGTGAGGATGTCATTAGGTAATTTAATAGCGCCTAATTGGGATGCCCACGCTTTCGCGAAAGCGGAAAAACGTACATTATCAATATTGGAAGTCCCTAGATTAACTACGGGTACCGGTCTATCCCAGCGTTTCCAATTGTAAGAATGCATATCGTAAACAATAGCCGCACCAAACAGCGCTTCCATTTTCTTGACCAATGCATGTACAACTTCATAAAAAGCCGAATGTTTGGCTAGGCTTATTTCTTTATATTTCTGTTGTAATGGGCTTCTCCAAAGTTGTTTCCCCCAAGCATCCTCATAGATGGCAGTATCGGGCGCTCGATTGAGATCATACTCAAACCTACTATCGCAGCCTGCGATAACCATAGGCATGCCTTGGACCATTTGCTTTGTAAATGGATCTTCTTCATACCAACGTTCATATTCTGTATGTAGGCAATTATCCCATAACTCCTTTCGGAATTGATGCCCATCGTGTACTGCTCCACATAAGAAGTACGAATAGCTATCGATTTTAAGTGTAAATGAATAATCTGCAGATACAGCATGAAAAGGTTCTTCCTTCTCAATTTTAGAAATCATTTTAGCAATGGTTAGCCTAAGCATCTGCTACGGTTTTACGTAGTTTTGCCCTCCTGTCTAATCTAGATATTTTTTCTAAAACCTTGTCTTCTAAAAAATTAATTATCTTTTCTTGAAGTTTTACTTTATATACCTTATTGATATAAGTAACCCCACCCGGACTCATCACATTAACCTCTACCAGCATCCCATTAATAACATCAATACCTACAAAGTACAAACCATCTTTCACCAGTTTAGGACCAATACGCCTACATAGTTCCTTCTCTTGTGGAGTTAGTGAATGCTTTTCGATACTTCCTCCTGCTGAAACATTAGAACGATGATCATCTACACCAGGTACACGTTTCATTGCTCCTATTGGCTTTCCATTGAGGAGTAGAATACGCACATCGCCTTGATCGGCTCCAGGAATATAATCTTGAAGTATCACATAATTGGTAGTACCATCCTTATTATCAATGTAGAAATCAAGCAAGGAACGAATACTTGACATTGCTCTTTTTTCAATTAAAATAACTCCTGATCCCCCATAGCCATTCAAAGGCTTCAAAATCATTTTATCCTGATCAGACTCCTTGATCATCTTGATTAAATAGTCTTTATTCTTAGTTACATGGGTTCTTGGGATAAAATCACTGCTACTATCCTCGAAAGCTGCGGTATACAATTTGTTATTTGCTCGACGTATTCCGTCAACATCATTCAATACAAAGACGTCATCTTTCACAGAATCTAAGAAATTGAGCATAATCATATCCAATGGCGGATTCGAACGAAGAATAATCGCGTCAAAACCAGCTAATGGAAGCATCTCTTCTCTCATCGTGGCCTTATTATAAAAGGACTTCAGTGATGCCGGAACCTTTTCTAATCGGTTGATTGCATTACAAAAAGCAAAGGTTTCACTATCGCGAATCGTCAGGTTTGCGGGCGTTGTAATTGCAACCCCATGCCCTCTTTTTACGCATTCGTGTATAAAGGATAAAGTTGTATCATTCTCAGGGTCAATTTGATCCCAAGGATACATGATGAAACATACATTCATAATGGTGTGGTTATTCTATTTAGAGAAATAAAGATAAGTAAATTAGCGACTTTAGGGCACAAAAAATAAATCAATCCATAGCCTTAATGTATGCTACATTTTATAAAACAAAATCAAGAACCTAAAACCTATCAAAAGTAATCAATTAAAAAGGCATCAATATCGCCCCTTCTTATTCTCCATACAAAGTCACATCATCTATCACCCATAGTTCTCGCGCCGCAGTATTGGAGAGGACAATTCTAATAACAACATCATTATCATTAGGAATACCAAATAGAGTTACTGTTGATTGTGCATCTAAGCCTGTAAGTGTCCCCAAGCTACCATTAACAGAATCGTGAATAGTAGGGTTGTTATCTTCATCAACTAAAGATTCTATTACTCCGGAACCTCCAAAATCAAATCGTGCGTTTCCTGTTCCTGAAAAACTCAGTTCCTGAGTAAATATAACACCACCGTCTGTACTCACATAAACCTCAACAAGGTCATTATTATCAGCACCACCACCTGGATTAGTATTGGTAGAAAAGGCACCTAATTTAAAAATCAATGTTCCACTAGCATAGGCCGTTAAATCTACAGGAGCAAAGGTAATGGTTGATATTCCTTGATTGACACCGTAGCTTTGTGTTCCAGAAACAAATAGGTTTGACGCTGGATTTCCTCCAGTTCCCGATTGAGTTGCACCCGTTCCAGAATCTACAAAGGTGAGGACAGGTGCCGCTGGACTCGCTTCAAAATCTTGTTGCGCTACAACCGTTCGAGTACCCACTGAACTGTTGAGACATTTCCAAGTAGTTCCATCGTAATACTGTAAACATACAACGCCATTTGCACTATCATTTACAAATACAAGTAAACCAACATCAGTGACAGTTGCTGGAATGAGATCACGTTGCGCAATTGTAACTACAGGAGGAGAAAAACCTCCATAGGTGGTGCCGTTAACAGTGCTACTCACATCTAACATCGAAGCGTCTGAAGGCGATACTGTACCGACACCCACTTGAGAATAGGCTATCAAACTTAGAAATATCAATACAAAAGAAAATATACACTTTTTCATAGCTATAGTTTTTTAGGACCATAGAATGTAGGCAGGCTCGTGAAAGAAACTTAAGTCACAACAAAGACCCCTACATCACTTGGAATTATAAAACTAGCTATTATTTTTAATCTATATATCTAAACACCAGCCATTTAACTTATTTTTCGATGTATCGACCTAAATATCAGATAAAACGCTAAGTCGCGATAAACTTGATATAAAAAAACGAATATCTCCTTAAAAAAAATTACTTTTCTGGATCAAAAGCATCATCAGGATTCTTAGTAGGGTCATAGTTGAGCATCCCTTCACTTTTAGCGATAATAGAAGATACCGTTGCGTCCCCAGTTACATTAACTACGGTGCGACACATATCTAAAATACGGTCCACAGGAAAAATAATGGCAATCCAGGCTGGGTTTAGATCCACAGATCCTAGAACGACTATCAACATAACAAGACCAGCACTTGGTACAGCTGCCGATCCAATAGACGCTAAGGTCGCTGTAAGTACGATCGTAAGTTGTTGCCCAATGGTGAGATCAATCATATGTAACTGCGCCAAAAACACTACTACAATCGCTTGATACAAAACGGTTCCATCCATATTTACAGTAGCCCCAATAGGTAACACAAAACTGGTAACTTTTTTATCTACTCCTAAATTGTCTTCCACACATTCCATGGTCACAGGCAAGGTAGCTGCGCTACTTGAAGTTGAAAAGGCAGTTGTCTGAGCGAGGCCCATTGCTTTAAAGAATCCTTTATAAGGTATAACTCGTACAATTAGTTTCATAATAAATGGATACACCATAAAGATCATCATCAATAATCCAATAAGTACCGTCAGAGAATACCAAGAAAGTCCTTTAAAAATTTCTACAACTTTTCCAATATCATCGCCTGCCATTTTACTAATCACCCCAGCTAGGAGTGCAAAAACAAAGAAAGGCGAAGCTTGCATCACAAAATCTACCATCTTCAAGAAGACCTCCATGATACTGTCTACAATTTTTATTACAGGTGCCGACTTATCCTTAGGTATAAACAACAAACTAATTCCAAAGAATAGGGCAAAGAATATAATTTGCAGCATTAAACTATTATCTGTCAAAGCACTAAAGAAGTTCACTGGAACAAGATCAATTAATGGCTTTAGGGGGCCTGCACTTTTATTTTCTTTTACTGTTTCTAAGCGGGTGCTTACAGCTTCGTCTGTAGATTTTGATTTTTCGCGATCTGTAACGGCAGCGATCCGGTCACTATATTGAGGATCCTGAAGAAAATGGACACCGTCTTTGATGGGAACTCCTTCGGCTTGTGCCCACAGTTCATAACTAATACGATTATCTATTCGACTCTCATCATCCACCATCTTTCCTGGTGCCATTACATTAACTAGCACTAGTCCTAAGGCAACTGCAAGTAAGGTAGTGGCGAGGTATGCAACGAGAGTCTTCCCCCCCATTCTACCTAAACTAGCAGGATCACCAATTCCAGCGACACCATTAATAATAGAAAAAAGCACCAATGGCACTGCGATTAATTTCAATAGATTGATAAAAATGGTTCCGAAGGGAGCAATCCAGTCAATTGTAAACTGACTCCAGCCCATTGTACTAGACAACAATGCCCAAATGATTCCTAAGAATAGTCCAATAATTATCTTCCAGTGTAAAGCTATTTTCTTCATAGGTGAATTTTCCACGAAGGATATAATATTTTCTCCTTCGATATTATTTATTTAAACTGCTACAATCTAACCGATTTATTTCGCAATACAAAATCAGCAATAACAAGGGCTGCCATTGCATCTACAATAGGTACAGCTCTCGGAACAACACAAGGATCATGACGCCCTTTGCCTTGCATTTCGACTACATTTCCCTTACTATCAATGGTTTGTTGTTTCTGCATCACCGTTGCAACTGGCTTAAAGGCTACCTTAAAATAGATATCCATGCCGTTACTTATTCCACCTTGGATTCCGCCGCTCAAATTGGTTTTTGTACTTCCGTCTGCATTGAAGATGTCATTATGATCACTTCCTTTCATTCGAGACCCTTCAAATCCGCTGCCATATTCAAATCCTTTGACTGCATTTATTGAAAGCATCGCTTTCCCTAATTCGGCATGAAGTTTATCAAAAACGGGCTCTCCTAATCCGATAGGAACATTTTGAATTACACAGCTTATGACTCCACCTATTGTATCCCCATCTTTCTTAGTCACTTTTATTTTTTCTATAAACGCTTTCGCGAAAGCGGGATCAGGACAACGCACCACATTTCTGTCTATCTGACTTAAATCAAGTTCATTATATGGAGTGGTCATTTTCATATCTCCAACAGCCGATGTATAAGAATAAATTTTTACGTCTTTTAAAAGTTGCTGCGCAATGGCGCCAGCAACTACACGGCTTGCTGTTTCCCTAGCAGAAGACCTTCCTCCTCCTCTATAATCACGATTTCCGTACTTTTTATCATAGGTGAAATCGGCGTGACTAGGGCGGTAAGTATCTTTAATATGGGAATAGTCGTTGGATTTTTGATTGGTGTTGATGATTTCAAAACCAATGGGTGTCCCCGTTGTTTTGCCTTCAAAAATACCCGAAAGAAAACTTACAGCATCTGGCTCTTTACGCTGAGTAACAATTTTTGATTGCCCAGGTTTGCGTCTTTCTAACTCATATTGAATGGCCTCTAGATCTAATTCCAATCCAGCAGGACAACCATCGATTATTCCTCCTATCGCTTTTCCGTGCGATTCTCCAAAAGTTGTCAGTTTAAA
This sequence comes from uncultured bacterium, assembly GCA_963974305.1. Taxonomy (GTDB): domain Bacteria; phylum Bacteroidota; class Bacteroidia; order Flavobacteriales; family Flavobacteriaceae; genus Dokdonia. The sequence continues at coordinate 36,454 of CAXBCS010000011.1, forward strand.
TAGGGTGCCGTAGCTATTTCCAGCCATTCGAAAGGGTTTTGAACAAATGTATATCTTAACACCCAATTTGTGAAATAAAAAACAAACAATGGCCTAACAATCTATTAACATCTATTTAGATTCACTAAAAGATTGATTAGGGACTTATTGGTGTATCTAAAAACCGCTTAATCTCCTATATTTGTGCATATATCCATTGATAATGAAAAAATACACCTACTTCCTAAGCCTTATTATTGCTAGTACCTTCTTAATAAGCTGTGATGGTAAAGATGAAGCTAATGAAATTCTCGAAGATTTTGAAGATCAAATCATATTTGTAGATACTTATTTTTCATTTTTCGTAGACGATACTTGGCGTTACAATGTTGCTGTAGATGCAATGCCTGCTACCAAAGACACGCTAACAGTCGTGAATGATCAAAATGCACCTAGTGGATTTGCAAAATTAGAAGCATCCCCTTCAAGTACAGGTTTCATGACCGGCCTCTTAGGAAATGGTTTTATAAAAGTAGAAGACTCCCAATTGATTTATCAAGGTTCGCTCAGCCTCCCTATAGATCCAGATAATCCTATTGACATCAACATTGGCGAAGTCATTGTTTATGATGAAGAAATGCCAGAAGGAACAATTTTATCTACCGTTGAGCAAAGTATTACCCAAGATGTGAATGGCTTTCCCTTGACCGTCGATATTATTGCCACCTCAAGACAAACGGGAACAAGCACAAATTACACTGTAAATAGTCAGATTTTTGATAAGGCGATCCACTCATCTTTAGTAGTGACTGCGACAATATCTACAGAAATACTTGGGCTACCCATCATACTTTTAAATCCGCAAGAAGTATTATTAGTCGAAAACACTTTTGGTATAAATGTGGGCTTAGTTTCTTCTACAGCTACTCTTGATTATGAGTTTGTAGACTTGACTCCTTTTGGGATCACCTTACCGTTTCCCCCTACTGCTACTTCAGTGTCTATTCAAGAGATCGATAGTTATGAAGTAACAGCGGATGACAATTAATTGCTAGAACTTTATTTAAGGCTGTACAGCCATTTTCTGAGTAATTCGAAGTATAATAAATTCGGCTGGCCGCACTGGTGCAATCAGTATTTCCAAAACCATAAATCCGTCTAATATATCTTGGTTTGTCATTGTCGACCCTAGACCACATCTAACTGAATACGCTTCTTCTGCTTTCGCCCCTTGCAAGGCACCTTCACGCCATAAGGATTCTAAGAAGGATTCAATCATGGCTTTTGCCTTTACCCATGTATCTTTAGTATTGGACTCAAAAATATAAGCACTAAGTGCTTGTTTAGATGATTGCTCAATAAATATCATCATTCTTCGTACAGGAATATATCTCCAATCTGAACTATTACCATCCAAGGTCTTTGCTCCCCACACAAGGACTCCATGTCCAATAAAACTTCGAATTACATTGATTGATTTTCCTGATATAGTATCAACATTAAAATCGGCTTGTTGTGTGTCAGTAATATCCATCGTCAGTCCATGAACACCAACGATTGAAACGTTTGCAGGTGCTTTCCAAACTCCAATAGTTGAATCAATATTTGCCATTACACCAGCCATTGGGCCACTGGGCGGAAGTCGGTTTGACATGCGAGTAGCGAGAGCCACGATTTCTTTATAGAGCGGACTAACACCGCCTAAGGCTTTGTGTTTTTGAGCTAGGCTCAGAGAAGAATGAGCGTCTTTAATTTCTGCCATCACAGTCACTAATTTGGCATTAGCCCCAAGATCCATAAGGAGCGTACTTTCTAAGGCATTGAGGTCTCCTCCATAAAAGTTATTGAAATTGATGTCTCCTTGCCGCACCAGGGTTGTCTCTAAAAATGGATAATAGGCGGTTCCATAAGAAAGACCTTTGGTTCCTGTATTTTCACGAAAAGTTAATATCGCATCATAAAAATGTATTGGATCTGGATGCTTTGCTCCTATGATATCAAAAATGCAGATGGCCTTTTGCAAATCTTGACATTGCACAAGCATCGCCTGCATAAGTGTAGCATTCTCTTCTACAGAAAGTAAAGTCGCTTCTGGACATACATACATGCTTGGCTCAGATTCACCTCTTAATACATCAAGCCCTCCGAGTAAATCATTTAGAATAACATTAGAGTTGATCGATGACTCCCCTGGGAGATTATCACTTTGTGTTGCTTTGCCATGAGTGCCAACAGCTACTATATAAGCCTCTCTGCCACCATTTTCAAAAAACATTTTTACCCCTTGGTAGCAATAATATTGAGTGTTTGGATCGGCGGTCATATGATAATATGCCAAGCCAATATGCACATAATTACCATCGAGAGGTTCTGTTTCTACTTCATGGAGATAGTAATTTGGTAAAGCACTGTTGGGCGTATCATCTGAAACTCCATAGATTTCGTTGAATTCCCTAAATGAATTTACCTTATGAGCTTTTTGTAAATATGAAACCCCGTCAAAATTAGCTTTGGGCGTATATCCCACAAAAGCGGGAATAGACGTGGGTACTCGTACAACACTATTTGAAAACGAATTAACTTCAGAAATATAGACCCCTGGGGTATTCATATTAGAGCGATCTGGCATAATAAAAGCGTATGTTAGGTATTAAGATATAAGTGAATTAACTCACTGACATACAATATACTACAATTCTATTTTATAAGCACATCTAAAAGTACCGTCACAGGATGAAGGGCTTTTTTTGCAGTTCCATCTAAGATTTGGTGACGGCAACTTGTACCATTGGCTACGATAATAATATCATCGGCAGCTTTGCGAATTGCTGGAAATAAGGTCTGCTCCCCAATTTTCATACTCACCTCAAAATGCTCTTTTTCATAACCAAAACTTCCCGCCATACCGCAACAACCTGAAGGAATGATCGTAGGTTTATAGTTTTTTGGTAGATTTAAAATAGCAAATGTATGTGAGACTGATGACAAGGCCTTTTGGTGGCAATGAGCGTGAATTTTTAAGGATTTCGCTTTCGCGAAAAATTGTTCCGACTTAATATTTCCTGCCTTAACTTCTTGATCTAAGAACTCTTCAATGAGCCACGTACGAGCAGCTAAAGATTTGGCGTCTTCGAGTTCATCTACCAAGCGTAGATATTCACCACGAATACTTAAAATCGCTGAAGGTTCGATCCCGACAATAGCCGTTTCAGATGTGCTCAACTTAAGTAATTCCGCAACGGTGACCTCTGCAGTTACTTTAGCCTGGTCTAAGAATCCTTTTGATATCAACGCCCTGCCAGAATCTAGGTACTTAACTATAGTCACATCATATCCTAGGCGATGAAGAAGTTCATGCGCGTCCTTCCCGATATTTCCATCTAAATATGCAGTGAACTCATCGACAAAAAGTAAGACGCTCCTTGTCTGTTTGATCTCTATTGGACTTAGTCCTTTAGCTTCATCAAACAGTTCCAGTTTTGGTAAGCTACGGTCCTTGGCAATTCCCAAAGTGCGCTTTGCAAGGCCTCCCGTAAGCGAAAGCAGTCCATTATATAGTCTCGGAACTGCCGCCCCCAGCTTATTAATACGAGTATTATGGGCAAACAACTTCGTACGCAAACTGCTGCCATTGGCCTTTTGATATTGATATTCAAACTCGGCTTTCAATGTGGCTACATCAACATTGCTAGGACATTCACTCGCACAGGCTTTGCAACTTAGACAAAGGTCAAAAACTTCTTTTAGTTCGCTATGATTAAAAACATTCTCCTGATCTGATGTTGTCAAAAACTCTCTCAAGGCATTGGCTCTAGCTCTCGTTGTATCTTTTTCATTTCGAGTAGCGCGATAGCTAGGGCACATGGTTCCGCCTGCAGCTGGTAGTTTTCTACAATCTCCACTTCCATTGCACTTTTCAGCGGTTTTCAGAATGCCTTCTTGGTCTTTAAAATTTAATAGTGTCTTTATTTCAGGTTCCACACGGTCTACCTCGTATCGCAGTTTCTCATCCATGGGAAAAGCATCTACAATTTTTCCTGCGTTGAAGATATTATAAGGATCAAATGCTTTTTTGACACTTTTTATGAGTTCGTAGTTTTCTTCACCAATCATTAAAGGGATAAATTCTGCTCTTACAATACCATCCCCATGTTCCCCACTCATACTCCCTTGGTATCTCTTTACGAGTTGAGCCACATCGGTGGTGATTTTTCGGAACAACTGAACATCATCACCTTTCTTTAGATTGAGAATGGGACGTAGATGTATTTCACCGGCACCAGCGTGGGCATAGTATATAGCATCTTGGTCATATTGTTTCATGAGGCTTGAAAACTCGGCGATATAAGGTGCCAAGTCTTCCAAGGCGACTGCAGTATCTTCAATACACGCTACAGCTTTTCGATCACCAATAAGATTTCCTAGTAAGCCTAGACCGGCTTTACGCAGTTCCATTGCTTGATCAATTTCTTCTCCTTCTAGCATAGGATGCGCATATGAATGTGCTCCCTTCTCTAAGGTAGTAATCAATGCTTTGGCTTGTTTACGGGCTCCTTCAATAGTACTATCTCGCACCTCCAACATTAATATTGCTTGTGGATCCCCTTGGACAAAAAATCTATTTTTCTGTTGGTCGCGATTGTTTTTGGTGCAATCTAAGATGACCTTATCCATCATTTCACAGGTAAACAAATTGTGGTTCATGGCCGGAACTACAGCTTGCATACATTGTTCGATACTCGTATGATGAGATGCAACCACCACCCCAAACTCTGGAGGAAGTGCATCTAATTGTAATGTTATTTCTGTAGAAAAAGCAAGAGTTCCTTCACTACCGGTCAAGAGAGCGCACATATTAAAAGGAGCGCCGTTTTCTTGAAAAGGTTGCTGTTTTATCAGTTCGTCTATCGCATATCCGGTATTCCTTCTGTGTATTTGTGGTTTGGGAAATTGTGATCTAATTTGCTCTTGCACCCTTTCCGACTCAAGATGAGCATACAATGCCTTATAAATGAAGCCTTCGGTGGATTGGAGTGTTAACTTTTCGCGAAAGCGGTTGCTATCTAATTCTTCAAAAGTAGCCATCGTACCATCTGAAAGGACCGTTTTCAATGCAACCACTTTATCACGAGTAACCCCATATTGAATAGAGGTCGTTCCCGATGAATTATTGCCTACCATACCTCCCATCATACAACGATTGGCAGTAGATGTATTGGGCCCAAAAAAGAGACCATGAGGTTTTAAAAAGCGATTGAGTTCGTCACGTATTACTCCTGGCTGCACACTAACCTGTTTCTTGTCTAAATCAAGGGATATTATCTCTGTAAAATGTTTAGAAACATCAACAATAATTCCGTCTCCAACGCATTGCCCAGCAAGGGAAGTTCCTGCTGTTCGCGGGATGAGGGTTGTTTTGTTCGCTTTCGCGAAAGCGCATAAAATTTGAATATCTTTAGTAGAAATAGGAAAGGCTACGGCCAATGGCAAACGTCTATATACCGAAGCATCTGTAGCGTATAAGGCCTTATGCAGATCATCTGTATGCAGGGCTCCTTCTAGTTGAGATTCTAATGTTTTTAGTGCCGAAATCATCGTTTAAAAATAGACATAAAAAAAGGGAAAGTATTAAAATACATTCCCTTTTCTAATTCAATTAAATGTCTTCTTAGTTCTTTATTATTTGCTTAACAATTACACCAGATGCTGTTTGAATATTTAAAAGATACATCGCTGTCTCCAAATCTTTGGTATCTATGGTGGTTTCTAGGCCAGATGTATTGAAACTCAATATTTTTCTACCTCGCATATCAAAGAGTGTTAGTTTTTCTAGAACATATTTCTCCGAAAAGATGTGCAGTTGATTTTCAAATGGATTTGGATATATTCTTATTTGCTTTTCTAAAATCTCTTCAGCAACTCCTAAATTCTCTTCTATAGATAAATGAAATGAGCATATTGTCTCATTTCCGTTTGTGTCTTCAGCGGTGAGCGTAACATTAGTTGAAGTACCTATTGCAACTAAAACACCTGGATTCGGAACTTGAGTAACAACAACGTTCATATCGCAATTATCAGATACAGTGACTGAAGTTGTATAGTCTGGAATGACAAAGGAAGTCCCTGATTGAACAACTTCAGTAGTACTTACAGGGCAATTTGTCAAAACGGGGCTCGTACCATCTACGACAGTAATATCAAAAGTATGTGTAGTTATAGTCCCATCCCCTTCTGTTATTTCATAAGACTCTGTCGTTACACCTACAGGGAAAAAAGAACCCGTACCAAGCCCAACAGTTTGAATAATAGAAACTCCTGCTTGATCACAATTATCAATAGCTGTAACAGGATCATAATTGACAATCATTCCGCAATCCATCTCATCAAGACCTGTATATTCTGTAAAATCCTGAGGGCCACTGATAAGAATATCCAAATTGTCTTCAACCGTAACACTGGCTGTTTGCGAACTAGTATTATTGTTTGCATCAGTTACCGAGAACAACACTGTATTAGCTCCTAGGTCGTCACAAGTAAAAGTCATGATATCAAGATCCATAGTGAACGCACAATTATCGGAAGAGCCATTGTCTATTTGCGCGGGATTTATTGACACTGTACCGTTGATATCGAGTTCAACCGTAATATCCTGTGTGATAACAATTGGACTTAAGTTATCCTCTACAGTTACTACTGCTGTTTGACTATTGGCGTTCATACTTGTATCTGTTGCCGTGAGTGTAACGGTATTCATTCCTACATCATCACAACCAAAACTCGTAATATCTAATTCCAAAGTCAACTCACAATTGTCTGAAGAACCATTGTCGATTTGTGCTGTTGTAATTGTCGCCATACCATTAACATCAAGTTCAACAGTAATATCTTGAGTATTCACATTTGGGCTCGATGTATCTTCTATTGTAACGACTGCCGTACAAGAGGATGTATTATTATTTGCATCTGTGATCGTTAATACAACTACATTATCACCCAGATTATCACAATTAAAGGTGTCTATATCTAATGACAATACGCCACCTCCTGCAGGAGCTAACGAACCATTATCAATATTGGACGGCATGATGGACACCACACCAGTGGCATCTAAAAGAGCCGTATAATTCTGGCAAGTTGCCGTTGGAGCTAGATTATCAAAAATCTGAACCACATAATCTTCAACCTCTCCTGCATCAAAATTACAAGGATCTGGTGCATTAAAGAATGAGTTCCTAACTCTCATCGCAATGGTTCCATCTAATTCTGCATCCAATGGAACTTGAATACTTCCTGTTGATACATTCCCAACATAAGAAGACATATTCACACTTTCAGAGGCTTCAAACTCGGCATTTTGATTAAAATCTATCCATACGCCAGCATCATCTTCGTTAAAAGCACCTTGTAATTGTACATTAAACGTATAGGTTTCTCCTAAGGCCATATCGATAGGCGTATTTGCGTATGAAGTATAACCATCATTAGCAGAGGCATTAGTATAGATTGTCATCCCCGCTTCTTCCACTTCAAAAAGATTAATATAATCTGAAGTTCCATTCTGTACACTTGGATTACATGCAACAAAAGCCTGTACTGTGTACATGAATTTATAAGTCTCGCTGATATCACTTGAATCTCCTTCGGCAAATACTTTAAAATAGACCTTTGTTCCTTCTGGTTGATTTGGGATTTCCGTATTAGATACCCATGTATTTCCAGCGGTATTATTCATTGGAATTGTATTGGCAACTATGCTAAAATCTGGAACGCCAATAGACCAGCGAACATAAACGCTGGACAATGTTCCTGCATAGTCTATATTTGAAGTCACGAACTGTTCGACATTTTCTTTCGGGAACTCGTCTGTAGGCACATCGCTTATTTCGGTGTATTCAATAGACGGGTATGAACTTCGTCCTAATAAGTCATACTCCCACAAACCTCTTCCCCAGGTTGCTGCCTTAAGCGAATTTGCGCCAAAATTAATTTCAAGTTCTTCTACAGTGGTATTGGGAAGGTTGGTGCTGTATAAGCTCCATAAACTCCCTGTCATTGGCTTGGTATAAACACCAACTTCTGTTCCTATGTATATATTGGATTGTGAACTGTGATCAATGACAACTGTATGTACAGGTATATCTCCAATGTTAAAGGTTATATTATTCCATGTTCCTCCACCGTCTGTGGTTATATATACTTTTTGGCCGTTGTTCTGATAAGAGGCATACACTACAATAATCGTATTGTCATCTAGAGGGTCAAATGCCACATCTTGAATTGCAGCATTCGGAAGTGATCCATTTATGCTTGAAAAATTAGCCCCACCATCAATTGACTTTTCAATTTGGCTATAGTTGGTAATCACCATGATTTGTGAATCATTTTGAGCGATTTCTGCGTTTACTATTGCATTTGCAAAAAATGTAGAAGGCGCACCAACAAGAGTATGTGACGATCCAAAGTCTTCACTTTTACGCACTCCATCCCTGAAATCGTAAATAGTCATATGATCATTTGGATCATATGCTATTGGAGCTTGCCAACTCCCACCAGAGGAACCAGCTGGACTCACGCCTCCTTGTGAATACCCACCGTCCTTTGTTCTGCGGCGTCCTCCATATTGAAGGCTCCCTATCATCCAATCATCATTTAATGGATGAACGAGTCCTTCCATACCATCGGCTCCATAAAATTCGATCCAACCTGTATTTTTATAAATACTGGTACCATTATCTTGGGACCCAGAAATTGCAATTCCATTATTGGACTGACTTACGCCCAATTTGTAATTTTCACGAACTCCTACTCCATCACGCATTAAGTCAACCCACGTAGTTCCACCATCTACACTCTTGGCCATGGTTCCATCAGTACCCATATAGAAAACGCCGTTTATACTATTTATTTTTCGTAAATCTGCATGCACGTAAACAGTACTATTATCATAGCGATCTTGAAAACTACCTGCTCCATGTTGACTACTTCCTAAAGACCAGTAAGTGGCTTTGGAGAAGGTCATTCCCTCATCATCAGATCTGTAGGCATCTATTCCGCCGGTGATCATATTTAACTCGTTTTGACTATTTACACCAAAGGCACCAACCCCGCCTGTAGCGGACGGGACAGCTATAAGTGTAAAGTTATCTCCACTGTCGGTGGATTTATGAATTCCATTGCTATTGGCAAAGTATACATTAGAAGGTGCATTAGCACTTACTTCAATACGACCACTTCTATTGGCATTTCCTGAAATAAGACCTGTGGTATTAAAGGTATCACCCGTATTGGAAGATTTATAAATGAAATCACGATTCCCATTTGAATTACTAACACTATAAACAATAGTAGGGTTTGTAGGATGAAATTTTATAAAGGGATAAGAGCCGCTTGTATTAACTTCTGTCCAAGTCGACATATTATCAGTTGATTTATAAAGTCCGCTATTGGTTCCCACAAATACCATATTGGCGATGGTAGGATGATAAGCAATGATATGTATAGCGAAATTAGAGCCAAGACCACCTTCTCCTAGGTTGGTTGGATTAAAGGCTGTTTCTGTTAAGGTTGCACCTCCGTCGGTGGACTCATAGATTCCATAAGTCGTTCCATTTCTAGCGTTTCTAATATTTACCAAAAGATGATCTGTATTTAAAGGATCAACTCCAAAGGTATTAACACCGCTTCCTGGAAGAAAATCTGTTGCACCACCTTGCCAAGTAACACCTTCATCAAGACTGCGCCATAGTCCGCCACTTCGAGACCCTAAATACAATTTGTTCATATTTGATGGATCTGCATAAACCTCTTCAATTCTTCCTATGCCTGCAGAATATTGACCAGTGATTTCATCAATACTGTTAGGTCCTAGTTCCTGCCACCCTCCAGTCATTCGTGTATTTTCAGTAAACTGTTCAGGAAACCGTTGCTTGTAGACTTTTAGTGCATTATTTGCAAAATGTGGATCTATATTGTCACGTCTTCCCGTTGGATAGAATTTATATTCATTACCTTCTTTCCAGCGCAAAAATCCTTTGTACCCAGAACCTTTGGCGTATTTGTCAATGGTATCAAAGTAAGATTCTGCTGCCTCACACACCTCATAAAAGTTAACAGAAGTATCATCCATGAGATCTTTATAATCCTGTGCGGCTAAGCTTAATGTAATAAAGAAGGGAAAAAGGAACATAAAAGTTCTCATAGTAAATTGTATTAATTGATTTTATTGTAGTTATTCAAATGTAATCGGTGGTTATCAATGTTCAATATACATAAGATCTTTATAATGTTAAAGAATACATTTTCAAAGCTACTAATTCAAAAACTAGGTATACATTAGAGATGTTCCCTGAGAACTGTTGAAATGAGTGTAATAAAGTAGATGAGTTAGTATATCATTTATCGACATTTTGACGTTAAAGAATGACATCTAATATATAAATCTAAAATTATGAAGAATTACCTTTTATTAATCGCTGCTTTTATCTGTGCAACAAGTTCGATGATGGCCCAAAATATAGCTCCTAATGCTATTGGACTCCGTATTGGAGATAGTGATGGATTTGGCACAGAGATCTCATATCAAAGGGCATTGGGTGAGAACAACCGACTAGAGCTTGATCTAGGATATCGGAGTGCGCGCCAATTTACTGCCTTTAGAATTGCTGGAATCTATCAATGGGTTTGGAACATTGATGGTGGGTTTAATTGGTATGCTGGAGTTGGAGGTGGTGTAGGAAGTTTTGACTTTAAGGACAACTTTCCAGGAAGGGACGAAGCCGATACATTTTTTGCTTTTGTTGCAGGAGATATTGGTATCGAGTATGATTTTGATTTTCCGTTAATACTGTCGTTAGATTTTAGACCAGAACTAGGCATCAATAATGCTGTAGATGATGATTTAGACTTTGATATTGCCTTGGGAATTAGATATCAGTTCTAAGGAAATGCAAATAAAAAAAAATGCCGAAGTAGTTTGCTTCGGCATTTTTTGTTTAAAATATTCTTCTTCAGTCAATAAAGGGATCTGAGAACCTAGCATCTGCCATTATGGAAGTGTCATTTAGGGTAAAAATAAAGGCTTCTAAAGCCAACTTCTCACTATCACTTAAATTCAAACGCAATGGTAATGTAGCATCTGCAGGATTTCTTAACCGAACATCTAAAGCGGGTCCAGATTCAATTCCACTGTTATAATGTTCTATAACTTCGCTTATTGAACTGAATCTACCATCGTGCATAAAATGTAAGGAGGTTCCAGCACTTTTCAATGACGGAGACTTAAAGACCGTCACTTCCCCAAAATCCAGTCCGTTACTTCTCGAATCTAGATTTAAAGCAAAACTAGGTGGTTGATGACAGCCAGCGCAGGCAGCTCCACCTTGATTTATCGGATTTAAAAACAAAGCCTTTCCTTGGTTTTCTTGATCACTATAATTGGGAAAAGTAGCGCCAATATTATTGCCTTGCCCGCCTGGTTGATATACCTGAGCAAAGCCTTGATCAAAGGAACTGTTTACAGAAACCATCGCTCTAATGAATTGTGCCATTGCAAGTTGGGCTCTTTCCTCTGTAATATTAGAATCACCATAAACTAATTCAAAGAGTTCTGGATAGTATTCTAAGTCATTCAATTTGGTAATTAAAGCTTCAAAACCACCATGGGCAGCATCAAATCCCATCTCAACTTCATTCTGTATGGGTTGGGTTGTTTGCGCCTCTAAGTTTTCGGCTCTTTTATCCCAAAAAAAATTAATTCCTAGGTAAAACTGTGCATTTAACAAACGCATACCATGTGCCGCTGTAAGTCCGCCCTCAAACCCAGTACTAAATTGATCCGGATCATCAAAACCATTATTTTGATTATGACAAGAGGCACAGGAGACCGTATTATTTATGCTCAGTTGTTTATCGTAGAACAAAATTCTCCCTAAAGTAGCCCCCTTATCTGTGATGGGGTTATCTACTGGAGTATTAGTAGCATCAGCTACAGCATCATAATGTTGTGGTAAGATGGGAGTATAACTGTCAAGATTATCAAAGTCGACATCCACATAATTTTGATATACCGTTGTAATTACTGATACATCATCTGTAGTTTCTTCCTCCTCTTGTTCCATAGATTCGACAATAGGGCTATCATCCTCTTTACAACTCAACACAAACATGGCTAGGCACAGCCAGAGCATTATTCTCATATACATAGTATTAGTTTGTTGATCTAGAAAAACAAAAATGCAATAAATTATTTATTACTTTCAGAATCAATATTATTATAATTGTCAAAGTTAGATAAGTCCGAACGATAGATGTTTTAAAAGCCTAATTAGCCTTTATAAAACATTCCAATTAGTCGTTTATTAAATTACGACTTTGCTAGTAAAACATTTTCATATAGTTCCTCATAAATAGGAACTACAAGTCTAATATCAAATTTGGCAGCCTCTCTTTGCGCATTATCTTTAAATGTTTCCAAAACTGTATCATCCTTGAGTATTTTAATGCCATTGAGCGCCATATCCGCAATGTTACCTACATTGGAGAGAAAGCCAGTTACCCCGTCAATATTAACCTCCGGAATCCCACCCGCATTACTAGAAATAACAGGGACTCTGTTGACCATTGCCTCTAAAGCAGCGAGTCCAAAACTCTCAGCTTCTGAAGGAAGCAAGAATAAATCTGAAAAACACAAGATTTTATCAATCTCATTACTATTTCCTAAAAACTTGACACTATCTTGAAGTCCGAGTTCTTTTACTAACTGCTCTGCTCCTTCTCTTTCAGGGCCATCTCCTACCATTAATAATTTGGCCGGCACCTCTAATTGGATTCGGTGGAAAACTTCCACCACATCTTGAATTCTCTTCACTTTTCGGAAATTACTAATGTGCGTAACAATACGTTCATTTTCATTTGCCATAAGATCTCGCTGGCAATCGGTAAATTTTGAATCAACTACACTGGTATCTATAAAGTTAGGGACAACATCGATGCGTTGTCTAATATCAAACAGACGAAGCGTATCCTTTTTCAAACTTTCAGATACCGAAGTTACAACATCACTATTATTGATGCTAAAGGTAACCGCCGGTCTATAAAATGGATGACTCCCTACCAAGGTGATATCGGTACCGTGTAAGGTTGTTACCATAGGAATATGAATGCCTTCTTCCTTTAACATCATTTTAGCCATGTACCCCGCATAAGCATGTGGAATAGCATAATGAACATGAAGAATATCAATACCGTGCTTCTTGACAATATTTACAAGTTTACTAGATAAGGCTAATTCATAGGGTTGGTAATGAAATAAGGCGTAGTCTGGGACATTAACTTCGTGGAAATAAATATTTTCATTAAGTAAAGCTAAACGAACCGGTTGCTTATAGGTTACAAAATGTACCTCATGTCCACGATGTGAAAGAGCAATCCCAAGCTCAGTAGCAACAACTCCACTTCCTCCAAAGGTTGGGTAACAAACTATAGCAATTTTCATATTTTATTTTAATTATAAAGCACTTATCTAAGCTAAGTACAACAGACTATTAATTTATAAATGATTTATAAATAGCCGCTTGAATCTCTGTTCTTAATCCTGATTTTATCAGTTTACGATTATCCATGGTTGGAAAAGTTCGATTTGATAAAAATACATAGACTAAATCATTTTCAGGGTCGGCCCATGTATAGGTTCCCGTAAAACCACTGTGACCAAAACTAGTCATAGGCACACACCCACAAGTTGGACCACTACCACTCAATTGAGGTTTGTCGAATCCCACTCCTCGCCTTACATTATTTGGACAATAATTACAGGTGTTAAATGTATCTACGGTTTCCTTAGACAAATAGCGCTTTCCACCATAATATCCATCTTGTAAATACATTTGCATGATCTTTGCCACGTCATTTGCATTACTAAATAAACCCGCATGGCCACCTATGTTACTTTGCATAGCCGCCCCCATATCATGTACATATCCCTGAACCTTTTTGTGACGCCAATAAGTATCGTTCTCTGATGGAACTACTTTCCTTTTATTAAACCTATTCAAGGGTTTATAACCCGTTTGCGTAGCTCCTAACGGACCGTAAAGTCGCTGAGCAGTAATTTTGTCAAGGTTTTTACCATAATAATCTTCAAGATACTTCTTCATCAAATAATATGGAAGGTCACTGTATTTATAGTTTAACCGTTCGCGAAGATCACTTTCTCCAATAAAACGAATAATACTATCTTGATAATCACTACGTAAATACATCCCATCAACAATCTTGATATTGTAATCAGCAGAGTATTTCTTTCTGTAGTACTTAGGGAGTAACTCATTGGTTACTGAATCTAAGGTCTTGGTGTAAAAAGGAATCCACGCCTTAAATTGCGCATAATGAGATAATGCTTTTTTTACGGTAATATTCGATTTATTAGTACCCTTTAATTCTGGAATTAGCGACCCTAAACTCGCATAGAGATCTAAAGATCCTTGACTGTGTAATTCCATCAGCATAGGTAAGGTTGCTAGGATTTTAGTCATAGATGCCACATCATATACATCATCTAATTTAACTTGTTGCTTTTTGTTATATGTATGATAACCGTAAGCCTTTTCAAAAATCACCTTCCCTTTTCGAGCAACTAATACTTGCGCCCCTGGCATCATTGCCTGTCGCAAGCCAATTCTCATTAAGGAATCAATTTTTTTTTTCAAAGTATCAGAATTTATGCCCACTTCTTCTGGAATCCCGTATTTCAAACGTCTCAAAGTTCCAGATTCAAAACCACTCCCGGCTTTTGAATTGCCAAGTGTTACTGGCAACTTACCTATACTAGGAATCGCTCCAAAAATAAGTTGAGCGCTTTTTTCTTGTGACAATTTACTATTTTGATAACTGTGGATGATACCTTTAAGATTAGCTTTCCCAACATCAAGCATGGCATAAGGACGCACAAAGAGGTCAAGAACAACATCCTTTTCTTTTGCAATTGCTGCTAGCAACATTTTCTCCTTTGCATTAAAGCCATAAGAGGTCCACGGATTGTCATTAGAACGATGAAAACCAACGATCACATAATTATAAGGTGATAGTTTCTTTAGGTCTGCTGTATCCTTGATTTTTATCTGAGTCACTGAAGCATACTTTTGCATTTGCTTGAGAAAATGAGTTCCTTCTGCATCACCCATAGCAACATAGGCGATTTTCTTGGAATCTAAATTTTTAACAGGTAGTATCTGATTTGAATTTTTGGTAATGGTTAGTGCACTTTCAATAGCGCTACTGTAAACGATGTCATCTTCTAAGGTGTTGAGATCATCGATAAGGTTTTGGGTTGACACTGGTTTATAATTCTGTAAGCCTACCTTGTATTTAGCATAAAGAATTTTCTTGACAGAATGTGCCAAACGCTCTTCTGAAATTTCACCTGATGACAAGGCTTGTAGAATTTTCGCGGAAGCGGAACCAACATCCTCACTTATAAGTAGCACATCATTGCCCGCTTTAAAAGCCGCCAAATCAATATCACCAGGATTTTTAAAATTTGCAGCTCCTTTCATATTCAAGGCATCTGTAAAAATCAATCCGTGAAATTGTAAACTATCTTTAAGAATAGAAGTCACCACCGTTGGTGATATAGAGGTTGGCACTCCCTTTTCAGGCACCAAATTAGGAACGTTTAAATGCGCCACCATTACACTTGCAATCCCCGCTTGAATAATAGGTTTGTAAGGATACATCTCAACTGAATCTAATCTTTTTCGAGTAAAATCGAGAGTTGGCAGAGTTTTATGACTATCCTTATCTGTATCTCCATGGCCTGGGAAGTGCTTGGCACTCCCAAGAACACCTGCACCTTGCATTCCCTTGGTAAAGGCAATGGCTTTTTCGGTGACATTAATCTTATCTTCTCCAAATGATCTATTGCCGATGATTGGGTTTGCAGGATTGACATTGATATCAACCACGGGCCCAAAATTAATATGAACT
The DNA here is from genome assembly GCA_963974305.1 of uncultured bacterium. Lineage (GTDB taxonomy): Bacteria > Bacteroidota > Bacteroidia > Flavobacteriales > Flavobacteriaceae > Dokdonia. Next base: position 52,414 of record CAXBCS010000011.1, read on the forward strand.
CCCAAGCGTTTGCAATGTTCTCCAATACGTTCTCCTACCTTTTCTACGATACGATTGTCTTGAATCGCTCCCAAGGTCATATTCCATGGAAATGCATAGGTACTATCCAGACGCATTGCCAATCCCCATTCGGCATCCATACCGACCAATAGCGGTATTTTAGAGGCTGCTTGAAATTCATTATTTAGTTTAGCCTGCCGCATTGGACCTCCTTTAGAGAAAATAACTCCTCCAATGTGTTGTTCTTTGATAAGGGCTCGTACTTTATCTACTTTGGCTTTAGGATCACTCGAGAATATATCGACCATAAATAATTGGCCTACACGCTCTTTAGGAGTCATTCCGCTATAAATACTATCTACCCAAGCGCGTTGCGCTTCAATATCGTAAGTATATAGTGGATACGACTGCTGGGCAAAGATTGCCGAGGTTGCGCATAAGAGAATACTATATAGAAGTGTCTTTTTTAAGGACATATGAGTCGACAGTTTTATGTGTTAATAAGAAGTAGCATATCAACAACAACATGCATATCATAGGATTACAGAATTGCTAAACCCTACATACACGAAGTTATGAAGATTGTTACGCTTTCGCGAAAGCGCACTCAAATCTTAACAAAATGTTATCAACTACTTTTTAAGGAAACGGCTATGCCAACTATCTATTGCTGGAATCTCCCAGGATTCTTCAAATTCACCAAGATTGGTGACCAAATTATTAAAGACAATGGTGTTTTTACCCACGGCACCATCTTTAACCATCTTTTTAAAATCGAGCAAGGGTTTATAGTGTACGCGCTCGTTTTGGAAATAGGTGACATTCATTTTGTCTAATAAATCAATACCTAATTCTTCTTGTAGTGCAATAATAAAGCGGACTTGGCTATCGATTGAGCAACCTGTTGCTTGAGCTTCGTTTTGATCTAGGGCAATCACGATAAAACGGTCGTACTTAATTTCAAAACCCGCTTTAAGATCTGCGCCATGAGCCGTCCAAGCCGTTAAAAAGCTCGTGAGATCTTTTTCAATTTTTGCATGCTGTTCTTCCGTAAACTTGGTATCGCTTTGGTAGATCCAAACGCGTGATTCTTTAGGAAGTGTACTAAAATCTGCAATCATAATTATTATTGCTACTAAATGGAAATGAAAATAAAGCGTTTTAGAATTTCTGTTTGAAGATAAATCTGATTAAAGATCATCAGCCGTGGCAATCATCTCTGCCACGTCCATCACCTCAATACTCGCTTCTTTTTCTTTGTTTTTTACACCGTCGGTCATCATGGTATTACAAAATGGACAACCGGCTGCTATGATATCTGGTTTTGTTTCTAGGGCTTGTTCTGTGCGTTCAACATTGATATCCTTACTTCCTGGCTCAGGTTCTTTAAACATTTGAGCACCTCCTGCTCCACAGCAAAGACCATTTGTTTTACACTTACGCATTTCAACGAGCTCGACATCTAACTTTCGTAATAAATCACGAGGAGCTTCGTAAACACCATTGGCTCGTCCTAAATAACACGGATCGTGAAAAGTAATGCGTTTTCCCTTAAATTTCCCACCTTCTACGGTCAAGCGTCCATCATCCAACAAGGACTTAAGAAACTGAGTATGGTGAACGACTTCGTAATTACCACCTAGGGAAGGGTACTCATTTTTTAGCGTATTGAAGCAATGCGGACAAGCGGTTACGATCTTTTTTACTTCGTAACCATTCAAAACTTCAATATTGGTAACAGCCTGCATTTGGAAAAGGAATTCATTTCCTGCGCGTTTTGCTGGATCCCCAGTACAACTCTCTTCGGCGCCAAGTACCGCAAAGTCAACATTGGCTTTATTTAGAATACGGGCAAAGGCTTTAGTGATCTTTTTTGCACGATCATCAAAACTTCCTGCACAACCAACCCAAAATAGGACTTCTGGCTGTTTTCCTTGGGCCATAAATTCGGCCATTGTTGGTACTCTTAAGGTCTCGCTCATATTATTACTTTGAGCTTCCACGTCAATGGAAGTTGTGTTATTTACTCTTCAAAAACTTCAATCGTCACTTCTTTTTCTACTAAATCGGTAAACTTACCTTTGTAGCGTGTCGCTCTAACTAAGTGGTTATCTACCCAATGGTAATTTCCTCCACGAGGTTTTCCCATCAAAAGACTGTGGAATTTGAATCCGTGACGATTTAACCATTCTGTAGTCACCGCACGATGATCTTCTGTACGAGAAGTAAAGAAACAGATCAAATGCCCTTCGTCATACCACTTATTTAAAGTTTTCAAAGCATCTGGAAAAGGTTCACAAGTTCCCATTCGTTCTGGTTCCTCATTAGGAACATCTTCAGTAATTGTACCATCAATATCAATGAGATAATTCTTGACACCCTCTGGAAGCACTGGGCTTACATGTTCTCCTTCTTCTATTTTTTCACTCAATAACTTATCTACGTCTTCCTTGTTCATTCTCAATTATTTAATTTAATAAAATCTTCTCTACTAATTCTTATATAGTGTGAGTCTTGATAGACTCCTTTTTTACTGTATTTTGGATTATCAATATCCAGTCGTGTGCGATGCAAGGCCTCTTCTGCAAGGCCTAAAATTTGCCGCTGACTGCAATAATCGCATTCTATTTTTTGCACTTTTACAGAATCTACCATTTTGAGCTCATTGATATATAAGCGGGTAAATACTTTAAACTGCACACTGTCTTTTCGCCATCCAGATTGCGCTTTCGCGAAAGTGCAAACCATCAAAAACCCGGCGAGTATGATCAGCTTTTTATTCATCAATCCAGTTTGCTCTATCCATTTGGTTAAATGGCCAAGGAGCCCCATTATTTTCAATATTAGTCATGGCATTATTGAGATCTACAGGAGCTGAACTTTCCTCCATCACCATATAACGACGCATTTCCATAATAATACTCAAAGGATCTATTCCTATAGGACAAGCTTCTACACAAGCATTACACGTTGTACAGGCCCACAATTCTTCTTTGGTAATATGATCATCTAACAACTGCTTTCCATCTGGCACGAAAATACCTCCATTGGCATCTAAATTTTTACCCACGGTTTCTAAGCGATCCCGGGTATCCATCATAATTTTACGTGGCGATAATTTTTTTCCCGTTTGATTTGCAGGGCATTCACTTGTACAGCGTCCACATTCGGTACAGCTATATGAATTCATCAATTGCACCCAGTTCAAATCCATCACATCACTAGCTCCAAATTTTTCAGGATCACCTTCTGCCTCATCTGGAACAGCATATGGATCTGCATCTGGATCCATCATAAGCATTACTTCCTTGGTAACTGCTTCTACATTGGTAAATTCACCTTGAGGTTTCAATTTTGCATACCAGGTATTTGGGAAAGCAAGAAGGATATGTAAATGTTTTGAATAGTATAGGTAATTTAAAAAGATCAAGATGCCAATAATATGCAACCACCAAGCAGTACGTTCTAAAACGATTAAGCTTGATTCGGACATCCCCTCAAAAAATTGTGCGATATATTGACTCACAGGAAATGATCCTACAATACCGTCCATAGACGCATAGTGAGTCGCTCCAATAGTTTGCAATTGAAAATCGGCGGCATTCATAACGAGAAAGAGTGTCATCAACACCATTTCAAAATAAAGAATGACATTACCATCCATTTTTGGCCATCCTTTCATTTCCGGACTAAGGAAACGTTTAAGTCGGATAACATTACGTCGAATCCAAAAAATAACGACAGCAACAAAGACTAAGAAGGCTAAAATTTCAAAACTCCCAATAAGAAAGTTATAAAATCCACCCATAAAGCCTAAAACTCGATGGGTACCGAAAAGACCATCGATGATGATTTCAAGAACCTCAATATTGATTATGACAAATCCCAGGTATACAATTACGTGAAGAATACCAGAAACGGGACGTTTGACCATTTTGTATTGCCCTAAGGCAATTTTGGCCATGTTTTTCCAGCGTTGTGGCTTATTATCAGAACGGTCGACCTCGCGACCAAGGTTGATATTACGCAACAGTTTTTTTACATTTTTAGCAAAAAAACCAACGCCCAAAACAAGGGCGATGAGAAAAAGAATATTAGGTATGTATTGCATAAGTCGTTAGTTAGGCTACCTGCCTAATCTATCGAATCTTTAGGCGGAGTGTATTCTTTGGCTTTCCTTCCAAAAACAGAAAGGTGTACATAACGTTTCGGATTCAGACGTAAGTCTTGTAACAAGAGCTCCATTTGTTTCGTCGAACGCTCCAAATTTACATAAACTTGGTCATCATTCAAAAGTTTACCTGCCGTTCCTTTCCCGCTTTGTAGATTATTTGCGATTCCCTCAAAATCGGCAAGGACATTTTCAACTTTTGACATCAATTGTCCAACTTGAATGCGAGATAATGAATCAGAAATAGTGACAAAGTTGGCACTCATTTCATCTAAATTATCCAAGGTACTTTCTAACTTCCCTTCATTCCTTTTAATCATGCCATTCATCGTTCCAGACATCCCTTTAAGATTGGTAGCCGTCGCCGAAAAATCATTGATGGCTGCTCTTAAATTATTTCGGGTATTTGCATCAAGTACCTCGTTAACACTTGTCAAAACAGAATCGGCTTCTAGAATAACTCTTTCAACTTTATTTTGTAATGGCGTGAGCTGTTCATTTACGAGCTCCATGATCCCTTGGTCGATTTCAGATTTTAGATAATCTCCCGTAACTGCTTCAGGACCTACATAATCAGGAACGATAGACAAAGACTTCCCTCCCAAAAGACCACCTCCATAAATTTTAGCAATACTATTTTTTGAGAATTCAAAATCTTTTTCAATAGTAAAAGTGACTAAGAGTTTACCTCTTTTGTCTGCAAAGCCAATAGACCTAACTCTTCCTACAGCGTATCCGTTAATTGTAACTAAGGAGCCTGTAGCCAGACCTTCTACGTTATCATAAACCGCATACATGGTTTTACTATTGTCAAGAAGGTTTTCACCTTTTAAATAATTATAACCGTAAATGATAAGCGATATAGCCACTATCATTAATACAGCTGTTTTTACTTCTCTAGAAATTTTCAAAAGCTTAGTCGTTAAAGGTTATAACAAAAGTAGGATAATAAAATAAGAGTCATTAAAACCCTTACGTTAATTTAAAACTTTTTGAAGAGGAACTTTAATGTTATCAGCATTAAAAGAAACGATATAGGCTGTAGTATAGCCTTTTGCTTTTGCCTCTTGCAATCTTTTTTGAATGGCCGTATAGTTTGAAGTACTTCCACTGTAATACTTATAGAGTCCACCCTCTCGAATTCTAGAAATTTCAGGAAGTTTTTTGAAATTATACGATTTAGGCTCTAGTTTCCTACTACTTGCAGCCAATTGGACTTTAAAAGTAACTCCTGCAACAATTTTATCAGTGTCAGAAGATGTCTCAGAGGTATACACTGGAGGCTCATCTGCGATAAATACTTTTGCTTTATATTCGCCTACGGCATCGGCAATGGTCTTTGCAATGGCTTTCTGTCCTTTGTTAGAAGCTAAATATTTACCTTCCTTTACATTGGTAATAAATCCAGTTTCAATTAGGATACTCGGCATAACCGTTTGGTGCAAAACCACAAAACCAGCCTGCTTTACAGAACGATCTTTTCTTTTTAATTTTTCTCTGAAATTATCCTGAACCAAAGAAGCAATAAGAATACTTTGTTCTAAGTAGGCTTCCTGCATCAAGTCTAAACCAATAATTGACTCTGGCGAATTAATATTATAATCGGCATAGGCTGTTTCATAATCTTCTTCTAGAAAGATTACAGCATTCTCAGCTTTGGCTACTCTTAGGTTTTGAGCATTTGCATGTAAACCTAAAACATAGGTTTCTGTTCCGTAAGCTTGGGTGTTGTGTGCATTACAATGAATCGAAATAAACAAATCTGCATTTGCCTTATTTGCGATAGCACCTCTTTTTTTAAGGCCAATAAAAACATCAGTGGTCCGAGTATACACAACGGTTATTTCTGGATTCTTATCGAGTTCCTTCCCTAGGGCTAAGGCTATTTTTAAAGCAATATCAGACTCTTTAAACCCAAACTTCGATGGCTTTCCAGGATCTGTTCCTCCGTGACCTGCATCGATAACGACTTTAAAGGTTTTGCTTTGCTTAGGTGGATTGGGGTTTACTTCCCCACTAGCTTTCATACCAGGCAATTTCGCGAAAGCGCTACCAGTTGCCATCGTTAGATACAAAAGAACTGTTAACAAAGTTAAATAACTACTAAATCTATGCTTGAGACGCATCCTTTTCTTCAAAATTTAATCTTTTAATCGTTAGTTCGTAAAATCATACTGCTATGCGGAATAAACGTCAATTGCCGTGTCCATATTTCAAATTTACTTTTTTAAAGGAATCGTCCCGAAAAAAAGGTGTAATTTTGGCACTTAAACTGATGTTTCAGGCACAAAAATAGGGTTAATCATATTGCAAACAAAAATCGCAAAATTACTGTTATTTACAAGCGCCCTGCTCTGCTCATTTCTGGGCCACAGTCAGGACCTTCCATCCAAGAATGATGCCAGAAGAGTTCCCGCTAAAGACACCACCCTAATCACCACTGCCGCAGAAGGTTTCAAAGCATTTGAACCACGACAAGATACTACAAAAACAAAGGCACAAGACTCTGTAATCATAAAGAAAAAAGAAACGCTTACCGATAAAGTTGTATACAAAGCAACCGACTATGAACGGATCTCACAAAGGCAAAAGAAAATCTTTCTCTATAATGAAGCCGAGGTTGTTTATGGTGATATGAAGATCAATGCTGGGGAGATTGAGCTCAATTATGAAACAAATACAGTTTTTGCCAAAGGAATCATTGACTCCTCAGGAACCTACACTCAAATACCAGTCTTTGTACAAGGTACAAATGAGGTGATTCCGGATTCTATAAAATTTAATTTCAATACACAGCAGGCACTCATTTATGGATCCCGTGTTCAAGATGAGGGTACTGGCTTTAAAATAAAAAATGAGGTTAGTAAACGCGTAAACGACTCTGTGGTATTTATGCGCAACGTCAAATTCACCACCAGTGATAATGTAGATGATCCAGAATACTACTTCTATGCACGTAAAGTCAAATTTGTGCCTGGCAAAAAATTGGTTACTGGAATTACTAATATGTACATCGCCGATGTGCCTACTCCTATTGGCTTACCCTTTGCCTTCTTCCCTATGGATAGAGAAAAAAGCATTTCAGGATTTATCCTTCCTTCACCGGGAGAAACGAGGCAACGAGGATATTTTTTACAGGGACTTGGATATTACTTTGCCTTGAGCGATTACTACAACTTGGCAATAGATGGAGATTATTACACCAATGGTAGTTATGCTATTCGTGGAAGTTCAGAGTACAAATTGCGCTATCGTTTTAATGGCCGTTTTAACTTCAGTCTCGAACGGATATTACGTAGCGAAAGAGGACTGCCTGATTTTACAGAAACTAATACTTATAACATTCGTTGGAATCACAGTCAAGATGCAAAAGCAAGTCCTAACAGTCGATTCTCAGCCTCTGTAAACCTTGGAAGTTCTAACTTCTATCAACAATCTTTGAATCAAAGTACTACAGGAAACTTCTTAAATAACAACTTTAGTTCTTCGATTTCCTACGCCAAAACCTTTCAAACAAAAACGCCAATCAACCTAACCTTGGCAGCGACACATTCACAAAATTCACGCACGGAAGTCATCAATATGACCTTACCTACCGCCCAATTGAATGTAGATCGTATATATCCATTTGCACCTAAGGCGGGAAGTAAAAAAGGAATTTTACAAAATATAAACTTTAGTTATTCGGCGAGAGGTGAAAACCGCTACCAAACCACCGATAGCCTATTCTTTAGACCTGAAATGTTTAGAGATGGACAAATGGGGATACAACATCAAATACCAGTCGCTACCAATTTTAAGGTCCTCAAATATTTTAGTGCATCTATTAGTGGAAATTACACAGAAAACTGGCTTTTTAAAACCATAGATCAATCCTATGATGAGGAGGCTCAGGAAGTAGTGAGGGACACCACAAGAGGCTTTGATTCATATCGCACTTACAACGGTGGTATTAGTATAGGAACGACAATTTACGGTACTTTCCCTTTTAAAGAAGGCAGTCGGATACAAACAATCCGACATGTGATGAGACCATCTTTAAGTTATAGTTATACGCCGGCTTTTGATCAATATTATGAACGATATCAACGCACAGATCCTTTAGATCCTACGCTCGTTGATGAGGTTGAATACAGTAGATTTGACGGAGGATTGTATGGTGCACCTACAAATAGGGTCTCAAGTTCAATGTCCTTTAGTTTAAGTAATGTAATCGAAGCCAAGGTTCGCTCCAAAGATTCTACAGTAACAGAACCTGTAAAAATATCACTGCTCAAAAATCTCAATTTTAGTACCAGTTATAATTTTGCAGCAGACAGTTTACGCTTATCACCAGTGAGTATGAGCGGGGCTATTCCGATAATACGTGATAAATTAGACATCAATTTTAGAGCAGGCTTAGATATTTATGCTTTAAATAGTAGTAATACACGTATCAACACTCTGAACATAAACAACGGAGGAAGTCTCTTCCGTCTCACAGGAGCTAGTGCAAATTTTGGATATAGCTTTTCGAGCAAAGACTTTGATGGTTCCAAAAAGGAGAATACAGACCGTACAGAAAACCAAAACTTTGCTGCTGGTGGTAGGCCGGACGACCTTTTTGGAGAAGGAGTAGATATTACAGGCCGACTCAACCAAAACGATCCAGATGATAAAGATCAGAAGGAACAAGAAGTAGAGTTTTACAATTTTGACATCCCATGGAATTTGAGGATGTCATATCAGATAAATTACTCAAACAGTGCTCGACAAGAGGAAATTTCAACCCATTCACTGGTCTTTAGCGGGGATGTTGAATTAGGAAAACGCTGGACCGTAAGAGGATCTTCTGGTTACGACATAGCCAATCCTGGATTTACTTATACCTCCTTAGGATTTTCGAGAGATCTAGAAAGTTGGAAGCTTGATTTCAACTGGGTTCCATTTAGTACTCGTTCATCATGGTATTTCTTTATTGGAATTAAAGGAAATATTCTGAGTGATATTAAATATGACAAGCGACGTGCGCCTGACGAAAACTTATAAGGGCACAATCTTTAGGAATTTTTGGTCTGTACATCTGCTATGAAAAATATGTGATATTTCGTATCTTTCCTTTATGAAAAAAATAATTACTACACCCAACGCCCCTGCGCCTATTGGCCCTTATAACCAAGCGATACTTTCTGACAACACTCTTTATACCTCTGGACAGATTGCCTTAGATCCTAAAACGGGAAAATTATTCAAAGGCAGCATAGCTGATGAAACAGCATTGGTTATGGAAAATCTTAAAGCAGTGCTAGAAGCGGCAAATATGAGCTTTAATCATATTGTCAAAACTTCAATATTCATTAGTGACATGGAGAATTTTGGGGAGATTAATGCCGTTTATGGTAAATACTTTGATGAAGCCACTGCTCCAGCTAGAGAAACCGTTGAGGTAGCCAATTTACCAAAGTATGTCAATGTAGAAATTTCATGTATCGCAGTAAAATAAAATCACCCATACAAAAAAAGCGCTCTGAGTTACAGAGCGCTTTTTTTATGAAGAAGTAAAATGTGATTACTTCTGAATAATATAACTTTTATGATGCGCTACTAATCCTTCTATAGGGCGTTTCAATACCTTCCCTAGTTTCATTTGATAATGATCTAGTACCGCCTTCAACTCATTTTGAAGATAGAATGCTATAGAACCTACAAAATGGATTGGAATCTCTCTTGCATCTTCAAACTGTAAGATTTGACATTCCACAAACTCGATCATGCCTCTTTGAATTAAAGATTGGCAATAATCATGGTTTTTATTTTCGATTAGAAAACGCGCAAAGGTCGCCAAGTAGGTATTTGGATTAGGGTTTTTGTATAAATGATTTTTGACACTCTCAGAAGTCAAGTCAAAGGAAGCTGCAAATTTATCAGCTAGATCCTTTGGAATGCGATTGAAGTGATAATCTCTTATTAATTGTCTTCCATAATAATTACCACTTGCATCATCCATAAGGATATAACCCAATGAAATCACTTTTTGAATAATTTCATTTCCGTCAAAATATGAGCAATTCGAGCCTGTACCCATGATACAAACTATCGATTTTTCACCTTCTGTCACCGTTGCATATAAGGCCGCGTAGGTGTCTTCTTTGACAATAATTTCATCGGCGAGGGTGAAAAAATTTTCAAAAACCTCCTTTATCAATAAACGTGGTTTCTCAACACCACAGCCAGCTCCGTAAAAATAGAGGCGTGTTACTTCATTACGATGTTTATAAAGCTCAAAATTATTAATGATGCGTTCATTCAATATCTCTTGAGAAAGTACTTGCGGATTTAAACCAAGAGTTTGTGTTTGAAACAACTCATGGCCATCGTCAGAAAGGGCTATCCAATCTGTCTTTGTAGATCCACTATCAACGATTAATATCATAAGGAATTTATAAGGTTACGCTTTCGCGAAAGCGCTATAAAAAACACTTTCGCAAAAACGAACTATTATCTTAAAGCGCGTTAACCTTTTCTGCGAGGTCTACAAGTTTATTTGAATATCCAAATTCGTTATCATACCAAGATACTAGTTTGAAGAATCGAGAATTTAACTCTAAGGATGCACCTGCATCAAAAATACTCGTGCGGTCATCACTTACAAAATCTTGAGAAACTACTCCCTCATCTGTATATCCTAAAACTCCTTTCATAGCGCCATTTGCAGTTGCTTCAAAAACCTTTTTGATTTCTGCTAAAGAGGTTTCTTTTGTGGTACGCACCGTTAAATCTACTACCGATACATCGGCTGTAGGGACTCTGAAAGCCATTCCTGTAAGTTTTCCGTCCACTTCAGGTAAAACCTTTCCAACAGCTTTTGCAGCTCCAGTGGATGCTGGGATAATATTTACAAGGGCACTACGACCATCTCTATATGCTTTTCTAGACGGTCCATCAACAGTTAATTGAGTTGCCGTAGTTGCATGAATAGTTGTCATTAAACCTTCTTCTAATCCCCAATTGTCATTTACAACCTTAGCTAAAGGCGCTAAACAGTTTGTTGTACAAGAGGCATTAGATACAATAGTATGTGCAGCTGTTAAGTCTTTGTCGTTTACTCCCATGACAAACATAGGGGCATCTTTAGACGGTGCTGAGATTACTACCTTCTTTGCTCCAGCTTGAATGTGATAATCGGCAGTTTCAAGGGTTGTGAAAATTCCAGTACACTCGGCAACAACATCTGTTCCAACCTCATCCCACTTTAGATTTTTAGGATCACGCTCAGCAGTAACACGAACGGTTTTACCATCTACAACAAGGTGTCCATCTTTCACTTCAATAGTTCCATCAAAACGACCGTGAACAGAATCATACTTTAATAAGTATGCTAAGTGCTCAACATCTAATAGATCATTAATCGCTACTACATCTACATCATCACGTTTTACAGTTGCACGAAATACAATTCGTCCAATTCTTCCAAAACCATTAATTCCTAATTTCATGTTTCCCATTTTCTTCTTTTTCTAATTATTATTTTACGTTGTCATAATATCAGACACACGTATCAATTCTTTATTAATTTTTGATTCTCCCTTTATGGCTTTGGCCAAAGGAGTAAGCGTCATTGTATCATGTATGGTACCTACCATATAATTACTTTTTCCTTCCAAGAGAGATTCTACGGCTTTTACACCCATTCTACTTGCAAGCACTCGATCAAAACAGGTAGGAGAGCCACCTCTTTGCATATGTCCTAAGACAGAAACTCGAACATCATATTCTTCTAAGTTCTCATCGACATAATCTTTAAGCTCAAAAACGCTTTTGCCAATTTTATCACCTTCGGCAACAATTACGATGCTTGAAGATTTCCCGCTTTTTTTGGAGCGTTCTAAGGACTCTACTAAACGATCGATTCCCATATCTTCTTCAGGAATTAAAATCTCCTCTGCTCCTGCCCCGACACCTGCATTTAAAGCAATATGTCCAACATCACGCCCCATCACCTCAACAAAGAAAAGTCTGTCATGTGAATGCGCGGTGTCACGAATCTTATCAATAGCTTCAACGGCAGTATTTAAAGCAGTATCATATCCCAAGGTTCTATCTGTACCATTAATATCATTATCAATAGTACCAGGTATTCCCATCACTGGAAAACCGAATTCTCTATTAAATACCAATCCTCCGGTGAAGGTTCCATCTCCTCCTATTAATACAATCCCATCAATACCAGCTTTTGTTAATTGATCAAAGGCTATTTTACGTCCTTCCTCAGTCATAAAACGCTTTGATCTAGCCGATTTTAAGAAGGTTCCTCCTTTATTAATAATCCCTCTTACGCTACGCGCGTCTAAAGGAATAAAATCTCCATCAATGAGTCCTTCATATCCTCTAAAAACACCCATACATTCTATCTTATGATAGGCACAAGTACGAACTACAGATCGGATAGCTGCATTCATTCCTGGGGCATCTCCTCCAGAGGTTAAAACGGCTATTTTTTGCAATTTTTTGCTCATTTAATATCTTATAAAGATTAAATTTAGGAAACAATCCCTAGATAATTCAAGGATTTAGATGCTTTTTAATGGGATTGTCAATTTCAAACGTTTTCGTTTGAAAACTTTTTGTAAAGTCTCATGAATAAATGCGAATTTCTAAAGCGAAATGGCAATTTTGAGAAGAAATAAGGTGGTTTTGCAATTTCGCGAAAGCGAGAAAAACAATAAAAATGAAAGGAAAATGAAAGAAGAAAATAAAGGGCAATTTAGTTCTTAAATTGAACTCCATCGGGTGCCACTTTTTCATTTGGCTTAGGTCTGTCTTTTAACTCTTGAACAACCTCTTTAGTTTTTCCCTTAAATATTTTTCTGAGCAGCTCTTTAAAGGAATTAAAATCGACTGCATAGGAAATACCAGCTCCTTGTGTATAACCCTCTGTTTCTCCTACAAATTGGATATCACTTTGTCTATTGAATACTTTGGCGCGTAAGGTTCCATCTTCATTCAAAAGGAAGTCTACTTCTACATCACCCACAATAACCGATTCACTCACTCCTCCTGTAGGAACTCCAACCTTCCCATTGATCAAAACTCGATCAGTAATCTGAGTAGCTAAGGTGATTCCCACACGTCCTGCAGATTGGTAATCTGGATTGTTATCAGCAGATACAAGATCTACGCCTACATCAAACACCCCATCATCATTATTAAATAAAATACCACTCAGAATAGAAGAACCTGTCTCAAAGGCATTATTAACAACAGCTGCAGCACTTACAGAGGTAGCACTTACAGAGGTAGCACTAATAAATGTATTCTGAGAAACCAGCGAGATGGCATTCAACTCTCGTGTATTTCTATCACTTAGTCTAAAATCAAGTTCAGAAGTAACCGTACTTCCAGAATTTGGAAAGTTAATTTCAAAGTCAATTTCCGGTTGCAATAATTCCCCATTCAATTTAATGACAACTTCCACAGGAATTTTTCGATTCACAGAAGGGTTTTCTAAAAGAATAGAAGGATTGGCTTGGGTGGTGTATTTGGCTTTTAAATCTAATAATGCACGTTCAGGACTTCCTTCCCAGCGAATATTTCCTAAAGGCTCTACCTCGAACTGCTTAGAAACTCCATACTTAAAGTCAAATTTTCCATCATAGACAATAAAATCTCCCCACATATTGAATTTTCCATTAGTATTCACTTCAATAAGTAAGTTACCTGCTCCTCTCCCCCTTAATTTAGTGCCATTTCTTTTATCAACCACTATCTCAATAAGTGCATCTGTATCTACATCCAAATCAAAACTCAGTTCTAGTCCGCTAGTTGCAACATTTTCTACAAATACTCCATTTATACGAGCCGCCTTTTCTTCGGGGCTTAAAAAATGAATGTATGAGTTATCTCCTATGGCTTCAGTGTCATCTATGGGTAAGTAGAAAACTGTTCCTCTTTCTGTACTAGCCTGAACATTTATTACCAACTTATCTGTTGGCCCCTTAATTGTGGCTTCTCCAGAAATAAAGGCTGTACCATAGTAAAGAGATTCAATATCCTCTTTGGTATCTAGTACTAAAAGTCTGTTGGTATTAATAGCGAGATCCAAATCCCAATCTGAGAATGCCTTGTGTGAGATAGTCCCATTTAAGGTACCATCTGTTTTCTCTTTAATATCTTCTAATGCTATGGATCGGAAGAGGAACTGTTGTTTATTCAAATCAACACGTGACAAGCCTTTAAAATCGTAATCTACATTCAAATACGGAATTTTAAGTCCTGCATTTTTTAAACGAAGACTTCCATCGATATCTGGATTCTTATAACTTCCAGTAACCTTAGCAATACCACTTGCGAGTCCGCGTATGTTTGTGATTACATCTTTCCCCATTTCATCAAATGGATGTAAGTCAAAGTCTCTTAGAGTCACATTAAGATTGATAGTTGGATCATCGCCACCTACATCAATAGAGCCTTTGGCATCCAGAGAACGAAGCATTTCATTGGTAAGGGAAAACTTTATTTCGTAGCTCGACAAGGTATTGTCGCCTTTGATTTGTAAATCTAAATCCCCTAATAAATTATCATTAATACCAAGGTCTTTAATGATAACGGTAGAATTAGGGAAATAGGCTCCTGCTTTCTGTATTACGTCCAAGTTTCCATTTACACGACCTGCAAGTGCGATATTCTCGATTTCTGGTGTGATCTTAGCTAGATCTACATTGGTAAACTTGGCTTTGATATCCTTATATGTAGAATCACGCATAATTCCGCTCAAGGCAATGCGTTCATCTTTATGACTTAGTACCAATGCTTTGATATCTACATCCTTAAAATTATTATCAAAAACGATACTGTTTTTGGAATCGTTTTCTTCATTGACATACCATTGATTACTTTTAAAATTTATGTCAGACCTTTTAAATCCTAGCACTGAATTTCCGTCTGCATTAATAGTATGGTAAAGCGAAAGGTTAAAAGCATCATCATTACGCTTACCTCCTTTAAATTCAGAACGCATAAAAAGCGTATCCTGTAAGGTTACATTAATCAAATTAAATTCAGAAACCGCATAAAAACCAGCGTTTATACTATCGGCTGAGACGTAGGTATTATATAATGGGTTCTTATTATCAACACGCACTTCAATAGATTGTGCCATGTTGCCAAAGGCTTCAATTTTAGGAGACTTAAAGGTGAGTTTAAATTCAGAATCATTAGAAACCACACTTCCACGAATAAGAGTTCTTGGTTCAAATTGAATTCCGGGAACAAACACTTCAACAATCTTATTCTTAAGGGTGAAATCAAAATCCATATATTGACCTTCGGTAGTCACCTGAGGCTGGTAGTTTGTATATAAACTACCAATTGCATTTTTAAATAAAGGAACTACTTCTGCAAAATCAAAAATACCTGTTACAGATCCCTCAATTATATCTGGTGAATTCACCTCTATAGTACGCACTCTATTCTCATCAAAACTACTGTTAATGGAAAAGTCTTTAAAATCATAGGTGTCATTGGTGTTTTGATAACTTGCATCTGTAAAAGAGATTTTTCCAAAAGCATCATCAATACCTGTACCTCTCATATCCATAAGGACTTCCCCTTTAAGAATGGATATACTATCATTTATAAAACCGAGGCCATTTAGGTTTGCATAGGCAATATCTGCTGTGAAGTCAAAATTATTTACAGCCTTAGTCACGTCTATTAATCCGTGAAGATCCATTTTCAAGAATTTGTCTTTAATAAATATTTCTCCATTAAAAACAGGTGTTTTCAAATTACCAAAAAGACTTATATCCTGATAGTTATACCCTTGAAACATTACACTTGTTATTGATCCTGAAAGCTGTGTGTTTAAAGTTTCTTGAATTAGGCCCTTACCATTAACGTCAATATCCAGTGTAGCACGCCCTAACTGCGCTCCTTGAATGAGTTCGCCAACATTAAAATCGAATAATTTTACATTCCCTTTATAGGTTGTTTTGTCGGTATTTTGAAAATCTGCCAGATCGAGATTTATCACTGCCTTCCCTAAATTACTCATTAATTGACCATCGGTATTCAAAGTTTTTGCGGTTACCGTAGTGTGTCCAGAAAACTGTACACGCCCCATCTTGATTAATTCTTTTGGTAGAGATGACAATACCTGCGGCAGTAATCCTTTTAAATCAAAATAGGTGGTTTGAATGCGATCGTAGTCTCCTGAAATCCTAAAATCACCTGATTCAACCAAGCCAGTAAATTGTACATCCCCCTCAATTTTAGAAGCGCTTAATCCACTGATTTGTAAGTTTTCTACAAAAAAATCATTTAGTACTCCATTGAGATTACCTGTTAGGTTAAGCATTTTATTTGGAGCGAAGCCATCGTAAAATGGGATGATATCTGTTGTGGATACTTCCGCTTTCGCGAAAGCGGCCTTAATACCCACCAAATTATTGAAGTCATTAATGGCATCGTTTCTAGTATCGAGATCAATACTCCCTTCAATAACTGATTCCTGTGTTTTAAGAATAAAATCCTGTAGTCGAATAGCATCCGGATCATAATGCAGCTGCCCTTGTAACGAACTAATTTGGTAGCCCTTTCTAGCTTGAAAACCTAAGTCGGTAATCATCGCATCTACTACATCATCATTGAGAGAAAAAACATCCACGTTTAATCTGAGGTCACTATAATCAAGAACTAGAGGATCATCCAATTCTTCATCTATATATCGAAAACGTCCATTAATAATATCAATATTGGGAGTAGTCATCAAGAAGCTCTTGCTCGTAGTAATATCATCAGAAACAAAGCTTTTAGAAAATATAGATAAATTATCTCTTTCCTCACCCTTATACTTCTTAACATAGAGATAAGCTGCATCGAGATCGGCACTGCCCAACTCCATATTTCCTTCTATAATGTTTTTTACACTCAATACAGAAGAAGCCAAGCTCTTGGCATAAATTAAGGTATCTGCATGATGATCTTTAATCAAGATACCTTGTAAATTGACATCTCCATTCCATTTAAGGCCTACGCGATCAACTTTGATGTCGGTTTTGTATTTGGTATTTAATTGTGTAGTTACGTATTTGGCAACACGAGTTTGTACTGCGGGAATAGAAAACAAGATAATAAGCGTCCCAAATAAAATAAATAGGACGAGCAGGACACGAAGTGTTATTTTTCGTATTTTTTTGATACGTGATGTTGTCTTAACTTTGTCTTCTTTCACAAGTATTGTGCCCTAGCTGATGTCTAAAAAAAATAACTGTTATATTCTGGCGATTGAATCCTCTTGCGACGATACTGCTGCCGCTGTATTATACAACGATACGGTATTATCAAATGTTGTTGCAAATCAACAGATTCACGAGCAATATGGAGGTGTTGTACCTGAGTTGGCCTCAAGGGCTCACCAACAAAACATTGTTCCTGTTGTTGCAACCGCTCTACGTGAAGCAAATATCGATAAAAAAGCCTTAAGTGCCATAGCATTTACAAGCGGTCCTGGATTGTTAGGATCCCTATTGGTAGGCACCTCATTTGCAAAGTCTTTGGCGATGGGATTAAACATCCCACTTATTGATATTAATCATATGCAAGCCCACATTCTTGCTCATTTTATAGACGAAAAAGGCTATGACAAACCTCACTTTCCTTTCTTAGCGATGACCTTGTCTGGCGGACATACACAAATTGTGAGAGTAGACAATCATTTTGATATGACTGTCATTGGTCAAACTATTGATGATGCTGTAGGTGAAGCCTTTGATAAGAGTGCAAAATTATTAGGATTACCCTATCCCGGAGGGCCTCTTGTCGACAAATATGCTCAATTAGGAAATCCTAAAGCATTTCCGTTTACAAAACCGAAGGTTGGAGATCTTAACTTTAGCTTTAGCGGACTAAAAACACAAATCATGTATTTCGTTCAAAAACAGCTGGCAACTAATCCGGAGTTTGTTTCACAACATCGAAACGACATTTGCGCTTCCATTCAATATACCATAGTGAATATCATAATGGATAAACTTAAGAAAGCAGTCAAGCAAACGGGAATTACCACTATTGCCATTGGTGGTGGCGTATCTGCAAATAGTGGAATACGAAAAGCTATTAAAGAAGGAGAAGAAAAATATGGATGGAAAACACATATTCCTAAGTTCGAATTTACTACCGACAATGCAGCTATGATAGGAATTGCAGCTTATCTTAAATACCAACAAATGGAGGATACTTCACAGTATCTCGACACTGCAATATCTGCCCAATCAAGACTTAAAATCTAAGTATGCAACTCTTTTATAGCGCTGAAATAGGGCCGGAAAATCCTACTTATACATTCCCCAGAGAAGAGAGCAAGCATATTGTAAAGGTACTTCGCAAAAAGGAAGATGATTTAATTCATCTAACCGATGGACGTGGCTTTTTATATAGTTGTAAGATTATCACAGCAAACCCAAATAAATGTACAGTGCATATCTCAGATAGTTTGTATCACGAACCAATGTCGTATAAGTTGCATATTGCGGTTGCCCCTACTAAAAACAATGATCGCTTTGAGTGGTTTCTAGAAAAGGCTACGGAAATAGGAATTACTGAAATCACACCCTTATTATGTGATCACAGTGAACGTAAAACTATAAAGGAAGAAAGGCTGTCAAAAATAGTCCAAAGTGCGATGAAACAATCTCTTCAAATGCATTTACCAAAGCTCCATCCATTGACAACTTTTTCGTCTTTTATTTCTCAACTAGAAGGAAATAATGCCTCTAAATACATCGCACATTGTGAAGATGGAAATAAAATTTCACTCCAAAGCTCGTTAGCACCTCATAATGATGTAGTTATCCTAATTGGTCCTGAAGGTGACTTTTCTGAGAAAGAAATTTTAATTGCCTTAGAAAATAAATATATTGCACTCACGTTAGGTAAGAATCGATTGCGAACTGAAACGGCCGCTTTAACGGCTTGTCAATTGCTTTCTTTTTTGAATGAACAATAAACCCTCTTTACGAAAAGACTTTGGTGTTTACACTGAAAGCATGTGAGGTTGGTCTATTATGGAAGATAATCGTTTTTTGAACACACACTATTATTCAAGTAATGGACCGCTGCCTCATTAATTTTTATAAAAACCCGTCGATCGACGGGTTTTTTTATGTCTAAAGCGAGCCTAAAAACACATTTCTTGTAAGAATTCGAAAAAATAGTTTACTAGTAAATAACTGATATAATAACTTTTGAAGTTTATATTACGCCTTTAATCGACATTATACATAATCACTGTAATACTTTATCCACAATTGATGTTGATAAGTTTTGCCACTCTCTAGATTTGTTGTTTATTTGTGAGATACTTCAACTATTGGAGTATAAGACCCAACTTATTGATAATCATTCTATTAGATGAAATTAAGAGATTTTATCAATGTTGTTGTGCCTTATATTCCTGCCTTTGTAAGCGGGATTATTTGCGTGGGCTTAATTTACGGTTTAGAAAATTTTCTACCGGAGGCCTTTAAAACAGTTGAAAATCTTCGTTACATTCTACTGCTTATAACCTTTATAAGCGTCCTACTTGTCTTTATATTCATCGCATTCATCTTTACTAAAGCGAGTCAGCAAAGGTTTACCGGCACCAATCTCAATGTAGAGATCAATAGTCTTACAGAAAAAGTTCATCATTTCAGAAATATCGTCGATATACTCGTTCGTTCTAAAGTATGGAACCCAGGATTAAAGGAATATATAGATGAAGAATTTGGAGACTTGAATTTCTTCCAAATGAAGGAATTTTATAAGGGGCGTTCAAAATTGGCCTTGGAATTCATCGAAGAGAATAATCGCTACGGAGAAACGGAAAATTTATACCTAGAATCAAAGTCACTGCTCCTGACTAATCCCAATGACGCTAAGGTTTCTAATTTCTCAAACCCAAAAAATTACGACAAGACGATCCTTGCCAAATGGGTTGCACACAAATGTGGCTCAGGCCTTTGGTATTACTTTGGGTATAAGTACCCATCTTTCAAAGATGAATTAGACGCAAATCGAATTTATGAAAGACATCAGGAAAAAATACTGAGCTATGCCATACAATTAGATACTCAACGATATCAGGATATGGGATTTAGTGAAGAACTCTTGTCCAAATTGGGGGAACAGATGTCTGAAGATATTATTCCTAGATTATACGAACTAACAACTCAGGCGCATAAAAAATTACCAAACATTGTTAATATCGCATTTGTTCTAATGCTCATCTTGACCATCTTTGGAATTTTTCAACCCATAGCCACTTTGCTTTTTCAATTACCAGCAATTTTCTCTTTTATCTCTATTGCGGTAGTCATGAGTATGCTCCTTTTTATGGTATTGGCTATTTACCCCTTTGTAATGAAAGAAGTAAATCGAAAGTAGCCAAGCCTCATTTTTTTGATAATCTACTTTTTTACTTTTTCCTATCCTAATTGTAGAAACGAGACTACTAATCGTTTAATATTCTAGCCAGCTACATCCTTTATTTTCTGCTGTGTAATCACTAAATTTGTTGTTTTGCCAAAACGAAACTGTGACTGAAGATTTTATAGAAGTTTACGGGGCTAGAGCCCATAATTTAAAGAATATTGATGTTATGATTCCGAGAGAAAAACTCGTAGTGATAACAGGCCTTTCAGGTAGTGGAAAAAGCTCTTTAGCTTTCGATACCATCTATGCCGAAGGCCAACGTCGATATATAGAAACTTTTTCAGCCTATGCTCGTCAATTTCTTGGAGGTTTAGAGCGACCCGATGTAGATAGAGTTCAAGGCCTTTCTCCTGTAATCGCCATTGAACAAAAGACCACAAGCAAAAGTCCGCGATCTACCGTGGGTACTATTACAGAAATATACGATTTCCTACGTCTGTTATATGCTAGAGCAAGTGATGCCTATAGCTATAACACAGGTGAAAAAATGGTGAGTTATAGTGACGATCAAATAAAAGATCTAATCGTCTCCTCTTATCAAGGAAAACGCATTAGTATTCTCGCACCAACCGTTAGGTCAAGGAAAGGGCATTATCGCGAACTCTTTGAGCAAATTGCCAAACAAGGATTTGTTAAGGTTCGTGTAGATGGAGAAATAAAGGATATCGTGAAAGGCATGAAAGTCGATCGATATAAAACACACGACATTGAAATAGTTATTGACCGATTGGCAATTACTTCAGAAGATGATAATGATAAGCGCTTAGGCGAAAGTATCCATACCGCGATGTATCACGGTGATGATGTCTTGGTGGTCTTAGAACAAGAAAGTCAAGAGGTGCGCTACTTTAGTCGAAACCTTATGTGTCCCTCTACTGGAATCTCCTATCCAAATCCAGAACCGAATAATTTTTCGTTCAATTCTCCAAAAGGAGCCTGCCCAAAGTGTAACGGTATAGGAGAACTATATGAGGTCAATGATCGCAAGATCATTCCCAATCCAAAACTCTCTATTAAAAATGGAGGAATTGAACCTCATGGGCCACATAAAAACAATTGGATCTTTAAACAACTACAATTGATTGCAGATCGTTTTGACTTTAAGCTCTCTGATCCCATTGAAAAAATTCCGGATGCTGCCATGCAATTTATCCTTTACGGAGGCAATGAAGATTTCTCCATCCAATCCAAAGATTTAGGGGTTACCCGAAATTTTAAAATTGATTTTGAAGGAGTGGCTAATTTTATTGACAACACTTACAATACGAGCGATTCAACCTCCTTAAAAAGATGGGCAAAGGCTTATATGGATAAGATTAAATGTCCCACTTGTGAAGGGTCAAGGTTGCGCAAAGAATCCCTCTATTTCAAGGTAAATGATATGAGCATAGCAGATTTAGCTCATATGGATATTCTAGAACTCAAAGCCTGGTTTGAAAACTTAGATGCTTCACTCTCTGAAAAACAATTAAAAATTGGCGCTGAAGTAACTAAGGAAATTCGAACGAGAATTCAATTCTTAGTCGACGTAGGCCTCACCTATTTATCATTAGATCGCAGCTCAAAATCCCTATCTGGAGGAGAAGCACAGCGCATCCGACTAGCAACTCAAATTGGTTCTCAGTTGGTAGGCGTATTGTATATTCTAGATGAACCTAGTATCGGACTTCACCAGAGAGATAATGAAAAATTAATCAATTCTCTTGTATCCCTGAGAGATATTGGGAATTCAGTGATAGTCGTTGAGCATGATAAAGAAATGATTGAACGCGCTGACCACGTAATTGATATTGGTCCAAGAGCGGGAAAATACGGTGGTAATATTATTAGTGAAGGAACCCCAAAAGATTTATTAAAACACCATACTCTTACTGCACAATATCTCAATGGCGAAAAAGAGATTGAGATTCCTGAAAAGCGGAGAAAAGGAAATGGAAACTTTATAGAACTAAAAGGAGCGACGGGAAATAATTTGAAGAATGTTTCTATAAAAATTCCTTTGGGAAAGATGATTGCAGTTACGGGTGTATCAGGAAGTGGTAAGTCAACTCTTATCAATGAGACCCTCTACCCTATTATGAATGCACATTATTTTAATGGAGTAAAGATTCCAATGCCTTATAAAAGCATAAAAGGTCTTGATCATTGCGATAAGGTTATTGATATTAATCAATCCCCTATCGGGCGTACTCCTCGATCCAATCCTGCGACCTATACCGGAGCTTTTGGAGAAATTAGAACTCTATATGCTAAAACACCTGAATCTCTTATTAGAGGTTACAAACCAGGACGCTTTAGCTTTAATGTTACTGGCGGTCGTTGTGAGACCTGCAAAGGCGGCGGACTACGAGTTATTGAGATGAATTTTTTACCTGATGTTTACGTAGAATGCGAGACCTGTCATGGTAAAAGGTTCAATAGAGAAACACTAGAGATTCGATATAAAGGCAAATCTATATCTGATGTTTTGGAGATGACCATTCAGGAAGCAACCAGCTTTTTTGAACACATCCCAAAATTGTATAGAAAACTAAAAACGATAAAGGATGTTGGCTTGGGTTATGTTACCTTAGGCCAACAATCAACAACACTATCAGGAGGAGAAGCTCAACGTATCAAATTGGCGGCAGAGTTGAGCAAACGAGATACCGGCAATACATTTTATATTTTAGATGAGCCTACTACTGGTCTTCACTTTGAAGATATTAGAGTGTTGATGGATGTTCTAAATAAATTGGTAGACAAAGGCAACACCATCCTAATTATTGAGCACAATTTAGATGTTGTTAAAATGGCCGATCATATTATCGACATCGGTTATGAAGGAGGTAAAGGTGGCGGAGAACTAGTTGCTCAAGGCACACCTGAACAGATCATTAAAGACAAAAAGAGTTATACCGCTCAATTTTTAAAGAAAGAAATGAACTAAAGCTGCGGCTTTACCAAAAAATACATACTATGAGAAACGAAAATAGACCTAAAGGATGGAATGAGAAAAAGACAAACGACTCTTGGGCCATTTTTAAAATCATGGGAGAGTTTGTTAGTGGTTTTGAGCGAATGAGTCGCATTGGACCCTGTGTCTCCATCTTTGGAAGTGCTCGTACCCAATCTGACCACAAATATTATAAGCTCGCCACAGAAATCGCTGAGAAAATAGTCAATAATGGTTATGGCGTAATAACCGGTGGCGGACCAGGAATTATGGAGGCTGGGAACAAAGGCGCTCACCTAGCTGGGGGTACTTCAGTAGGTTTGAATATTGACCTTCCTTTTGAACAGCATGACAACCCTTATATTGACAGTGACAAGAGTCTAGATTTTGATTACTTCTTTGTACGCAAAGTAATGTTTGTAAAATACTCCCAAGGTTTTGTTGTAATGCCTGGAGGATTTGGAACTTTAGATGAGCTGTTTGAGGCGATTACCTTAATTCAAACACATAAAATTCAAAAATTCCCAATCATTCTTGTTGGAACTGATTTTTGGAGTGGCTTATTCGAATGGGTCAAGACTACATTATTGGATTCATTTCAAAATATCAGTGCAAAGGATATTGACTTAATCCACCTTGTAGACACCTCTGATGAAGTTTTAGAAGTACTAAACAACTTCTATAAAGAATATGATTTGAGTCCTAATTTCTAAGCTTTGGCTTAGCTATTTCTTTTGGATTTTTCTTATGAAAAAGCATCTATGTATCGCTGTTATTGCACTGTCATTTCTGAGCCTGCATGCTCAAGAAGTGATCAATCTCGCTTTTTATAATGTTCTAAATTATCCACAAGCGCCACCTTCTAATCGGGAACAGATTCTCGCTGAAATTGTGGAGGAGATAAATCCGGATATTTTTATGATTTGCGAGTTAGAATCGGCTGCGGGTGGTGTAGATATTCTAAACAATAGTCTCAATGCCTTCAATGATGTTTATACCTCGGCACCTTATCAAAATAATACATCTAGCACCTCAGACCTTCAACAACTGCTCTACTACAATCGCAATAAATTTGAACTAGATGCAACAGATATTATTGAGACTTCAATACGTGATATCAATCGATACCGATTGAAACTTAAAACTGTTGATGCTACTACCAACCCTCAGTATTTAGAAGTTTTTGTGTGCCATTTAAAGGCAAGTCAAGGCGGACAAAACGAATTACTACGCCTCGATATGGTAGAAGCTTTTACAGATTATTTAAGTACCTTGAATCCAAATGACCCCCTAATCTTTGCAGGTGATTTAAATTTGTACACGAGTGCAGAACCCGCCTATCAAGAACTTTTAAATTCGTCTAACCCAATCGTTATCAAAGACCCTATTGACAGTCCGGGCGATTGGAATAGCAATGCAAGCTTTGAGTTTTTACATACCCAGAGTACCCGTATCAGTAGTGCCGAGTTTAATGATTTTGGTGCAGGTGGTGGATTAGATTCTAGATTTGATTTCATACTCATGTCAGAAAATCTACTAGATCCAGCCGCAGATATTCATTATATAGACGGTACTTACGAAGCATTTGGCAATAATTCTAATTGCTATAACGATCGTATAGATAATACAAACTGTTCTGGTATATTCTCACAGAGTACCAGAGACCTTCTTTATCAAATGAGTGATCACCTTCCTGTGATTGCACAATTAGAAACAGAGCAACAATTTTTAAGCACTCCTGAGGTTATACAAGAGCAGGCCATGTGGTTTGTGAGTAGTAATGTGGCAGATACTTCGATTGAGATCGCTTTCGCGAAATTGCAACTATTACAAACAGCGATGCAAACGACGCAACCATTTCCTAGATGTATCGTCTTATATGACCAGACCGGAAGACGTATTAAAAAAATTAATGTCAGCGCTAATCGAATGATAATTGCTATTGATTCCCTGGCTGATGGTGTCTATTATTTTCACTTAGAAGGATCAGTAAATGAACCCCTAAAATTCATAAAAACCCATTGATTACTAAGTCCAAAATACTTCTAGCCCTATTACTCCTTCCAATGTATGTGGTGGCACAGCATGCGATTACTATCAATGCACGTCTCATTCCCGCTGATGGAACTATAGAGATCAAACAACAATTGCAATATGTAAATTCGAGTCAGGATACACTCTCTTCGATATATCTGACAGACTGGGCTCACAGTTTTTCTTCAAAACAAACACCTTTGGCTCAACGCTTTGCCGAAAACTATGACAAACGATTTCACTTGGCTAAAGATGAAAATCGCGGTCGAACTACAATGACCTACATTTCTGCTAATAACATATTTCTACAATATGAGCGACCAGATGGTCATCCAGATATTATCAGAGTTATTTTAAAAAAGCCGCTCTTTCCAGGAGATTCACAACGCATCGATCTTGATTATACAGTCAAGCTACCGGATGCAAAATTTTCACGTTATGGCATTACCCGTGTAACAGATTTTAATCTTCGATACTGGTTTGTTACCCCCGCTGTTTATAACAATGGATGGCAGTATTATAGCAATAAAAACCTTCAAGATCGCTATGCACCAAAAAGTGATATCAATATTAACTTCTCCATTCCAAAAGGCTACTATCTAGTCACCGATTTAGATAGCTCGATTTCCAAAACCTCTTATAATGCCGATGAGAAAATTGCCTTGATCACGGGAAAAGATCGTGTAGATGTCAAGATATTTTTAAGACAAAAATCAAATTATGAAGCCATTGAAACCGACTTTGTAACTGTAATTACAAACATTCAAGACAATCGAGTTCCACCTCAAGAGAGAGCATTAACCATTGATCGAATTGCAAATTTTTTACACAAAGAATTAGGGCCTTACCCTCATAAAAAGATTTTGGTCACGGATTTAGATTATAAAGAAAATCCAGTTTATGGTTTGAATTCCTTGCCTGAATTTATAAGACCTTTTCCTCAAGGTTTTCAATACGAACTCAAATTATTGAAAACGACCATCAATAATTATGTAGACAATACCATTTTAATTAACCCACGTTACGATGCATGGGTCTCAGAAGGAATAAAAATATACCTCTTACAAGAGTATATGGATACCTTTTATCCAGACCTGAAGATTATCGGGGGGCTTGATAAATATTGGATCATCCGACAGTTTTATGCCTCAGAGCTCGAGTTCAACGATCAATTTACCATGCTCTATATGCATATGGCACGATTGAATCTTGATCAGCCCTTGACAACGCCTCAAGACTCGCTTATAAAATTTAATGTGAATATTGCCAATGCATATAAAAGCGGTGCAGGGCTGTATTATCTCGGAGATTTTATAGGGCAAGAGAAAATAAAATCTGGTATCAAGCAATTTTATAAGGAGCTACTTTTAACACCATCAACTACATTAGATTTTGAAAAAATACTTCGAACAAGCACTCCTAAAAATATTGATTGGTATTTTAATGATTATGTGCAAACACGTAAAAAAATAGATTTCAAGATATCTAGAACCAAAACTAT
The DNA here is from genome assembly GCA_963974305.1 of uncultured bacterium. Lineage (GTDB taxonomy): Bacteria > Bacteroidota > Bacteroidia > Flavobacteriales > Flavobacteriaceae > Dokdonia. The sequence goes on from CAXBCS010000011.1 coordinate 79,504, forward strand.
TGGGGATTCTCTTTATGTAACCGTAAAGAATAAACGAAAAAATTCAATGCCAGCCTCAGTTTTTGGCTTTAAAAATGACAGCTTGGTTTCTAAAACCTGGGTTGAAAACATTAATAAGGAAAAAACTTTTACGCTACCAGCCGATAGTGTTGATCGCTTGGTGGTCAATTACAACAAGGCGATTCCAGAATTCAATCTTAGAGATAATTACAAAAACCCTAAGTCGTTATTCGGTTTTGATAAACCTTTACAATTTAAGTTGTTTCAAGATTTCGAAAACCCCTCAAAGAGTCAAATATTTTTTATTCCCATCTTTGATTTCAATCTATATGACGGTTTTTCTCCGGGCTTAAAGATGTATAACAAAACGATATTGACCAAAGGTCTTAATTATCGGATCCAACCACAGTATGGCTTGCGATCCAAAACTTTAATTGGAAGTGCAGCTATTTCCTATATGCATAATTTTGAAGAGAGCAGCCTTTACCAAATTAGATATGGAATCTCAGGAAATCGATTTTCTTATGAAGAGGGATTATTTTTTAGACGGATCTCTCCCTATTTCCGAATGAGCTTCCGAACACAAGACTTTAGATCTGACAAACGCCAAAGCCTTTCGGCGCGGTGGATTAGTTTATCAAGAGACAGAGATGAAAATCTCATAAATCAAGAGCCCGATTATAGTGTATTTAACCTGAGGTATACCAACAGGAACCCTGGTATTACCCATGCTTTTAATTACAATGCAGATCTCCAAATCGCAAACAAATTTAGCAAGGTTTCTGCAACGGCGTTTTATCGAAAATTATATTTGAATAATCGCCAATTAAATCTGCGTATGTATGCTGGGGCCTTTCTTAAAAATAATACACGGAGGAACGGAAACTTCTTTAGCTTTGCATTAGATCGTCCTACAGATTACCTCTTTGACTATAATTACTATGGTCGCTCAGAAGACAGCGGACTCTTTAGTCAGCAGTATATTGTTGCTGAAGGAGGTTTTAAGTCGCAATTACAACCCGCATTTGCCGACCAATGGATAGCAACCACAAATGCCAGTACGACCCTTTGGAAGTACATTTACGCCTATGGAGACATTGGTTTTGTAAAAAACAGAGGTGTAAATCCTCGCTTTATGTATGATACAGGGATTCAAGTGAGTCTCCTCGATGATTATTTTGAACTTTACTTTCCGATATACTCCAACTTGGGTTGGGAAATAGGACAACCTAATTATGATCAAAAGATTCGTTTTACAGTTTCTATTAGCTTTGACACCGTTATCCGCCTCTTCAGCCGAAAATGGTATTAGACTGTAATTGTGATAATTACCCTCCTGAATACTGAATAAAGCAATTTCGCGAAAGCGGTAAGACTTCCATATATTAAAGTGGTGCAAATACGTTTTAACATTATTGATTTCCTAACAAAATCACAATTATTAAAATTTCATTGAATTATTATCGCAAAAGAGTATATTATTTTGAATTATTGATAGTTATTTAGCATTGTTACACATTGTGTTTCTCGTCCTTTATTCTTACTTTTGCTAAAGAAAACCAATGTACTATGACCACAGCTACTGAGAAAAAAACTGCGCTTTCTTTTGATGATTTCAAGGCTTCAGTTCTTGAAGATTATCGTATCGCAGTGACCAGTAGAGAGTGTAGTTTATTAGGTCGTCGGGAGGTGCTGACAGGAAAAGCAAAATTTGGAATTTTTGGTGATGGCAAAGAAGTCCCTCAATTAGCTTGGGCTCGCGCTTTTAAAAATGGAGATTTCCGTTCTGGCTACTATCGAGATCAAACTTTTATGATGGCCATTGGCAAATTGACAATCGCTCAATTTTTTGCAGGACTTTATGCTCATACTCATATAGATTTTGACCCGATGAGTGCTGGTAAACAAATGGGCGGACACTTTGCGACCCATAGTTTAGATAGTGACGGTAATTGGATCAATTTACTCAACCAGAAAAATTCAAGTGCCGATATCTCCCCTACAGCAGGTCAGATGCCTCGCCTACTTGGATTAGCACAAGCTTCAAAAATTTACAGAAATGTTTCAACCACCAATAAAACCAATTTTTCTGAGAATGGAAATGAGGTAGCTTGGGGAACAATTGGAAATGCTAGTACCAGTGAAGGTTTGTTTTTTGAAACTATAAACGCCGCAGGAGTACTACAAGTACCTATGGTTATAAATATTTGGGATGATGAATACGGAATTTCGGTTCATGCCAAGCATCAAACCACCAAAGAAAACATATCTGAAATCTTATCAGGATTCCAACGCACAGAAGATGAAAAGGGATATGAAATTATTAGAGTTAAGGGTTGGGACTATCCCGCTCTTGTAGAGGCTTATGAACGTGCTGGCAAAATTGCCAGAGAAGAGCATGTTCCTGTATTAGTACACATTAACGAACTTACACAGCCTCAAGGACACTCCACTTCTGGGTCTCATGAGCGTTACAAAGACGAAGATCGTCTTTCATGGGAAAGGGCCCATGATTGTAATCTAAAATTTAGAGAATGGCTAATCACTCAAGGTTTTGCCACAGATGATGAACTTCAAGTCATTGAGAAAGACATTAAAAAGCAAGTCCGCAATGGAAAAAAGGAAGCCTGGAGCGCTTTCTTAAATCCTATTAAAGAAGTCCAAAACAAAGCCATTGAACTAATTGATACTGTGATTGCTCAAAGTAGTAATGCTGCATTTATAACTCCATTACGTAACACTCTTGCAGAAAACAAAGAACCATTAAAAAGTGATGTGCTTCGCACAGCTAGAAAAATACTGCGCTACCTTCTAGGGGAAGACATTCCAGGAAAACTAGCTTTACAACAATGGATTAATAGTTACGTAGAAGATACACAACCCGCTTATAGCGACCATTTATATAGCGAAACGGATTCTAAGGCTACCAATATTGCCGAGGTACTTCCCACATATACTGGGGATCAACTTGTTGATGGCCGTGTGATTTTAAGAGATAATTTCGATTACATTTTTGAAAACCAGCCTAACAGCTTAATCTTTGGAGAAGATTCAGGAGCTATAGGAGATGTAAATCAAGGACTTGAAGGCTTACAAGAAAAATATGGAGAGCTGCGTGTCGCTGATGTTGGAATACGTGAAGCATCTATCTTAGGTCAAGGTATCGGAATGGCAATGAGAGGCCTACGCCCTATCGCAGAAATTCAATACTTAGATTATATATTATACGCAATTCAAATCATGAGTGATGATTTGGCAACCTTGCGTTACAGAACACATGGACGTCAGAAAGCACCCCTAATAGTGCGTACCCGTGGTCACCGACTAGAAGGAATCTGGCATAGTGGTTCGCAAATGGGAGCTGTTATCAATCTTTTACGCGGTATGTATATCCTTACTCCTCGTAATATGATGAAGGCAGCTGGTTTTTATAACACCTTGCTTGAAAGTGATGAACCAGCCTTGATTGTTGAATGTTTGAATGGGTATCGTTTGAAAGAAAAATTACCTTCAAATATTGGAGAATTTAGAACGCCAATTGGAGTTGTAGAAACCGTTAAGGAAGGTAATGATATGACCATAGTTTCCTACGGAAGTACTCTGCGTATAGTTCAAGAGGTCGCCAAAGAATTATTGACAGTAGGAATTGACGTAGAAGTTATTGACGCCCAAAGTTTACTTCCATTTGATTTAAATCACGATGTTGTAAAAAGTGTCGCTAAAACAAATCGACTTTTGGTGGTTGATGAAGACATGCCCGGTGGTGCTAGTGCATATTTGCTGCAGCATATTCTAGACGAACAAAATGCCTATGATCACTTAGACAGCAAACCACAATGCTTGGCTGCAAAACCTCATAGACCA
>CAXBCS010000012.1:0-64889 GCA_963974305.1 uncultured bacterium
CATTGAAAATCCCCTCTCTTTTCTACACAGATTTCGTACAGTTCTATGAGGCTTTGAGACCTCGATTTTAAGTCGTTGAAACTCGCGTAGTGTGTCCTTTCAAAAAACATTTCCTTATAAATAAAGATATTAAATATTTTGGTATTGATATTAGTCACTTGGTTTTTGATGTGACGGACTCTGATGGCAATTACTATCAGTTTAAAAACAATGGGGCGGGCTTTAAGAAGTTTACAAAGCTTTTAAATTCTAATTGTCATTGTGTTATGGAAGCGACTGGTTATTACCATTATCAGTTAGCCTATCATTTACTTGAATCTGGTATAAGAGTTTCAGTAGAAAACCCACTGGCCGTAAAGCGTTTTATCCAGATGAAGCTTTCCAAGATCAAGACTGATAAGAGCGATTCAAAACTTATATGTGATTATGCTAATCAAGTAGATTTGAAGCTTTGGCAAGGCAGTTCTAAAGTAGAGATGGAATGTCTTCAGATTACCAGAGCCCTCTCTGTATATACAAAGCAGAGTACTATGCTAAAAAACAAATTACATGGGGAGGCTGTTTTGGGTCATCCAAGCAAAGTGGTTGTGACCTCTTTAAAACGCAGTTTAAGACAGCTACAGAAAGAAATAAAAGACTTAGAAGATAAGTTGTTGGTTTTGGTAAAACAAACACACCAAGATCTTTTAACTCGATTAAAAACCATACCAGGTATTGGCCCTAAAACAGCCATAATGCTAGTGGTTTTAACAGGTGGATTTGATCGTTTTACAAGTGCAAGTGAATTATGTAGTTATGCAGGTTTAACGCCAGTGATCCGGCAAAGTGGAAGCAGTGTAAAAGGACGACCACGAATTAGTAAAATAGGGAATCAAAAGCTAAGGAATTTATTATTTATGTGCAGTTTTAATGCCTGCAAATACAACAAGGCTTGTAGAGATCTTTATGAGCGAATCGTAGCCAAAGGGAAGAGTAAAAAACTAGCATTAATTGCAGTATGTAATAAGCTGCTAAAACAAGCTTTAGCTATAGCTAAATCAGGATTAATATATGAGGATACTTATAGAAGCACTTTAGTGAAAAATTAATGATATTTTACTTGTTTTTTACCACAGTACTTTGTTGTGTCTCGTTATTTTTCTCCTATATGTTCTTTATAGAATCCCCAAACTTCTTTGGCTACATTTCTGCCCAATTCAAGGCCTGCAACATTATCCGCTTGAATGTGATATCCTCCTAAAACTCTCGAAACACCGGCCATTTCGGATGTTTCTGTAAAAGTTGGAAATTCTAATGTTATTGTATCTCCCAAGTTGTCAGGTTCGGTCATCGCTCCAGCAACTAATACAGACTTAGAACCAAATTCATCACTTCCTGTCCATATTTTTAATGCTTCTGCGCATCCTCCACTAATTGTGCTATGACCTGAAACATAACTTGGAAATGGTGGACACAAAAATGTTTCAGGCGAATAAGGGCGCCATTGTTTTCCGTCCATTTCTATCATTCCTTTTCCTTCTCCTCCCCAAGCTTTAATTTTTTGTTCATCATAATACTGGTGTACTAATGCGTATGGTCTTGCATAATCATAAAACATCTTAGAATCCCAAGATGCGATAAAGGCATCCATTGCTACAACTTGATTATAGAAGTACATTTTTACATCTTGGTCAAGTATATGATTATCTCTTCTTGAAACATCTTGAGCAAATTTGAGCCAATGTCCTGCTTGTTGAACAGATTGAGGTCCGTCTCTCATAAACTCAACTAACGCTTTCTGATAGTCAGTCAAATTAGCTTGCATCTCTATTACTTCTTGAACTTCTTTTTCTAATTGTTCAGAACCTATCATTGGCGGTGGCCCTGGCCTAAATTGGTCTCCTGATTTAAGGGCAATCGGTTTTACCTTGTCCCAATAAGGTGTTAAACAACCAGGTGCAAAAGACCCTCCTTTTCCGTCCGAAAAGTATTTTGGTTGCCAACGGTTTGGGTCGACATTCTTGTCAGCAGAATTGACAGGTTCATATCCTACATAATTGAAATAAGGTTCTCCATTCGAGCCATCTTCTTCTCCATATTGATTTGCACCATCTCCTTTTCTTGATTCAATTACTGCTTTAGCCGCTAAGTTGCCAATACCTGCTGGTGTATTAGGGTCTAAGCTTACATTGTTAGGGTCTAATCCCAATTCGGTCATAAAATCTGCAAACAATTCTTTATCAGAATAATAATATTCATTCATTGTTCGAAATGCTGCATAGCTTATAGCTATTTCTTTGTTTTTTAAAGAACGCTCTTTTTCTGGTGCTCTTTCTACATTATTTAGATAAACGGGAATTGCTTTATCGTCATATCGTGACCAAGCATCAAAAACTGAAACGAAAATTAAGCCTAAATATCGAGAGGTTATTGTTGGTCTTGGCTTAAACTTTTCTGTGTCGTTAGCTGTTGCAGTCAAAGCCATTTGTCCCCACTTATATGCAATGTTTTCAACTCCTTTAGGTTCCGTTATTTCAATTGAATTGTGATGTTTGTTTTGGTTATCCTTACATCCAAAGAAAGTTAAGGTTATGATTGATAACAGTAATATTTTATTCATTATTGTAGTATTGTTTTATAGTAGAAAGATACAAATAAATTGGAAATAAGACATTTCTTGAATTGACTAGATTGGTTTCTTTAATGAGACACAACATCAAAATAACGCCCATTATGGGCGTTATTTCGAATATATATTCTTTAGTTATTAGTTCCCTAAGTAGTCATACGTCAACTGGACAAAGGTTTTTACGCCTAATAATAGTCCGCCTTCGTCTATAAAGAAATCGGGTGTGTGGTGTGGGAATACTTCTGAACTTCCTGGAGTTTTTCCACCTAGGAAGAAATACAAGCCTGGTACTTCTTTAGCAAAAAATGAAAAATCTTCTGCGCCAGTAATTGCTTGGATTAGATGGACATTTTCTTTGCCTGCTGCCTTTTCAAAAGAGGGTAGCATCTGTGCTGTCAAATCAGGACTGTTATATGTAATAGGGTATCCAGTTTCAATATCAATGGTTGCTTCAGCGCGGTAGGCCGCAGCAATCGCAGGTACCATTTCTTTCATTCGTTTGTTTATCATTGCTTGCATGTCGTAATCTAAGGTTCGTAGCGTCCCAATAATCTGTGCACTTTCTGGAATGATGTTGGAACGAACACCCGAAGTGATTTTTCCAATGGATAATACGGCTGCTTCCTTAGTAAGCGGAGACTCACGCGAAATTATCGTTTGTAGTCCGTCAATAATCTTCACAGATGCCATAATCGGATCAACACTCGTCCATGGCGTAGAGCCGTGGCTTTGTTTTCCTTTGACATTGATCTCAAAACTCTGAGAAGCTGCCATCATTCCACCTGGTTTATACGCGATGGTATTGATGTCTTGTCCTGACCCGATGTGTAGACCAAAAATAACATCAACATCTGGGTTTTTAAGTACGTTTTCTTTTACCATTAACTCGGCGCCACCTTCTTCTCCTGGAGGTGCTCCTTCTTCAGCGGGTTGGAAAATGAACTTGATCGTTCCTGCAAAGTCGTTGTTTTTAGATAGAATTTCTGCCACTCCCATCAATATCGCAATATGCGTATCATGGCCACAGGCATGCATAACAGGCACTTCATTGCCCATATATTCGCCTTTAGCTTCTGACTTAAAAGGTAAATCAGCGCGTTCTGGCACTGGTAGTCCGTCAATATCTGCACGCAGCGCTACGACTTTTCCTTTGCGTTGTCCTTCTAGGATAGCTACAACCCCAGTTTTAGCCACGCCCGTTTGCACTTTCAATCCTAAGGATTTCAAATGCTCTGCAATCTTCTCGGCGGTTCTAAATTCACGATTCCCCAATTCTGGGTTCTGATGAAAATCTCGACGCCAATCGATCACCTTAGTTTCAATGGCAGTGATGTCTTTGTCTAGTTTGGTGGATAGTGTGGATTGTGCACTAGCAAGCGTAGTACAGCCCATTATCCCCGCAACTGCAAGTATTTTGATGTTCTTCATGGTTGTTGGTTTTTTGTCTTTAGTCTTTGGTTGTTGGTTGTTGGTTGTTGGTCTTTTAGCGGTTAATCGTTATCAGTTATCTGTTATCTGTTAATCGTTATCAGTTATCCGTTATCCGTTATCAGTTCACTTTTTACTTTTTCATTGTGATTTGGAACTTGAGATTTATTTTTTTAATCTCCTGTCTCCTGTCTCCTGTCTCCTGTCTCCTGTCTCCTGTCTCCTGTCTCCTGTCTTTAGTCTTTGGTTGTTGGTCTTTTAATCGTTATCCGTTAACCTTTAACTTTTGTCTCTGTTCTTACTTCGCATTTAAATAATCAATACTCAACTGACTCAATGCTTTTACTCCCAACTGAAATCCGGACTCGTCAATAAAGAAGTCAGGCGTATGGTGAGGGAAAGCCTCGGTGCTGCCTGGTGACATTCCGCCTAAGAAGAAATAGAAACCAGGAACAAGCTCCTGAAAGAAAGAGAAATCCTCTCCGCCCGTCGTTGCTTTCGTCAAATTGATATTTTCTGCACCGCCCACTTTCTGCAAAGTCGGAAGCATTTGAGCCGTTAGTTCTAAATCATTAAAGGTCACCGCAGTATTGTTTTGCCATTCAACGGTAGCAGAACCTCCGTAAGCCTTAGCAATATCTCCAGCCATTTCTGTCATACGTCTTATAATCTTAGTTCGCATGTCTGGATCTAGGGTACGCACAGTTCCTATCATCTCTGCACTTTCTGGGATGATATTAAAGCGAACACCCGCGGTGATTTTACCTACTGTAATTACTGCAGGCTCATCGATCAAGCGAGATTCTCTTGAAATAATACTCTGAAAGCCATCAATAATCTTAGCCGAAATATAAATTGGATCTACACCACTCCAAGGCTGACTCCCATGCGTTTGTTTTCCTTTAACGGTAACGACAAAACGTTCAACAGCGGCCATCGTTCCTCCCGGTTTGTAACGGATCGTATTGACAGGTGTTCCTGAATTGATGTGCAGTCCAAAAATGGCATCAACATCTGGGTTTTTAAGCACACCTTCTTTAATCATTTCACTTGCTCCGCCAACTTCTCCTGGAGGTGCTCCCTCTTCAGCAGGTTGGAAAATAAACTTTACTGTACCGTGAATTTTGTCTTTGTTTTTAGATAAAACTTCTGCGACACCCATAAGGATGGCAGTGTGTGTATCGTGTCCACAGGCATGCATCACACCCGTTTCTTGACCAAGAAATTCTGTTTTTACATTTGATTTAAAGGCAAGATCGTTTCTTTCGGTAACTGGGAGGCCATCAATATCGGCGCGTAAGGCGACTACTTTTCCAGGATGATCTCCTTTTAAAAGGCCTACGACTCCTGTTTTGGCAACACCTGTTTGTACTTCGATGCCTAAGGATCTTAAATGCTTGGCAATTTTTTCTGCTGTTTTGAATTCGCGATTAGAAAGCTCAGGATTTTCGTGAAAATCACGGCGCCATTCAATGACTTTATCTTTTACAGAGGCAACGTCTTTATCGAAGTCAGTTTGTGCAAAAGCAACAGTACCCAATAGGAGTAGGGCAGGTAAAATTAATTTCTTCATGTGTTGAGTATTAGGTCCCTGCAAGCTGCAGGACACTTGGTTATAAGGTAATTATTGGTTTGAGAATGAAAAGATACGGATTTTGTCCCGTTAGAAAGCGATCATGCGATAGCCCTCATCTTGTGATTGTATTAATATAGTCATCGCCGATAAGGCAAGTTTTGTCAAGGGAATACGTCTTTCTTCTGACAGATTACGTGAGCCAGCCGTTTGTCCGCATAAAATGATCTCAACTCCTGATTTATCAAGAGCTTCAAGTAAGGCTATATTAGGATTGTCAACGCCAAATTTCTCTTTGTAAAACTCATTTTTAAGTAAGCCATAAGCTGCTTGCCCATGCATGGCCATGCGAACTTTTAAGTTCTTAACAGGCACACCTGCTTTTTCATGCATATTCAAAAAACGTGCAATCGTTTCGATATAACGGTTTCTTTCACTTGGGTCTTCAGGTGCCTTGGCAACATCGAAGACCGCTTTAAAGACGTGTTCTGTATTCGTCTTGAAGTCAGGGTTATCGACGGTGAAGGTTTTTCCAAATTCAGGGATTACATTTCCCGGTACTGAGGTAGATTGGGCTGTAACCGCTTTCGCGAAAGCGCAACACAATAAAATTAGGCAGAGTTGTTTTTTCATAAGTTATATTCTAAATAATGAGTTAAGATACACTTTTAGGTGGTTTTGTGGCTGAAAGAAAGGAATTTTGCTTGTTAAAAAATCACTAAAAAAACGTGAGTGAGAGGTTTCAGTTTCAGCTGTCATATCGTACTTTAGAACCTTGCTATGGATTCAAAATTAGAAGTATATATTGAGGGCCTTAACGAGGCTCAACGTGCGCCTACCTTACATAAGGATGGAGCTCTTATTGTAATTGCAGGTGCCGGTTCTGGAAAGACTCGTGTCTTAACACTGCGTATTGCTTACCTGATGAGTCAGGGAGTAGATGCCTTTAACATTCTGTCGCTAACCTTTACGAACAAGGCAGCAAGGGAGATGAAAAAAAGGATTTCTAGTATCGTAGGAAGTACAGAAGCCAAAAACCTGTGGATGGGAACATTTCACTCTGTTTTTGCCAAAATTCTTCGCTTTGAAGCCGATAAATTAGGCTACCCGTCTAATTTTACCATTTACGACACCCAAGATTCACAACGACTTATTAGTGCCATCATCAAAGAGATGCAACTCGATAAGGATGTCTATAAGTATAAACAAATTCAAAATAGGATCTCTTCTTTTAAGAATAGCCTGATTACGGTCAAAGCCTACCTAAATGATCCAGAACTCATGGAAGCCGATGCCATGGCAAAGCGACCAAGGGTAGGTGAAATCTATGCCGAGTATGTCGACCGCTGCTTTAAAGCCGGTGCTATGGATTTTGATGATTTATTACTCCGCACTAACGAACTACTCAATAGGTTTCCAGAAGTGCTGCAGAAATATCAAAATCGTTTTAAGTATATCCTCGTTGATGAGTATCAAGATACCAATCACTCTCAATACCTAATCGTAAAAGCATTATCTGATAAGTTTCAAAATATCTGCGTTGTAGGGGATGACTCTCAGAGTATTTACGCCTTCCGTGGTGCAAATATTAGCAACATTATGAACTTTCAAAAGGATTATGATAATGTAGCCATGTACCGATTAGAGCAAAATTACCGCTCTTCAAAGAATATTGTGGAAGCGGCCAACTCGGTCATTGAAAAGAATAAAACGCGTTTAGACAAAACGGTCTGGACTGCCAACGAGGATGGCGGACAAATCATTGTACATCGTTCTCCCACAGATGGAGAAGAGGGGCGTTATGTTGCGTCTAGTATCTTTGAGAATCGGATGAATAATCAGCTTAAGAATGGGGATTTTGCGATTTTATATCGTACCAATGCTCAGTCAAGAGCTATGGAAGACGCCTTGCGAAAGAGAGATATTCCATATCGTATTTATGGCGGACTCTCATTCTACCAGCGCAAAGAGATTAAAGATGTTTTGGGCTATTTACGACTCGTGATTAATCCTAAGGATGAAGAAGCATTAAAACGTGTGATCAACTATCCTGCTCGTGGGATTGGAAGCACCACTATTGATAAATTGGTAGTGGCTGCCAAACATTATGGCCGCTCGATTTTTGAAGTGATGGATAAGATTGAGCAGTTGGGAGCTTCTATGAATATCAATAGAGGAACTCAGACACGAATTGCAAATTTTGTCACCATGATCAAGAGTTTTCAGATAATGGATGAAAGCGGTGATGCATTTGAGCTCGCTGAACATGTTGCCAAGAAAACTGGATTGCTTCAAGAACTCAAAAAAGATGGTACTCCTGAAGGAGTAGCTCGTATGGAGAATATTGAGGAGTTGCTCAACGGAATGCGTGACTTTGTTGAAGAGCAGAAACAATTGGATGGCACCACCGGTTCGCTGGCAGAATTCTTAGAAGATGTTGCTCTAGCAACCACCATGGATGATGATAAAGGCGATGAAGACCGTGTGGCACTCATGACCATCCATCTTGCAAAAGGCCTTGAATTTCCCTTTGTATATATCGTAGGGATGGAGGAAGATTTGTTTCCAAGTGCAATGAGTATGAATACTCGAAGCGAATTGGAAGAAGAACGACGTTTATTCTATGTTGCACTTACGCGAGCAGAAAAGCAAGCGTATTTGACCTATACAGAATCGAGATATCGCTGGGGAAAACTCGTAGATGCAGAGCCAAGCCGATTTATAGAAGAAATTAATGATGTCTATTTAGATTATCAAACTCCTATGAATAGCTACAGATATAAGCCTTTGGTAGATGCCGATATCTTTGGAGATATTGACAAATCTAAACTTAGATTAAAGAAGCCAATAAGTAGTACGCCGCCTAAAGTGGGAACACCTTCACAGGATCAATTGCGAAAATTGCGAAAAATCAAACCCGCGACAGATAGTGCGCCTATGCCAAATCTGGCTGGAGAATTGTCAGAAGGAACTGTCGTAGAACACATTCGTTTTGGGAGAGGATTTGTTGTGGGAATAGAAGGGAAGGGGCAAGATCAAAAGGCCGAAATCAACTTTCAAAACGGAGGCTTGAAAAAACTGTTACTTCGTTTTGCTAAGCTCAAAATTATTGAATAGGAATCGATAAGTAAGTATCGATATAAGCGCCAATTTTGATAACTAAATCTGCCTGATCTGCATCACTCCAGTCATCACCATGACCTCCATTGTATACACTATAAACATGCTCAATATTTTTGGCAAATAAAGCCGAATCTAAACGATTACCATTTGATAAGGGTACTAATGGATCCATATCACCATAAAACATGGCAGTAGGACTACCACTTTCCGTAACTACTTGTACTGGACTGTTAATCGCAGCATAGTCAGTTCCTGCGGGATATGCACTTTCATCTACAAATAATGTCAAGGCAAGATCGAAACTTGGATCATCAGCATAAAAAGGATCCGTAAAATCAGATGGGCCCACAATATTTGCGACAAATTTCACTTCGTCGGTAGTATCATAAACATAATCATACATCATAGACAGATGGGCTCCAGCACTGGTTCCAATCATTCCAAATTCTGGGAAGATTTGTAAATCGTCTTTTTGTGTTCGCAATTGATTAATCACAGCCTCTAAATCTTCATATTGATTCGGAAAAGCAGGAATCCCTGTTAATGTTGCCAAAACATAATTGGTATTGACCACCGCATGATCTGGAAAAGTAGCCTGCACAAAATCTACAAAGCCAGTCATATCTGCTTTATCTCCACCAGTCCATCCACCGCCATGCACGAGTAAAATGACTTTGGTTTTACTCACAGTGCGATTTGCGGGTAAATAGATGTCGTACACCTGTTGTGGATTTGACCCATAAGAAACATCAAGCATTACAGTAGCTTCTAAACTAGCTGTAGTATCATCGTCTTCTTCCATTTCCTCTATTACAACCATAGTTTCTTCATCAGTAGAACTGCAGGAAAGGGTCGCAAAGCAGAAAAAAGAAAATAGTAGGAGGTAGGAAGAGAAGCTTTTCATAGGATTTAGTTTTATAGCTAACGTAAAAAAAGTAAAAATATGTTATATGGAGTGACGCATTTGCACATTAAAATAGTTCAAATGATTTTATCACTGAAACTAATTAGAAAAGAATATGTGTTTATCTTTTTTTAAAAACGGCGTATCTTTAAAATATCAAAACGGTTGAGATGGCGGAGTTTATAAAAATATATGAAGAAAACCCTAATCCTAAGGATATACAAAGGGTAGTGAAAATAATAAAGAAAGGCGGACTTGTCATTTACCCCAGTGATACAGTCTATGCATTGGGTTGTGATATAACCAATAATCGAGCACTTGAGAAATTGGCACAGATTAAAGGAGTGAAGCTAGCAAAGGCAAATTTTTCCTTTGTATGTGAGGACCTTAGTAATCTTTCTGATTATGTGAAGCAAATTGACACTAAAACCTTCAAGTTGCTCAAGCGTGCATTACCCGGGCCTTATACATTTATCCTTCCGGGAAATAATAATCTACCAACCGTCTTTAAAAAGAAAAAGGAGGTTGGAATTAGGGTGCCAGATAACGCTATTACCCAGGCCTTAGTCCGGGCGCTAGGAAACCCAATTGTGTCAACATCTATTTATGATGAAGATGAAGTAATAGAATATATGACAGATCCAGAATTGATTTTTGAAAAATGGGAACGTCTTGTTGATGTTGTCGTTGATGGCGGATATGGAGATAATGTGGCTTCAACAGTCATAGACCTCACTGGAGATGAACCCATTCTCATTAGAGAAGGCAAAGGAAGTCTAGAGATATAATAAAAATGCCTCCATATGGGGGCATTTTTATTATAAGTAGGTATTGGGCAAAAAAAGGTTTTATTGTTTGCTGTCATTTGGGATGAAAGCCATTTTGAAAAAAAGATATTTGTTTGCGTAAAATCTTAATTATTCTGGGGTGAAAGGCAACCGATTGGGGTGAAAGCCATTGTTGTTTGTAATTATACTAGTTGGGTGCTAGTACCATTATCTAAAATTATTTTTGATGTTGGACGATCTAAGTGATATATTTTTACCTCTAGGATACGTTGTTTAATTTTGTTTACCGATGCCGTTTTGGAATCAGCTTGGATATCAATATGTTGGTATTGAATACTTGTATTAATAGCCATACTAGTCATAGGAAGAAATTCATTTCCAAAACTTGTAAGTCTTGATAGTTTCTTCATTGTACGAGTGATAGCCGAAAGATCTCCATTAAAGTCATTAAAGTAAATGTCCAAGTGCTCTAAATTTGACAGGTCTACTAAGGTATTAGGAAGTAAACCTTGTAATTGATTTAAAGAAAGGTTTAGGGATTTAAGTGTTTTGATATTTCCTAAGGAGTTAGGAACTGCACCTGTAAGCTTATTGTTGTGTAAGTTAAGTGTTGCTAGATCTGTTAATTGACCTATTGATACTGGAAGAGAACCATTAAGGTTATTATTTATCAAACTTAAGGCAACTACTTTGTTGTCTATAACCGTAACGCCACTCCAAGTGGATACTGCTGCAGTAAGGTCCCATGATTTGTTCCATTCTGCGCCATTTGTTTCAGTGTATAAATCAACAAGTGCTTCTCGTTGTGGGCTAGATACTTGAGCAGTTACTGTATGTATACCCATACTTACTAAAAGTATAAGTGCAAATTGTTGAATTCTTGTTCTTGTCTGTGTGTTGGTTGTGGTTTTCATAATTCCCCTTTTGATTACATGGCAAAGATGCACCCAAAAGCCTTCCTATGAAATTGCCAAGTAATAAACGGGAGTATGTTGGAATGAACGGGTATAACAAAGAAAAACCCCCTTAAAAAGGAGGTTTCTCAGGTTACCTGTTATTATGATTTGGGGGTAACAAGTGTAAAAATCGTTTAGTTATTTGCTGCAACTACTGTAGTTTTTTTAGTTGAAAAGTTGTTAGATGCAATCATTAATTCTCTCAATTTAGATAGTTGTGAAATTCCTGCTGGAAGATCACCAGACATATTATTATCAAATACGCTTAGTCTCTGTAATGATACAAGTACTTCCATACCCTCTGGTAAAGCACCACTAAGACTATTACTGCTTAACTGTAAATCCTTAAGGTTCTCTAAAGCAACGATAGAAGCAGGTAGTTCACCGCTAATATTATTGTTGTAAAGACTAATTCTTTTTAATTTCTTCATATCTCCAATGTTTTGAGGTAATTCACCTTCAATATTATTGAAGAATAAATCCATATACTCAAGGTTTGAAAGAGATGTGAAGTTAGATGGTAAAACACCATTGATTTTATTGAAAGAAAGATTTAAACTCTTCAAGCCTTTAATAGTAGATAGGCTAGAAGGAATATTTCCTGTAATGTTATTCTTATAAAGATTCAAAACCTTAAGATTCTGAAGATCTCCAATAGTAGAAGGAAGTTTGCCAGTTAGGTTATTGTCAACCAAACTTAAAGCGATTACGTTATCATTAAATACAGTAACACCTTTCCAAGTAGATACATCTGCATCTAAATTCCAAGTCGTGTTCCATTCAGCACCATTTGTCGAAGTGTATAAATCAACAAGGGCTTGTTTTTCTTTTGGAGAAACACCCGCAAGTGCCGAAAAAGAAAAAGCAACTAAAAGTACAATTGAAGTAATGTTTTTCATAATAACTGTGATTTGTTGATCCAAATATAGAATGAAATACAAGTTAGTCGATAAAAAACACTATTTACTCGGTGAAATACACTAATATTTAACATTTATACTAAAGTAAGTGCATTTCGTCGATAAATCTGATATTTAAAATGTGTATTTCATCGATATAATATTTAGTTATTGTGTACTTCATCGATGTTTTTAAACCTTTTTAAAAACATTAAGAGGTTTGTTTAAGGATTTATTCAAGTAAAAGGGAATTCTGACTTTTCAACAGGAGGTGCAGCATCAAATTTCAGAGGAGCCAACCTTTAATTTCATAAATTATTAGAACAAAAAAAAGCCACTCGCAAGGAGTGGCTTTAAAATTTCGCTTTAAGCGAAACTATAAGTAAGCATACATTAATGTATTATTTTGCTTTTTTCATACCTTCTTCTACCATTTTGTAGAACTGGTCCAATTTAGGTAGTACTACAATACGAGTACGTCTGTTTCTAGAACGTCCTTCTGCAGTATCATTACTTTCTAAAGGAACATAATAACTTCGACCTGCGGCCACCATACGTTGTGGAGGTACGTTAAATTCGTTTTGTAAAATACGTACTACAGATGTAGCTCGTTTTACACTCAAATCCCAGTTGTCTTGTAAGACAGCATTCTGGATAGACTGATCATCTGTATGTCCTTCTACCATAAATTCTAATTCTGGTCTCGCAATTACAACCGTTGCTACTTTTCCTAATACCTCCTTAGCTCTTGCAGTTGTAATGTCATAGCGTCCACTTTTGAATAAAAGCTTGTCAGAAATAGATACATACACCACTCCCTTTTCTACATTTATTTCAATATCCTCATCATCTAAACTACCTAAAGCTCCTTTAAGACTCGTTACTAAGGCTAGCGTTACGCTATCTTTCTTAGTAATCGCATCTCGCATATATTTGATTTGTAAATCCTTTTCGCGAATCTGCTCTAAAGAATTTTCTAAAGAAACAGCTCCTTGAGTTGAAAGTGTAGTCAAGTTCCCTTGAGTATTAATCAAAGCCTGATTGTTTTCCTTAAGAGTTGCAATTTGATCATTAAGTGCTGTCACTGTCGCAGTAGCACTGGCCTTTTCTTCCAAACAAGTATTTAATTTTACTGTGGCTGTGTTTAATAGGTCCTGCGTTTCTTTTTGACGTGCTTCCATTGCTGCATATTCCTTTTTAGAGACACAAGAGGTCAAAAGTAAGAGTGCGCTGGCCGTCACAACTAACATTTTTTTCATTTCGATTTGTATTTTAAATTGTTACGTAAATGTATAAAATTGACAAATGTTAAAGTATCTATTAACACATTTTTATACTTTGATTAGTTTAATTCCTTAAACCTACGTTTCTGAAGAAGGTAATAGTCTTTTAATATAGAAGCTCGATGGTAATAATTCCTTCCTTGAATTCCTCTTTTACGCTTTTTCAAGAGCCTTGGCAAGAAACTATAAAAGCTAAGATGGGCATTTAAAATAGCGAGTATATGTTTGGGTTTGCCCTCCAATAGAAATTTGATAGCTGCTAGTCCATCCAGAAGCAATCTCGCAATTACACGCCAAATCACTATAGGACCTTTGACATTCTTCACTAAGGCAAACAAAGTATTTCTAAAGTTGTAAAAGGTCTTCTTCGGACTCGCTTTTGCCAAGGTTGCACCTCCTAAATGATATACTTCACTTTCTCCACAGGAAACAATACGCCAACCATGATTCTTTGCGCGCCAACAAAGATCAATCTCTTCTTGATGGGCAAAAAAGTCTTCATCAAGGCCTTCTAAGGCCCAGTATACTTCTGATCGTATAAATAAACAAGCCCCGCTGGCCCATTGCACATCCACCGTGTCATTATATTGACCAACATCTTCTTCACAATGATCAAAAATACGGCCTCGGCAATATGGGTATCCAAAAGCATCTAGAAATCCACCAGCTGCTCCGGCATATTCAAATTTACTTCGATCCTTTGCATCTTTAATTTTGGGTTGTGCAGCTCCTAAAGTTGAATCTTCTTCAAACAAACGAATCATAGGGTCTAACCAACCGGCTGTTACTTCCACATCACTATTTAATAATACATATACGTCTGCATCAATTTTTTTGAGCGCGTCATTATATCCTTTTGCATAACCGCCATTCGTCAAGTTTTCAATAAGGGTTACCCTCGGTTTTAAGGAGTTGGCTGGGACGCCAAATTGCTCTCGAACAAAGACTATAGAATCATCGGTAGAAGCGTTATCTGCCACATAAACTGTTGCATGACCCTCAGAATGCTCCACCACAGAAGGCAAATAAGCTTCAAGGAGTTGTTTCCCATTCCAGTTTAAAATAACGACGGCGACATTCATACTACAAAGATGTGATTTTAATTGGAAACACTGTAATCTGGGAGTTCGCGTAAAAAAGCATATCTCTCTTCTGTATAATCCATAGTACAATAAAAATGCACCATGCCATTCGTTACCATTAATAAGTCTGCTTCTAATTGAAGATTATAACGAGCAATCTGATCAAATACTCCCTGTGTAATCGGAATAGCGTATGATTTACATTCGACTATAAGGAAAATGCTACCATCTGGATGAAAGATCACAACGTCATAACGTTTTTTAGTGTCTCCCACCTTAATTTCCTTTTCTACATTAATTAATGAGAGTGGGTACTTCTTGGTATGTATCAGGAAATGCAGCACATGCTGGCGTACCCATTCTTCGGGAGCAAGACTGACAAATTTTTTGCGCACGACGTCAAAAATAAACGGTTTGTTTTCGCTACTTTTGAGTCGGAAGTCGTACGAAGGAAACGCAAGATTTTGCATGCCGCAAAATACGAGTTCTCATCTCAAATCACAATAGTGCAACACGCAAAAAACATAGTCGCCGATATTAAAAAAGGAGTGGTAAAACCCATCTATTTCCTCAGTGGGGAAGAACCGTACTTTATTGATCAAATCTCCGATTATATTGAAGACAACCTCCTCGATGAAGCTGATAAGGGTTTTAACCAGGTGGTTCTCTACGGTCGTGATGTTACTGTAGAAGATATTGTGGGTAACGCAAAACGCTATCCCATGATGGCCGAACGCCAAGTGGTAATAGTTAAAGAGGCTCAAGATCTATCGCGAACCATAGATAAGCTTTCTTCTTATGTTGATAATCCGCAACCATCTACCGTTTTGGTAGTTTGCTATAAATACAAAAAACTCGATGGCCGAAAAGCTCTTGCCAAATCCTTAAAAAAGAGTGGCATCCATTACGAGAGTAAAAAGCTATATGAAAATCAAGTGGGGGATTGGTTACGCCGTGTTCTCATCGATGAAGGCTACCACATCCAACCCAAAGCGGCCCAAATTTTAGTCGACTACCTTGGTACGAGTTTGGGGAAGATCAAAAACGAACTTGAAAAACTCATGATCGTTTTACCAAAGGGAAGCGAGATTTCACCAGAAGCAATTGAAGAAAATATTGGAATCAGTAAAGACTTCAATAGCTTTGAATTACGTAAAGCGGTTGGAGAACGGGATGTCGTAAAAGCACAGCGCATCGCCCAATACTTTACTCAAAATCCAAAAGACAATCCGCTAGTTTTAACCATTTCATCACTTTATGGCTTCTTTAGTAATCTTTTAAAATATCATGGACTTCCTTCAAAGGATAAAAGCACTGTTGCCAAAACCCTTGGTGTTAATCCATATTTCGTTGGAGAGTACACCGTCGCGGCAAAGCATTATCCAATGAAAAAGGTGAGTCAAATCATTACTCTTTTACGTGAAGCCGATGTCAAAGGCAAAGGCGTGGGTGCTAGTCAATTTTCTAATCACGACATCTTGAAAGAAACCTTGGTGAAAATCATGGGATAGTTTAAAGAGTGGAGGCTTCAAAGTCAAAACTGATTTCAACATAAGGGACAGGATCTACATTTTATTCAAAAATCTTTCCATTTTTGATCACTAGTTCTATGGATTGAGTATTCCCAATAACCTCAAGCGGATTCTTATTCAAAAGTACTAGATCAGCTTTGGCGCCAGCGGTCATAGTGTAACCTTCTTTTTGTAAAAACCGACTACCATTCAAGGTAGAGGTTTGCAAAGCTTCGGCGGGTGTTAATCCTGAGACTACCATTTGCTTCAATTCTTCGTGTAAGGAAGTACCAGGATAGATATAAGAATTATAAGCACCTCCATCAGACCCTGCAAGTAGTGATACTCCGGCATCTTGAAGGTCATTTGCCAATTTGACAAACAATTGCTGCAATGCTTTGCGGTTTTCTTTCGCTTTCGCGGAAGCGCTTAAAGCCCCACGAATTCTGCCTTCATAGGTTTTTATATAAGCAGAGTCGAGTTCTTTTAAATAAGGATCCAAATCGTGATTGACTTCGTCTAAATAGCTCAGCACATCCCCAATATGTAAAGTTGGAGTCACCGATACCTTATTAGCTTTTAAACGCGCAAATGTTTTTTGAGCGGTTGCTTCATCATAAGTAGCAATCAAAGCCTCCATACTGCTCCAGAAACTGAGTTCGCCGCTTTTCACCTTTGCAGTAATCCTGTCTTCTTCAGAAGAACAACCTTTAAGTATATAATACAAATGCTCAATGTTGTCGATCCCAGCCGTTACTGTTTCTTCTAGGGACACCGTAAAAGGCATATGCCCAGAAGTAATCATTTTGCGACGCTCTGCTTCTTTAATTATGTCTAGATAATGTGCCCCATCCAAGGTACTTTCATAGAGCTTGACATAATCAACTTCCAATTGTTGCAGAGAATCTAAGGCTTCTGGAATATCTTCCGATGAAACTATTGATAAAGAACCTGCCCAGCGAGCTTTAGGGCCGTCGAGTTTTGGACCCGAGGTATAGATCGTTGGACCTTGGCGTAATCCATTTTGAATTTCTCTGTTCCATTGTTGAACTTGAGGAGTGAGGTCACCTCCAGCATCGCGCACAGTGGTGATACCGTGTTTGAGATATTCTTTTAAAAATTTTTCATTTTGAGGAATAAGTGTTTCGCCTCCGCGAAAATGCACGTGGTTATCCCATAGTCCTAATATTAAGAACTTCCCTTTGCCATCAACCGTCTTTAAGGCAAGAGGAATGTCTTTAGAATCTGTTTCTACAATAGCTCCAATGGTATCACTCCCGATAAATACATCGCTGTTTATTGTTAGTTGGCCATGCTCATCAATGACTGAAACATTGCTAATTTGCAGGTCAAAGATTTTTTTAGGTGTTTCTTCTTGACAACTTAGTAGTAGCAGTAGAGCGAGAGGAATTAAAATGTATGTTTTCAATAGTTTATTTTTTATTGTTTGTTCTTCCCCAGACGCCATCTCTAGTTTTTTGATTGGCTTCACAGAGAATAATAATTTCTGCTATTCGTTTTAAACGTGTTGGTTCTCTTTTGGCACTGTGGAGATATGAAAGGTAACTTTTTCGGTAGCCAGGAGCAAAATTTTGATAATTGGAAAAGGCCTTTTTGCTTTTCGCGAAAGCAGATTTTAAATCTTCAGGGATCACTCCATTTTCTACATCATCCATAGCGCTCCATGTGCCAGTTTCTTTGGCGAGGTCTATTAATTGTTGTCCGCTATCGTGAATGAGTCCCTGCATTTCCAATTCTTGGATGTAGGTTTTGTTAAGTTTGCTCCAAGTGCTCTTGGGGTTACGCGGACAAAAAAATTGACGTCTTTTTCCGTTTCCTAGGCTTTTAACCGTGCTGTCTATCCACCCATAACACAAAGCAACGCGTACAGCTTCTTCCCAGCGCATAGAAGCTTGTGGATGATCCATTTTAAAGAAGATGAGATAGATACCTTGGGGAAATTGATCAAAGTTCTGCATCAGCCATTCTCGCCATTCGACGTCTCTTGGAAAATAAAGTTCTGGGCGATCATGTGTCAAGGTATACTGTTTTTAGTTTTGGAAGCCTTTTTCCCACTCACTATCCTTTAGAGTGGCTCCATAGACCCATTTATGGCCAAAAGTCCAGACGCCCATATCAAAATATTCTTTGATTTCTTTGGCAGGCATTCGCCATTCTCCCTGATAGTTGGGTTTTCCCAGCAGAGTTTCTGCACGTGCTTGCACGCCTTCCATTTCTTCATAATGAATGGCTATTTGATAAAGTTTTGGGTCGGCTGTTTTAGTTAAGAGGTAAGTATAGTATTTGATTCCTGGGATTTGTGAGACCTCTGTAAATTCTATTTTGAATTCTGAAATATTTGCAATGGGTTTGGCATCTGGGCATTCTTTACGAAGCCTTTCTAAAGTCATCCCTAAATACACATCTTTCTTTTTTAGGGTTATTGGAAAGAATTTTTGCTGCTTAGATCTTGTCCAACCCTCAGGAGCATGACTTGGTAGTATCAGGCCTAAGGAAAAAAATAATAGAAGAACATATTTAAAGAACACAGTTTAGTATTTAGTCAATGAAAAGTACTGTTTTTTAAAGGATTAACCAAGAACAAGGCTTGCAATAGCCCTCGCAAAATGCTTACTTTTTTCTCAGGTTTACATAAAAATCCTCAGCTATAGCAATTGAACTTGTTTTGCGTCCTACTTTTTCAGTTTGCCAAGAAGTCGTAGGTATAATACGTTTTTGTACTCCATCGATAAGAATATCTAAGGGCATCGCAAATTCTGGAACCACATCTGCATAGCGGAAGCTAAAGTTTCCTGTTTCTAATGTATAATCGAGAGTAGGGATTTTAGTAGTGCGTAGATATTGATTAAAAAATGGGGATAGATTAATATTAAGCTTACGCGAAATGTAGTCTTCCACCATCTTTGTAGTCACTGTCTGGTGATAAAAGTCTTTGTTGAGTCCGCGTAGTGTTTCTCTCCACAAATCGTCGTCCTTGGCAATCGTACGAATCATATGTAAGATATTGGCACCTTTATAGTACATATCTCCACTTCCTCTTTTGTTAAGATTGTAGGTTCCTATGATCGGACTGTCATTTTGGACGAGCTTTCTTGTGCCTATTACATATTCTCGCGCAGCCTCTTTTCCAAAATGGTAATCCAGATATAAGCCTTCTGAATATGCAGTAAACCCTTCGTGAATCCACATGTCTGCTGTGTCCTTGTTGGTAATATTGTTGGCAAACCATTCGTGACCTGCCTCATGAATAATAATAAAATCAAACTTTAAACCCCAGCCAGTGCTAGACAAATCACGCCCTAAATAACCGTTCTTGAAACGATTTCCATAAGTCACAGAACTTTGATGTTCCATACCTAAATAAGGCACTTGTACCAACTTAAAACTATCTTCATAAAAAGGGTAGGGGCCAAACCAATGTTCAAATGCCTTCATCATCATAGGCGCTTGCTTAAATTGCTCCTTTGCTTTGTCTAGATCATCACGAAGTACCCAATAGTCCATGTCTAAGTTTCCTTTTTCTCCAGCAACAACTTCACTAAAGTTGACATAATCTCCAATATTTACATTAATGCCATAGTTGTTGATGGGGTTACGTACCTGCCAATGATATGTTTTGCTAGATGAGGTACTGTCAACGCTAATAAGGCGGCCATTCGAGACATCTACCAAATCTTTGGGTACGGTAATATGCATATCCAAGCTATCTACTTCATCTGCTGGGTGATCTCTATTAGGCCACCAAATACTCGCACCTACTCCTTGATTGGCAGTGGCAATTTGATGTTTGCCGTTGCCATCTTTTTTCCAGACCCAACCGCCATCCCAAGGAGCATTAATAGCTTCTCTTGGCTTTCCTTCAAAGCCGATGGACAATCGTTTTACATCACCTATTGTTTGAGCCGACTCTAGTATAATAAAGTGTGCGCTACCTTCAGATCGAATATCGAGTGTATTACCATCCTGCATTACTGAGGTGATCTCCATTGGTGACTGTAAGTCAATTTGCAATTCTTTAACTCCTTCCTCTAACACAGTATAACTTATCACATTGGTTCCGATAATGGTTTTAAACTCAGGTAACACTTCCACACTAAGATCATAATGTCCAACTTCCCACCAAGTACGTTGAGGGGTGATACTACCTCTAAGAGTATCTTGACGTGTAAAACTTTGAGAAAAAAGACTTGCAGAGGCAAGTAGGCATAGGGTAAAGGCGGTTAAGTGCTTCATATGGTATTAATTGCTGTATTGTTGTTTAAGTTCCAAGTTCCAAGTTCCAAGTTCCAAGTTCCAAGTTCCAAGTTCCAAAAACGAGGTCATGAATCAAAACTAAATTTATATGACACTATTTAACCTTGTCTCTTATGTATTATTGAAGAAAAAATAAGTTTTAATTCAGTGCATTCTTGGATGAGGTGATCAATTTTTTTATGATTATGTAAATTCTTTTCCGTTTTTAATAGTCGTAACCAGAGAATGTTTTCCTTCGCTTCCTTTTTACATATTTTTAGTCGATACGAGAAATCTTTATTACTCAAATGTTCATTTGCTTCTATATAATTTGCGGCAACAGACCCTGAGGATCTTATTAATTGTTTCCCGTCTTCAATGACATTTATAGTTTTTTTCAGTTCAGAAATCAACTTTCGAATTTCTTTTGCAAAAAGAAAGGTTCTTTCCTCTAAATCATAAGGTTAGGACATGCCTTTTTATTTTTGATTATTAGGGCTTGTCTTTATTCTATATATTTTGAGTTTTGGAATTTGAGATTTGGGATTTGGTCTTTGATTTTAATGATTTTTTTGTCTAGCTAATTCTTATCTAACAGCCTTTCTCTCCCTTTGAAGGGAGATGCCCAACGGGCAGAGGGATGTTTTCTTAGTTCCTAATAATTTTATTCGGAAAAGCTACTGGACTCTCATGTCCGTCTTTACCAACAGCCGCCACTCCGAAGAAGAAATTATCAACTACAATGCCATTTAAGGTATATTCGGTGACATTTCCTACTAAACGGGCATTATCCCATGTTGGGCTAGTGGTGTCTCTCCAATAAATTTTATATGCAACAGCTCCATCAACGGCGTTCCAGCTAAATTTAGCATTGGGTTGAACGATACCACCAATCCCAACACTCTTTGGTGCCGGAGGTGCCCACGCAATACTCGCAAGGTTGATCGCATTTACAGCTGTTAGCTTAGCCGCATAGTCAAAATTCACATGCTCAAAAGTATCTCCATAATTAATACCATTTTCTGCTCGGATATCCTGATGTTGTTGGGTGTAATTCTCATGTGCTTCCATTATTCGAATCCCCGCATAGCCAGCATCATTGAATGGACGGTGATGTCCGCCACGACCAAAACGATCTAAGCGATACACCATCATAGGATTCATTTCAGGCATATAGGTTTTTACATTGTTGTGGATGTAGCGAGCGAGTTGGCGAGAAATTCCATCTACTTCTCCTCCATAAAATCTTCTAGCATTGCGTTCACGTTCAGTTTCGGTAGGTGGTACAGGTTCTGAAAAAATACGAAAGGTTCTATTGTCGATTACGCCATCAACACCTTTAATATTCCCGATCATATCGTTGTTAAAAATACCTATGATCTCCCAGTTGTTCGCTTTCGCGAAAGCAGCTAGGCCTTTGCCACCAAAAAGTCCTTGCTCTTCCCCAGAAAGGCCTACATATATAATGCTATTTTCAAATTTGTATTTTGAAAGAACTCTTGCTGCCTCCATAGTTCCTGCCATTCCGCTGGCATTATCATTGGCTCCAGGGGAGTCATCTGTTGCGTTGTTTGGATCAGAGATCCTACTATCAATATCGCCACTCATTAGTATGTAGCGATTAGGGTATTTTGTACCTCGTTGAATTGCGACTACATTGACCACTTCTACATCCTTAGTGATCCGACCATTAGCGCCTTTTTCTACAAGATCCTTTTGATAAAAAACCTCTAAACAACCATTACAAGCTTGGGAAGTCTTTTCAAAAGATCCTTTTATCCACCGTCTAGCAGCGCCAATACCTCTTGTCTGAGATACAGTATCACTTAGGGTGTGTCTCGTGCCAAATTCGGCGAGAGTTTTTACATCTTGTTTTATGCGATCAGGAGATATAGCATCTATAATATCATAGATTCGAGTATCTGTTTGTGCTTCAACTTTCGGAAGTAAACAAAAGCTTGAAAAGGCAAGTACAACGATCAAGCTACACTTGTTAGGGAATTTAAACTGTGACATTTTTAAAAGTTTTCGGTCAGCGCGAGTTGTTTTACATTGACCAGGATTAAAAGCGAATAAGGTGATGGTATGGATCGCAATTTCGCGAAAAGCATACTTAAGATCGTCAACAAGATACTTAAAATATCCCCCTCATTAAAGTACTTTTATAGATGAATATGGAAGTGTAAGAAGTGAGGAAGAAATTATTCTTTAAGGACAATGGTACCAAAAATCCCAGCGTCAATCCATCCACGATTTTTATCTTCTCCAGCGACTGGAACAGAACCAATAAAGTTTTCTCGCTCTTTGCTAGCGTCATTATCGCAATAGGCGAGGGCAAAGCCCAATTTTTGTCCAGCAGCTAAAATCTTTGCATCATTAACGCCTCCATCAATAAAAGTATCTTCATAGACTGTAATTGCACATTCCCAAAGCGTGGTGTTCCCCTTTGTAATATGTCTAGAACTCACATGACTGTTATATAGCGTAGGTACTTCGCCTGGTGCCATGTCCACCACATTACCATCCAAGGCTACATGATAAGCAAAGGCGTTATGGGTATATTGATGTCCGCCTCCGGAGTTGTCGGCGTCAATAAAAATCTCCAGACAATCGTCATCCCACCATAATTTGAGGGGATCTTCATGCTGATCATAAATGATGTCATCTTGAATTTCGGCAAGGAGATATAGAGCTTCTGGTGTCCAGGCAAGTTTATAACGTCCCTGAAAATCCTGAGCTGAAAATTCGTCTCCTAACCAACGTTGATCGAGTGGATTCCATTGGACAGTTTCCCAAACAGGATCACTAGCGATGCCATCTACTTTTGGTGCGATGACGGCTTTAGAGACTTCTCGTAATTGGTGATCTGTTTTAGGAGCAAAGGTTTCTTGAACGTTAGAAGTAGCTGTTGTTTTCTTTTCTTCGCCCGATTTGCAGCTTAGAATAAGAAGTGCTATGACTATTATAGCATAAGATGTTTTCATAGTGGATAAATTATCATTCAAGAATTTTACTGTAAAGAGTCATTAAACAGATTAACTTTTAAAGGAATGTCACTTTAGAAATTTTCCCTTTGACCACCTCGTATATTGCCACGGCACTAAAATTACCGCCATTAGCAGTGATATATTCTTCGTCAATCACTTTGTTCCCAACAACAATTCGGTTTTTGATTTCACAATGTAAATCCTTGGTGTTTTCAAAGAATCCAGCATAACCTTCACGCATCACCTCTCGTCCTTCTGAACGAAGTTCTGTTGGATAGTTATAAAGCTTAATATCTGTTGAGTAGGTGTTCATGAAGCCATCAATATCTCTAGCATTGTATCCTTCTAGTTGGTGTTGGACGATTTGTTCAGACATTTTTTCTTCAAGTGCCTTGCCATTATCAGGAATAAAAGTCATGGATGTTATTTTTCCATTTGCAACTTCAAAGATTGTGGCATGTCGTTGTTTTTTACCATCGCCAGTGCTTATTTCTTCATAGATTACCTTGTTACCAGAAACCATTCTCTTGACAACCTCAACTTCTAGATTGGTATGTCGATCAAAGTAATTATTATAGTCTGCTTTTAGCTTCTCTTTACCTTTATAGCGAACTTGATCGGGGTAATTTTGTACAACCACATTGTTTGAAAAACAATCAAAATAAGCAGCTCGATCGCCAGCGTTGAAAGCGTCAATATGTTTTTGAACAATGACATCAGGCGAAACTTCAGAGACTATTGCCATTTGAGTGCTAATGCTATTGGTGGCTACCCGGCTGATGTTCCATATATTGGGATCGGTAAATGTTTTAAGAAGGATCCAACGAGTATCTGTTTTAGCATTAAATTTCAATAGGGAATTCTTGTTACTTAAAACAATTGTACCGTTGATAAGCCAACAATAATCTTCATTTTCTTTACCGATTCCAACAATTTTTTCTGTTTCGCCCGTTAGAGGATCTATTGATTTTATTTCCCAATCATCGGTCGCTTTACTAACGTAACTAATAAGGTTTGAATTAGGAATTTTATGCAAGGAACGTCCAACATTCTCTTGCAAAGTAACATTGCTGCCGTCTTTTAGATTTGAACGAACGAGATCTAATCGGCCCTCTGCCAGCACTGCAGAAAGTATAATGTGATCATTAAACCACACATGATACCCAATAACAAGATCGGCAATTAGAACATTAGAAGTTCCCGTTTTAAAATCATAGCGATATAATCGCTGTAGACCCGTTGTATCTAATCTGATTGCAGAAACTGCTTCTTGTCCTGGAATCTTAGTTGGTGAGTACTCACTCCCAAACCCTGTATCATTAATCCATACTAATTCTGAATCTCGCACATTAAAGGCAGCAATATCCGTTTGTCCGTTTCTTGTGCTTGCAAACAAAACTTGGTTGTCATTATAGAAGGAAGGCTGGTTATCGTAGCCTTTATTATTGGAGATATTCCGTTTATTGCTCAATTGCGTGCCTGAGCTATCAGTAGTGAGATCAAAAAGGTATACTTCGGTATCTGGTTGACCGTAAAGGGTACATCCGCAAAGTAGGATAGTGGTGATTAGAAAACGCATCTTTGTTTTTTTATTAAAGATAAGTATCCTCAGGCGTTCTCAAAAGTGTGGATGCACACAAAA
Source organism: uncultured bacterium (assembly GCA_963974305.1). Lineage (GTDB taxonomy): Bacteria > Bacteroidota > Bacteroidia > Flavobacteriales > Flavobacteriaceae > Dokdonia. The sequence goes on from CAXBCS010000012.1 coordinate 25,039, forward strand.
TCATCGACTGTTATTGCGTTTCTATTTAACAAAGCTTAATATCGTTTAAGAAATTACTAGCGGCGTACTTTTTCCTTTAAATACTTTCCTGTCAATGACTTTTTACTTTTGGCCACTTCTTCAGGAGTTCCAAAGGCAACAACGGTCCCACCATATTTACCACCTCCTGGTCCCATGTCAATAATATGATCGGCACATTTAACAAGGTCCATATTGTGTTCAACTACCACAATACTATGCCCTTTGGAAATAAGCGCTTCAAAAGAAGCGAGTAGTTTTTTGATATCGTGAAAATGTAATCCTGTGGTTGGTTCGTCAAAAATAAACAGCGCTTTTTCTTTTGTGGTTCCTTTTACTAAAAAGGAAGCCAATTTAATACGCTGAGCTTCTCCACCAGAAAGGGTAGAGGAACTCTGTCCTAATGTAACATACCCTAAACCTACATCTTGTAAAGGTTTTAATTTACGTGTGATCTTAGCTTCATTATGTTCGCTAAAAAATGCAACCGCATCATCAATGGTCATATTGAGAATATCATCGATGTTTTTGTCATTGAACGTTACTTCAAGAACTTCCTTCTTAAAACGTTTGCCCTTACAGGTTTCACATTCTAAATGTACATCGGCCATAAACTGCATCTCGATCGTCACTTCGCCTTCTCCCTTACAGGTTTCACAACGGCCACCATCTACATTAAAGGAAAAATGCTTTGTTTTATAGCCTCTAATTTTACTCAGCTTCTGATTTTCATAGAGCTTTCTGATATCATCATAGGCCTTGATATAAGTCACAGGGTTAGATCTTGATGAACGTCCTATAGGATTCTGATCTACAAACTCTACTGTTTTTACATTATCAAACTTTCCTTTGATCTCTGTATACTGTCCTGCTTTTTGGCCATATCCGCCCACAGCTTTTAAAACGGCGGGGTAGAGGAGTTTTTTAACCAAGGTACTTTTTCCACTTCCAGAAACACCTGTCACGGCAGTGAAAACACCTAGAGGAAAACGAACGTCTAGATTTTGTAAATTATTCTCACGAGCTCCTATGATGTCGATATAGAAATCTGTACTACGTCGTTTTACGGGGACCGCAATTTCTAAAGTTCCATTGAGGTAGCCAGCGGTAAGGGAATCACTTTTTAGTATTTCCTCAAAGTTACCAGTGGCAACTACATGTCCGCCAAAGGTTCCTGCTTCTGGACCAATATCAATAATTTCATCGGCAGCTTTCATAATGTCTTCATCATGCTCTACCACAATCACCGTATTACCCAAATCTCTTAAAGATTTTAATACTTCAATCAGTTTTTCAGTGTCTTTAGGATGTAAACCTATACTTGGTTCATCCAATATATACATGGATCCCACTAAACTACTTCCTAAAGAGGTAGCTAGATTAATCCGCTGTGATTCTCCACCGGAGAGTGTATTCGATTTTCTGTTGAGGTTAAGGTAATTGAGACCTACCTTGGAAAGGAATTCCAGCCGACTATTAATCTCAAGCAATAAACGTTTGGCTATAGTCGCATCGTGGTCGCTCAGTGTGAGTTGGCTAAAGAAGTCTGCTACTTCATCTAAGGGTAGAGTAACGAGATCTACCAAGGTTTTTCCGCCTACCTGCACATAGTTAGATTCCGGACGCAGGCGTTTTCCTTTACATGTTTGGCATTTTGTTTTTCCGCGATAGCGAGATAGCATCACACGGTTTTGAATTTTATAGGCTTTGGCCTCTAGATATTTAAAAAATTCATTAATTCCTTTAAAGTATTTGTTTCCATCCCAGAGCAGTTGCTTTTGTTCATCTGAAAGTTCAAAATATGATTTGTGAATAGGGAAGTCAAATTTGTAGGCACTATTGACCAATTCGTCTCTATATGCACTCATGCTTTCTCCGCGCCAAGGAAAAATAGCGTTTTCAAAAACAGAAAGACCTGTATTAGGAATTACTAAATCTTCATCAATACCAATGACATCTCCGTATCCTTCACAAGTAGGACAAGCTCCGTAGGGGTTATTAAATGAAAACAAATGTACATTAGGTTCCAAAAACGTCATGCCATCTAAGGCAAAGGTATTTGAAAACTGTCTTTGGTTTCCATTGGAAAGTTCTTCAATGAAAATGCTCCCTTTTCCTTCAAAAAACGCTGTTTGGATAGCGTCAGCCAAGCGATTTGTATAATCTTCATCTCCTGGATTGGTTACAATACGATCCACAACTAGGAAGATGTCTTTTGCTTTTATTTTTTTAAGCAGACCATCGAGTGTATCAAGGCGTACCACCTCGTCTTTGATTTTAACACGAGCATATCCTTGTTGTAATAATGCCTGAAGTTTGTCTTCTAATTTTCTGCCTTTCTCTAGATGTATTGGTGCGAGGAGTAGGAGTTTTTGCGCTTTCGCGAAAGCGTTTATATAAACAACCACGTCGGTTACGGTATCTTTCTTTACTTCATTACCAGAAATGGGAGAGATGGTTTTACCTATACGAGCGTAAAGCAACTTCAGGTAATCATAGATCTCTGTGGTAGTTCCTACAGTAGAACGAGGATTAGTACTATTTACTTTCTGTTCAATAGCAATAGCTGGTGAGATGCCTTTGATGAAATCGACTTTTGGCTTATTTAGTCGGCCTAAGAATTGACGTGCATAGGAGGAAAGGCTTTCGACATAACGTCGTTGGCCTTCTGCATAAAGTGTATCAAAAGCCAGACTAGATTTACCAGAGCCAGATAGTCCCGTGATCACAACAAGTTGGTTGCGCGGAATAATAACATTAATATTCTTTAAATTATGGAGTTTGGCACCCTTTATGATAATATTCTTCTTAGGATCTACCGTCGAAATGTCTCTTTGCATCGCAATTTATTAGAATAGCAGTAAAGATACTATTTCTGTGGCACACCGAAAACAAAGGGATTGACGAATATTTTAAAAGAAATATTATTTTGTTTTTGCTTTTTTAACATCTTTTAGTTTATATTTACCAAGTACTAACACAATAAATAGACAACTGCCTATAGCATAATATTACTTTTTAGAAATTTTATCGGAGTATTCCCGAAATACTCTTAAACCTACAAAAGTTATATTATGAAAAATGTGTTAATAGACGATGCTACCCTCGTTCGAAATTACATCACCGGAGACGAAAATTCACTAGCTGTTTTAATCGCAAGACATAAGCAACGTATTTATAGCTTTATTTATTCTAAAGTGTATGATCGCGATGTCGCTGAAGATGTTTTTCAAGATACATTCATAAAAGTAATCAGAACCCTTAAAAGAGGTAAGTACAATGAGGAAGGCAAATTCTTGCCATGGGTGATGCGTATAGCTCATAACCTTGTAATAGATCATTTCAGACGTAATAATCGTATGCCTAAGTTTGATAACGATGGTGAATTCAGCATATTTTCTGTGTTGAGTGATTCTAGTTTGAATGCTGAAAAGCAAATGTGTAAGGATCAAGTTGAAAGTGACGTACGTCGTTTGATTCTTGAACTTCCAGATGATCAACGTGAAGTATTACACATGCGTGTGTATCAAGAAATGAGTTTTAAAGAAATTTCTGAACGTACTGGAGTGAGTATTAATACGGCTTTAGGAAGAATGCGTTATGCATTGATAAATCTTCGTAAGGTGATTGAAAAGCACAATATAGTATTGACAGATTAAGATGATATGGTTGCCATGATCTTGGGTTTTTGAATTTTCAGTGGCACCATACAATATGAGAGAAAGAAGTGCGTTAAGGATATGAAACCAGTATCAAAACGCATTTAAATGGCAAAAATTTACTCTCAACCCACGCCGGGAAAAAAGGCAAACAATATGAACCCAAAATTAGAGACCATACAGTTTCTTCTTAATTATTCTAAGGCTTTAAGTGTTATACCATATAAATCGATGAAGTTTGAAGCACTTCTCAACTAAACTTTGTAAAAGCCCGGTCTCGCGATCGGGCTTTTATTTTTAGAATTGTATTTTCCTTAGAAATAAGCCAGAAACATTCACTAGTTATTACTAATTAGTATTAGAAAAAGTCCCCCTTTTGCACATGCAAGAGGGGGACTTTTTGATATTAATATCTTTATTTGCGGTAAACTTTTACAACCTATTCATATCGTAAAGATTCAATTGGATCCAAACGTGCAGCCTTCAAGGCAGGTACAATTCCTGAAATTAAAGCTACCACAAAAGTGATAGTAGTTGCTGCAATAATTGCGGCCCAGGGAATGGTGAAATCAATTTTGAATATGAATTTTGAAATTACATAACCTATCCCGCAGCCCAACAGTATGCCAAGTGCTCCACCCATTTGGCCAACTAATATAGCCTCATATAAGAATTGAAAAGCGATTGTTGATCTTTTTGCCCCTAAAGCTTTACGCACTCCGATTTCTCGAGTTCGTTCGGTAACAGATACCAGCATTATATTAAGTAAGGCAATACATGAACCAAAAATGGTCAATAAACTAATTACCCAGGCTCCAATATTAATAGTAGCAGTGTCTTCTTTAATTTGCTGAATCAGATCATCACTGCGCTGCATTCCAAAATTATTTTCTTCGATAGGTGAGAGGGATCGCACATTCCTAAAAGCAGCAATCGCCTCATATTGAGCACTGTCCATAAGTTCAGCATCTACCACCTTTACACTTACATTATAATTTATAAGGGGTTGGGTAAACATAGAGCGCGCCACTTGAATGGGAATAATAACTCTTAAATCGACTCGATTGCCAAAGGTAGAACCCTTTTCTTCTAATATGCCAATAACGGTAAATTTAGTACCTCGGATGCTGATTTTCTTTCCAATTGGATTTTCACTCTTAAATAGATTCTTGCGGAAATCACTACCGAGAATACAGACATTAGTGTTGTTTGAAATATCAAAAACTGTGAAATTTCGACCACTCTCTAATTTTAAACCCGTATTGTCGAGAAAATTCTCATTGGCTCCCAAAACAGAAACTTCTGGATCTGTCTTTTCATTTTCAAACTTTACTTCAGCACCTGTAGTTCCTGTAAAGGATATAGATGTATTTGCGGTTGGGTAATTATAATCTTCACTGAACTGTTTTACTTGTTGGTAGCTAATCACAGGATTGACTTTACGCTTTTCATCAGATCGCTGGGAGGTAAATTCATAGCGTTGAATCGTGAAGGTATTACTCCCCATATCAGACAAGTTCCCCGTTAAGCTTACTGTCAAAGCATTGATCAGACTTAAAATGCCGACCAAGGCAGTGATACCAATCGCTATAATAAATACCGTAATAAGGGTACGTAGCAGCTGACTTCTGATACTGTCCCAAGCAATTCTAAAATTTTCTCTAAAGAGTGCAAACATGCTTTCTTTTATTTATTAGTGTTTTCCAAAATCCAATCGCCTATAATTTTCAATGCAATGGGAGAAAAGGTCTCTTCCAAAGTTGCGTATTCGGCTGGATTTCCTGTTTCTGTGGTTTGGAAAAGATGGTTCAAATTAGGAATTTCTAAAATGGTAACGTCATTATTTCCACCTTTTTTGAGTGACATTTCAATCCCTCCTAAATTTTCTTTTGGGGGTACTTGTAAATCCAAGGAACCGTTGATGGCTAATACAGGACAGCTTACTTTTTCTAAATTAGGTGTAGGATCGGTCACTATTAAATATTGAAACCATTCTCCAGTAATGGTACTCATTTGTTGCTTCATCAAATCTTCAACACTCGAGCCTTCCGGAATCGCTTCTGGTTTTTTTTCGAGCATTTCTTTCATATATGCACTTACTTTCTCTTTAATTAGTGGAGTATCACCATAATGTTCTTTGATGATTCCAAAAATGGTCTCTTGTGCTATTCTATTTTCTTGTAGCTCTGCCTCGGGTAAGCCTTGTGCCTTTCCTATTAGGTAGCCTTGTTCAACAAGTAATTCATCGCCAGGCTGACCTAATCCAGCCAAGAGCGCAATAAATCCTACCTTTTTATTTCGTGCGGCAATCATTGGAGCAATAAATCCCCCTTCACTATGACCTGCAAAGCCTATTTTATCTGGATGAATATCGGATCGCGTTAATAGATACTCCATGGCAGCCTCGGCGTCATACGAAAAGTCAAGACTATTGGCGCCTTCAAAAACACCCTTGCTTTCTGCAGTACCTCTATCGTCATAACGAAGTACAGCAATCCCTTGTCTTGTAAGATAATCGGCAAGTACTAAGAACGGTTTATGTCCGAGCAACTCCTGATTACGATCTTGTGGTCCTGATCCTGTAATTAAAATGACCGCTGGATATTTTGTCTTACCACGCATCAAACTTTTAGGCATGGTCAGGGTTCCTGATAGAACATGGCCTCCGTTTGGATTGGTGAAGCTAACTTCTTCTTCTATGTATGGGAATGGAGCTTTAGGCTCTTGTGGTCTAATAAATTCAACAGCTGTGGCCTCTCCTCGACTTAAATTAAGAGGTACTTCGATACCACCTTGTTTAAAAGTTCCAGTAAATTCACCATCTACAAGTGCGCCATCGTAAGTAATTCCCAATTGCGCTAACTCGATATGTAATGTTGAATCGGTATAGGTAACAGCATTCATTGGCATGCCAAAAGCATTTTGCTTAGGGCTGTCTAAGGTACCCGAGTAGGCACCTTCTGCTTCTGTAATATGAAAAATAACAGGCAGTTTTTGTCCGCCAACGTTAAGTAATGCGTTCCAATCTCCGCTAATTTCTTGGGCAAAAGTGAGCAATGAAAAACAGCTTAAACAGAGAGATACTAGAAAACGTTTCATGGTTGTGGTTTTGATTACTCTCTCATAAGACTACTAACCTTTAAAAAAGTTACGTTAGGGAGTGAAAAATTATTCCAAACTAGCAATTTTTATGATATTTGCCAGATACTAAGAAATTCAACCTTCCCACAATTAAGGAAGTGATATCTGAAACAACCATCATGGCTCAAAAACCCTCCATTCCCAAAGGAACTCGCGATTTTTCACCCAAAGAAGTGGCAAAGCGCAATTATATAATGAATACGATTCGTACAAATTTTCAGCGTTTTGGGTTTCAGCCAATTGAAACTCCGAGTTTTGAAAATAGCAGTACCCTAATGGGAAAGTATGGGGAAGAGGGAGATCGATTGATTTTTAAAATTCTCAATAGTGGAGATTATTTGAGCAAGGTGAAGAATGACGCTTTCCTGCCTACAGGACAGGCAGGCGTGAAAGCGGACTCAGCAGCTCTCACACCGCAAATTTCTGAAAAAGCTTTGCGTTATGATTTAACAGTACCCTTTGCGCGTTATGTCGTACAACACCAGAACGACATTGCTTTTCCGTTTAAACGCTACCAGATGCAATTGGTATGGCGAGCCGATCGTCCGCAAAGCGGAAGGTTTAGAGAGTTCTGCCAATGTGATGCAGATGTTGTTGGAAGTACTTCTCTATGGCAAGAAGTAGAATTTGTACAGTTATATGATGCAGTATTTTCAGCCCTCAAATTAGTAGGTGTTACTATCAAAATGAATAACCGCAAAATTTTATCTGGTATCGCCGAAGTAATAGGAGCTGCCGATAAGCTTATCGATTTTACCGTGGCTTTGGATAAATTGGATAAAATAGGAGAAGCAGGTGTTACTAAAGAAATGCTCGCTAAAGGAATTTCTCAAAGAGCAATAGATAAAGTTGCACCTTTATTTAGTCTTTCGGGAAGTTTTGGAGATCAATTGGGTACCTTAGAGACACTTCTAGCAGATTCTGAAACAGGAATGCAAGGAATTGAAGAAATGTCCTTTATTAATAAGGCTATTCAAGATTTAGGTTTACAATCGGCTCAGTTGCAATTGGATGTCACCTTAGCAAGAGGATTAAACTATTATACAGGCGCTATTTTTGAAGTCAGCGCCCCAGAAGGAGTTTCCATGGGAAGTATTGGCGGCGGAGGTCGTTATGATGACCTTACAGGTATTTTTGGCTTGAAAGATATGAGCGGAGTAGGAATTTCGTTTGGTTTGGATAGAATCTATTTGGTGATGGAAGAGTTAGGATTGTTTCCAGAAGAAGCTGTAGAAGGAACCAAGGTGTTATTTATCAATTTTGGAGATACAGAGGCTGCCTATGCGATGAAAGCCATAAGCGCTTTACGCGCTCAAGGAATTGCAGCTGAATTATACCCAGATAAGATGACCTCAGGCAAGCAGATGAAAAAACAGATGACCTATGCCAATCGCCGGGACATTCCATTTGTAATCCTAGCTGGGGAGCAAGAAGTAAAAGATCAAACCCTCACTGTAAAGAATATGACTGAAGGAACCCAAGAAACAATTGACTTGAAAACTTTGATTAACCAATTAAGCAAGGCATAAATTTCATAGGATTGCTTGTGTATTCTTGGTTGTTTTTACTTTTTCAACATACCAACATACCAACATACCAACATACCAACATACCAACAACAAAAAAAACATCCCCATTAATCAATAGCTCCTATGTCAACCCTTGTTCAAATATCAGTGCTTCCCGAAAAAGTTGAGGATGACGATTATATCGCAGAATTGGCTTTTAAGAAAGCACGACTACGAGCAGATGATGTACGAGAATGGGATATTCGGAAACGATCTATTGACGCCCGAAAAGAACCTGTAAAAATCTTACTACAAATTGAGTTTTGGAAAAATGACGAGCCTCGAGAGGAGATTCCGCCTTTTGTAGCTCAGGATGTTTCTAACGCCAAGGAAATTGCAATTATTGGCGCTGGGCCTGCAGGTTTATATGCAGCCTTACGTGCTATTGAGGGCGGACTAAAACCTATCATTTTTGAACGTGGTAAGGACGTGAGGGCTCGCAGGCGTGATCTTGCGGCCATTAATAAAGATCATATTGTCGACCCAGATTCCAATTATTGTTTTGGAGAAGGAGGGGCGGGCACCTATTCAGATGGTAAGTTATACACACGCTCAAAGAAGCGTGGAAATGTGCTAAAAGCCTTAGAGTGGTTTGTGCATTTTGGTGCAGTAGAAGATATTTTAGTGGATGCACACCCACATATTGGCACCAATAAGTTACCCAAGATTATCACCAATATGCGGGAAGCTATCATTGCCGCTGGAGGTGAGGTGCGTTTTGGAAATAAATTAACGGATTTAAAAGTCACTGATAGTGCTATCTCAGCCATTCAGATTAATGATACAGATTGGATAGATGTTGATAATGTAATTCTTGCGACCGGACATTCGGCGCGCGATATCTTCTATTTACTCCACAAACGAGGTATCAAAATAGAAGCTAAACCCTTTGCTATTGGGGTTCGCATTGAGCACCAACAAGAATTGATCGATAAGATTCAATATCATGGAGATAGTGATAACCCTTATTTACCACCTGCTTCTTATAGTTTAGTACAGCAAATAGACGGCATGGGGGTTTATTCATTCTGTATGTGTCCAGGAGGTATTATCGCTCCCTGTGCAACAGCCCAAGACGAAGTTGTCACCAATGGTTGGAGTCCGAGTAAACGGGATAACCCCTATGCCAATTCGGGGATAGTAGTAAGCGTTGAACCCAAAGATTTACCTAATTATAAAGAGGGTGATCCCTTTGTATGTTTAGATTTTCAAAAGAAAGTAGAACATGATTGCTGGGTTGCTGCAGGCAAAACACAGGCTGTACCCGCGCAAAAGATGCGTGACTTTGTAGACGGTCGGATATCGTCCAAATTTCCAAAAACATCCTATCAACCCGGCATAGTGAGTGTTGATTTGAATAAGGTACTTCCTCCATTAATATCGAAGCGTTTAAAGAAGGCCTTTTTAGGTTTTGGAAGGAAGATGAAAGGTTATTTGACCAATGAGGCGGTTATCCATGCTCCAGAAAGCAGGACATCTTCTCCAGTGTCTATTCCACGAGATTGGGAGACCTTGGAGCATGTAGAAGTCAAAGGATTATATCCTTGCGCCGAGGGTGCCGGATATGCAGGAGGAATTATGTCTGCCGCGATTGATGGAATCAATTGTGTAGATAAAATATTGGAGAAATATGCAATCCAAGCTCCATCAGAAATTCAATCTGCAGAGGAAAAGCTAATTGTTCCGGAAACAGAGGCGGCTAAAAGTCCAGCTGAACCAGAAGTTGATCCTCCAAAAGTTAAGAAGAAACGCAAACGCATTGGAGAATAGAGTAAGCGTATTGATTTTAGATTAAACCGTTATTTTTCTTCAACCTTTAGAGAGGGCTTTATATATGGACGTACAATCAAACGAAGCCCATTATTGTAGTGAAAGTAATTCCACATCCAGTTAATTAGTACGATGAGTCGGTTTCTAAAACCAACAAGTAATATAAGGTGTACTGACATCCAAACGATCCAAGCAAAAAAGCCTTGAAACTTAAATCCTTTGGTTTCTACAACGGCCTTGTTTCTTCCTATGGTTGCCATAGAGCCTTTATCATTATAGACAAAAGGTGTCTCCTTTTTATTTTTAAATTGTTTGTTAAAAAGTTTGGCTAGATATTTTCCTTGCTGCATGGCTACCGAAGCTAGCATTGAGAGTCCGTCGGGATATTGAGTGGATTGTATCAATCCAGCATCGCCGAGTATATAGATGTTGGAAGAATTTTTCATTAGACAAAAGCCATCTGTAAAAATTCGATTCCCTTTTCCTATATCTTCAGGCGAAATTCCTTCAGGAAAGGTTCCTTTTACACCAGCGGCCCAAATGAGCGTATCTGTGTTGAAGGTTTCACTACCATTAGTATGAACAATGTTGTCTTTGTAATCTGTAACTAAGGTATTTGTCCAGATATGTATACCTAGCTTTTTTAAGTCTTTATGTGCCTTCTCTGAAGAGCGTTCGCTCATAGGGGCTAAAACTCTTGGAGCCGCCTCGATCAAATGGATTTTCATGACTCTTAAGTCGAGGTCTGGAAAATCATGAGGCAGAATCTTATTTTTTAATTCTGCAAGCGCACCAGCGAGTTCTACACCCGTAGGGCCAGCACCTACGATCACAAAATTCATCAATGCTTCACGATACACTAGATCGGTGGTATTTAGGGCTTTTTCAAAATTTCCTAGAATCTTAGAACGGAGGTTCAAGGCATCCGTAAGCGATTTCATTGGGAGTGAATTTCTCTCGATGGCAGTGTTGCCAAAGAAATTATTAGTAGCTCCTGTTGCGATAACGAGTTTATCATATTGTAAATCTCCAATATCTGTTTCAAGGACAGAAGTCTCTTGATGTATGTTCTTTACTTGCGCAAGCCTATAGAAGGTGTTCTTTTTACTACTAAGAATTTTCCGAATAGGGTAGGCGATAGAGTCAGGTTCAAGTCCTGCTGAAGAAACTTGATATAATAAAGGTTGAAAAGTATGATAATTATTTTTGTCGATTAGCACGAGTTGGTAATGGCGGGTATCTATATGTTTTGCGACTTGAAGCCCTGCAAAACCAGCCCCTATGACAACGATTCTGGGGAGATCGATAGTGGGAATATTCATAAATAATCTTTGCTTAAAGATACAAAAAAGGGACTCAAAGCATCAGCCTTTGGCTAGGAAAAGCTTGTTGAAAATTTGGAATTAATGAAGTCGAAATTCGTAATCAATTTTTTATAAACAAAAAAAAGGGCACCCAAAGGTGCCCTTAATCAAATAGCTGTTTTTTAGTCTAGCTTTTTTTGAACTCTTAGTTATTCTGAGTAACTGTAGAACCGTTTCCGTTTCCATTTTGTGTAACTGTACTCATGTGAGTTGTTCCAGTTTGAGAAACACTACTAGTGTTACTGTTACCATTTTGTAATACAGTACTCATATTCATCATACCATCTTGAAAAACGGTAGAAGTGTTACTGTTACCAATTTGATCAACATCAGACTTGTTGTCATCTCCATTTTGATCTACATCAGAATCATTTAAATCTCCATTTTGGTTCGTAGTACTTATGTTACGATCTCCATCTTGAGAAGTAGCCGCTTCGTTATCATCTCCAATAGATGTGTTTTGAGCATCATTGAAATCTCCAAACTGTCCGATATAAGCGTCGTTTCTGTCTCCTACTTGGTAGTTTCCAAAAGATGGGCCGTTAGCGTCGTTATTATTACCAACTTGCTCAATTTCACCATTATTGAAATCTCCGTACTGTCCAGAACCAGAGTCGTTATCATCCCCTATAGAAGAGTTGGTCGCGTCGTTATCATCTCCAAATTGATGAATACCCCAGATTAGTCCAATTCCTCCACCTGTGTTACGATTACCATCTTGTAAAGAGCTTGCTTCGTTATTATTACCATTTTGGGTAATTTTAAAATAGTTATCAGCACCATCTTGTCTCAAGTTGTCCATAAGGTTATCATCACCTAGTTGGTCTACATCAGCATCATTGCGATCTCCAGCTTGACGAACACCCCATTGAACACCATTAGCTACGTTTCGATTACCTAGTTGATTGATGTCAGATGTGTTGTCTGTACCAAATTGTCTTGTACCAGCGTTGTTGTCATCTCCAGTAGAAGTTGTGACAGCATCATTGTTTGTACCGTTTTGAAGAGTACCATAGATAAGAAAAGTACCTCCACCTTGGTTACGATCACCATCTTGTAAAGTAGTGGTTGTATTGTCAGTACCTGTTTGTGAAGTTTTGTACTGGTTGTCATTACCTAACTGATCTTTATCAGAATCATTTGTAGTTCCAACTTGGTCAACTTCAGCGTCGTTACCATTACCTAACTGATTTACATCAGAATTATTCATCAATCCAGTTTGAGCCACATCAGAAGCATTGCCGCTTCCTGTTTGTAAAACTGTACTCGTGTTCGATTGTGCAAAAGCAATTGTTCCACACATAAGTGCCGCAGCACATAAAAGCATTTTTTTCATAATAAGAGAATGTTTGAATTAATAATTAGAATATTTGGTTAATAAACTTATATCTATTGCAGGGGGTGGCAACATCTGAAGCTATTACATTATATGTATAGCTTTAGTATCAAAATTTTAATGTGGGGGGAGGTTTTTCTTAATAGGTCAATAGAAGGGGAAGTATTTTTGTATTGACAGTTTCAAATGTACATAATATTATTCATATTATCAAAGGGGTAAATGCCCCTAAGTTGTTAAAAGTCATGTATTTAACATGAAAATTCTTATAATGCCATTAATACACAAGTCAAAGTGTTGAAAAAATCGGATAAAAAGCAGTTTAGTAGATGATCTGAATAAGAAAAAAAATAATAAATTTTTAGATTTTTTATAAAATTGTCCAAAATACAATGAGTTGGTAGTGACAAAACTAAATAAAACATACTTTATGTATTTGACTTATAGCAAGTTGAAGATGTTTGAATATTGTTAGAACATATATTAATTAGTTAGTTGTTTTAATTATGGGTCCTTTGGAAAGTAGGGCTATGTGGGTCAAAACTCTTTCTAGTAAAACTATATTAAGATAAAGTAGTCAGTATTAGTTTTTAAGGATTTCCATAAGAATTGACATAAAAGCAGTTATTCAATTGCATGACTTAGTAATAATTATTAATCCTAATCCTCATAGAAGTGGGGGCATAAAAAAGGGCACTCAAAGGTGCCCTCCATTAACCAGCTATACATTTATAGCTATTTGGTTGGTTAGTTGTTTTGGGTTACTGATGACCCATTACCGTTCCCATTTTGTGTTACTGTACTCATATGAGTAGTTCCTGTTTGAGAAACACTACTTGTATTTAGGTTTCCGTTTTGATTAACATCACTCATATTAGCAAAACCATCTTGCATCACAGAAGAGATATTTAAGTTACCTAATTGATCCGTTGTGCTAACATTAAACGTGCCCATTTGAGAGGTAGATGCGTTGTTTGCATTTCCTATCTGCGTATTTTGAGCGTCATTGTCATCACCAATTTGTGAAATAGAAGCAGTATTGCCATTACCTACTTGATAATTTCCAAAGAAACCACCATTAGCATCATTTCTATCCCCAATTTGGTCAATGGAAGATGTGTTAAAGTTTCCATACTGTCCTGTTCCAGCTTCATTATCGTCTCCTGTTGAGTTACTGGACGCAAAGTTGTTATTTCCCTGTTGGTTTGTACCCCATAAATAGGTACCATTATTACGATCTCCAGTTTGGGTCGTTGAAGAGAAATTGTCGTTACCGTTTTGGGTAGTTCTATAATCATTGTCATTACCACGTTGGGCAGATGAGCCAAAATTATCATTCCCATCTTGATCGATTACTGCAGAGTTGTCATCACCAACTTGTAATAAGCCAAAGAAGGCAGCTGATGGTGCTCCATTAGCATAGTTTCCATTACCATCTTGATCGATGAGCCCCACGTTATTGTTACCTTGTTGCGCTGTACCAGTGTTGTTATCATTACCATCAGAGGTGGTAGTCGATAAGTTGTTAGTACCCAGTTGCAAGGTTCCCCATGTTAACCCAGGTCCTCCCCCTAAGTTGCGGTGACCCGTTTGTGTCGCTGTAGAAATATTGCTAGTTCCATTTTGCGTCGTTTGGTAATCATTGTTATTACCAGTTTGTGTAATGTCTGAATCATTTGTCAGGCCTGTTTGTGCAACCTCTGCATCGTTGCCGTTGCCAGTTTGTAATACATCACTTGTGTTCGATTGTGCAAACATCATGGTTCCACACATTAGTGCTGCTGCACATAAAATTACTTTTTTCATAATTAATAGAGTTAAAAGGTTAAAAAAAATGGTTAATTCATACACAGTTTAGTGTGAGCTTTACGATCACAGATTTGATTATCATATTGTCTAGCAATAAAACATAAACAATACATAATAAACACATCCTCTAATACTGAGATGCACTTAAAACGGGGAGGGGAAATAATAAGGGGAAGGGAACAAATAGTAGAATATTGATATTCTATGTTGTAAATATACAAACTTCAGAATAATTAAAAACATTTAACTAATTAATTATTAGATGTTTATGATTTTTTATTTTATATGAGAATATATTTTCTCTCAAAACACCGATAATATGATCAAAAGTATCGCTGTATTGTAACGAAAAGTATGTATTACTTAAATGTTAATTAACATTTAAAAATAGCATTAGTTAGTTTTCAATTCTATAAATAATAGATTGCCAAGGATTTAGCATAAATTCTCGATAGGTTTGGTCATCTAAAATTAGGTCATTAGAAATAATCTTAACAATACGATTATACCGTATTTGTGCTGGTAAAACATAGGTGGATATTTCATCACTGAAATTTAGAAGTATTAAAAATCTTTGATCCTCCAGCGTTCTTGTATATGCGTACACTTCAAAATGTTCAGGATCTAAGCATTCGTAATCTCCATAAACCAATGCCGGATATTTAGATCGGACGGCAGTCATCCTTTGAAAATACTTTAATATTGAGAACTCCTCTTTTTCCTGATCTGCAACATTCACTCCATTACTGAAGTTGGGATGTAAACTTATCCAAGGATTCCCTGTAGTAAAACCAGCATTGGTGGTGTCGTTCCAATGCATGGGTGTCCTTGCATTTTCACGGGCAGCATGTTTTTCGCTCTCCATGAATGCGTTCACATCTCCAGATTTATATAAAACTTGTTGATACCTATTTATTGTATTGATATCTCTATAGTCAGCAATATCAGAAAAGCACACATTGGTCATTCCTATTTCATCGCCTTGATAAAAGTAAGGCGTACCCCGCATGCTCAGCAAAAAGGTTTGAAGTAGGGTAGCGCTATTTTTCCAATGTTCAGGACTGTCATTGCCCCACCTGCTAACTGCGCGGGGAAAATCATGATTGGCAAGAAACAAGCTGCCCCATCCCGCTTTCGCGAAAGCGGAATCCCAATCATTAAAAATCTTTTTAAACTCAGGCAAGGTCCAAGGGTCTTCCCGCATAGAAAATACTTCTCCATGTTTTCGATCTAAGGACATTAAGTCAAAGTGAAAAAACATGTCCATTTCTTTGCGATCCTCATGTACAAAATCCAAGGCCTGATCTTTAGATATACCCGGACCTTCCCCTACGGTAAAGGCATCATATTTTGAAATGACCTCTTGGTTGAGTTCGCGTAAGTATTCATGCACCTTCGGTCCATTTGCGTAATAGGCAATATATTCATGTGGCTCTGAGACCTTAAAATCTGGATATGTAGTGTCCTTGCTTATGAATGGTATTACATCCATTCGAAATCCATCTACTCCTTTTTGCAACCAAAAATGCATCATCTCATAAATCTCGCGACGAACCTCAGGATTCTCCCATTTTAAATCAGGTTGCTTAACGGCGAAGTAGTGCAAATAATAAGCATCCGTTTGTTCATCGTATTTCCATGCGTTAGAATCGGTATCGAAATAGCTCCATCGCTTGGGAGGATCTCCTTTCTCTGCCGGCCACCAATGAAAATAATCTCGGTATGGATTGGATCGGCTTTTACGAGACTCTTGGAACCATTGATGTTCATCACTAGAATGATTTACAACAAGATCCATGATAAGCTTGAGATTACGCTTCTTCATGCCCGCTAGCAACTCCTCAAAATCACTCATGGTTCCAAATTCAGCCATGATCTTGCGATAATCTCTTATATCATAGCCATTATCGTCATTGGGGGAGTCATATATAGGGTTTAACCAAATAATAGAGACTCCAAGGCTAGCAATATAATCTAGCTTCTCAATGATTCCCCGCAAGTCTCCAATACCATTTCCAGTCGTATCCTTAAAACTTCTTGGATAGATCTGATAAACGATTCCTTCTTTCCACCAATAGCGATTGACCTTCATTAAATTGGGTGTGCTTAGTTGTATTTCTTGGCAGTAATTTCTACTATTTTGACAATGACTTCTACCGCTTTCATCATACTCTCAACAGGCACATATTCATAGCGCCCGTGAAAATTGTGACCTCCAGCAAAAATGTTGGGACAGGGGAGTCCCATAAAGGATAATTGAGATCCATCTGTTCCACCACGTATAGGTTTGATTATTGGTTCAATACCTAGTTCGGTCATGGCTTCTTCGGCTATATCTACTATATGCATTAAAGGTTCTACCTTTTCACGCATGTTGTAGTATTGATCTTTTATATCAACTGTCACTACATTTTTGGCCAATTGGGCATTGAGTTCATTGGCGAGCTTTACCATCATTTCTTTTCGCGCTTCAAAATGTCCTTTATCATGGTCTCTTATGATGTATTCTAATTTTGTACTATCTACTCCACCATCAATACTATAAAGGTGGAAAAATCCTTCACGATCTGAGGTGTGTTCTGGCGTTTCCAATCTAGGAAGGCTGTTGATGTAATCTGTCGCGATATACATACTATTGACCATTTTGCCTTTGGCATAACCTGGATGTACAATTTTTCCTTCTACAGTCACAACAGCTCCTGCTGCATTGAAATTTTCATATTCTAATTCGCCTATCTGACTACCATCCATAGTATATGCCCAAGAGGCGCCAAATTTTGCAACGTCAAACTTATGAGCTCCACGTCCAATTTCTTCATCTGGCGTAAAGCCAACGCGTATTTTACCGTGGGGAATTTCTGGATGTGCTAAAAGATATTGCATCGCCTCCATAATTTCTGTAATTCCTGCCTTGTCATCTGCTCCGAGCAAAGTGGTGCCATCGGTAGTAATAATCGTTTGGCCTTGATACTGTTTTAAATCGTCAAAGTAATCAGGAGACAAAACAATATTTTGTTCTTTATTTAATACAATATCTCCACCATCATACTTTTCTATAATTTGTGGTTTGACATTTTTTCCTGTAAAATCAGGTGTGGTATCAAAATGTGAAACAAACCCAATAACAGGAACATCATGAGCTACAGTTGAAGGCAAAGTTGCCATCACATAGGCGTTGTCATCTATGCTCACTTCTGTCATTCCCATGGTTTCTAGTTGTTCTGCTAGAAGTCTTGCTAGGTCCCATTGTTTTTCAGAACTGGGAGTCGTATCGCTTTTGGGATCGCTTTCAGTATCTATAGTTACATAGCTTAGAAAACGATCTATAAGTGCTTGTTTATTAATCATGGTTGGCTTGTTTTTCTTTAGTGTATAAAACTTTAAAGGCTTCATAAACGGCTTGGTGTAAAGTATTAGTATGGTCCAAGTCGTCGAGATATTTAAAGTATGTATGAATATTTTTATCTGTTTTTATGTTGGCTGCCAGACCCATTGCAGCAGCTTCCATAATTGGACCTTCTTGAGCAACGGCAATAAACACTTTCTTGGGATTTTTTAAGGGGCTACGCTTACGCGAAAGCAAGGAGTTGTCATCCCACCACAGGCTCGGACTTACGATCACATATTTTGAAAAAAGATAAGGTTTTGTCCAAAGGATTTCTGTAGCGAGTAAACCGCCTAAGGATTGTCCAATGAGGGTGTGATCTTCTGTAATCCTATATTCTTTAGCCATAAACGGCTGTAGTTCGTTTTCCAGGTATGCAATAAATTTTTCAGATCCACCCGTTGTCGGAAAGTCCTTTTTGTCTTTTGCGTTAGTTGTGGGGTACGTAAAATCTCTTTTTCGATCGACGTTGGAGATACCTACAACAATAGATTCTGGAATGAGTTGAGCCCACGCAAATGTGGAAAACTGAACGAGCCCTGCGATATGAATAAAGTCTTCGTCTAAACTTCCGTCTAAGAGATAAATGACTGGGTAGGATGCGGTAGATTCTTTTGAATAGCTTGCTGGAAGATATACGTTGATTGTTCTAGTCTCATTCAAAGAAGCAGAGAAAATGCTTATTGAACTGCCTATTTCTATAGGTTTTTCTGTAAAAGTTTCCATTGGCTTAGTTTGGCCAAATGAAAACCATGAGGCTCCAAAAAGGAGTACAAAAAAATAAAAAGTTTTCATCGATTTTGGTATAAAAAATGCGACTGCAGTTCTTCCCAAAATTAAGGCTTTTTGAATTACTTTTGTAAACAGAAAATTGCCAAAATGTATAAACTGCTTCTTCGACCATTACTTTTTCAATTTGATCCTGAAAAGGTGCATTATTTCACCTTCGCATGGATACGCCGACTCTTTCGTATTGGTCTTGGCGGACTCATAAAAAAATGGGGTTTGATTGAAGATCCACGATTAGAGCGTGAAGTTTTTGGCCTCAAGTTTAAAAATCCAGTGGGTCTGGCTGCTGGATTTGATAAGGATGCAAAGCTCTATAATGAATTAGGAGCTATTGGCTTTGGTTTTATAGAAATTGGAACTCTGACTCCTAAAGGTCAGCTAGGGAATCCTAAAAAACGATTGTTTCGTTTGACAGAAGATAGCGGACTTATTAACCGTATGGGATTTAATAATGGCGGAGTGGCAGAAGCTATACCACGATTGAAAAAGAATAAAGGCGTTCTAAGAGGTGGAAATATCGGAAAGAATACAGATACCAAACCAGAAGATTACACTGCTGATTATCTTGAATGTTTCCACGCCCTTCATCCATATGTAGATTATTTTGTGTTGAATGTGAGTTGTCCTAATGTATCAAGTCATGCAAAACTCAATGATAAAGAATATCTAGAATCACTTATTGGTGCTGTAAAAAAGGCAAATGACACCTATGATATTCAGCGACCAATCGTGTTAAAGATAGCCCCAGATTTGAATGATCAACAATTGGATGAAATTATAGATCTTGTTACTACTACAAATTTAGACGGGGTTATCGCTAGTAATACCTCAGTGTCAAGAGAAGGTTTAAAAACCTCGGAGGAGCGGCTTGCTGAAATTGGTGATGGAGGCTTGAGCGGAAAGCCTATTACAGATAAGTCTACACGCGTTATTAAATACCTTGCAGACAAGAGCAATCGTTCCTTTCCAATTATTGGGGTGGGAGGAATTCACTCGGCTCAAGATGCTTTGGATAAGTTAGATGCCGGGGCAAGTCTTGTGCAGTTGTATACAGGATTTATTTATGAAGGACCAGGCCTTATCAAGGATATCAACAAAGCAATTTTAAAGAGGAGCTAAGTCTTATAAATAAAAAAGCTCCGACGCGGGGGATTGCGTCGAAGCTCCGATTTTCTAACGATCACAATTTTTATTGTTCGATGTTAGAAAAAACCAACCAATTATTATAAGTCTCTTATTACACGGTTTAAGGCGTGAATCACACCATTTGCGGCTTGTACGTTTGTGAGAATGATTTCGTTTGAACCTCCATCTGGATCAATAATCGCAGGTGTGGTGGCATCAATGATAATTTGACCACCTCCTAAGGTTGTAACAGATGCACCATCAATACCTGCTAAATCTTCTGCTCTAACATTTGCATTGGCGACTACATGTAACTCTAAGGTAGCAGCGAGTGTAGGAACAGGGATATCTCCTAGTTCTGTCGCCCCGAGGTCTGTTAATAATGCTGCAAAGGCGTCATTAGTTGGCGCAAAAACTGTAAATGGTGCCGGTGATGTTCCGTTTGCTGTTTGTAAGGCCGCTACATAGCCAAAAGATGGATCAGCGGTTAAGGCAGCCACTAAGGTTGAAAAAGTAGGGTCTGCAGTAGCAAAGGTTGTTACCTTAGGTAAGTCAATAACTGTATCGACAACATGAATCACTCCATTAGAAGCTACAATATCAGCCAAAGCCACATTGGAAGTTCCATTTAAACGTACTCCACTATCTGTATTGATATATAAACTTAAAGGAGCATCTGATTCTTCATTGAAAATGGCTGCCGTTGTTACATAACTATTTGTCAAGGCAGTCGACACTGCAACAGAACCAACAATTACGTGATTGGAAAGGACTTGGTTAATATCGTTTCCATCAGGATTTGTAAAAGCTGTAAAGGCATCGTTTATTGGTGCAAAAACAGTAAAATCTTGAGTTGTGTCCGACAATAAATCCGTGAAGGTTGTAGAACCTCCAGCTGTCAAAGCGTCAACAAGGTTGCTTAGGTTCGGGTTGGTAGTTGCAAAAGTTACAATAGTAGGTAGCGCAATTACTTGGTCTACGGCATGTATGACGCCGTTATCAGTATCAATATCGGCAGCGACTACTGTTGCCTGGCCATTAATGGTAACTCCAGCAGTAGTATCAATATACATGTCAATATTGGCGCTAGAAGATTCTTCAGTGGCAAGGTTTTTGACATACCCAGTTACAAGGTCAGTAGATAAGCGTTCAACATTGAGAACGTGATTTAGCAGGATTTGTGTAAGGGCTGCATCGTCAACATCGGCTAGGGCAGTGCCATTGAGGAAAAGATCGAAGGCCGCATTATCAGGAGCAAAAACGGTAAAAGAACCACTTCCTGCTAATGTAGCGTCGAGGCCAGTTTTTTCGAGAGCGGCAAGAAGAGAACTGTAGTTTTCATTCCCTCTAACATAATCTGCAATAGTATTGTTACCATTATTGTCAATAATGTTTCCATTGTCGTCATCGTCATTACACGAAACGGTGCTAAACAGCGTTATAGCAATCAATGCTATCTTTGAAATTGAAATTAGTTTATTCATATCAATAGGATTTAAAATGTTTTGTTTAATGTAAATGTAATAAGATTAAACAATAATAATATTAATGTTAAGTTAAAATGACACGTAATTTTTTTCTTTTTATCTGTTTTTTTGCTGGAATTCAGCAAGTTATATTAAGTCAAAGCATAAATAAAAAAGATGCTCAAGGCAATCGTCATGGCGAATGGCGAAAATTCCATGAAGGCTCTAATCAACTTCGTTATGAGGGCACTTTTGAGCACGGACAAGAGGTTGGAGTTTTCAAATTCTATGATACCGATAGTGGGAAACAACCATCGGCGACCAAAACATATACGACAGGAAGTGATCTTATAGACGTTCAATATTTTAGAAAAAGCGGAAAATTAGTATCAGAGGGGCAGGTCAAAGGGAGAAAAAAAGAAGGAAAATGGCAATATTTTCATCCTGATGGTGTCACTATTATGACAGTTGAATTTTATGTGGCAGATCTTTTAGAAGGAGAGCGAACAGTTTATTATTCTAATGGTCAAATCGCCCAACAACAGTCTTTTGTTAACGGTAAGGAAGAAGGAGTTGATTCTCATTTTTCTGAGAAGGGAGTACAATTAAAAATGTTTACGTTTGAAAAGGGTAGATTGCATGGGGATTCAAAAATATGGGATACCGATGGAAATCTTCTAATCGAAGGTCGTTATAAGAATAATAAAAAGCATGGTACTTGGAAGTATTATGTGGGAGGAAAACTCGACAAAGAATTAAAGTATCCGCAGAACAAATTTGGAGTACAGCATTAGTGTTTTGTAAGGTATTTAGCAAAGGTAGACTAAGAGCTACCTTTTTTTATTTCCGTAATTTTGCAAAAGAATAGCGAATGGGATTGTTCCCGCTTTCGCGAAAGCGCACCTAATAGCATGAAAACCGTAGTTGTTGGCCTTAGTGGAGGAGTTGATAGTAGTGTAACCGCCTACCTTTTAAAGGAACAGGGGTTCAACGTGATAGGCCTATTTATGAAAAACTGGCACGATGATAGCGTGACAATTTCAGATGAATGTCCTTGGTTAGATGATAGCAATGACGCCATGCTTGTGGCTGAAAAATTAGGGATACCATTCCAAACGGTAGACCTTAGTGAGGAGTACAAGGAGCGTATCGTAAATTATATGTTTCGGGAGTATGAAATGGGGCGTACGCCCAATCCTGATGTATTGTGTAATAGAGAGATCAAATTTGATGTCTTTATGAAAATTGCCCTTTCTCTGGGCGCCGATTATGTGGCGACAGGACATTATTGTCAAAAACGTTCCTTTGTCAAGGATGGAACTGAAATTCATCAACTCATTGGAGGTGCAGATAGCAATAAAGATCAGTCTTATTTCTTATGTCAATTATCTCAGGAACAATTGGCCAAAACCTTATTCCCTATAGGTCATTTACAGAAAAGTGAAGTACGAGTGATCGCTACCGAACAAGAACTTATAACTGCAGGTAAGAAGGATTCTCAGGGGCTTTGTTTTATTGGGAAAGTACGATTGCCAGATTTTTTACAACAACAACTTAAACCCAAAGAAGGCGTCATTGTTGAAATTGCTAAAGAAGCGGTTCCTGTGCTTGCTGGAATGGATGACAATGCAGCAACGCGCCATTTAGATTTGTCTCAACTAAGCTTTTCTGAAGTGCCTCTACTCGCCGAAAAAGCAGTGTATAAGCTAACAGATGGCGAAGTAGTTGGGAAGCATCAAGGAGCTCATTATTTTACCAAAGGACAGCGTAAAGGCTTGTCTGTAGGAGGAATGGTGGAGCCTTTGTTTGTTATTGACACTGATGTAAAAGAAAATATAATTTATACAGGTCAAGGCAAATCACATCCCGGACTTTACCGCAATGCCCTTTTTGTGAAATCTGAAGAAATCCATTGGATTCGTCCAGATCTAGCTTTAGCTGTGGGCGAAAGTATGGATGTTCAAGCTCGAATACGGTATCGTCAGCCCTTGGAAAATGCAAAATTATATCGCTCGGCCGAAGGTCTTTTTGTTGTTTTTGAAGATCCACAATCGGCGATTCAGGAAGGACAGTTTGTCGCTTGGTACGATCATGACGAATGTCTTGGTTCTGGTGTTATCTCCTAATTGATTTCTTGAGAATAGAATCAAAAGCTACATTCTTGTGTGCTTTCAATCCGTCCTTATTTTGTAACTTTAAGGATTAAAACTAGCTCATGAAAAAAATCCTATTCTTACTACTCATGATTCCAATGGGAGTATGTGCCCAACAAGATGCTTGGGTATATTTTTCCGATAAGGAAAATGTACAGACGAGTATCGACAATCCTATAAGCATACTTACCCAAGAGGCCATTGACCGTAAGGCGATGCATAATACTCCTATCGACGAACGAGATGTTCCCGTGAATGAATCTTATATCGAAGACGTTAAAGATCAAAATGGAATCATTGTATATGCTAAGTCAAAATGGTTCAATTGTGTCTATGTACGCGGTGGCGAAGAGGATATTAATGACCTTTGGGACCTCAGTTTTGTATCAGACATTCAATATGCAGATCGAACTTTAAATCGGGAGTTAGATGACTTTTCATTTGTAAAGCAAGATCCAGCCCAACGTATAGATTTTGTATATGGAACTACCGAAAATCAGGTTAGTATGCTTACGGTTGACCAATTGCATGAACAAGATTATACAGGAGAGGGCATGATTGTAGCAATAATGGACTCAGGATTTTCTGGTGTAGACGTTCAGCCGGGTTTTGCTCGTATAAGAGATAACGGAAAATTGTTAGATGGCTACGATTTTGTAGATAGAACAGATGATGAATTTGCATTTACAGGGAGTGATCATGGTACGAGGGTGGTGAGTGATATTGCTGGTTTTGTTCAAGATCAATTTGTAGGAACAGGCCCTGATGCCTTTATATATTGTTTTAGAACTGAAGATGTTGGGAGCGAAAACCCAATAGAGGAAGCACTTTGGGTTGAGGCCGCAGAACGCGCTGATAGTTTAGGAGTCGATGTAATAAATACATCATTAGGATATAGAACCTATGATAATCCGGCATACAGTTATACCTATGACGATATGAATGGTAATACAGCCTTCATTTCGAAAGGTGCGACAATGGCTTTTGAAAAAGGAATGTTAGTGGTTACGAGTGCTGGAAATTCTGGTTCAGGAATGATTTCTGCACCTGCAGATGCAGTGGGTGCCTTAACTGTAGGCGCAGTTGATGAGAATGGTGACTATGCAAGTTTTAGTAGTATTGGGCCTTCTAGCGATGGTAGGGTAAAGCCTGATGTAATGGCCAAAGGCGAAGCTGCTGCTGTCATCCGTGCAGACGGAAGTATAACGACAAGTAATGGTACAAGTTTTAGCTCGCCCATTATGGCAGGAGCCGTAGCGAGTATTTGGCAATCCTTTCCACAGAAAACCAATGCTGAAATGATGCAACTCATACGTGAAGCAAGCAGTATGTTTGATAACCCTACAGCCGAATTTGGATATGGAATTCCTGATTTTGGAATGCTTTTACAAGATTTACTGAGTGTAGAGGAGTCCGCTTTCGCGAAAGCGTATACCTTATATCCAATCCCTACTTCAAACCGCTTTCAAGTGGGACTGCCACAAGGAACAGTAAACGCCGAGTTAAGTCTATACAATATGTTAGGTAAAGAAGTGCTACAACAATCCATATCAAGAGATCAGGATTGGGTAGAAATATCACATTTGCCTAATGGAATCTATTTAGCAAATCTCAAAAGTAAAGAGCAAATAAGCACCCTTAAAATCATAAAATCATAGTGAATAAAATTACTGAGTTATTTGGGATTCAATATCCCATTATCCAAGGTGGAATGATATGGAATAGTGGCTGGCGACTTGCAAGTGCTGTGAGTAATGCAGGTGGTTTAGGATTGATAGGAGCCGCTTCCATGTATCCAGAGGTATTACAGGAACATGTGCAAAAGTGCAAAAAAGCTACAGACAAACCTTTTGGGGTCAATGTTCCAATGTTATATCCCAATATAGAAGAACATATGAAAACCATCGTTGATGAAAAAGTCCCGATTGTTTTTACGAGTGCTGGAAATCCAAAGATTTGGGCATCTCATTTAAAAGGTCATGGTATCAAAGTTGTGCATGTAGTTAGTAGTGTAAAATTTGCGTTAAAAGCTCAAGAGGCGGGTGTAGATGCGGTTGTTGCCGAAGGCTTTGAGGCGGGGGGTCATAACGGCCGTGAAGAAACCACCACTTTCACACTCATTCCTATGGTAAAAGCGCAAATAAAAGTGCCTTTAATTGCAGCTGGTGGTATAGCAACAGGTCGCGGAATGCTGGCAGCTATGGTCCTCGGAGCAGATGGAGTGCAAGTGGGGAGTCGTTTTGCCGCTAGCGAAGAGTCCAGTGCACATGCAGCATTTAAACAACAAATAGTAGCGGCTAAAGAAGGAGATACTGTGTTAACATTAAAAGAGCTAGCCCCGGTTAGGTTGATTAAGAATAAATTCTATAATGATGTTGCCCGACTTTATGAAACGGGTCCAACACCTGAACAACTCAAGGAGTTATTAGGAAGGGCACGGGCAAAGAAAGGTATGTTTGAGGGCGATTTAATTGAAGGAGAATTAGAAATTGGACAGATTTCTGGATTGATCAATGAGATTCTACCAGCAGGACAGATTGTAAAGGATATGATTCATGAATATAATCAAGCAAAAATGGAACTCAGCACATTAAATAATTATTAATGCCCAAAGGAGAATTACAGCAAATTCATCCGGTCTTACCGGTTAGAAACATGGTTGCTTCTCAGCACTATTAAGTCTAAAATTGGGTTTCACCATTGCAATTTCGGACGATGAGATAGCTCCGAATTGCGGAGGTGTGCTGCGTGATAGCATTAAAATTCATCTGCAATCTCATACCGACGAGGAGTGCGATAGAATGACCTCTGCATCACTACGATTTGTGGTTACCCATATAGAAAACTCTTCAATTTATTTGCAATATTATCGATATAGTGTTAGTAAGTTTTGAAAAGCAGTTCAATATTGGATTTAGTATCTTTGTAGAGCAAACCGTCTTATCGCTGTTCGTTTTATACGAATGGAGGAAAGTCCGGACACCAGAGGGTAGCATAGCGGGTAACGCCCGTCTGTCGAAAGATAAGGACAAGTGCAACAGAAAGAATGTACAGGTCATGCTGTAGTGAAACCAGGTAAACTCTATGCGGTGCAATGTCAAGTATACCCACAGTTAAGTGCGACCCGTGCGTTGTGGGAGGGTAGGCAGCTAGAATGGCACAGCAATGTGTCATCCAGATAAATGATAAGAACCTCTTTTGAGGTACAGAATCCGGCTTATAGGTTTGTATTATTTAATCACCATGTTTTTAGGAATGTGGTGATTTTTTTTAACGCGCTTTCGTACCTGCCTGTCCGGTAGGCAGGAAAGCCCACTCTAAGGTATCCTGACTCTATTCTTCACTATCGTCTGTCTCAGGGAGACTGAAAAAACTAAATGCATTTCCACCGTAATGACGAGTATTGTCATGATTAATTACATGATCTAGCTTTGTTTGTTTGCTATGTTCTATGATGAGCATTCCATCTTCAGATAAAAGCTGATGTTTAAAGCATAAAGTAGCCACTCGTTCAAAATCTTCTGTGCTAAAGTCGTAAGGAGGATCGGCAAAGATGATATCATATGGTTGATGACCTTTTCTTTGAATAAATTTATAGACGTCGCTTTTTATAGCATGAATTGGAAATTCAAATTCACTAGCCGTTTGATTGATAAAGCGGATACAGCCAGAATCGCCATCAACCGCGGTTATATCAGGACAAGATCTCGAACCCAATTCGTAACTTATATTTCCAGTTCCCGCAAATAAGTCTAAGGCTCTTACGCCGCTAAAATGAAAATTGTGTCTTAAAATATTGAAAAGTGCTTCCTTGGCCATGTCGGTTGTAGGGCGCACAGGGAGTTTTTTAGGTGCACTGATACGTCTTCCTTTATATTTTCCTGAAATAATACGTGTCATAATAATGTGCTTAAAAGGTAATCACTTATAGGTATTTGAGATGTCTTTGCTTCTTTGATCTGGACATTTCTTATGTACGTATAAGCAATATTGTATTTTTCATCTGTTGGGTCTATAGCACCCGTTAATTCTAATTCAACCGTTTCGGGATTGAGACTTAATTGCTCAAGCGTAAAGAGGACGTAATAAATAAAATCTTCCTTTGTCTGATACTCAAATGTATTAGCAAAAAGTAATTTTTTTTGCTCAGTGATAATCATTTCGAAACTATGAGGATGTATATTAATAAGAATTTGGGCCTCCTCTTGATGCCCGGCATTGTCAAGTACTTCTGTAATTAAATGGGTGAGTGCGTGGTGATACGTAAAGGCACCGTATTGATCAAAGAAGTAATTATTTACGTTTGCGTATGGAATGTACACATTGACAATTTCATGAGTACCTATATGATCAAATGTTACAAAATCTGTTTGTAACATTTTAGTGTTGAATTTAAGATAGTCTGTAAGTTTAGTCTCGTCAAAAAGTGCTTGAGGAACTAAGGTAAATAGATTATTTACATAAATAACACTTACATTCTTGTATTTGGATTGAAGAAGAGGGTTCTCCTTTACAATAAACTGAATCTCCGAAAGCAGTCCGGCGGGATCTACTTTTTTTCGAAATTGAAAGGCAGCGTAATCGACGACGGTTCCTTCATCATTCTGCGTAAAAAAAGAAAGTCCATCTAAGCGTACTTGGATGGACAATCTCATAAGGTATTGTGTTTGTTCTTGTTTATTCGTCATTTGCACCGTAACTCTTTGGCCAGTTACCGTTAGTATTAATATCAATCATAGATCCTACTGTTAAGTGAGTTCCATTTACAGCATCAACAGATACTACTTGTTTTTCTTTGATTATGTAATCTTTCTTTTGATCAAATAGTAATGTTTCTTTTGAAACTTTAGCTTCAAAAACAGGAATTTGAAGATTACTTTTCTCTATAAAACCAGCAGTCATTTCAAATTTTGCATCCGTTCCTTCTACAGGTACTTTAATCATTGTTTTATAACGGTCTTTTGATTTTCCATTAACCGCCTTATATAAAGAATCTTTTACAGATCTAAATCCAAGGGTGTCGATGATTACAATATCTTTAACCATATCTACTCCTAATTCTTTAGAACGTACTTCATCACGTATTGTAGAATCACGGCGTTGGGTCAAGGTAAATTGAGCCGTATCGATAAAACGAACTAATTTATCAAAGTCACCTTCGTACTTCCCTGTTACTGTTTTATGAGCAAGCTGAGCAACACGAATATCTTTAAGATTTTCGATAGCTGCCAAATAGCGCTTTTCCTTAACCTCATTAAACTTTACTTCACCATAGATGGCGTTGAATAATAAATAACCTAGAGCAGCGATAATTACCCAAAGTACAAGTTGTATCAAAAGTTTCATTGACAGAAATTTTAAAAGTTAGTTACGTATAGTCGCAAATCTACAATTTTTTTTTATTCGCAAAAGGATTGAGCGCAATTTTCCTTTCCTATCTTTAACCACAGCTAAAAGACCTCAATGATTAAAGACGCTCCCGCATTTTATCGTACGCTTAAGGAAGATTTTCCTCATATACCTACAAATAAGCAAGATATACTGCTACAACAGCTAAGTCACTACCTTTTTGATAAGGATTTTAACCGCGTTTTTCTCTTAAAAGGCTTTGCAGGAACAGGAAAAACAACAATTATTGGGTCTTTGGTAAAAAATTTATGGAAAGCTCAATTCTCCTCAGTTCTGATGGCACCTACAGGTAGAGCTGCCAAGGTAATCAGTAATTATAGTAATAGAGAGGCGTTTACCATACACAGAAAAATATATTTTCCAAAAAAAGAAAAAGGTGGGGGAGTCTCTTTTACCCTACAGCCCAATAAGCATAGACGGTGTTTATTTATTGTAGATGAGGCATCAATGATTTCCGATAGAACAAGTGATTCTAAACTCTTTGAAAATGGATCCCTTCTTGATGATATGATGCAATTTGTGTATTCTGGACATCATTGTAAACTTTTACTTATTGGAGATGATGCTCAATTACCGCCCGTAAAGCTTGAAGTGTCACCTGCCTTAGATATAAAGGTGCTATCAATGCAATATAACAAGGAAGTAGATCATATACTCTTAGATGAAGTAATGCGACAAGCAGCCGATAGTGGTATTTTGTCGAACGCTACGACCATCAGGGAGTTTTTGGCTGATGGTTTTTATGAAGACTTTAAGTTCAATATTCAAGGACATTCAGATATAATCCGATTAATAGATGGTCATGAGATAATGGATGCTATTAATGACAGCTACGATCAGGTTGGAAAAGAAGAAACGGTCATCATTGTGCGATCAAACAAACGTGCAAATTTGTACAATCAGCAAATACGGCAACGCATTTTATATCAGGAGGAGGAAATCTCTGCGGGGGATCATTTGATGGTAGTAAAGAATAATTATTTCTGGCTGGATGCCAAAAGTGATGCTGGATTTATCGCTAATGGAGACATAGTCCGTATCCTAGAAATCTATGCGATCAAAGAGTTGTATGGTTTTCGTTTTGCTGAAGTTAAGGTTGAAATGGTAGATTATCCTACTATGAAGGCTTTTGATACTGTTGTCATGTTAGATGTACTTACTATGGAAACCCCTTCGCTTTCTTTTGAAGATGGTGATAAACTCTATAAGGAAGTTCAGTTAGATTATGCCGATGAAAAGTCTAACTATAAACGATTCTTGAAAATCAAGGGAAATAAATTTTTCAATGCACTTCAAGTGAAATTTTCCTACGCTATTACTTGTCATAAGTCACAGGGAGGGCAATGGGACACTATATTTATAGAGCAACCTTATTTACCCGAAGGGATGAACAAGGATTATTTGCGATGGCTTTATACTGCTGTGACCCGTGCCAAAAATAAATTATATTTGATAGGTTTTAAGGACGATATGTTCGTGGAGGAGTGAAATTAAACTCTTAATTAATTGCAGTGTCCTATGCTGCTCATAGGAAACAACAAGTTTTGTCAGGTATTTTCCAATAAATTAAAGTCAGAGCAATTAATTCCCTCTAGACTTTAATTAGCAATAAAGGGCTTAATAAAAATATAGATGTCTGTAGATTTAATTATTAGTATTATTCTTGGATTCAGCTTGGCCGCTGCGGCTGGATTCCGTGTGTTTATTCCATTATTTGTTTTGAGTTTATCTGCTCATTTTGGCTGGTTTCCTGTTAGTGATACCTGGATGTGGATGGGAAGCACAACCGCCTTATTCTTATTAGGCGCGGCAACTATTTTTGAAGTATTTGCTTATTTTATTCCTTGGTTTGATAATCTGCTAGATACTGCTGCCATACCTCTAGCGGCAATTGCAGGCACCCTAATCATGGTGGCAACCATGGGAGATATGAATCCAGTGTTTACTTGGGCATTGGCGATTATCGCCGGAGGAGGAACAGCGGCGGCTATTTCAGGGACTACAACTGCCGGCCGTCTCACATCAACAGCTACTACTGGAGGTTTAGCAAATCCCGTATATGCAGCTACTGAGACTGGAGCGGCTGTGACCGTTGCAACCGCAAGTATTTTTTCGCCCATCTTAGCGGCTATTATTGTACTGTTTATTTTATTGGGTATTTGGAAGCTTATGAAAAGCATGAGGAGGTCATAGTTTCCAAGAGAAGTAGTATTTTTGTTTGAGAGTCTATGATACCTATAAATAGTTGAATTCAGTTCTATGAGTGTTACCCCATTAAAAATAATTGCTATGATTCCTGCTCGCTATGCCGCTAGCCGTTTTCCAGGGAAGTTGATGAAGGATCTAGCTGGTAAAACCGTTATAGAACGCACCTATGATAGTACAGTCGCAACAGCTTTGTTTGAAAAGGTGTATGTGGTAACCGATAGTGATGTAATTTATGATGTAATCACAAAATCTGGGGGTAATGCAATTATGAGCACCAACGAACACGAATGTGGTTCAGACCGCATTGCAGAAGCAGTAAATCATTTGGACGTTGATATAGTCGTAAATGTACAGGGTGATGAACCTTTTACTACGCGTGAGGATTTAAAACCATTGATTGATGTTTTTTATGGTGCAGATGCAGCTAATATTGATTTGGCAAGTGTTATGACACCGCTATATACTGAGGAAGATATCATAAACCCTAACCATGTTAAAGTCATCGTAGATCAGCAAGATTGTGTCCTGTATTTTTCGCGATCTCCCATTCCATTCCGTAGAGATCAAAATGTAAAACTAACAACCTATAAGCATAAAGGCATTTATGCCTTTCGTAAACAAGCAATCCTCGATTTTTCATCACTTCCAATGGGGCCACTTGAAGCAACTGAAAAAATAGAAGGTATTCGGTTTTTGGAATATGGCAAGAAGATAAAAATGGTGCGTTCAGATAATAGTGCAGTAGGAATCGATACGCCCGATGATTTAGAAAAAGCAATACAACTTATTAAATCCGAACAGTAATTATGAATTTTTCACGGTGGATATATTCAAAAGTGTTGGGCTGGAAGGCCATAGGGAATTTTTCTGAAGACACTGTAAAAAAATGTGTAGTCATTGCCGTGCCGCATACGAGTTGGCATGATTTCTATATGGGAATTCTACTCAGAAATGCATTAGGAGTAAAAATTGGTTTTGTAGGTAAAAAAGCCTTATTCAAATTTCCTATGGGCATTTTCTTTAGAGCGATGGGAGGAGCCCCTATTGACAGAACTGCTGGCCAAGATAAAGTGAAATCAATTGCCAAAATTTTTGATACTAAAGAGGAGTTTCGATTGACACTTGCGCCTGAGGGAACCCGTAAAAAAGTTGAAAAATTAAAAACAGGCTTTTATTATATCGCAATTGAGGCAAAAGTCCCAATAATAATGGTTGCATTCGATTTTGGAAAAAAAGAACATCGTATTTCCAAGCCTTTATACCCATCTGGAGACTTAGACGCCGATATGAAAATAATAGATGCCTTTTTCAAAGGAGCGGTTGGTAAAGTTCCGGAATACAGTTATACTCCTAGAGACTAAACATCAAGGTTAAAAGTGAAAAGTTAACTGTTAAAGGTGAAAAGTTCACAGAGAACAGTATACAGTTAAAAACTATTAGGGAAGGGCGTAACTACCAGTTCCAAGCTCCAAATTCCAAGTTCCAAGTTCCAAGCTCCAAAACTCAAGCTCCAAAACTCAAATTCCAAGCCCCAAAGACCAACAACTAAAGTCTAAAGACCATTTTCAATTAGAAAACCTAATACTTCGTTTTTCTATTCTAGCTTTAAGCAGTAAACATTGCCGCCATCCTTTTTAGACGATTCTTCTCCTATAATCAATGTAGATTCATTTTGAAAAAAGAGAGATTCTTTCTGTGAATCATGACCTAATTTAATTTTTTGAATGGAGCCTTTGAAAAAATCATCTGAAGGGTAGTCTTTGATAATCCACACTTTATTATGACTCAGCAAGGCAATTTTTCCAGAGGAGTCGTCCAGAGCTGCGCCAGTAATTTGGCAATCGTCTGAATCGCCACAGGTGATGTAACTACCTATTAAAGTTGCTATGTGAGAGCCTTCTTTAATGGGAAGTCTGTAGCATTTTGTTGTTCCATCAAATTGTGAAGAACGATTTCGAGTGAATAAATAAAAGTAATCTCCCTTAGCAATAAAGGCTTCGATATCAAAGTTCCGATCCTTTTTCTTCGGGGGAAATTTGGTTTGATCTTCTAATGTAAATGATATCGCTTTCGCGAAAGCGGAAACCTTAACCCCTTTTAAGCTGTCAATATGCGATAGCCAGTATATAGTCAGATCGTCTCTATGATTTCCATTATTTCCAAAGTCACCAATGAATAAGTCCGAACCTCGACTCGCTAAATCTTCCCAGTCTCTATTTCGAGCGTTCTCAATCGTAATTTCTTGTCTTATAGAGCCACTTTCTGGATCAACCGCATACAGTTTGTTGCTATTACCTGAATCATTGATAATATAAATGTTATCAGAAGAGGAAACGCGTTCCATTCCTGAGTTTTCATAAAGCATATCGGGTATAACAAAAAGGCGATCTAATTTGCCAAAATCAGATTGACATTGAATCGTTATTGTAAATAGAAGTGCGATTAATTTTATTGTAGGATGCATGAGGTCATATGTAGCTGCAAAGTCAAACAGGGGTTATTGTCAAAGTTACAAGATTTGGTTCTTTCATTGATAAAACAACTACCGTTTATCATAAGTTTAACGACCTTAACTACTGTGGTTTTTCATCTTTAAAGCTGTTTTTAGATAGACTTAATGGTGTCAAAATACACTAGAAAGGCTATATTTGCGCCTGTTAGTTGAGTTACCTACTTTATGTCTCAAAAAATTAAATTACAACTTCAAAATAAAACTGTGCTTGTTACTGGTGGCGCAGGTTTTATAGGTGCAAATTTGTGCGAATATCTTATTGATAATGGGGCTATAGTAAGCTGCCTGGATAACTTTGCGACCGGTCACAAACACAATCTTGATGCGATTGCAGAGCATCCCAATTTCACATTTATTGAAGGTGATATTCGGAATCTTTCTGATTGTCAAAAAGCTGTCGCTCATGTAGATTACGTATTGCATCAAGCTGCCTTAGGCAGTGTGCCTCGATCTATAAATGATCCAGCAACCACCAATGATGTTAATGTGGGAGGTTTTCTCAATATGCTGATAGCTGCTAAGGATGCAAATGTTAAACGCTTTGTGTATGCAGCGAGTTCGTCTACATATGGAGACTCAGAGGCATTACCTAAGCATGAGGAACGTATTGGAAAACCATTGTCACCCTATGCCGTTACCAAATATGTCAATGAGTTGTATGCAGATGTATTTCATAAGACATACGGTATAGATTGTATCGGTTTAAGGTACTTTAATGTATTTGGACGTAAGCAAGATCCAGATGGAGCATATGCTGCTGTAATTCCTAAGTTCGTGATGCAATTCATGAAACACCAATCTCCAGTTATTAATGGAGATGGGACCTTTTCACGTGATTTTACTTATATTGACAATGTGATCCAAGCCAATGTTTTAGCTATGCTCACAGAGGATACTGAGGCTTTAAATACGGTATATAATGTTGCATATGGAGATCGCACCGATCTAAATACCTTGACACAGGGTCTTAGAAAGGAATTGTCACAATATGACGCTGCCATTGCAAAGGTGGAAATCTTACATGGGAAGGAACGCCAAGGTGATGTCGCACATTCCCTCGCATCTATTGATAAAGCAAAGAAGTTATTATCCTATGATCCATTGTACAATTTGGAAAGCGGTTTGAAAGAAGCTGTGGCCTGGTATTGGGAACATTTAAAATAACCAGAGTAAAACAAGTTTAATAAAGCAAGTAGAGAGTCCATATTCCCCCGTAAAGAAATGAGCAAAGATAAAATAGCTATTATTGGATTAGGTTATGTCGGTTTGCCGCTGGCACGACTATTTGCTACAAAATATAGCGTT
Organism: uncultured bacterium; assembly: GCA_963974305.1. Taxonomy (GTDB): domain Bacteria; phylum Bacteroidota; class Bacteroidia; order Flavobacteriales; family Flavobacteriaceae; genus Dokdonia. The sequence continues at coordinate 60,056 of CAXBCS010000012.1, forward strand.
GTTGGTTTTGATATCAATCAAGAGCGTATCACTGCACTAAATAGAGGTGTAGATAGTACCTTGGAAGTAGACAATGAAACACTTCAAGCAGTATTAAAAACGGAAAATAACACTGAAAATGGGTTGTTTTGCTCTGCAAATCTCGATGACATTGCAGATTGCAATTATTATATAGTAACTGTTCCTACGCCTGTAGATAAGAATAATCGTCCTGTCTTAACACCTCTGTATAAGAGTAGTGAAGCTGTAGGGAAAGTTTTATCGAAAGGTGATATTGTTATTTATGAAAGTACAGTATATCCCGGTGTGACTGAGGAAGAATGTGTTCCTGTACTTGAAAAAGTGAGTGGCTTGACATTTAACAAAGACTTTTATGCTGGCTATTCTCCGGAACGTATAAATCCAGGAGATAAAGAACATACGGTAGATAAAATATTAAAGGTAACTGCGGGAAGTACTCCAGAGATAGGGAAGAAGGTTGATGCCTTATATGCATCAATAATAACTGCGGGTACACATCTTGCACCTACAATAAAAGTAGCTGAGGCTGCTAAAGTGATTGAAAATTCTCAACGTGATATCAACATTGCTTTTGTAAACGAATTGGCTAAAATTTTTAACCTTATGGAAATCGATACCCATGATGTTTTAGAAGCAGCTGGTACAAAATGGAATTTTCTTCCCTTTAAACCAGGATTAGTTGGAGGTCATTGTATAGGCGTAGATCCTTATTACTTGGCTCAAAAAGCACAAGAGCTTGGGTATCATCCAGAAATTATTTTGGCTGGACGCCGATTAAATGACAGTATGGGGAGTTATGTAGCTTCTGAAGTAATCAAACTCATGCTTCAAAATGACGTCAAAGTTAAAGGAGCGCGAATCTTACTTTTAGGAATTACTTTTAAAGAGAATTGTCCAGATGTACGCAATACCAAAGTGGTCGATGTTGTTGCAAATCTAAAAGAATACGGAACCGAGGTAACTATCTTCGATCCTTGGGCCAATCCAGCTGAGGTACAACACGAATATGGATTAAAGACATTGGCGGAGGTTCCTAATCAAAAATTTGATGCCATTGTACACGCTGTGGCACATAATGAATTTAAAACACTTGATTTGGAACGTTTAAGAGCCGAGGATTGTGTAATTTATGATGTAAAAGGCGTTCTAAAGGGCAATATTAACGGGAAGCTATAATGAATATTCTAATCACAGGTGGCGCAGGTTTTATTGGTTCGCACGTTGTGCGACTTTTTGTGACAAAGTATCCACAATATCACATCTACAATTTGGATGCGCTTACCTATGCTGGTAATCTTGAAAATATAAAAGATATTGAAGCTGCCCCAAATTATACCTTTATCAAAGGTGATATTACAGATGTAGCTTTTCTGGATACGCTATTTGATTCCAAAACCTTTGACAAGGTAATTCACCTAGCTGCCGAGTCACATGTTGACAGATCAATTACAGACCCTATGGCATTTGTAAAAACGAATGTTATTGGAACAGTTAATCTTCTTAATGTTTGTAAAAAATCTTGGGATGGGGAATATGAGAATAAATTATTTTATCATATAAGTACTGATGAGGTATATGGAAGTTTAGGAGACACAGGGTTGTTTACAGAGACGACTGCCTATGATCCTAATTCGCCTTATTCGGCGTCTAAAGCAAGTTCAGATCATTTTGTACGTGCATATGGAGAAACCTATGGGCTACCATATGTGATCACCAACTGCTCAAATAATTACGGACCCAACCATTTTCCAGAAAAGTTAATTCCTTTATTTATCAACAACATTGTAGAAGGTATCCCGCTTCCTGTGTATGGAGATGGGAAATATACTCGAGATTGGTTGTATGTTATTGACCATGCTCGAGCGATAGATTTGGTGTTACATAAAGGTGTTATTGGTGAAACCTATAATATTGGTGGCTTTAACGAGTGGCAAAATATAGATCTTATCAAACTACTCTGTGGTTTAATGGACGCGAAGCTTTCGCGAAAGCGCAACACATCAGAAAAACTCATTAATTATATCAAAGATCGCCCTGGTCATGATAGGAGATATGCAATTGATGCTTCTAAAATAAAAAATGAGTTGGGATGGGAGCCATCAGTGACTTTTGAAGAAGGTTTAAGTGCTACTATTGATTGGTATATGGAAAATGCCGACTGGCTCAAGAGCGTGACATCAGGATCCTATCAGGATTACTATTCAAAAATGTATAAGGAATGAAAGGAATCATTTTAGCCGGTGGCGCAGGCACACGTCTGTATCCACTAACCATTGCAGTGAGCAAGCAGTTATTGCCGGTATACGATAAACCTATGATCTACTATCCGTTAAGTGTTTTAATGCTTGCAGGAATACGTGAGATCTTAATAATCACTACTCCAGAAGATCAAGCGGCATTCAAAAAACTGCTGGGCGATGGAGCAAGTTTAGGATGCGAGTTTGAATATGCAGTACAGGAAGCTCCAAACGGCCTTGCAGAAGCATTTATTATAGGGGAGGACTTTATAGGAGATGATAAAGTAGCGCTTGTTTTAGGAGATAATATTTTCTATGGTAACGGATTGAGTAAGTTGCTTCAAAGTAAGACTCAGGTTGAAGGAGGTGCAATCTTTGCCTATCCTGTGCGAGATCCAGAGCGTTTTGGTGTCGTTACTTTTGATGAGGCTCACAATGCGACTAGTATAGAAGAGAAACCTGCAAACCCAAAATCTAATTATGCTGTTCCTGGATTGTATTTCTACGACAATGATGTCGTAGAAATCGCAAAATCCATTCAGCCTTCTTCGAGAGGGGAAAAAGAAATTACAGCAGTAAATCAAGTTTACTTAGATCGTGGCAGTTTGCAAGTTGGCGTTATGAGTCGTGGTATGTCATGGTTTGATACGGGAACGGTTGAATCATTAGATGATGCCACAGAGTTTATAAGAGTTTTACAGCGCAATCAAAGCACCATGATTAGTTGTCTTGAGGAAATTGCTTATAAGATGAATTGGATCACCTATGATGCCTTAAAGGCAAGTGCTGCCAAGTATGGCAAAGGAAGTTATGCAAACTACATTAATACCCTATAATGGTGGTAAAAAAAACAGATTTTAAAGACCTACTTATTTGCAATCCTACTGTATTTAAAGATGATCGCGGCTATTTTTATGAGTCCTTCAATTTGAAAAAATTTAGTGATGCCACTGGTTTACATCCCAATTTTGTGCAGGACAATCAGTCAAGATCGACTTTTGGCGTATTGAGAGGCCTTCATTTTCAAGTGGGGGATATGGCGCAGTCAAAATTAGTACGGGTCTTGGAAGGAGAGGTTTTAGACGTAGTGGTCGATATGCGCAAGGAGGAGCCTACTTTTGGTAAGTCTTTCTCGATTATGCTTACGGCTGCTAATCGCACTCAGTTGTTTATTCCGAGAGGTTTTGCACATGGATTTCTTACCCTGAGTCCAAAGGCCACTTTCTTTTATAAATGCGATAATTACTATGACAAAGAAAGCGAGCGCGGACTCTTATATAATGATCCAGTACTAGATATTAACTGGCAATTGGAAGAGCAAGATTTTATCCTTTCTGAAAAAGATAAAGTGAATCCCAATTTTGAGACGCTTATAAAAACCTTATAGTATGCTTACGCGAAATTGCAAAATTCTCATTACCGGAGCTGCAGGTCAACTAGGTCAAGCAATGAAAGCTGAGAGCGCGCAATTTCCCAATTATGAAATCATCTATGTAACTCGTGATGAAATGGAGCTTACAGATGCTTCTGCAATGCGGAAAGTAATTGTAAATGTTTCACCCGATCTTATCGTCAATGCAGGAGCATACACTGCTGTTGATGCTGCCGAAAGCGATAAAGAAACGGCATTTAAAGTGAATGCAGAGGGGGTGAAGTCATTGGCGACAATCTGTAGTCAATTAGACATTGCCTTGATTCACATCTCTACGGATTATGTTTTTGATGGTGCATCAGAAGTTCCTTATAGAGAGACTGATGATACAAATCCACAAACGGTATACGGCGCTTCTAAGCTGGCAGGTGAAGTTGGAATCATTAAGTCAAACGTGGGGGTGTATGCGATTATTCGCACTTCCTGGCTCTATAGTGAGTACGGAAATAATTTTATGAATACGATGTTACGTCTAGGGAAGGAGAGAGATTCACTTTCAGTTGTTAACGATCAATATGGAGTGCCAACATTGGCAAATGATCTAGCCAAAGCAATCTTTCATATGATTCCCCAACTAGAAAAATCCAACTCAGGCATCTATCATTATAGTAATAGTCAAACGACAACTTGGTATGAGTTTGCACGTTTTATTTTTATTGAAACCAAGAACCCTATTAGAATACATCCAGTGTCGACGGCTGCATATCCTACTCCAGCAAAACGTCCCGCTTTTAGTGTTTTGGATTGTGATAAAATTAGAAGCAATTTTGGTGTGTTGACTCCTAATTGGCAAGAATCTGCGCAATCAATTTTATCTATAGTTGATATTAATTAAATGTATATCAAATAGTTAAAATATTCATTTAAAGTTTTGCTTCATGCTTGTTAAAAAAAGTTTCTCCTTAGCTATCGAAGCAGCTGTTCTTGCTGGTAGAGTAATTATGGACGTATATGATACGGCTTTTGATGTGGTTATGAAGGCCGATAATTCACCATTGACTTTGGCAGATCAAAAGGCTAATGATATCATTATGTCTTTCTTAGAGAAGACACAGATTCCAATTATTAGTGAAGAGAATGAGCAACTGGATTATGAAGTTCGTAAGCATTGGAAACAATGTTGGATAGTAGATCCTTTGGATGG
>CAXBCS010000013.1:0-63510 GCA_963974305.1 uncultured bacterium
ATTACTTTTAGTTACTTTGTGTAACAGTAGACATATTCATATTTCCAGTTTGAGTCACTACACTCATGTGATTCATACCACTTTGAGATACAGTAGATCCATTTTGCATACCAGTTTGTAACACTGTACTCATGTTTTGCGATCCATTTTGGGTAACATCACTATTATTACCATTTCCTATTTGGTCAACATCACTATTGTTGTGAGAACCATGCTGATCGACACTACTTCCATTACCATTTCCAATTTGATCAATATCACTGATGTTTGTATTACCTCGTTGCGCTACAGAAGAATCATTGTGATTTCCTAGTTGGTCAACGGTGCTCATATTAGTCTTGCCTCGTTGAGTTACAGAAGAAGCATTTCGGTTTCCGCTTTGAAGAACATTAGAATCATTGCTGTTACCTTTTTGTGATACTGAAGAATCATTGTGATTTCCTAGTTGGTTGACAGTACTTATGTGAGTTCTACCTTCTTGCGCTACAGAAGAATTATTGTGCATTCCAATTTGGTCAACGTCACTGTTACTCATAAAACCAGACTGAGAAACAATACTTCCATTTGCGTTTCCTAACTGATCCACATCGCTCGTATTTGTATTGCCATGTTGGGTTACAGAAGAATCATTGTTGTTTCCTATTTGGTCAACAGTACTTATGTTTGTTTTCCCATGTTGCTCTACAGCAGAATTATTTTGGTTACCCAACTGTAATACATTTGAATTATGACCTTGATTATGCTGAGATACAGCACTTTCATTGTTATTACCAATCTGATCAACAAAACTGTCATTTAAAAACCCGTCTTGATCAACAGAAGATCCATTTGAAGTACCATCTTGTAATACGATACTGTTGTTGTCTTCCCCTACTTGTTCTACACTAGAATCATTTCCTGTGCCACCAAATTGAAAAACATCAGAATCATTATTTTCTCCTTGTTGAGACACGGTACTCGTATGAGCACCATCACCCGCAACTCCGTATCCTTGTGAAACTATTGAAAAATTTGAAAGCCCATCTTGAGTGGTAGCACTAGAGTTATCATCACCCCATTGATCTACATCAGAGTTATTAGTAGTGCCGTCTTGTTCTAAACTAGCGGTATTATTATCGCCATCTTGCCAGACAATCTGGAAGTTGGAAAGCCCGTCTTGATCTACAGTAGACGAGTTGCCATCTGATGAACCGTCACCACCTGGACCTCCTCCTGCTTGGAGCACAATAGACGCATTGGTTGTTCCATTTTGAATAACATCAGAATCGTTATCGTTGCCAATTGTATCAACATTAGAGTCGTTTTGTAGACCTGTTTGCGACACATCAGATGTATTACTGTTTCCTACTTGATTGACATCAGAATTGTTCATTTGTGCTATCATTACAGATGCACACATAATTGTTGCTGCACTTAACATTAATTTTTTCATATTTAAAATATTAGGTTAATAATACCTCAAAAGTAAAATGGTTTTGAGTTGACAGTAATGATCTGGGTCAGGTGGTACCTTTTTGTCCATGACAATGAAAAGTGTATGGTAAACGAAATAGGTTTCAAACGCCCTTAGAACGGAAGGAAACTGATTTTTTTTTAAATAACTACCACTAAATCAATTTGTGAAATTTTATTTATTGGTTTAAAATCACATGATAATAAGGATGTAAATAATTCTTAATACATAGGAATCTTTATATGCAAAGCGGTTAAATTATTATGATTACGCTTTCGCGAAAGCGTAGACAAAAACGGCAACGCACAAATGAATGTCAAGCAAATACGCAAATACTGTGCGTTAGACGCGGCCTTTAAAGAACTGCTTAAAACCGCTATGGAAAGCTTAAACCTTTCGGCGAGAGCCTATGATCGCATTCTCAAAGTATCCAGAACCATCGCCGATTTAAAAGGAGCGTCAGAAGTGCTGGGTAATCATATTTCGGAGGCGATACGGTATCGGAGTTTGGATCGCGATGGGGGGTTGGGTTGAATTACAAGGATTCTATATTCTCGATCATTTTAAACGGTCTAATTTGATAATGTATAAGATAGGCCTTACGTCCCAACGGTTGATTTAACGGTCAATGACCGTTAAATCAACCGTTGGGGCAATTTACCTCTGCTGTTTGTGATTTAGATGTACCTTAGAAATATAATTGGCATTGCCTCCCCTAAATTACTTGATGAATGAACTTACAATGGAATACAACGATCATAAGCCCAAAAGAGCTAATTCACCTATCTAGAGGAGATAAAAGGATGATTCGTAAATATTTAATTCAATTTCAAGAATTGATACCTCAACGTATTAATAGTTTAAAAGAAAGCCTAAAAGCTAGGGATAGAAAACATATACGTCAATTGTTACACCAAATGAGTCCTCAAATACAATTCTTTGGAATTATAGATCTCGTAGAACCCATTAGACGATTAGAGGTCGATTACAAGACGATGCCTTTAGAAGACTTAAACACACTTGTAGATACAGTGATTATAAAGCTAACTCTTGCCCTAAACGAAGTACATATAACACTTAAAGAAAATTTCTAACTACTACCCTCATGCGACTAAAGACCATAATTTTAATTCTAACAGTTCTAGGATCATTTTTAAACATTAAAGCACAGACATTTACAAAATCTCAACAAGATTCTTTAATGGGTATTTGGAAAGACGCCACCCAACAAGATACGATTCGCTTAAATGCAATACACAAGATAGCAATGACAGGATTCCGCTATAAGAATCCCGATAGTGCCTTTTATTATGCACAATTACAATATAATTTTGCAAAATCAATCAAAAATAAAGCATTTCAAGTGCGAGCTTTAAATGTACAAGGTGACTACTATATTTTACAAGGTGATCCAGATAATGCCTTGGATATTCTTAATAAGGCTTTGAAATTATCTGAAAAACTTAATAATAAAAAACCCAAATTAAATACCTTAGGAAATATTTCAAGAACTTTCGAATCAAAAGGTGATTTTGAAAAAGCTCTCGAATATAATCTACTCAAATTAAAAATTAGTGAAGAGATACAGGATCAATCAGGTATGGGAATGAGTCTTGTTGATATTGGAAAGAATTATGTTAGGAAAGGTGATTTAACCTCTGGTCTAAAATACCTTAAGCGCGGTCATAAAATATTTGTAGAGCTTAATAACAAACATTATATAGCAAGATCGCAGTCCGTAATGGCTAATGTCTACATGCAACTAGAAAACCCAGAGGAAGCACTTAAACTTTTTACTCTAAATCTGTCCTATTTTGAAGCCATAGGAAACAAAACCTATGTCGCAGCTTGTTCGTCTAACTTAGGTGGAATTTATGTAAGCCAAGGTAATACTAAAAAAGGATTAGAGTATTTAGAGAAGGCTTTAGTGCATTTCGAGGAAACAAAAAACATCCCTTACCTCGCATCACTTTATCAGAATATGGGGTTAATTTATCATCGAGAAGGCAATTTGGAACTTGCTTTAGAGTGCGCGAATAAAAGTTTAAAATTATCTAAAAAAACTAATAATAAAAACGCCGTTGCATATGCAAAACAAAAAATAGGTATAATCTTGGCGGAACAAGGAAAATACAATCAGGCTATCTTATACGGTAATGAAGCATTAGTCTTTTTCAAAGACACAGACGATTTATTGAACGTTAGCCTCACGTCAAAAAGTCTCATAAATAGCTACAAAGCAAAGAATAATTATAAAAAAGCATTTGAAATGAATAATCTATATTTTCAAATGCGTGATAGTTTAAATAGCAGGGAAAATCAAAAAGCAATTATTGAACTACAGGTGCAATCTGACTACGACAAACAAAAAGCAATTGACGATATTGAAAACCAGAAAGAAATCGCCTTAGAAGAAGCAAAGACGGAATCGCTACAGTTTATTTCTTTGGCTATAGGAATAGGATTAATATTAATTTCCATATTGGCATATACAATTTTTAATAAACTAAAAGAAACACGTAAGCAAAAGGCCATTATTGAGGAGCAAAAGAAGAAAGTAGAACAATCTGAAAAATACAAGGAGCAGTTTCTCGCCAATATGAGTCATGAAATAAGAACGCCTATGCATGCGATATCTGGGATGATAAATATTTTGGAACGAAACGAACATCCTTCAACACAGGATGTATATTTGAATGCCATGCGAACAAGTTCAGATAATTTGGTGGTTATTTTAAATGATGTTCTTGACCTCTCTAAAATTGAAGCAGGTAAGCTAGAAATCGAGTCTATTGCAATGAATCCTAGATTGGTAATAGAAAATGTGATTCAAATTTTAAAATTTAAGGCTGAAGAAAAAGGATTAACATTGTCTTATAACGTAGCCAATGATATTCCAGATTTAGTGATGGGAGATCCAACACGTTTGAACCAAGTGTTAATTAACCTAGTGGGTAATGCTATTAAGTTTACCGAGAAAGGTACCGTTGACCTCGTACTTAAAATTGAAAACAGTCAACTTCATTTTAAAGTAAAGGATACGGGAATTGGAATTGCGCAAAGCCAACAAGAACATGTGTTTGGAGCCTTCGAACAAGCAAAAGACTCTACCACCCGTCACTTTGGAGGTACCGGACTTGGTCTAAGTATTTCAAAACAATTAGTAGAACTGCAAGAGGGGTATATTTGGGTAGATAGTACCGAAGGAGTAGGGAGCTCCTTTTATATCACATTACCTTTGCATGTTGCCCAAGAAGACGCCGTTGGTGCCGGGCTCATTTCTGAAGAAAAACTAAAAAATATGGCTGCTTCGCTAGAAGGAATTCGTATTCTTCTTGCAGAAGACAATCCGTTTAATCAAATGATCGCACAAGACGATTTATCATATTACATTAAAGGAGTATCTATTGACACAGTTGAAAATGGCTTAATGGCTATAGCACAGTTCAATACCGCGGCTTATGATTTAATCTTGATGGATGTGCAAATGCCTGAAATGAATGGTTTTGAGGCGACCCTTAGAATTAGAAAAATTGAAAATCAAAAGAGCAGTACGAGTAGAATTCCCATTATTGCAATGACGGCTAGTTTATTAAAGACCGAGATTGATAGTTGTTATAAGGCTGGAATGGATAATTACATTCCCAAACCTTATTCCTTGGAAGAATTAATCGGCCCTATTTTTAAAGAATTAAGATCCTAAACTATGTCTTTAGACACGACAAAATGCCTTATTATTGATGATGATCCATTCATCTTGGAATTGCTACAGGACAAGTTAGATCAACACTTTCCAGAGATGAAAGTCTTGACTACGGCTAGTAGTGGTCGAGAGGGCATAGAAAAAATAGCGATCCATACCCCTGAACTTGTTTTTCTTGATGTGGAAATGTCTGATATGACTGGTTTTGAAATGTTGGCACAGTTACCAGACATATATTTTCAAGTCATATTCATTACTTCGTACAGTCATTATGCAATTAGGGCCATTCGTTTTAATGCACTTGATTATTTATTAAAACCCATTGATTTGGGAGAGTTAAACAAAGCGATTAAGCGATTAAGCGATTTAAAGACCAAACGCGAAGAAAGCCTCAAAAGGAAAATATGGCATTGGCAATGCAAAACAGTGGTGCTCGAAATGTATCCGATCATATGTTGATCTTAAAAACACAAGACGGTGATTTAAAATTGATTTTAAAGGATATCGTTCATATTGAAGGAGATCGCAATTACAGTTATATTCATCTTTCCAATGCTACGAAGAAGTTGGTGACAAAAAACCTCAGTGATTTGGAAATTTTACTTGATTCAAAAGGGTTTTTTAGATGCCATCGTTCACATATTCTAAATAGCGGTCATATTATTAAAACTAACGGTTTTTCTGCAGAACTATCTACTGGCGTACAGTTGCCTGTTTCGAGACGTAAGAAGAAAGAATTTACTCAGTGGTTTGAAGAATATCAATTCGAAAAGAATTAAGTTAGGTTGCCATATTTGTGCTTTCTACGTGCAGTATATCCCTGAATTTTTATATTAATTTAAAAGATGTTTGCCGTTTAAACAACCATTTGGACACTTCAGGAGCCTTTTGATAAGCCTTGATGCCATTAGATAAACAACCCGATACATAAGTAGCCTCTTCAGCTAATTTTACAGAAAGCAATTTTGCTTTTTTTAATTCAAAACTTATTTATCATGAAAAAAAATCCTTTATTTATAGGTATAGCTCTGGTCTTAATGACAACTTATACACAGGCCCAAGATATTATTAATCCGGTGGCTGCAACCACCACCTTAACTGCAGAATTTGGATCAAGTCTTACCAATACAATTAATGGAAATGGTTTGAATACCTTTCCAAGTTTAGATGCACCACATGCAATGACCTCACCAGGAAATTCATTTTTGGCAACTAACGATACAGGCTCCATTGACTTTGATCTAGGAGGTTCTTATTTGTTAGAGGGCTTTTCTTTTTGGAATCAAAATGCACCTGGCCCAGGTCAAACAGGGATTCAAGGAATCGTTGTATCTTCTTCTGAAGATGGAGTGACTTATACTCCTATTCCAGGATCACCAACAACCTTTGCACAGGTAACAGGTAGTACTACTTCGGCAGAAACATTTTCTTTTACAGCGGTTATGGCTTCATTTATCCGTTTAGATGTACTAAGTAATTACGGAGACCCAGGGAATATTATAGCCTTTGCAGAAATTGCTTTTTCTGGAACAGATCAATTGAATGTTAATGACAATATACTGGCCGCTGCTATCAGTCTATATCCAAACCCGACTAACGATGTATTTGCCATTAGTAATACTTCAGACTTTGGATTAGAAAGAATTCAGATATATGATATGAACGGAAGATTGGTGCACCAAGTTGAAATCAAGGGCAACAGTTCCAATCGAATGATTAATGTTGCAGCACTTTCGCCAGGAATATATAGTGTACATATGTGTGGCGACAAAGCAAAATCAACAAAAAAGTTGATTAAAAAGTAGTAGTTTTTTGAATTGTTGTGAAACTTCCTTGCGATAAAAGCAAGGAAGTTTTTTTGTTCCTATATAGAGCAGTCAAAAGAACACTTCACAAACCGTTTGATCAGCCGTTTGAACACTCGTTCGACCGTTCGATAAATACGAATACCTGTAGATAAGTGTTTCTTTTTTAGGTGGTTGTGTGGTTTTATATTTACACCAAGCAATAAAGCTTAACCAATCGATAAACTTATTTATTATGAAAAAATCAATCCTTTTGATGGCCTTCAGTTTTATCTTATTTACTGCCTGTAGTACACAGGACGCCATAGATCAAATTGAAGAAGAATCCAGTGACGTGGTCTATGTCTTAAAACAAGCAAACGGAGCTTCTAATTGGGAAGCAATGGAAGTGGACCTTTCACAGAGTAATTCCTTAAACAATAGAGATTTTAGTAGAGGTCAAAGTGAGCATGCGCATGGGGATTATACTGGATTTGGAGGGAGTACTACCATTAGTTTCTCAGGAACTGAGAATAACGGAGGCGCCCATGGAAGTGCGGAAGTGCACCGAACTTTCGGGCCTTTTGAAGCCCATTACATCTTAGAGACCACAAGTGTGGTTGTCGATGGAAATGAAGCTATCTATGGAGGAATCATTACGGAAGTGATCGTGAATACTTTTCCGCTGCCACCACCACCACCACCATGTCCTACATTTCCAAATTGTCCACCACCACCTTCATGTAATCCAAATGATGTTGGGAACTATGTCTACTTTAAGGTTCTTGATTCTGGGCAAGGATCTAATGCCTCTCCAGACAAGTACCAAGGCCTATTTCAGTCTTGTAACATCTTCTCAGATGGTGCCGCGAGCTTTCCTTGGTTTATTTTTGGATCACCAAATGATGTTGAAAATGCATCAGATAATATTAAGGTAAACTAGGGTTATCACCTAAGTTCTCTCATTCATTGGGGGATGTATATTAAAGTGCAGTAATTAATTTAAAATTAATTACTGCACTTTTTTTATATGAGATGGGCACAATGTGACCAGCGTAAAATATGTGAGCGACCCTATACGGTAGGACAGTTTGAATGAGAACGCTTTCGCGAAAGCATAACCAGACATTATTTACATAGATGGATGTCAATAAATAAGTAAAACTTGGGCGCGATGCAGCCTCTTAAAAGTTACTTAAAACAACTATGTCCTGTTACTACTATTGAGCATGTAAAAAAGTGCTTTTGAATTCTATTTTGGAAGTTATACAGTATATGAATTTATATGATGATGAGCTATTGAAGTAATGATAAAACTACGGCTTGTATATCTGTTTTGTTTAATTCAATATGTAAATATGGGTTGTAGTAAAAGTATTCTTTTGTTATTTAAAAAATCAATAATGTGTATTTCATCGATAAAATTTGTACTTTTATCGAACAAAAATGTATAGTGTAGAGAAGGTTGTCGTACGATATGGATTCAAACTATCTTTACATATGCTTGAAAAAAAAAGAGCAATGACTGTATTGAAGATGATGCCAGGAAAGAGAGAAATTCAAGGGAATGAACAAATAGCGATACTCCACTTTTTGGAGCAGACCAATGTTTTGATGTATCAATTTCTGTTTGATCCAAAGACTAATATCTATAGTTTTCCATATACAAGTCCGGGGATTCTTCAGTTATATGAAGTGAACCCCGAAGAAGTGTTTACTAATGCTTCTAAGGCCCTAGAAAGAATTCACCGTGAGGATTCAGAAATGTTTCTTTCCATTATGCATGAGTCAATGCGTACCCTCAGTAAATGGCATTCCGATTTTAGAGTTGTGTTACCTTCAAAGGGAATCAGATGGATTCGTGGAGAAGGGGATCCAGAACTTTTAAGTGATGGCACTTATTTATGGACGGGCTATATGCGGGATATTACAGAACGCAAAAAGATTGAGCAAGAGTTGGAGGAAAACAAACAACGGCTTCAATTTGCTTTAGAAGGGTCTCGTGATGGTGTTTGGGATTGGAATGTTGCTACAAACAAGACCTTTTACTCCAATGAAACCAAGTGGATGGTGGGCTTTGATGCTTCTGACAGTTTTGATACTGCCGATTTTTGGAATGATCGAGTACATCCAGATGATCTTACATCCTACTACGAGGATATCCAACGTCATTTTGATGGTAAAACTCCTTACTACACAAATGAACATCGCGTTCGATGTAAAGACGGGAACTATAAATGGATTCTCGATCGAGGAAAAGTAATATCTAGAAATAGTCAAGGAGAGGTGACTCGAGTTATTGGAACACATTCTGATATCGACCAACAAAAGAAAAGAGAATTTGAATTTGAGAAAACCATCGGCGTTATAGAATCACAAAACGATAGGCTTACCAATTTCGCGCATATCGTGTCACATAATTTAAAATCATATGCAGGGAATTTGAAATCCCTATTGACAATGTCAAAGGATACTGATGATGTAAGTGAAAAGGCAGAATATTTTAATTATCTAGAAGATGTTTCAACAGGATTGACGGAAACTATAGGTCATCTCAACGAAATTGTCACAGTGCAAACAAGTATTGCCGATAATGCACAGTCGGTTAATCTATATGATTACATTAATAAGGCCCTTCAAATTTTGAGTGGAGAAATTCACTTAAAAGGAGCTGTTGTCGAAAATTCTGTACCTACAGATTTGAATATTTTATACAATCCTGCATATCTAGAAAGCATACTCCTTAATCTTATATCTAATGGTTTAAAATATGCTCATAAAGATCGCAGCCCATTTCTCAAAATAGAGGTTACAGTGAATGGAGAGCAAATTTTATTAAAATTTACAGATAATGGTATTGGAATAGACCTCGAAAAATTTGGGCAACGCTTATTTGGAATGTATCAGACCTTTCATGGCAATGAAGATGCCAAGGGGATCGGACTTTGTCTTACTAAGAATCAGCTGACCGCAATGGGTGATGAAATCTCTGTAAATAGTACCATCGGATCAGGAACTACTTTCCAAATTAGCTTTCATAAAAAATTAAGCTAATACTATATTTTGCAGTATGAGTATCTGATTATAAGCATTTTATGGTATATTTAATCTGATTCATTAAAAGGTTGTCCGTTCATAGGTTTCCCTCCATCACCTTTTCTTGATTGTCATCAATAAAAGCATGGAATTATGGAAACTAAATTTGGATTCACTTTACTCACTCCTTCTGAATTTGAATCTTGGATCAAACATCAGAACGTAGCACGTACGATCCTCTTTATTCAACAACATCATACCTTTTCACCCAGTTATCGTCATTTTGATGGTGGCAATCATTTTACCATTCAAAGAGGAATGAAAAACCATCATGTTCATATGAATGGATGGAATGATATCGGACAACAGTTTAGTATATTTCCTGATGGAAAAATAGCAACAGGTAGAAGCCTTGAGCATTCTCCAGCTTGTATATTTGGAAATAATAGTGGTGCTATTTGTATTGAGAATATTGGTTTTTTTGATCATGGAAAAGATGTGATGGATCCCCGACAAAGTGATAGTATTCTAAGAGTTACCGCTGCACTTTGTAAACGTTTTAATATTCCAGTCACTTCAGATCGTATTGTCTATCATCACTGGTTTGACCTGAGAACAGGGGCACGGACCAATGGTAGTGGTGTTACAAAATCATGTCCCGGAACAAATTTCTTTGGTGGGAATACGGTAGTCCATAGCCAACAACATTTTTTGCCATTAATTAGTAATCTAATAGGGAATCCTATAGACGGAATCATGCCAGTTGCATTATTGCGTTACGGTTTCGTAACAGCCAATGTACTGAACATTCGAAGCGGCCCTAATTCTTCAAAATCGAGGGTAGGGCAAACCATTCTTGGGTCTATCCTTAGAGTTTATAAGGAACAAAGCAATTGGTGCAAAATTTCAGAATCTAAAGATGAATGGGTCTATGGAAATTTTGTAAAAACTGTTAAGCGAGCAACTGTCAACGCAGATGTACTCAATGTGAGAAATGGCCCTTCTACACAATTTAATGTTGTAGGCGCAGTTTTGGAAAATCAAGAAATATTCGCCTACGAAGAAGATGGAAATTGGTCCAAAATAGGAATTGATGATCAGTGGGTTTCAAATAGCTTTTTGGATTTTAATAGCTAAAGATTCGACATGATAAAAAACTCATATTAAATCTGTAATATTGAGTAACCTAGATATGGTACTCATGATACATAAAAAGATATTTTGGAAAGGCTTTTGTTTATTGCTACTCATAATAAGTAGTATAGGCTGTGAGTCTAATAGCTCAGCTTCTGATGCAAAAGTCAAAACAGCTGCAATCGAACGAAAAACACCTGTTCTTGACCTTGAAAAAGCCAATCAGCTTATTGAGCTGCCGCTACATTGTGTAGGAATAGAATATCCCAACAAACTCAATCAAACCATAAACGGCAATGAAGATCTTCAATCGCCAACGGCCTTACATCCCATTTTTTATGGTTGTTTTGACTGGCATAGCGCTGTTCATGGATATTGGTCAATGATTGTACTCGCCAAAGAATTTCCAGATTTGAATCGTCGCGATGAGGTCATGAACATTTTATCACAGACGATCACCAAAGAAAATGTTGCCGCAGAATTGGCATATTTTGAAGATCCAACAAACAAATCGTATGAACGTACCTATGGTTGGGCATGGTTACTCAAAATGGCCGAAGCGCTCCATACATGGGAGGATCCTGTAGCAAAAGAATTGTCGGCTAACCTAAAACCCCTTACTGATCTAATCGTAGTGCGTTATAAAGAATTTCTTCCAAAATTGGTGTATCCCATTCGATCTGGAGAACATCCCAACACTGCCTTCGGATTGGCCTTTGCATACGACTATGCCAAGACTACAGGCGAAGCAGAATTAATGGCACTTATAAGTCAACGAGCTCAAGATTTTTATTCAAATGATGCAAGCTGTCCTATAGGATGGGAGCCAAGTGGATTTGATTTTTTATCTCCCTGTCTTGAAGAAATTGACATTATGCGTCGTGTATTACCCGTATCAGAATTTAAAAATTGGTTACACAAATTCTTACCACAACTAAAGGAAGCAAATTTTAAAATGCCAGTAGGAGAGGTTAAAGATCGCTCCGATGGAAAACTGGTGCATTTAGATGGTGTGAATTTTAGTCGGGCGTGGGTTTTGTATGGGATAGCCAATCAATATCCTGATTATGATCATTTGATCGATGTCGCAAATGAACATATTAGTCATTCATATTCTAATATGATCGACGATAACTATGAAGGAGGTCATTGGCTGGGCAGTTTTGCTATTTATGCCTTACAACAATCAAATCAATAAAAAGAGCTTTTGAAAAATCCACTTAAAATATCAGGCCCTGGAGTATTAATTGCCGCTGCTTTTATTGGCCCTGGAACCGTAACTGTGTGCACAATCGCTGGAGTTACCTTCGGCTTTACACTTTTGTGGGCCATGATTCTATCTATCGTCGCTACGATTGTACTACAAGAAATGGCAGCTCGTATTGGCTTAGTTTCAAATAAAGGCCTTGCTACCGTTATTAGAGAGCAAATTCCGGACAAAGCTGCGCGAATCTTTGCAGTACTGCTTATGCTATCTGCTATTGCTATTGGAAATGCTGCTTATGAAGCAGGTAATATTAGTGGTGGTGTTTTAGGTTTAGAAGCCCTAGGGCTCTCGGGTTCAATAAGTCTAGGAAGTTTTGTGATTAATGGTTGGAGCCTAGCTATTGGCATCGTTGCAGCCACTCTACTATATATAGGAAATTATAAGATTTTGGAAAAAGCACTCGTCGCACTTGTTTTGCTTATGAGTGTCGCTTTTATTGTTACCGCTTTCGTTACTAAGCCCGACATACTTGGAGTACTCAAAGGGAGTTTTGTGCCAAGCTTGCCTACAGATAGTTTATTGACCATAGTAGCCTTGGTGGGTACTACTGTAGTACCTTATAACTTATTTCTACATGCCTCCTTAGTCAATGAAAGATGGGAAGGAGCTAAAGACCTACCTGCAGCTAAAAGAGATACCATTGTAGCTGTAATTCTTGGAGGATTGGTTTCCATGGCAATCATGATTTGCGCAGCAGCTATACAAGGAGGAGAAATTAAAAATGCAGCAGATTTAGCCCAAAGTTTGGAGCCTTTGTTTGGTAATTATGCTAAATACTTTATTGGATTAGGCCTTGGAGCAGCAGGACTAACTTCTGCTATTACAGCACCATTGGCGGCAGCATATGTCGTACAGGGATGTTTAGGTTGGGAAAAGAACTTAAAAGGAATAAAGTTTAGAGCAGTTTGGATGCTCATATTAGTGCTAGGGGTTCTATTTTCTTCTTCAGGTTACCAACCTATTGAAATTATAAAGTTTGCTCAAGTAGCCAATGGAATTTTACTCCCAGTTATTGCAGGCTATCTGATTTGGATGGCTAATAAAAAGCAACTACTCGGCACATACGTCAATTCTAAAACACAAAATATACTCGGTATTATTATTTGGTTAATCGTTCTAGGTCTCGGACTACGAAGTATTCTTAAAGTAATGGGGGTGTTTTAATGTTTCAAATAGACTTAAATAGCGATGTAGGAGAGGGCATAGGCAATGAAGCCGTATTAATGCCATATCTCAGTTCGTGTAATATCGCCTGTGGCGCACATGCTGGGGATGCCAAGACTATTAAAAAGGTGATTGATCTGGCAATACAACACGGAGTCAAGATTGGGGCACACCCTAGCTATCCTGATCGCGCCAATTTTGGACGTAAGGAAATGAAAATGACCGCAGCCAACTTAAAAAAAAGTATAAGGGATCAAATTACACTAGTTGCTAATAGCATACCTTCTGGACAAACAGGCATGAAAGGGCAAGCAGCACTGCATCATATCAAACCTCATGGCGCGCTTTATAATAAAGCTGCCAAAGATGAAGTAATTGCAACTATCATAATAGAAACTATTGAGGAATTTAATGACCAATTATGTCTCTTTGTACCCTACAATTCAGTTATTGCTGATCTTGCCAAAGGTCGATTACCAATAATGGTAGAAGGTTTTGCAGATCGTAATTATAACGAAGATTATAGTTTAGTGGCTCGTAGCCAAATAGATGCGGTACTAAAAGATCCAGAAGCGGTATGGAAACATATTTTTTCCATGATTACTGAAAATAAACTCCACACTATTAAAGGAGTTATCAAACCTTTTCACATTGACACCCTATGTGTACATGGGGATACAGCCACTGCCATTGGAATAATAAAACACCTACACCTAAAGTGTAAGCAACATCAAATATCCATTGTATGAGTGCTTTCGCCAACTATAAAATTTCTCCCCTTGGAGATCAAGGTGTATTGATTAGCTGGGATCAATTACCTTCAGATGCTTTGTTGGAACATTTACTTAAGCAAAAAGCAAAGCTCGTTGCTGCTTTGGACTGTGAAGTAGTTCACGCTTATAATGAGATATTAATAAAAGGATCTCCAGAGACTATTACTGAGGGAATTATTAGGAAGCAGCTTCAGAAAGAAGAGAAAATAGAGGTGTTACAGAACAAGCTCTATAAGATTCCGGTATGTTATGGAGGAGAATATGGGGAGGATTTGCGCGCTTTCGCGAAAGCGAAACATTGTACCCCAGAAGATATCATAAAACTACATTCACAAAAAAGCTACCGCTTATATTTTATGGGATTCTTACCAGGCTTCCTATATCTTGAAGGCCTAGATAAGCGTTTGCATCATCCTCGAAAAGCTACCCCTAGTCTGCATATGACCCCTGGAAGTGTTGCGATAGGAGGTTCTCAAACGGGGATCTACCCACAGGAAAGTCCTGGAGGTTGGCATTGTATAGGAAGAACCCCTATTACTTTATTTGATGTTTCGGCTAGAGAGCCTTCCCCTTTTAAGGCAGGAGATATGATTCAATTTATGGCCATTGAAGCAGCCGAGTTTTCTGACATTTCTAAGGAAGTCAAGTCGGGTACATATCAATTAAAAGCTACTTCACTAGATGTCTAGTTTTCAAATCATACAGCCTGGATTTTATACTACTGTGCAGGATGCGGGAAGAAGAGGATTTGCCCATTTAGGGGTGCCAGAAAGTGGTGCTATGGATCAAGAGGCATATCATCTAGCAAATGTTCTGTTGAATAATAAACCTGGCGTAGCCGTCTTGGAGTGTACCTTAGTGGGACCTCAAATCCGTTTTGAAATAGATACTGCTTTTGTGTTAACAGGCGGGCTCACTCGGGCAATTTTAGATGGTGAGCCAGTTGCTCATGGTGTGATCGCTTTCGCGAAAGCGCAACAAATACTAAGAGTGGGAGCTATCCAATCTGGCGCTAGATGTTACTTAGCTTTTGCCGGGGGTATTGAAAGTAAGCTGGTTTTAGGCAGTAGAAGCATGTATTCACCACTCACACCGTTTCGAGTGGCGAAAGGTGAGGAGTTGCCTTTGGGAAACTCTAACTACGGAAATCAAAAGGGAGCTCGGCTCAAGGTTTTAAAGTCTACTGCTGAAGTGATCAAGGATACTATAAGTGAAATATCTGCTTATAAAGGGCCTGAATATTCAAAGTTGAGCAAAGAACAGGAGCAGGAATTTTTGAGAGTATTCACAG
The DNA here is from genome assembly GCA_963974305.1 of uncultured bacterium. GTDB lineage: Bacteria > Bacteroidota > Bacteroidia > Flavobacteriales > Flavobacteriaceae > Dokdonia. The sequence goes on from CAXBCS010000013.1 coordinate 15,606, forward strand.
TTTCCAAACATTGGAATCGTATGGCTTTGCAATTGGAAGAGCAGCTAATAAACGATTTTGCTACTATGATCACTGCACCGGTATTGCCGGGAACTTTACAGTTAACGCCTTCGGGAACCTTAATTGTTTTGTTGAGAGATTGTCAAACTACAGGAGGCTATCCAAGGATCTTACAGGTTTCGGAGGCTGGGTTAAATGGTTTAAGTCGGCTACAAAAGGGTGATCAATTTCGGTGGAAATTATTTGTCTGAATTAGAATTTCGATCCTCTAGAAAAATATCACTCAATATTTGAAGCGTATCACCACGACCTAAAGTCTCTTCAATTTTCATAGCTTCTTCCTTGCAAGTTGGACTATTGAGCATCATTGTCCATAGGGCATTGATAAATTCAGCATATTCTAAACCATCATGCCAAGCAGCACGACCTTGCTGTCTGCATTTGGCGTATAGCTTTTTGATGGATAATTTACTAAAAGCTACGGTTGTTGGCATTACAGTGGGTCTTGCGCTTTCCAATCTTTCTGTGTTTCTTTTTGGTGCCATAGGATCATTCTTTTATCTCAAGCTAAATTAGGATACATTGGCAAACAGGAAAAGGGGTATATACCCCTATTTTTAATCAATTTTGAGCAAAAATTGGGGTAAATCCCCCTTTTTTATCGACAAATGTGGTGTTACAAGTATAATTTACTGTTTTGAGTCTTATTAACTTAAACTAAATATTTATGCCAACACCACCAGCTATGTGTATCACTCCTCAAGAGGGTAAAGCACTATGTGATCAATGGAATTCTACTCGTGCACAATACATTGAAACTGCCGAGGGCTTTAAAGATACTTGTGAATTTAATATGAGTATTGCAGATCTTCAAGCCTATATCGATTATGTAAAAGCAGAATCTACAACTCAGGGCATTGAAAACCCAGGAATTCGGGTGTACTTCGCCGCTTATAGTCAGGGACCTCAAGCCAAAGCAACTGTTATGATGTCTCCAACTGTTAATGGAAGTTCAGGAGCTGCTAATAATTATTCAATTCAGCCAGGAAATAGACAACAAGGTAGAATCCCGCCAACAGCTTATAATCCTTCAAATTAATGGTTTGTTAGAGTATTTTCAAGGACTTCATATTCCGACCTATTTTGAAATTGCTGCAGCCTTGGTTGCAGTAATTTCTTATATAAAATATAAGTCAGTTATGACTCGTGGAGGAGTTCTTTTTGTAATTCTTATTGTTTATACTGCAATTAATGAAGTAGTAGGCCACTATCCTTATTACATTTATGAGAAGGGCCTTGACAAAAATGAATTTTTTACAAATAACCCCTCACTAGCCTTAGGTTATTGGCTCTCCAACATTTATGCGCTAATTAATTTCTTTTCATTAGGAGTATTTTTTCTGTGGGAGTTAAAGAAAAAAAGGCATAAAGAGATATTAAGCTTTTGCATAGCAATTTATGCCTTCGCAAGTATTGCCAACTTAGTATTTTCAAATGATTTTTTCACAATGTACTCTAAGGTGACAGATGTGCTAGGATTGTGTTTACTTATAATATCTATCTCCTTTTATTATTATGAATTATTGTTGGACACTGCTGTACTTAAAATAGGCAGATCCTTTCCATTTTATGTATCAATAGCGGTATCAGTTTATTATTTATGTATGACTCCGTTTATATTACTTAATGATCTTTATATATTAGAAGAACTCGTCTTTAGAATATTTTTCGATAAGGTTATATCTCTAGGTAATTACTTTCTATACGGAATGTTTATATTTGGTTACCTATGGTGTTACTGGTTCAACAAATCACTAAACAAGAAATCCTCGTCTTTGTCTACTTCCTTGTAGTCATTGTTGTATTAGTTGTTTTATTTATCATTTTCTTCTCTACTTTTCAACGACGTAAAAATCAAATGTTGATGGCTCATGCTGTGCGCGAACAAGAATATGAGCGAGCTTTGGCAGAATCAGAACATGAGATTAAGGAACAAACCTTGAAAAATATTGGGATGGAATTGCATGATAATGTGGGGCAACTCTTGTCTGTAGCAAAAATGCAAATCAATATGGGTCTTGGGACCTTGGAAGATTCTCAAAAAGAGCCCTTTGAAGATGCCAAAGAAACCGTGAGCAAAAGTCTATCAGAGATACGGTCGCTTTCAAAAGTAATCAATGGCGAAGTGATGGCTCAATGGCGATTGTATGATGCCATTGAGGAGGAAGTAAAACGTTTAAACAAGTCTGGAGTTATTTCTGTAAAATATATTATCTCTGGGACGGTATTTCCTATCCTTCAAAAAGAAAAAATCATTATTTTTAGAATTATTCAAGAGTGTTGCAGCAATGTTATCAAACATGCTCAAGCGACAGAGCTTGAATTAAAGGCCAATTATTCAGAGGCGGGTCTTGAGATCTCAATCCGTGATAATGGTGTTGGCTTTAATATGGGTCGTGCGGTCAAAGGCTCGGGTCTTATCAATATGCAAAGTAGAGCAAAACTAATAGACGCACAGTTGATATTCCATTCAGCCCAAGGTGAAGGAACGACCATAATATTAAAATATTTCCCTGAGAATGACAGCATGTAATGTAGTATTGGTTGATGATCATACGCTTTTCGCGAAAGCGCTAAAAACCCTAATATCCTCTTTTGAAGACACTTATGTGACCTTTGTAGCAAATAATGGCTACGAATTTGTCAATTATATACAAGAGCAGAAAATCACCCCAGACGTCGTCTTATTGGATGTGAGAATGCCCATCATGGATGGAATTGCTACTATGAAATGGATTCAAGATAATCACCCTAAAATTAATGTCCTTGCCATAACCATGGAAGATGATGAAGAGACCATTTCGCAAATGATACGCTATGGTTGCAAAGGATACTTACTCAAGGATGTAGAGCCATCAAAACTAAAAGAATCTATCCAGAAAGCTGCAAAAGGCAATTTTGTTTACAGAGAAAAGGTAGGACCCAAAGTATTTGAACATGTTCAAAATACAGTTGAAAGTTTGAAAATAGAAGGCGGCTCAAGTAAGCTTGTTTTTAAGAAATCGGAACAAGAATTTATGCAGTATATCTGTGGTACTGACCTTAATTATAAAGAAATCGCAAAACGAATGAGTTTAAGTCCGAGCACAATCGATAATAGAAGAACCGATTTATATCGGAAACTTGGAGTTAATTCCCGTATTAGCGCTGTTCTATATGCAATGGAACATCGATTGCTTAACTAAGTTGTCGTTTTACATTAAATATCAACGAATACATTTTTCAATGAAAGGATTTTTTCAAGAGTTTAAAGACTTTGCCATCAAAGGCAATATGATTGATATGGCGGTGGGTATCATTATAGGTACTGCCTTTAATAAGGTGGTAAGTACCATCGTTAAAAAGGTGGTTATGCCTCCACTATCCCTTTTGACAGATGATGTGGATTTAGCAAATAAAAAATGGATACTTAGAGATGCGACTACTGAGGCAGTTGAAGTAGCCATTGGTTATGGAGAATTATTAGAAGTCTTGATTGATTTTGCAATTATCTCCTTAACGATTTTTGTGGTTATCAAAGGAATAAATCGTTTTAAAAACAAAGCAGAAGATCCAGATAATAAAGAAGTAGTTACTCCTAAGAATATAGAATTACTCTCCAATATTGAACGATTAATGAAGGAACAAAATGCGTTGATGAAACGTAAAGAATAAGGTCTTTAAAGTTCCAAGATTGAACAGATTACCCTAGGACTTTCACAACGCCGCAACCGAAGAAAACAGGGGGCAAATAGAATATTTTACTTATGTTTGCGTTTTAAGTCGAAATAATCCCAAACGCGATGAAAAAAGTATCCTACTTATATCTTCTTTTTGCACTTTTAGCTGCACCTCTATTTAATTCTTGCGAAAATGAGCCGCTTACTGGTGAATTTTCTTCCACACCCGATGGTTCTGATTCTACTACAGATGACGATGGAATCCTTGATTCGGAAGAGTGTACCCTTGCTATTGCCTCACTTTCAGCAGGTCAATCAGTACTTGCTGCTGCCACTGAAGAATCATATAATGACGCTTGTGTTGCTTATGCTACTATCCTAGATTTTGTGATTACAAATTGTGGAGATCCTAACAATACATTCCAAAATACTTTAAATAGCTTAGGGGATTGTTCTTATAATCCATGTATCCAAGCCCAAGCATCTTCAGCCTTGCAACTAGGAATTTTCCAAAATGCAGATGAAGAAGGCCAAACGGCTGCTTGTTTTAACTATTTAGCTGCCTTGGAAAATCAAATTACCGTTTGTGGAGATCCTTCTGGATCTGTGCAAGCAGCCATTGATGGTCTACCATGTGATAATGATTGTGATAATGCAATCGCAGCTACCGCCGACGCTCAAGCAACTTATGATGCTGTAGATGAAGCCGACGAGTCTGCTTATACGCAGGCATGTACTGCCTATAAAGCTGCTTTAGAAGCACAAATTTCAGCCTGTGGTGATGAGGATGGTAGTTTACTTTCTATTGTCGCTAGTCTTGGTGATTGTACGCCTCCTGAACAACCAGGACCTTTACAGATGTTTGTAGATGGTGAATACAAGAACTTTAATTCAGCAACAGTTTCAGTTTCTGGTTCGACATTAAACGTTCTTGCAACTGATGAAGATACAAATGACTCCTTCTTTTTTAGAGTTGTTCTCAACCAAGTGGGTGTAAATGTGCTACAAGATGAAGTAGTCAATATAAGTGGTGTTCAACATAACCCTGTGACATCAGGAAGCGATGTGTTTGTAGATGAGGTTACAACAAATACTTCTGGAACCCTAATAGGTACTTTCTCAGGAGAAATGATGACCTCTGAAGGTGACATTCTTGTCATTACAGATGGTACTTTTGATATTAGATACTAAGAAATCTATAAACAGTATAAAAATAAAAGAGTCCGCAATTGCGGACTCTTTTATTTTTTATACAAACTAATCTGTTCTCTTTTAATTACGAGAAATATCTCCAGAACCAGACACTTTTGTATCCTGTTTGCTTGGGTTTCCTGAGTATTCAATGTCTCCAGAGCCACTTACTCGCGCTTTGAGGCTATCGCTACATCTTACAGATATATCTCCAGAACCTGCTACACGTGCATCTACATTTTTTGCGTCCAGTTTGCTTGCATGTATATCACCAGAACCAGCGACACTAGCTTCTAAATCTCTTGTGCTTCCGCTCAAGGTCAAATCTCCAGAACCGGCTACTCGGCTATCAATAGTACTGGCTTCTACTATGAGTACTAAATCACCTGATCCTGCAACAGCTGCATGAAAGTTGTTTGCCTTTATTAAATCACTTCCTATCACATCTCCAGATCCCGCTAAGGTAACTTCATCTAAATCTCTAAATGGCACAGTTATTTTTATCATCATTCGATTACTAGGCCTTAAGTTTTTTCCTTTTTCAATTTTGATTTTTAGTGCATTTCCTTGAACCTCAGTAATAATGTAATCAAGAAGATTACTTTCTCCTTCAAGAGTAATTGTACCTTCATCTCCTGCGACGAGTTCTACATCAAAAAAGCCACCTACATTTACCTTGTCGTAGGAACCTACTTCCCGTTCAATGGTATTCATATTTCCATTCCCCTTTATTCCTTTACCACCCCACCATTGTGCCTGTGCTTGAAAGGCTGTAACTAGGATTAAACATACTGTGATTAGATTTTTCATAATAGTTGATTTTTGATTGATTTATAAACGTGTTAATGTGACTCCTCCATATTCGGAGTTGATATTTATATTATTACCGGAAGATGAACTACCATAGTAACCCTCATAGTATTTGTCTGAATTCTGAATCCGTTCTTTGTTAATCGTTAAGGCTTCTTTACCGCTCAAACCTGCATATTCAAGTGTGATATTGAAAGTGAAGTTATATTGAGAATCATAACCTACTTTGATACCGGTGTAATCACTTTGAATGATTAGGTCACCTGCTTTTTCACTCATTTCTTCAATTCTAATAGATCCATAATCGGCATTGATATTTACATTGCCGTGCACGGTTCCTAGCTTTGCGGTGAGATAGTCGCCTCGTCCTACAACATCTTTTGTAACTCTTGTAATTACAGAGCCATAATCACAGACGTAGTTCAGATTTTCAATCGCTCCAAATTCTGATTTGGTGTAATCTGCATTGAGATCAATATCACCTCCTTTTTCTAATACAAAGCTGGAGTAATCGGCATTGATACGTCCACTTCGCATATATCCAATGCTTGAATTCTTTGTATAATCAAAGTTCAAATAGTTATCTTCTGCCATGAGTTCGCCAAGTGTCAATTTCCCATAATCGCAGCTAATTTTTGCAATACCTTCAATTCTATTTAAAGAGATCCCGCCGTAATCATTACTAATGTCAATACTATTGGTCACCGGTACTTTTACAGTGTAATGAACCTCCATATTTACGTTATTATCATTCCAGCTATTCCACCAAGAACGGTTTTTACCTTTATTGAAGGAGGTTTTTGCACTTACAAAAGTTCCATTTCCTTCAAAAGCCACTGTGATATCATCTAGTCTGTCTTGGACTTTATCTTCGTTATTCCCATTGGTTTTTACATGAACCTCAATGACAATTCGATTTTCATTCCAACTCACCATGTCAATATTGCCATAGCTGTTTTTGATCATTAGTTGGGCATCAGGGTTAACGCTAAATTCTTTCTTGATCTTCTTTTCTTTTGTATAACGTCCTCTGTCGTTTTTGTGTGCAGCTTCCATCATCATAGGGATAGCGAGGAAGGCAAATAATAAGAGTGTGATTTTAGTTTTCATTCGTTGGTTTTTAGTGACCAGTTATAATACTTCTGGTTGTAATTCATTTAGGTTTTTAATCGCATTTATATGTTCAAGCACCTGCTGTAATAGATCAATTCTATTTTGAAAATTATCAATCATCGCATAAATGACTCGCTTGTCTTCGCCACTTTGTTCTAGGTCATCTTGGAGCTTATTGTAGTTGGTTTCCAACTTTTCCATACGCAACATAGCGTCATTAACAAGCTTTTCTGTTGCAGGGGTAGTTTGTTTTTTGATTTCAAATAATTCGCGTTCAATGGTACGAGTAAAAAATTCCTGGGTCTCTTGCATTTCAGGAGAGATATCGGCCAGTTGTTTTGATTCAATTGTGTTGGTATTTGAGAATAGTAATCCCGCAACAACTAAGACACTTGCAGCCACCATCAAAGGTTTCCACCATTGAAGTTTCCTGACCTTGACTTCTGGAATTTCTTCCTGAGAGGCCTGCAATTTCTCAAGGAATGTAGCCTTGTGATTTGCACTGGGCATATCAGTATCAAACGCGCCACCGAGGCGGTTAAATAGTTGATCTATATTGTCCTTTTTCATTGTTTCTAATTATTTTTCGCAAACTGTCTTTGGCTCTTGATACCGTTGTGCGACAATTGGCATAACTTAAATTTAATATGGTACTCATTTCTTCGTAATCATAGCCCTCAATTAAATGGAGCGACAATGATTGTCGATAGTTATCTTTTAGTTGATTCATTGCCTTCATGACTTCAGCGACCTTTAATTCGCTCATATCTAACTCTGAAATTCCATCTCCGTCATCTTCTATTCGGTACAGATGATCATCTAGCGGAGTCTCATCAAGTTTCTTGGTTTTTTGATAGCTATTTAGACTATTGTTGATGACTATTCTTTTTAGCCAACTCCCAAAACTTGCATCACCTTTAAAGCTATTGAGTTTTGTAAATGCACTCAAAAATGAATCTTGCATGACATCTTCTGCCGCCGCCGTATCTTTTACAATACGTAAGGATGTATTATACATGGCTTTGTAATAGCGGTTATAAACTTCGAGTTGAGCAGCTTGTTCCCCTCGCTTACAAAGCGGTAATAATTGATCAATATGATGGTTAGTCAGCGACACTTGTTGGTTGATTCTGTATTAAAGATGTGTTTTAAATGGAGTTGTTACACTTTTGTGAAATTTTTATTATTTATACCCAATGCTCTTCCATAAAGATAGGGATTCAAACTGTGTATGTATGTTTAGACAAAGTCAATGTCCATGGTTGTTTTTTTGATTTAAAAGAGGTGGTTGATGTTACACTTGGCTACCTTTATTCTTTTCGAAATTTCGCGAAAGCGAAAAAGTCAAAGGAAGCAGTTCCTCCTTGGCATAACAATTGTCTATAGAATAGAAACAGGCGATATATATGGATTAAAAACCCCTAAATCGCTGCATTTAAATACAATTCTAATAAAACACCTTCCACAATAGACCTACTTTTGTACGACATTGTGGCACATATAATTTATGGCAAAACCAAAATTTACAACCCTTGACAGATTGTCATTACAAGAAATAGATGGAGAAGCGGAATTAATCCCTTTAATGACTCCTGAAGATGAGGACGCGATTAATCGTGAGGAACTTCCTGAGAGTCTTCCCATTTTACCATTACGCAATACTGTATTGTTTCCTGGCGTCGTAATTCCTATTTCGGCAGGAAGAGATACTTCTATTGCCTTGATCAATGAAGCTAATAAGGGCGGAAAAGTCATCGGAGTGGTGGCTCAAAAAGACGAAGAAGTAGAAAACCCAACTGCCGATGATATTCATCATGTAGGTGTAGTGGCCCGCATATTGCGCGTGCTGAAAATGCCTGATGGGAATGTTACTGTGATTATACAGGGTAAAAAGCGATTTCGTGTCAACGAAGTTATCGCTGAACAACCTTATATGAAGGCGACAATCTCAGAATTTGAAGAAAGTCGGCCAGAAGTAAAAGACAGTAAATTCAAGGCTGTTATAGATTCTGTAAAGGAACTAGCCCTGCAAATCATTCAGGACTCTCCAAACATCCCTTCGGAAGCTTCGTTTGCGATTAAAAATATTGAAAGTGATTCCTTTCTAATCAATTTTGTAAGTTCAAATATGAACCTTACTGTTGATGAAAAGCAGACCCTTCTAGAGGTTTCAGAATTACAGAAAAGAGCCCTAGAAACTTTGAAGTTTATGGATATGGAGCGCCAGAAATTGGAGCTTAAAAATGATATCCAATCAAAGGTTCAAAATGACATGAGCCAGCAACAGCGTGAATACTTTCTTCATCAGCAAATGAAAACCATTCAGGAAGAATTGGGTGGTGTTTCTTCTGAAGATGAATTGGAAGAAATGCGTCTTCGCTCAAAAGATAAAAAGTGGAATGAAAAGGTAGGGAAGCATTTTGAAAAAGAGCTTGCCAAAATGCAACGAATGAATCCACAGGTTGCTGAATACAGTATTCAACGAAACTATCTAGATTTATTTTTAGATCTACCTTGGGATGAATTCAGTACGGATAAGTTTGATCTTAAACGTGCCAAAAAAATACTTGATAGAGATCACTACGGCTTGGATGACGTAAAGCGTCGTATCATTGAATATTTAGCAGTATTGAAATTAAGGAACGACATGAAATCGCCTATCCTTTGTCTCTACGGACCTCCAGGAGTGGGTAAAACTTCCCTTGGAAAATCTGTAGCAGAAGCTTTAGGCCGAGAATATGTGCGTATGAGTTTAGGCGGATTGAGAGATGAAGCAGAGATACGCGGACATAGAAAAACATATATTGGTGCGATGCCAGGACGTATCCTACAGAGTTTACGTAAGGCGGGAACTAGTAACCCAGTCTTTGTATTGGATGAGATTGATAAACTGAGTAACGGGAATCAAGGAGATCCTTCTTCGGCTTTATTGGAAGTTTTAGATCCAGAGCAGAATAGTGATTTTCACGATAACTTCTTAGAGATGGGCTTTGACCTTTCTAAGGTTATGTTTATTGCGACCTCAAACAGTTTAAATACTATCCAGCCGGCGCTATTAGACCGTATGGAGATTATCAACGTGACTGGTTATACCATTGAAGAAAAGGTAGAGATTGGAAAACGTCACTTACTTCCTAAGCAGCTTGAAGAGCATGGGATGAATGACAAGCAGTTAAAAATTGCCAAGCCACAACTTGAAAAAATCGTAGAAGGCTATACGCGTGAATCTGGTGTTCGTGGTTTAGAAAAGCAAATCGCTAAAATGGTGCGTTATGGCGCTAAGAATATCGCGATGGAAGAGGAGTACAATATCAAAGTATCTAATGAAGATATTATTGAGGTACTAGGTTCTCCACGCATGGAACGCGGGAAATATGAAAATAACGAAGTAGCTGGTGTTGTAACTGGACTTGCATGGACACGTGTAGGAGGGGATATATTGTTTATTGAATCTGCGTTGTCTAAAGGAAAAGGAAACTTGAGTATTACGGGTAACCTTGGGAAGGTGATGAAAGAGAGTGCGACCATTGCAATGGAGTATATCAAATCTAATGCAGAAGAGCTCGGGTTGAACCCAGAGATCTTTTCGAAGTACAATGTACATATTCACGTGCCTGAAGGAGCTACTCCTAAAGATGGGCCGAGTGCTGGTATTACGATGTTGACATCTTTGGTGTCTCTATTTACGCAACGAAAAGTGAAGAAGAGTTTAGCAATGACTGGCGAGATAACCTTAAGAGGTAGAGTCTTACCTGTAGGTGGAATTAAAGAAAAAATTCTAGCAGCTAAAAGAGCGCGTATCAAAGAGATTTTAATGTGTGAGCAAAATCGTAGAGATATTGAAGAGATCAAACCTGAGTATTTAAAAGGCTTAACTTTTCATTACGTAAACGATATGAGCGAAGTACTTGAAGTGGCACTTACCAAACAAAAGGTGAAAAACGCCAAAAAATTGTAAAAGACATCACTTTATGAATAAATGTAAGGACGGGCTGAAACTCCCGTCCTTTATATTTTAGGTGGTCATCAAAATATATTATACTTGTAAGCGTTTTCGTTACAAGTCCTGTAAAAGCTACATGCGTATACTTAGTTGTATTTTTCTTTTTTTCTTTTCGACCTTGTGTTTTGCACAACTTGGAGGACGTGGCACCTATCAATTTCTAAATTTGATGTCATCACCTCGCCAGGCTGCAATGGGAGGGAAGATATTGACCAATTATGACTACGATCCTGACTCGGCTTTATACAATCCAGCGACCATTAATTATAGGATGGATAACCAGTTATCTGTCAATTACGTCAATTACATAGCCGATATCAATTACGGAACTGCCTCCTATGCGTATCTCTACGATCGTCATACGCAGGTTTTACATGCAGGGATTACCTATATTAATTACGGAACTTTTGATGGTCGAGATGAAAATGGTAACCAAACTCGTGAATTTGGCGGAGGTGAAACAGCCGTTTCTTTTGGCTACGCCCTAAAAATAGGGCGCTCCGATTTTCATGTTGGCGCCAATGCAAAATTGATTTCTTCAAAATTAGAGCAATACTCATCAGTAGGAGGAGCCATAGATCTAGGTGCGATTTACAATTATGAGAAATGGGACCTTAATGCCGCTCTGGTAGTTCGCAATATCGGGACTCAGTTCACTCCTTATGTTGAAACCATTGAAAAATTACCCTTAGAAATAGATGCTGGAGTTTCTCAAATTTTACCTAATGTGCCTATACGATGGCATCTTACATTTGAAAACCTTCAATTATGGAATATCGCCTTTGAAAATACGGCCCAGTCGACAACAGATCTCGAGGGGAATGTAACGGATAGTAAGGTGAACTTTCTTGATAATATTATTCGTCATACGATTGTGGGCTTGGAGTTATTTCCCGAAAGCGGATTTAACCTTCGTTTTGGCTATAACTTTCGCAGAAGCGAAGAACTACGTATTATCAATCAGCGAAGTTTTGCGGGACTCAGTGCTGGTTTTGGCATTAAGATCAATAAGGTGCGATTTAATTACGCCTATGCACGTTATAATAGCGCAGCATCCACTAGCTTCTTCGGGATAGGGATTGATCTTCGCTAGGAAGGCTGGAAATCGAAATCGAAATCGAAATCGAAAACGAAATCGAAGATGAAGTTCTAGATTCCTTCTCACCCTTTGGGGGAGATGTCCGAAGGACAGAGGGGGAAATTTGTGATTTGTGATTTTGTCCTTCTCTTTTAATCCCTATTTTTGTTTCAAAGTCAAACGCCTTTGTATTTAAAGAAAATTACCATCGCCATTGACGGATATTCTTCCACCGGTAAGAGTACCGTTGCCAAACAACTTGCCGATTGGCTCGAGTATATTTATGTTGATACTGGTGCCATGTATCGTGCAGTGACACTTTATGCGATGGAACACAGTCTCATAGCCGATGGGTTCTTTGATAAAGAAGGATTGATTGCTAAGCTAGATAAAATCAATATTAGCTTTGAGCGCAATGAAGATTCTGGAAAAGCAGAGGTTTGTCTAAACGGAAAGAATGTAGAGAAGTACATTCGAACGCTTGCTGTCTCATCTTTTGTGAGTCCAGTTGCCACTGTGTCTGAGGTTCGCGCCAAATTAGTCGAGCAACAACAACGCATGGGTCTCGAAAAAGGCATTGTAATGGACGGAAGAGACATAGGTACCGTCGTATTTCCCAATGCCGAACTCAAAATATTTATGACAGCTTCTGCCGAAAAACGCGCCCAACGCCGTTATGACGAATTGGTAGAACGCGGAGATACCGTTTCCTTTAAAGCCGTACTTGCCAATGTCATGGAAAGAGATACCATTGACACTACTCGCAAAGATTCTCCTTTAGTCAAAGCCCATGATGCCATTGTGATTGACAATACAGAAACCAATATCGAAGATCAGTTTCATATGATTCTCCAACTAGCAAAAGACCGAATCGCCGGGCGTTTTGATCGCTGGAGTCCTAGGGGTTAATACATAAAAAAACCGCTCTTTTCCAAGAACGGTCTTTCATTTATTTCTGTACGTTTTTCTATTCTTCGTCTGATGCTTCCATATTGTGGAAGACATTTTGAACATCATCATCTTCTTCGAGCTTGTCAAGGAGTTTATTTACGTCTTCTTCCTGTTCTGGAGTCAACTTATTCATCACCTGTGACATACGATCAAATCCTGAGGAAAGAATTTCAATACCTCTTGATTCTAATTCGCCTTGGATTGCTCCAAAACTTTCAAAAGGGGCATATAAATGAATCCCCTCTTCATCTTCGAAAACTTCATCGGCTCCAAAATCAATAAATTCTAGTTCAATCTCCTCAACATCTTGACCTTCTGCGTTAATGGTAAAGTTGCAGGTGTGATCAAACATAAAAATCACAGAGCCTGAGGTACCCAAACTTCCGTCACATTTATTGAAATACGATCGCACATTGGCAACCGTACGTGTATTATTATCTGTTGCGGTTTCTACCAGAACAGCAATTCCATGGGGAGCATATCCTTCAAAAATCACCTCTTTATAGTCCCCTAGACTCTTATCGGAAGCACGTTTGATCGCTCGCTCCACGTTGTCTTTAGGCATGTTGAGCGACTTGGCATTTTGAATAACTGCACGAAGCCTTGAATTACTGTCAGGATCTGGTCCGCCTTCTTTTACGGCCATAACAATATCCTTTCCAATACGTGTAAACGCCTTAGACATGGCGCTCCAACGTTTCATTTTACGTGCTTTCCTAAATTCAAATGCTCTTCCCATATATAGGTATTCTAATTCTTTTTTGTAAGGTATAGTTGCTGTATTATCTCAAGTGATTACTAAACATAGTTGATTATGCCAGTATCTATGAGATGCTGGTAAAAATAACAAAAAGGAAACGTAAATAAAAAGACTAGGCGTTTAGAATATCCTCAATTGCTGCGGCAAGGTCAAAATCCTTTTCTGTAACTCCTCCAACTCCATGAGTAGATAATGTAATATCTAATTCATTATAGGAATTACTCCAATCTGGATGATGATTTAAGCGCTCACACTCAAAGGCAATGCGTGTCATCGTTGAAAAAACTTCTCTAAAGTTTTCAAACTCTATATTAGTGTGTAGCCCGTTGTCGACATATTCCCAATCCGGAAATTCTTCTAAGCGGTCGTTGATTTGTGCTTCTGTAAGTTTCATAAGATCGAATATTTGGAATGTTACTAATTGGTGTTACTTAAAAGTACGGAATTCCGCTTTCGCGAAAGCAAAAAAAGGATTATTTAACCTTAGATTTTATAACTTCCTAAAACGACCTCTTCGTTTGTAATGGTTAAGTGCTTTGGTAAGTTATTGTCTTTGGGGAGAACGGCTAAATACCGATCGAAATTACTTGTATACACATTTTTATAAATGGCTTTTAAATCAAGGTCCAAAACTCGGACTACTTCGCCAACAAACTCCTTGTGATGAATCAAATCTTTACTTCCTAAATGAAAGATCCCGTGTAATTTTCGGTTAATTATATAATGCAATTGCTGACTGAATTTGTAGTCAGTGGTAGTGTTGATGATTAAATGAGGAAATACTTCAATAGGCTCGTTGAGGAGTAGGGCATTTTTTATTTCCCGTACTCGAGGAGAACCCACGCCAAAAACCATAGGTAAACGCACGATAGCATATTGCTTTTCAGGTAAATTACGCATGAGTAAGGTCTCACAGCGAATTTTTAGTTTGCCATAAATACTTTCAGACAAGGTCTTGTCATGTTCGTAACTTGGGTAGTGAGAAAAAGCGTCAAAAACATTGGCACTAGATATGAATATGAGTCGGCAGCCACTTCTTGTAGCATACTCAACCATTAATTGATGCGCCTCCAATTGTGCAGGAAATGGTCCGCGGAGGGCAGAAATGACTACAGAAGGCCGAATTTTTTTAAGGAGTTCAAAAACATCATCAGCTTCCAGATCAAACTTATAAAAATGCCTGTTGTCGCTGTATATTTTACCCGTATGATAAGTACCATAGGTGTCGTAGTACCTGTACAATTCCTTGTACAATGCACTCCCTAAAAAGCCACTGGCTCCTAGGATTAGAATACGATCTTTAGATTTTTTATAGGCGATAAAAGGGCGGTTTAAAAATTAAATGTTCAGTATTTGGTATATGCGTAACTCAACATTTAAAACGCACAATTTATCCTTTGTAAAAAGGTGTCTTTACAACGGTTGCAGGTACAGCTTTCTTACGTATCTGAATGTTAATTTTTGAGTCCGCTTTCGCGAAAGCCATATCTACATAGCCCATTCCGATACCTTTTTCAACAGAAGGCCCCATGGTACCTGAGGTCACATGGCCAATTTTATTACCAGCATCATCTATGATATCATATCCCTGTCTAGGAATTCCTCGCTCGTTTAATTCAAATCCAACAAGTTTTTTGGTTATTCCCGCTTCTTTTTGCGCTTTTAGATTCTCACTATTGACAAAATCTTTAGTAAATTTAGTTACCCAGCCTAGTCCCGCTTCTATTGGAGAAGTGGTGTCATCAATGTCATTACCATATAAGCAGTATCCCATTTCTAAACGAAGAGTATCTCTTGCGGCTAAACCTATAGGTTTAATCCCCCAATCGGTACCTGCTTCAAAAACTTTATTCCAAATCATTTCGGCATCGGCATTGTGACAATAAATCTCAAAACCACCACTTCCAGTATATCCAGTTGCACTGATAATTACATGTTCGGCACCTGCGAAAGGAGCTACTTGAAAAGTATAAAACTTGATAGCAGATAGGTCTACATCTGTCAATGATTGCATTGCCTCTGCAGCTTTAGGACCTTGAATAGCCAACAATGAAAAATTTTCAGAAATGTTTTTTAAAGCGGCTCCAAAACTATTGTGCTTATTAAACCAAGCCCAATCTTTATCTATATTAGAAGCATTAACTACAGCGAGGTATTGTAAGTCTTTAAGGCGATATACAATCAAATCGTCTACAATTCCACCATCTTCATTTGGCAGACAGTTGTATTGTGCTCCACCGACAGCAATTTTAGAGATATCATTAGAACAAATACGTTGTAAGAGTTTAATCGCGTTTTCTCCTTCAATTAAGAACTCTCCCATATGAGATACATCAAAAACTCCTACGCCTTTGCGTACAGTTTCATGTTCAGCATTAACCCCTTCATAAGAAACGGGCATATTATATCCAGCAAAGGGAACCATTTTGGCCCCAAGACCTTCGTGTATTGCAGAGAGAGCTGTATTTTTCATAGTGGGTATGCGAGCATTTTGATTAAGGAACAAATGTATGAAAAGCCCTTTTCTTTTTAATGCTAAAAAGGAATGAAAAAGCTGAGAGCAAGTCTCAAATAAATGAGAATCCTCTTACCGTAATTACAAAGTTAATATTAGTTTATTGTTTCTGCTGACTATAAATCCAAGTAAATAAATCAGGTTCAGCGAAGGCGTTTTCCCAACTATTATGATTGACAGCAGGGTAGAGGGAGAAGCTAGGTTCTACACCACTTTTTAGAAGGGCTTCGACCATTATTTTAGAATACCTTGAAGGCACAATGGAGTCATCCTCCCCATGGAAAATCCACACTGGGGTGTTTGAAGCCCAGCGAGAAACATGCTCTGGTTGACCAGCTCCACAAATAGGAGTAGCTGCTGCAAATGTATCAGGACGTCGAGCTAATAGTTCGAAGGTTCCCATACCACCCATCGATAATCCGCCAAGGTAGATTCTTTGTTTGTCTATAAAAGCTTCTTCTAACATCTCATCCATTAATTGCATGACTGCGCTCATAGCCCAGGTAGGGGCGCTTTCTTCTGGAAATTGAAAACTACCTTCATTGGTTTCAGGGTTTCGCTCATAGGCAACCTGAGCCCATGAATCACCAGACGGACATTGAGGGAAAATTACAATTGCGGGATTGCTTTCATTCATATTTATAAAGAGCCGACTCCCATGAACGAGTTGGGCTTCATTATCATCTCCACGCTCTCCAGCGCCATGTAAAAACAAATGCAAAGGATATTTTTGAGAGGAGTCAAAGTTTTTGGGAAATAAAATACGATAGGGAAGTACTTTGCCTTGATGGTCAAAGGAGCGTTTTTCGAAACTTATTGGGCCTTCTGGGGGCGGTGTTTGAGCCTGAAGACAGTCAATTTGAGAAAGGCCGAATGAAAGAAATAAGGTGCAAAAGGCTACATAAATATACTTTCTCATAATTGAAGATTTAATTAAGTCCAGTTTTGAACTCATTTTCAGTTGGATATTTAAGTTCGCCACCCGAATAGGTGGTGTCATAAGTTTTAACTATTGAGAAGAGCTGACGTAAGCCATCCTTAAATTGAGATTCCGTGAGTTCTTTCAATGGGTGAATATACACGCCAAATAATTGTCCTTTACTGAAGGAATATTTGACATCTAATGCTGTATGGAAATTTGCTTCCATGCATTTTTTCATCTGACCGACCTTCATCTCCTTAATACTAGTTATTGGAGCAATTAATCGCATACGATTATGCAACTCGTCTGAGATGCAACTCATTTCCACGTCTTTGAGTATTAAAGTCCAATGACCTATTCCTCCATCAACAGTTCCGGTAAAGTCCTGGATTATGCGATGTAGTTGTCTGTTATTCATACCTTATGATCTTGGGACTCCTAAGTTAAGAAAAAAGTGTTAAAATCTACGATGCATATATTTTACGACCTATGATAAGGATTATTGGCTCATAATACCCTTATTATTCAGGTATACAATATGAGCCTTAATAATGAAGAACACTAACAAAGAATTTCTATGGAAAAGGAATATAGGTTTCATCTCCTGGCACTTTTGGAAACTTTCTTGCCTCCCAATCTTGGCGCGCCTGTCCTAGTTTCTCACGATCTGAAGAAACAAAATTCCAAGAGAGCAAAGGCTCATCTTCTAAAGGTTCCCCACCGAATAATAAAACTCTAGCGTCTTTTTGTAAATGAATACTACAGGCGCTGTCTGTTGTGCTTATGCACATTTGACCTGCTTCAACGGTTTCGCTGTCAATTTCAATACTGCCTTTAACGACAACAAATGCGACTTCTCCTTCTAATTGATTTCTCAGGTCTAATTGTGTTTCTTCTTGAGCAAGAACATCAACCATAAATAGGGGAGAATAACCCACCAAAGGAGCTGATTTTCCAAAGGCTTTACCTGCCACTAATCGCAAGGAACAATTGCCTTTTTTCCAGGAGGGAACTTCATGTGCTGCAAAATAGTCAAAACGAGGAGCCATGTCTTCCAGTGCTTTTGGAAGTGCTACCCATATTTGGTAGCCATGCATTAGGTGAGAGCCACTATTACGCAAGTGTAAAGGAGTGCGCTCCGTATGAGTAACACCTTTTCCTGAGGTCATAAACCCCACATCTCCAGCTTGGATATTTTGAACGCTTCCAATACTATCTCTATGTTCAATAGCTCCTTCAAATAAATAGGTAAGGGTAGATAGACCAATATGTGGATGTTGGTCTACATCTATATAAGCTCCAGCTTTAATCTCTGAAGGTCCCATATGATCAATAAAAGTAAAAGGCCCCACTTGTCTTTTCTTTTTAAAAGGCAATAGTCTACCCACAAGAAAATTTCCTAATTGTCGCTGGCGTTCATTAACGATTAGTCTATTTGTGGCCATTTTTTCTCTCTAAGATAATAAATGCCTTTTTAAGTCGGTGTAATCCTTAGCAGCTAAAGCCACTTTTTTTCGATGCATCAGGCCTTCAATTTGTGTTGGAAGGTTATTTATTTTGCCTACAACAGGTTCAACGGCTGGTAAAAATTTTACAGGATGTGCTGTCTCTAAAAAGACTCCATATCCATCTGGATGCTCCTTCATATAATCTTTCAATCCTAAATATCCTATCGCTCCATGAGGGTCTGCTGTATAACCGTGATTTTGATGTAAATCATACATGGCTCCACGTGTAGCGGCATCACAATAGGAATAGGAAGTAAATTTTTGAGAAAGTAGTGCTCTGTTATTTTCAAACAATTGCAGTACACGTACAAAATTACTCGGATCACTTACATCCATCGCATTACTGATTGTTGGAACCGTGGCTGCAGGTGCGTAGACTCCTGTTCGCATAAATCGCGGGATAGTCGTATTACTATTAACAGCAGCAATAAATTGCTTTACGGGCATACCCATCATATGTGCTACCATTCCAGCACATATATTTCCAAAATTGCCACTGGGTACAGAAAATATGAGCTCTTTGTTGAGTATTTTAAGTTTTTGATACGCAAATACGTAGTATAGTGATTGTGGAAGCCATCTGGCTACATTGATACTATTGGCAGAAGTCAATTGACGTTTAATAGTTATATCTGTATCCAAAAACGCTTGTTTGACCATGGCTTGGCAATCATCAAAGTTGCCATCTACTTCTAAGGCAGAAATATTTTCACCAAGGGTCGTTAGCTGTTTTTCTTGGATATCGCTCACTTTCCCGGAAGGGTATAAAATAACCACCTTGATACCTGGAACTTTATAAAACCCTCTAGCCACGGCGCCACCGGTGTCTCCACTGGTCGCCACTAAAACTGTTACTTCATCTTTTTGGTTTCGTTGCTTTAAAAAATGACCAAGACAACGAGCCATAAAACGAGCTCCCACATCTTTAAACGCCATTGTTGGTCCGTGAAAAAGTTCAAGGGTCGAGATATTCTCTTCAATCTCAATGATAGGGAAATCAAAAGACAAGACATCAGTAACTATTTCCTGTAGAGATGCATCATCAATGGCATCACCTACAAAGGGTTTCATCATTGTGAACGCAATTTCTTCCTTGCTTAGATTTTCTATGTTTTGCCAGAAAGAATCAGGAAGCCTTGGAATGTCCTCAGGAAAATAGAGTCCTTTATCGGGAGCTATACCTCTAATAACAGCTTCGTCAAAAGTGACGACGGGGGCTTGATTTTGTAAACTGTAGTATTTCATTTTATTTCCTTTGGACTATATTATTTCTATTAGATTACTCGACATCCCGCGCCGGATATCCGACTGGTATAAGCATCTACCTTTAAACCTTCGCTCTTATATAAGTCTACACTTGCTGCGAGGAATGTTTCTATGTTCGCTTTCGCGAAAGCTAAACAAAACATACTTGGGCCGCTTCCAGAAATACCGAAAGCAATACCTCCGTGTTCTATTGAAAGATCTGCTACTTTATCAAAATGAGGGATGAGTTGTTTTCTATGTGGTGTAACAAGTAAATCCTTTATGCTATTTGCAAATAATTCTTTATCCCATTCATATAGGGAAGCTACGAAGGCAGCTAAGTTCTGGGCTTGGGTGATAGCATCTTTCAAGGGGACTACTTTTGGAAGAATAGCACGAGCGTCCTTGGTTTTTATTTGAATGTGAGGATGCAAAATCCCAACATAAACGGTTTCCAAAGGAGGCAAAGCAATAACCTTGAGAGGACTATATCCTGTAACAAGGGTAGTACCACCATAGATACAAGGAGCGACATTATCTGCATGTTCATTGCCACTTGCAAGGGCTTCCCCCTTCATCGCAAAACGAGTTAATTCGAGTTTACTCAAAGGTGACTTTAAAAACTGATTAATACCAAAAACGGCACCAGCTGCACTTGCGCTACTACTTCCAATACCACTTCCAGAACGAATCTTTTTATGAATCTCTATGGATACTCCAAATCCTGGTCTTACAGCTTCAAGCAGCGCATTTCCAGCCACCCCAGCGACATTGTTTTCAGCTTCCATTGGAAGATTATCACCAGTGATTTTGGTAATACTAACCCCGAGCTCTTTTGTTTTACGGAAGACCATTTCGTCTCCTATACCTTCAAGTGCGAAACCAAGAGCATCAAAGCCACAATTGACATTGGCAACTGTAGCAGGACAGCAAACTCTAATTTCGGTTCCTTCCTTTTGAAAATTTTGTTTTGAATTCATAGATAATTACTCCTTTTCTAGTTAGTGCGGAGTCTAATAATATCACTAAACAAGCCACTTGCCGTAACATCTCCTCCAGCACCTGCTCCCTTTACAATTAAAGGGTTTTCTGGATAGCGTTCTGTATAGAAAAGTACAATATTATCTTTTCCTTCTAAATTATAAAAAGCACTTTCTGGTCCTACATCTTGGAGTCCAACACTAGCTTTACCATTATCTAATTGCGCAACATACTTTAAACGATTGCCTTTTGCTTCAGCCTCACTGACTAATTTTTCAAAATGATTGGCATCTTCTTTCAGCGTTTCAAAGAAATGCGGGACATCTCTACTTTCAAGATTATTTCTAGTTAAAAACGGAGTGTTTTTTATATCACTCAGTTCCAACTGTAAACCGCTTTCTCTTGCCAATATTAAAACCTTACGAGCAACATCAACACCACTTAAATCAATGCGAGGGTCAGGTTCTGTATAGCCTTCTGTTTTTGCTTGTTGCACGACATCATGAAAACTATCTCCAGATTTAAAATTATTAAACACAAAATTTAAACTTCCAGATAGAACCGCTTGGATTTTAGTAACGCGATCTCCAGAAGCGATCAGGTTACCGAGCGTATCAATAATTGGTAAGCCTGCTCCCACATTCGTTTCAAACATAAAAGGCGCATTATAAGTACGGCTCAAGCGTTTGAGTTCGCTATAATTTTCAAAGCTATCGGCGCAGGCAATTTTATTACATGCAACTACCGCAATACTATTTCGTAAATAATCGGCGTAAGAGCGGGCGACGGTTTCGTTGGCGGTTATGTCAACAAAGACACTATTACGTACATTGAGGTTTATGGCGCTTGCGCGAAAAGCTTCTAAGTCGGCCTTTTGACCAGCAGCCAAACGTTCTTTCCATTGTTTAAGGTCAATTCCTTCTTCATCAATAACCATGGTTCGACTATTAGAAATACCTAGAACACGAATAGTCAGGTTGAAATTTTCTGAAAGGTATTTATGCTGTTGCTCAATTTGCGCCATCAAACGTCCTCCCACGTTACCAACACCCATGATAAATAAATTGAGTTGTTTGCGCTGGTCTTCAAAGAAGCGTTCGTGCAAACTATTGAGCGCTTTACTCACATCCTTGTGTGCGATTACGGCACTAATATTCTTTTCGCTTGCTCCTTGTGCGATGGCTCTAATATTGACATTATTTTGACCCAAAGTTCTGAACATTTTTCCAGAGATACCTTGGTGACTTTTCATTTTTTCGCCTACGAGCGCTATGATTGCAAGGTTATTTTCTAAGAGAAGTGGTTCTAATCTACCAAGAGAAATTTCATAGGCAAATTCGGTGTCAATGCTTTCTTTGGCTTGAGTTGCATCTGTCTGCATCACTCCAATACATATGCTATGTTCGCTAGACGCCTGTGTAATTAAAATCACATTGATTCCTTGGGTTGATAAGGTTTCGAATAGGCGCTTTGAGGTTCCTGTAATTCCTACTATTCCACTTCCTTCAAGCGTGAGGAGTGCGATATCACTTATATGACTAATTCCTTTGATGGGATTAGAGGGTCCATCTTTTTGTACACCTATTCGAGTGCCTTCAGCTTCAGGATCAAGGGTATTTTTAATATGTATTGGGATTCCTTTACGCATCACAGGGACAATCGTAGGAGGATATAAGACCTTGGCTCCAAAATGAGATAATTCCATAGCTTCATCATAGGAAATATGAAGAATGGGCTGTGCCTGTTTCACCAATTTTGGATTGGCAGAATACATACCACTTACGTCGGTCCAGATTTCTAAAACCTCAGCGTTGATAGCTGCGGCAATAATCGCTGCTGTAAAATCAGAGCCACCACGTCCTAACGTACTTGTTTCTCCAGTCCTAGTAAAAGAAATAAAGCCTGGAAGTATAGTAATTTGAGCAGTATTTTTATCAAAATATTCCGTAATGGCCTTGTTGGTAAGACCATAATCAACTGTCGCCTTAGTGTGTATACTATCTGTTGTAATGAGTTGGCGACTATCTTTGAGTTCAGCTGGCGTTCCTTGACTGTTAAAAGCACCTGCAATAATGCGGGAGGAGGTAAGTTCGCCAAAAGCGGTCAATTTGTCCAATGTTTTAGGAGATAGCTCGTGAATTAGAAAGATACCGTGCAATAAGGCTTCCAAATCCATCATAAGACTTGTGATATCTGCCAAGATGAGCGGGTCTTCTTTGGTAAGCGATTTCGCGAAAGCGATATGTTTCTCCTTTATCACTTCAAAAAGGGGGAGATACCGCTCCTCTTTATTTGCAGCTAAATGTCCAGCCTCTATTAGAAGATCAGTTATTCCACCTACAGCCGAAACCACCACGGCAACTTTGTGTTGCTTGGCCTGATTGCCCACAATGGCAATGACTTTCTGAATATTTTCGATACTACCAACGGATGTACCGCCAAATTTTAATACGTGCATAATCTTTGTATGCCCACAGGGAATGGGAATCTTATTAATTGATTTACAAAATGAACTAAGAGGGATGATCTGCTAAACAGATATAGGAATGGATGATATATAACAATTATAACCCCAAAGGGGTAATAGTAGCCGATGCTGTGCCGATTACTTCTTGAAACGATATGTTTTGTTCTGTTATCATCTTGTTTGTGATGTGTTAAAAGTAGTACATTTACAGTAGCGCACAAGCAATTTGCTTCATTTTTGAGAAATTCATAAAATGGCTAATGTTTGTAGGCTACATATTTTGAAAGTGGCAATAGTTTCTGCTTTCACAAACGGAATACTCAGTTTAGATACAACAGATGAAAATATACAGCGCAAAGCAGATTAACGATGCACATAAAGCAACCATTGATAAAGAGAAAATCCCGGCATATAATCTCATGGAGAGAGCAGGTGGATATGTATACCAATGGATACATGAGCGTCTACAAGGAGGGCAAGTCCCTATCAAGGTTTTTTGCGGTATTGGGAATAATGGTGGAGATGGATTGGTTGTTGCGCGTAACCTTATTGAAAATGGATATAATGTAACCATCTATGTGGTCAATTGTAGCGATAAACGCTCGCCACATTTTCTTAAGGCTTATGAGGCGTTGAAAGACGCCACCAAAGATTGGCCCGAGTTGCTCACCGAAGATTCTGAAATTCCAGTAATGGAGCCCAAAGATATTATTGTAGATGCTGTATTTGGTATTGGCTTAAATAGATGTCCTGAAGACTGGGTTAAGAAGTTGTTTTCAAAGATCAACGAATCTAAAGCTTATATCTTATCGATTGATATTCCTTCAGGAATGTATATGAATCAAGGTTGGAAAGAAACTGATGTTGTTGTAACCTCTACTTTTGCACTTAGTTATCATTCCCCA
Source organism: uncultured bacterium (assembly GCA_963974305.1). Taxonomy (GTDB): domain Bacteria; phylum Bacteroidota; class Bacteroidia; order Flavobacteriales; family Flavobacteriaceae; genus Dokdonia. The sequence goes on from CAXBCS010000013.1 coordinate 39,774, forward strand.
AAATTGGCTTTCTTTTTACCAGATAGCGGACAATTTATTAATATGTGGGATGTGATCGATATTGGTTTGGATCCTGAGTTTTTAGCTGCAACCCAAACAGATACAGAACTCATTTCTAAACAGGAAATTTTGATGATGTATCGTGGCCGCAACAAATTTTCTCATAAGGGAATGTTTGGTCATAGTTTGATTATAGGCGGAAGCTTTGGTAAAATGGGGGCAGTAATGCTCGCCTCAAAAGCAGCAATGCGTGCCGGAAGCGGAAAAGTAACTGCCTATGTACCGCAAATTGGAGTGCCACTGATTCAAGCAGCGATTCCAGAAGTTATGGTTGAAATCGATAATTTTAATGGAAAGGTATTTGAAGAAATTGATTTTCAAACCGAGGCAAATGCCATAGCGATAGGTCCCGGTATGGGCACCGATGAAAAAACAGTTGCTGCAATGGAAGCCTTTTTGAAAACTCAAAAGGCACCAATTGTTATTGATGCAGATGCAATAAATATTTTAGCTAAACGCCCTAAGTTATTAAAACAAGTTCCTCCACTATCTATTTTGACGCCTCATTTGGGCGAATTAGAACGGCTGATTGGAAAATGGGATAATGATTTTGATAAGCTCGAAAAAACGGCCAAGTTTGCCAAAGATCACGATATAATAGTGGTCATAAAAGGAGCGCATACCATCACTGTATATGATTTCAAACTTTATATAAATACTACGGGTAACCCAGGACTTGCCACTGCTGGTACTGGTGATGTACTTACAGGTGTAATTACAGGGCTAATGGCTCAAGGATATCATCCTATGCAAGCCTCTATGTTAGGTGTCTATTTCCATGGTTTAGCAGCCGATATAGCTGTCAATCAGTATAGTATTGAAGGCTTAATGGCTGGCGATGTTACCGAATTTTTAGGACGTGCTGTCATGGATTTATTTGCAAAACCTGAAGAACCACAAGGGGAGAAGGCTTAATGCCTTGTGGAGGTCAGGTTTTTAAATTCTAAGATCCGAGTTCCAAGTTCCAAATCTCAAAAAACAAATCTCAAATTCTAAATCTCAAAGTAACGGTTAACCATTAACCGATAAGTTAACCGTTACCTAATGAGAGTTTACCTTTAATTTGCTACAGTAACGGGAAAGGAAACCTGCACATCCGTTTCTCCTCCTGCATCTAGTAAAGTGCCGTCATTGGGCTTTTTTGGTTCATGACGCAGTGTTATTGAAAGTGAGCCTTCACTTGGACTTGAGGTGCTCAACCTAATACTGGTTCCCAACGGATTTGAATTTGAATCGAAATCGGTAGGGGTGATGCTAGCGCTTAGCGAACTCCCAATGGTATATAATACCTGATGTTCGTCTGCCTCTTCTTGTACTTCCTCTGTGATATTTTCTGATGGTGTTGTGGTTTCGTTTAAAAACAAGACCATACCCAAGTAAAGGGTATCTGTTTCTAGATCTCCAGATACGGTAACTAATGGTGCATTAGGCCCATCTCCATCGCTGTCAAAGGATCTTAGTATGATAGATGAACCACCAGTTTCTGGAGTTAGAGTTAGTGAAACAGTAGTTATTACTTCTTCCGGATTGACAATTGAAGGTAGGCTGTCATCATCAGAGATGCAGGATGTCAATGAGAAAGTAAGTGTAAAAAGGATGAAAAATTTATATAGAGTCTTCATATGTATTGTTTTTTAGTAATTTATTTTTAATTGTAAAAGAATATTTCTCCCAAGGTCGTCTGCAAAATACCGCTGTCTGTTGAGGTATTCTCGATAGGAGCTATTCAAAACATTGTTTATCATTAGTCCGACATTCAAGGTGTTTTTTTCGCTTAAAGCGAAATCAATATCTCCTCTAAAATTGAGTAAATGATAAGCATCTGGTGGTGTACTCACATCGACAATTTCTGTGGTTTCCGTTTGTGGTAAATACACTTCGAAATTGGTCAGTGGATATTCATTCTGTTCAAAAACATAATTGCTTTCAAGTGATAAATGAAGATTTTTCCACCTTGGCAAGTGATAGTTTATGGTGGTACGAGTATTGGCTGAGGGCATATTTATCAAAAACTCATTTCTAGATTGATCCCGTCCTTTTACCACTGCAAACTGATGCTGCAGGTCCCAGTGCTCTCCAAGTTGAACTTGTGCATCAAAATCGACTCCTAGAAGTCTAGCCTCTGTCTGTCTATATTCCCAAACCTGGAAATTTCCACGAATAGTTTGCTGTATTCCGGTAGGCTCAATAAGAATATAATTAGATATGAAATTGGCATAAGGTGCAATAGAAGCGCTCCAATTTGTTCCCGATTGTTTGTATTGTAATGAAAACTTAGAAGCAACCTCTTGGTCAAAGCTGAGATCGCCCAATTCTATCCGAGCAGCACTTTGATGTAATCCATCACTAAATAGCTCAGAAACATTGGGAGCACGGGTTGCAAGGGCGTAATTTAAAGAAAGTGAAGTTTTGTCACTAAAATCGTAACTAGAGCCCACAGTTGCCGAAACATTAGAATAGCTTAGGTCGGGCCTAACTAGAAGCTGATTTTCAAATTCCTGCAAAACCCATTCTTGAAATAGAAGATCGTAACCTCTTTCTTCCCAAAGCGAAGTGGTATAAAATTTTTCGGCTACGATACGATTATAGTCATAGCGCGCTCCAGCTTCTACTGTCCAAGCATCCCATTGTTTAGATCCGAGCATATACACTCCAAAAGTTTCAGCTTGATAATCGGGGATCAAACGACGAACCCCAGTGGAAGGGTCTGGAAAGTGTTTTTGGTAATTTCCAGAGATGCCTACCTTGGCGGTTATAGTGTTATCGGCTGTGTACTCAAAATCGGTCTTTAAACTAACGGTTTCTAATTGCAAATCAATAGAAGGGCGGGTGTCTTCGCTATCTCTTCGAATATCAAATTCTAAACGATTGTTTCTTTGATAGTCATATTGAGCCGACCATTTTCCTAGGTTTTCAAAACGGTAAAACCCTTTGATTTTGGCAATTTGATGCGTCACTTCTTGACGGGGTGGGTCTATATCATAGGTAAATGGAGCAACTATAAAAGGGCGCTCACTTTGAATAGCTACCACTAGATCCTCAGCGCCTCCTACATGTGAAGAGCGTAAAATTCCAGCCTCCTTCTCAAAACGAGAATAGTTAGCTTCGAGGCCAAACCTATAAGTGTTTATACCTATACGCCCACTAAAATTACGTTCGGCAACAGCAGTATTACTCAGTATATAGTCTGGTGATTCAAAATCGCCAAAACGTTTGAGACTTCCTTGTAAACTTCCATACCACCCACTATTGTATGACTTAGTGATTGAGGATGTAATTGTCCCACCTCGACCATTGGTTGCAGCTGTGAGGATAGTTCTGCCAAAAAAAGTGTCTTTCACAGGGATTTTTTCTGGTTCTATTATTATGGTTCCCCCTACGGCGTCACCTCCATACATAAGGCCGGCGGCTCCTTTAATTACTGTTACTTCCCCTGCGCTATTGATATCAATATTTGGAGCATGTTCGACACCCCATTCTTGATCTTGTAAACGCGTACCGTCTGTGATTAGAAGCACACGGCTACCATGTAGACCTTGTATTACGGGCTTCACAACTGTGTTACCTGTACTGAGGGAAGAAACACCACTGAGTTGTTTAAGGGCATCGCCCAAGGATCCAGCACTGTTAGATTCAAGGTAAGTATGCGCCACTACATTCTCGGTAGCTGTCTTACTTTTTGAATTATGTAAATGGGCTTTCAACTCTATATCCCCTAAGGTTTCGAGATGATGTTCCATAAAAATGTTACGGCTAGTGTTTCCATCTAGGTTGACTCGGATAGCTTGGGTTTCACAAGCTGGATGTGAGACTTGTAAATTGTAGGTAGCCTTACACAAACCAGTAATTGTATATTTCCCATCCTTATCAACTGGGATCTGTTTTTCAGAACCAGCCAAAATAATGGTCGCATCTTCTAGAGCGGTGTTGTCGTGTAAATCGATGATATAGCCCGAGAGTGTATAATTACAATCTTGTGCAATTCCAATAGTACTCAGCATCAAAGCGCCGAGTAGTGCAATAAATTTCATGTTAAAGAGTATTTGTTAATAATTGACAAATGAGATCAATATTAACAAGCAGGGGGACCACGGGATGTGGTTTGAAGTATTGTTTCTGAACTTATAAAAGGTGAGTAAGCAAAAGCAAATATAGGATAGGTAGGAGGTGGGATTAATTGCGCTTTCGCGAAAGCGTATACACTCAATTTTTGCAAGACAATCTCATCAAAGTCACAATCCAGACTGAGCTCGTGCATATGAGTATCTGAAGTAACCTCGCACCTATCAATGTGATCGTGATTTTGAGTGCTATGAATAAACGCAAGGGACGCAGGTAATAGGAGGCTAAACACTAGAAAAAGTGCTGCCAAACTATAAATACTATTTTGCGTTTTAATGTGCATTAATTAGTTTTAAAGAGAAAGCCGAATCCCATTCTACGTACCATTTTTATGGCAAAAGCTTTAAAAAAGCTGTATTGGCCGAAAATCCAACCGAATATAACTAACAAAATCTGGTAAATAGGGAATATTAAGAAAATTCTAACAGGCCAGTAGATCCAACCATTGGTGATAGAGCGATCTAAACCTATAAATTCCATAAGAGGGTCAGACAGTTTTCCAGCGGTGCTGCCGGTAACAGCAAAGACTAAAAACATCGCTATGAGTTCCCAGCGGGCCTTAACTTCCCAGCGCGCATATAATTTGGTAAAGAGCCAGAGTGTGATTTTTATCAATAGATAGGTAATCAAAAGGCTTACTCCAATCACTGTAAGTAGATAGTAATCATGATCTGCAACGATGAATGACTTTAGGATCGCTTTTGCAATGAGATAGCCACAAAAGGCAGCAGCAATGATGCCTAAAAAGGGGTGAATAAGTTGCCAGTTTTGGGTAATTTCCCAGCGTTGCTTAAATTGCTTCATAGGTTAGCAAAAATACGACTATCGCAGCTTTTGCTTGTATTGCTTTTGAAAAAATTCGAACCAATTATATAGGAGGTAATTCACTTCATACCCATAATCGATGTTTCGTTGATAATCAATCTGTAGTTGATAAATATTTGGATCGTACTGACTGCTATTAAGAACACGATTGTTGTATTCGTTTACTAAAAAAATGTTTCTGTTCTCTAACCAAAATTGTTCATAATACCCTCTTGGTTTCTGAGTGGCGAGCCATGAGTTGAATCCGGGTTCAATAATGATAATCTCATATTCCAAACTATCATTTGCAATCCTTAAGGTATCGGAATGGGTTGGGTTATTTTGTTGATCCTTAGGAGTATTTTGGGAAGCACATCCCAAAACTAGGCCGAGAGTGATAAGTATGTAGACTAATTTTTTCATAGTTCAATTTAATACTATAGTATCAAAAACCACTCCAAGGTAGTTAAAAAAAAGAATCACGTCTAAGACTAGGTCAAAGACGTGATCCTAAATATAATTGTTTGCGTGTTTTATTTTCCGAAAAGTCCGCCTAGCAATCCTCCAAGACCTCCTTTTTTACTGCTACCACCTAAAACCATTCCAGCAACATCGTCTAAGATACTCCCATCACCATCAGCATCAAGTAAAGATGCAATTAGGCTTTGATTTTCTTGAGGTTGTCCACCAAGCATACTTCCTAAGAGAGCGTTCATACCACCAGCATCACTTACATTACTTTGTTTAGTTTGTTTCCCTAAAACACCCATAATGATAGGTGCGGCAACTTTAAGGATTTGAGAAACAGAACCAGCGTCCATACCTGATTTAGCACTAAGTGCATTTTCAACATTGGCTTGATTACCGCCAAGTAGGTGACCTAGAATTCCTGCTCCATCCTGTTCTACATTTTTGTCAATCCCACCTTGGAATAATCCACCAAGATTGTCAAGTATACTACCATCGTGTTTTGATGATAAGGCACCCATAAGTCCGGCAGCTCCTTCAGGGGATTGTACATTTTTTTTCATCGCTCCCATCAATACAGGAAGCGCCATACTAAGAACATTTCCAGTAGCACTTTCAGATTGCCCCGTAGAGTTACTGACACCACTTATAATTGTTTTCCCCATAGGGCTATTCAATAGTTCTAATAATCCTGACATTGTATTTTTTTTAAGTTATTTACTTTGAACAATTTAGGAAATAATTGATGGTTGTAGCGTTTGATGAAACTAAAAAACCGTCCATGGAGGACGGTTTGTATGATTTTATCGATGAACGACCTAAATCATGGATTTAGACATTAAATGTTCTAATGTTTTTAGTTTTTTAATAAACTAGTAATCTGGGCAGCGAGCTCTGTTCCAATTCGATCTTGAGCTTCTCCAGTTGCTGCACCAATATGTGGTGTTAGCGAGATTTTTGGATTCATTAAAACTTTGATAGCTGGTTTTGGCTCATCTTCATAAGTATCTAATCCAGCAAATGAAAGCTTATTACTATCCAACGCCTCAACGAGTGCTACTTCATCAATAACTCCACCTCTAGCTGCATTGATAATTGCTGCACCATTTTTCATCATTTCAATCTCAGCTTTGCCAATAACATAATTCTTTTGAGCAGGTACGTGAAGCGTGATAAAGTCGGCATGTTTTAAAACTTCCTCCATAGGTTCTGTTTGGATATCTACATTGATAAACTGTCCATTATAGAAATCTACTTTAATAGTAGCTTCTCCCACAAATTTATCACTTGCTATAACCTTCATTCCGCAACCTAAAGCTATTTTGGCTACTTCGCGACCTATACGTCCAAAACCAATGATACCCAATGTCTTTCCTCTGAGTTCGCTGCCTTTGGCATAAGCTTTTTTAAGACCTTTAAACTTACTATCTCCATCTAAGGGCATAGTACGGTTGGAATCATATAAAAAGCGAACCCCATTAAAGAGGTGTGCAAATACGAGTTCTGCCACAGAAGCGCTAGATGCAGCTGGAGTATTAATAACGTGTAAGCCTTTTCCACGTGCATATTCAACATCGATATTATCCATCCCTACACCACCACGACCAATAATCTTAAGGTTAGGGCAGGAGTCTACGACTTCTTTGCGAACTGTCGTTGCACTGCGCACCAAAACAACATCAATGTTTTGTTCGTTGATATATCCGATCAATTGTTCTTGGGCTACGTTTGTGGTGATAACTTCAAATCCAGAAGCTACAAGTGCATCTACACCTGTTTGAGATATTCCGTCGTTTGCTAATACTTTCATAGGAATGCCCGATTTGTCGGGAAATTTTTAAATTCTTATTCGTTGAATAAGGGAGGGGTTACTATTATATTATGCTTTTCTTTCTAATTCGCTCATGACATCGACCAATGTACCAACACTATCCATAGATAGGGCGTTGTACATAGAGGCTCTATATCCTCCGACGCTGCGGTGTCCATTAAGGCCATTAATTCCTGCTTCCTTCCACATTGCGTCGAAGGTTTCTTTTAGGTCTTCATTGGTAAGGCTAAAAGTTGCGTTCATAGTAGAACGATCTTCTAAGGCTGCAAATCCTTTAAATAGCGGATTCAATTCAATCTCTGAATATAGGAGGGTAGCCTTGCGATCATTAATTTCTTCAATAGCAGGGATACCGCCTAGTTTTTTTAACCATCTTAAGGTTAGCATCGATACATATACAGAAAAAACCGCAGGTGTATTGAACATACTACTCTTACTAATATGAGTAGCATAATCCATCATTGATGGAATTTGACGACTCACTTTGCCTAGGATATCTTCTTTGATTATCACTAAAGTTGTTCCAGCAGGCCCCATGTTTTTCTGAGCCCCAGCATAGATCATATCAAACATTGAAAAATCCAATTGACGAGAAAAGATATCACTACTCATGTCACAAATTAATGGACAATCTACCACTGGAAAGTGTTTGATTTGTGTTCCAAAAATCGTGTTATTACTCGTGAGATGTAAATAGTCAAGATCTTCAGGTAATATAAATCCTTTAGGGATGTAGTTGTAATTGGCATCTTTACTCGATGCAACTTCTACTACTTCTCCAAAAAGTTTTGCTTCCTTAATTGCCTTATCGCTCCAAGTCCCCGTATTGATATATCCGGCCTTTGTTTGCAATAAATTGTATGCAGTCATTAAAAATTGGGTGCTAGCACCTCCTTGAAGAAATAATGCTTTGTAGCCTTTTCCCTCTAAGCCTAATAACTCTAAAGCTAGATTGCGAGCTTCATCCATCACATCTACAAAATCTTTGCTACGGTGTGAAATCTCTAAAATAGATAATCCAGAGTTATTGAAATCTAAGACAGCTTGTGCTGATTCTTTAAATACTTCTTGTGGTAAAACACAAGGACCTGCGCTAAAATTATGTTTGTTCATGTTCTTCTTTTTTCTGCAGTGCAAAGATGCCCAAAACAAGCCAAATTTGCATTACGAAATCAATAATTTATCTGCTATATTTTTAACAAAAATGCAAGGGTATCCACTCCATCGGCATAGTCGGTTAGTTGTGGTTTTTGGGTATGACCAAATGGTATTTCTTCAGCTTGCCTCTCTAGTGGGCTTACGCCAAATTGCGATGAAACCACACACTGGATTTTATCGGCATCCGTTAATAATTTTTCCTTCAAGGCTTCAAGTGACGAATAACGCTCATAAAATAAGGTAGCTATGGGAGAACCATAACTTTCATCCTCTTTGATCATCAAGAATCCATTTTCCAACATATCAAATAAGCTCATCAAGTAAACAGCTTTGTTATAGTCATAGTTATTGGCATACTTAGCTTGATTGACTATCTCATGCCATGGATACATAGCATTAAAAAAAGCGTCAAAATTATAGTCGGTGGGAACAAACAACTTAGAAACATTTCTACAGCCTAAACCGTAGTATCTAAAAATATCCTCGGCTAATGCAGTTAGCTCCTCAGCAGTTTCATTGCCAGTAAGAACAGCGACAGAGTTGCGATTTTTTCTAATGATATTTGGCTTCTTGCCAAAGTAGTATTCAAAATAACGCGCCGTATTGTCACTTCCCGTTGCTATTACAGCATCGTGTTCAGGTAGTGTATCAGGAGTAAAATGAATCTTCCCTTTGAAACCCGGGGCAACATACTCTAAATATTTAGCAAGAAAAGGGAGCAGGTGTTTGTCATTGGACGATTGTTTCCCAACAAAGGCGTGACCACTCATTAATACCGAAAGGAAATCATGGAATCCTACAAGAGGAATATTACCAGCCATAATGACGGCGATGGTTTTTTGTTCCTTGTCTGTTGAAAAATTATAGGCAGAAAGCCATGATGTTAATTTTTCTTCAGTAAGCAGGGATGCCCATCCTTCTATGGCAAAGAGTACATTTTCCTTTGTAAACCATCCATTGTGCTCATTGGCCAACTTCATTTGATGTAACATGCCATCAAAGAAAAGTTCATTATGAGGAACTTCATCATTTTTGACGACTTCTGATCTAGTAAATTGGCTCAGGAAGGTTCCTAATTGGCTAAAAGCGTTAATTCTGTGTTGTAAATCCATATGTGTTTGCCTAATCGAGGGATAGGCACTATTTTTGCACAAAGTTATTGAAAAAAGAACCTATGGCAATTATCATCACAGACGAATGTATAAACTGCGGAGCATGTGAACCGGAATGCCCTAATACGGCTATCTACGAAGGCGCTGATGATTGGCGTTATGCAGATGGAACAGATTTAGAAGGAAATGTGGTGCTTCCTAATGGTAAGAGTGTAGACGCAAATGAGGCTCAAGAGCCTATTAGCGATGAAATATACTATATCATACCTGACAAGTGTACAGAATGTAAAGGATTTCATGAAGAGCCACAATGTGCGGCTGTGTGTCCTGTAGATTGCTGTGTTCCTGATGACGCTCATGTTGAAACTGAAGAGGTGTTGCTTGGAAAACAAGCCTTTATGCATAAAAGCTAGGGAATTGAATCCTAAAAAATAAATTTATAACCAGCCTTCGGGCTGGTTTTTTTATACAACTAAAGCAAAAGTATTAGTAACTATTACTTACAGCTAATGGTAAATCTACCTGAAGTATTACCTGCTGTAATCGTTTACCATAATCCATCAAGGCCTTAATCTCCTTTATAGTAGCCAGGCGCTCCTTAAAGAAAATGAGTAATTGATCTCCATTAGACTCGATATGGAAATAGGGATTACTTTCTAAAAAGTGAATTAAATCATTACAAAAGAATGCTCTAATTGCTGGTTCATCTTCTCCTAGTAAGTAAAAGCGTTTTGAAAAATCCGAATGCCCTTCGATATTAATATCCTTTAACCCGGCAATTGAATAGAATTTTTCTAAGAAACCTTCCTTATCTATTGTGAATGAAGGAATTCCCGCTGGAAGATCCATAGTAATCATTGTTGATCGCACATTTTCCTTTGCAATAAATTCGCCTTCAGAATAAACAATATCAAACAAATGAATCAGGCTGGATTCGTCTGTAAATTCGTGATATACGTATTGAATTTGTTTAGTTCTAAAATATAAGAAGTGGCTTAGATTGTGTACGTTCTTATTTTTTTCAGGGTGATATGTCAATTCATAATCAACAGCGAGTTCTTCTAAAGCATGCTGGCGACGTGTTAAGTTTTTAGATAAAACATTAGGAATAGGTAATATGCGTCGCAATGCAAAAGGATGCTCTGAATCTGTATCATGCATATCTAGTCCAACTACCTCAAAATGCCCACCTCTTTTGGTAAACAATTCTTGGTAATTATGTAGGTTTTCCATGACAGTGTGATCTACAAAGGCACATTTAGAAAAGTCTACCACTACATCTGAGCTTTCTGAAACCGCGTCTAATTGTTGCTTGAGCTTATAGAAATTGAGAAACGTACTAAAATGCTTTACACTAACATAGTAGTTGGAAGTGGCTTGAGTTTCATTTTCGTGATACATCAAGACATTGGGTTTGAAAATATTTCTCAAAAATAATCCTGCACTTTTATTGATAATGATATGAATGACAAAGGTTATAAGAACGCCAACAATTATTCCTGAAATCAAATCAACAAACATGGTGGTAAGTAAGGTAGCCATGAAGATGAGTACCTGCTCTTTACCGATAACAAACATTTTGCGAACCACTTTAGGTGACGCAAGTTTATACCCAGTATACACTAGAATTGCCATTAAAGCGGGCAGGGGTATCCGAGTTAATTGAGTGCTAAAAAGTGCAATAAAGATGACGAGAAAGGTAGCATGCGCAAAATTGGAGCTTCGGTTACTACCGCCATTATTAACATTTACAGAACTCCTAGCAATTACCGTAACTACATTCAGTCCGCCCAGGAATCCACTCCCAACAGTTGCCAAACCTAAAGCTTTAAGATCTCTATTGATATTTGATCTTCTTTTTTGTGGATCTAGTTTATCTACTGCTTTAATACTGAGTAAAGACTCAATACTCGCAATAAGGGTTAATGCAACGACACTGGACCAGAAAGTTAGAGTGTTTATGCCTCCAAAATCAGGGATGGGTAATTCGGCGATGATGGTATTGAGTGCTGGAATTCCAGAAATCATGTATTCTGCGGCTATTGGATTGGGCTGTTGAACAATGAGTTCATAATAGTAACTAAAGCCAATTGAGAGCAACACTATCCACATGGGAGCAGGTATTAACTGCAAGTACTTATTACGGATTCGGTTGTAAAAAACCATGATGCAAAGGCTAATAATACCAAAAACAGCAGCATAGATCAAACCGATATCTTCATATTGGAATACACCTATAATACTATTGGGTATTTCCAGAAGGTATTGGATACTATTATCACGTTCGATCTTATTTCCTAACATTATATGGAATTGCTTCCCTAATATTATTAGTCCTATGGCTGCCAACATCCCTTGAATGGCAGATGAGGGAAAGAAGTCGGCGAGTTTACCCATCCGTAAGAATCCTAGAAGCATAAGAAGCCCCCCTGAGCAAATTATTGCCGCATAGGTGCTCTCTAGACCTAAGGCCGTAATGGCAATGAGTAGGACACCTACTAAGCCATTTCCAGGTCCTGTAATCGTAACGTGACTTCCTCCTAGAATAGAAACAAGAACTCCCCCAACAACAGCTGTAATAATTCCAGCAATGGGTGGAGCTTCACTCGCCATGGCAAGTCCAAGACCTAAGGGTAAGGCAATAAGACTTACGACAAATCCAGAAAATATATTTCGCGGAAGCGCCTTAAAAAAAGGGAGGATATGATTTTTTTTAGGACTCATTGAATGATCAAAACATCGGTAGGAAGTTCTGTGAGAATATGCTCAATATCATGCGGGAAAAGCCTGTCCCAAAAACGTGTTTTTGACGGCGAATTCATAATAAGTAAATCGGCACGTACAACTTCTGCATAATGACCTATGGAGTACCCACGTTTTCCAAAGATGGGTTGGGTTTTCATGATAATATTATCCTTAATTTCTTGAGGAATTTCATTGACAATTTTTTGAACTCGGCTGTCTTCTCTTCGTTTTAATTTTTCTTTTGCAATCGTTGCCTTTCGTAACGAAATGTCATCATCTACATTTACGTGAACCTCTTGTTGGCGAATCTCTTCAACGATAGTCATCTTGGCAGATCCCAATTGATGCCCTACGTAAAAGGCAGTTTTTATAGACTGTTCCGTTTTAGGGTCTTTTAGTCCGTTAACGACAATATGATTACATGTTACTCTATCAATCGAAGGTTTGATTAATAGGAGGACAGAACAGTTTGCCTTTCGGGTAATTTTTCTAGCAATGGAACCTACGTAGTAGTTTAAAACATTTTCACGCTGTAAGGCTCCGATAATTAGAAGGTCAATACTTAGGATACTTGCAGCCCTCAAAATGACTTCTACAGGTTTTCCTGGTGTAAAAATGAATTCATATTCTAAGCCGTCTTTTGCAAAGGGCGCTAGAATATCTTCGAATTTTTGATATTTCTCTTCGGTTTGCTCTCCTACATGGATCACCACAAGTTTTGCATTAAAATACTGGGAAAGCCTCGCAGCCTCAAACAAATTTGCTTTGAGGTTGGGGGAAAAGGTGGCACCAATGCCAATAACTTTGAAAGGGTGAAAATTCAGAGTTTGGGTGTTTTTTTTAGTGAGGGCTGAAAGATAGTATTTTTTATGTAGTATCCTAAAAGGAATACTGCTACAATTTAATTTGATTTCACTTTTAGGAACAGAAACGTTAAACGAAAAAACATATATTTATTTTTCACAAATGTAATTTCGTTACCTACACTATCCGTTTTGTGAGAATTTATAGGCCTGATATTACTTCTTCGGACGAGCCTCAAATAAATGCACATGGATATGAGTGCCCATCTTACGGGCGCGCAACTTAAGGATTGATGCATTATCTCCTTCGAAGAGATTGTCAATAGTTTGGGACCAATAGTTTAACCAAATCCCAAAATGCTGTTCATTGAGACCATATCCTTCTGCCGCATCTACTTTCTCATGTACTTTAAGTGGATTTCCCTTATATGCACCATTCATAAATAAGCTGTTCTCCCAAAAGTCAGTGAGGTGTTCAAAATGCGCATTCCAATCTGTAATGTGCTTTTCGAAAATAGGAGCCAAATACACATCTTTTCGTATACGCCCGTAAAAGGTTTGTACTAAGGTTTTAATATCGCTTCTGTTAGTTAGGTCATGGAGCATAGATTCTTCTAAATTAGAATGCTAAAGGTACATCAATTCAAGGAGTCATCCTTTCCTGAATTCAAAAAGTGATTAGTCTCAAATGAAAAATAGATTCAACAGTTTTCAACCAATATGAGCTTGGGATTAATGGTCAGTATGATGCCTGTTAATAATAAGATGCCGTACAAATAAACCTACCATAGCTACTATAAATAGGGCAAAAGGAAGAGATGTAATGATCAATAACTTCTGTAGAGCGATCAGGACATCAATATCTTCCCTAGCATTCCCGAGTAAGAGAATGGCTATTGAAAATATAGCTAAGCAAACTGACCATATAAGACGGTGTTTTTTGCTTGGATTTTCAGCGCCCTTATCAGTAAACATGCTCAAAACAAATACTGCCGAATCTACCGAGGTAACTAAAAAACTCACCAATAAGATAAGTGTAATCACATTGAGGAATCCAGCCAATGGATAGTTTTCAAAAAACACAAAAATTGAAGAAAAGACATTTCCAAATTCATTAGAATAGCTGCCCCAGCTCTCAATAAGTTGGAAAGCCGATGTTCCAAAAACTGAAAACCAAAAGAAGGTTCCTAATGAAGGAATAAGCAGCACTCCTATGAGTAGCTCTCTCAGTGTTCTCCCCTTAGATATTCTTGCGATGAATACGCCCGTAAAAGGGGCCCATGCCAGCCAGAATGCCCAATAGTAGTAGGTCCAATCGGTTAAGAATTCTTTTCCTGGATCAAAAGGAGCTTTGGCGATACTCAAGGGAACAAAGTCAAGTATATAATGATACAAGCTTTGGCCAAAATTGCTAAGAACAGCTAGGACATCGCTTTGCACAAAAATGAATAGGAGTATAGCCAGCGTAATCCAAATATTTAAGGACGAGATCATTTTGATTCCCTTGTGCATACCACTCCAGACTGAAAGGAAGGCCAAAAATGAGATCAATATTACCAGTCCTATAGTTGTCGCTATACCAAAGGTCGAATCAAAAATATGATTGAGGCCTCCATTTATTTGTGTGGTGCCTAAGGCAATAGCTCCAATAAGTCCAAAGACAGTAGTAATTATGGTAAGGGTATCAATACTACCTTTTCTAAAGCGTTTAAATCGGGAGGATGACGAAAAATCGCCAAGGGTTGAACTTAAAAGTACTGGTGTATTTCGATTATATAGATAGTATCCTAAAATCAAAGCAAATAAACCGTAGAAGGCCCAAGCTGTGAATCCCCATTGGTAAAATGTGTATTCTAAAGCAATGATTTCAACTTTGTTACTAGTCTGTATAGGAGGATTACGCTGCATAAAGACAGGTTCTTGGACAGCGCGCAATAAAATTCCCGCTCCCATACCAGCACTGTAGAGCATTGCAATCCATGCGCCTCTTGAAAATTCAGGAACAGCATCTTTTGGGCCTAATTTCCTTTTCCCGAAAGGGGACAGAGAAATAGCAAGAATAAAAAAAACACAGCCCAATCCGAGCCAGAGGTAAAAAGTGCCAAACCACTCTCGTACCCACAGAGCACCCTCTTCAATGTGGTTGTAAAAACCAGCCGTATCAATGTAAACATAGAGGGCAAAGAGTAACAGTGCTCCTAAGGAGACTGTTAATAGACGATTGGTGTTGAGAAAATTTCTGATGGTATAAAGGTATTAAAAAACAAAAGGGACATCTTGCGATGTCCCTTTATTATAAAAATGAATGTGGTGGTTTATTGCTTCACCTTCTTCATATCTACTTCATTTCCTTCTTTGTCTAGCATTTTAACTTCGTCAAAGCCCATTTTTTCAAACTGAGCAAACTGAGTCGCAGCATCACCTACCACTAAATAAGCCATTTTGTCTTCGTTGAGGTATTTGTTTGCTAGAGCCTTATGCTCTTCTAATGTCATTGCGCGCACAGTAGCTTCTTCTCCTTCTATATAATTAGCAGGCAGATCATAAGCACTACGTTCTTGCAACATTCCTAATAAGGCAAATTGTGTTTCAAAACGACGAGCATTTGATTTGATCAAAGCGTTTTTGGTGAATTCTAAATCATCTTCAGAAATTCCGTTTTTGTACTTAGCGATTTCATCCTTAAAGATCTGTACAGATTCTCCAGTAGTGTTTGTTCTAACACTTGAAGATGCCGTAAAAGTACCAGGGATTTTAGATCCGCTAAAACCTGTACGAGCTCCGTAAGTATATCCTTTCTCCTCACGAAGAATCATGTTTACTACGCCATTAAAAGCACCACCTAAACTATAATTCATTACTTCAGCAGCATAAAAATCCTTGTCTGTACGTGCTAGTCCGATGTTTCCAATATTAATTACGGATTGTTTAGCATTAGGAATGTCTACAAAAAGTAAAGACGATTTGTCTCTGTTATTGGCAACTGGGAATTCAGGAATATTCACTTCTTTAGCTGCCCATTTTGTATTCAAGTCACTCAAACTAGCTAAAGTTTTCTCCTGATTAATTTTTCCAACTACGTGGAATTTACTTACCGATGGAGAAATGTAATTATTGTAGTAATTCTTTACGTCATCTATAGTAATAGCTTCAACAGATTCTACAGTACCACTAGTTGGGTAAGCAAAAATGTGATCATCCCCATAAAGAACACGAGAATATACACGTCCTGCTACTGCATTAGGATTGGCAGCAGATCTTTTGATACCATTCACAGTTGCTGTTTTGATACGAGCAAATTCTGTTTCATCCCATCTTGGCTCTAAAAGAATCTCTTCAACCAAATCTAGGGTCTTGTCAAAATTACGTACCAAAGTATTTCCGCGAATAACAATAGATTCTCTAGTGGTGTACATATTAATACTAGCACCTAACAATTCTATTTCTTCTTCAAGTTCTGCAGGAGTTTTGTTTGCAGTTCCTTCCATCATGATGTCAGACATCAAGTTTGCTACTCCATTTTTAGCAACGTCATCAAGTAAATGACCACCATCAATAACTAAACTAAAGTTAACTGTAGGAACTTCATTCTGCTCAATTCCAAAAACTTTCATTCCATTGTCGAGAGTAGTAGTCCATGAAGCAGGAACACTTAATGCTGGAGATTCCCCAGTGGCAGGTGCAACACTTCTGTCGATTAATGAAGGTGTTTTTTCAACTTCAGCAGTTTCTTCCGCAACTTCGGTAATAACATTCTCTTTTATTTCTTCCTCAACGATTGGTGCTTTGGTAGAATTTTCAGCGATAAGATCTAATTGACCTTTAGGTACGAAGCTGGTCATAACGAACGGCTTACCTTTGATGTAGTTGTTATAAACACGCATTACATCATCTTTTGTCACTTTCTTTATGTTTTCGATATCTTCCTCGATAAAATCAGGGCTTCCAGCAAATACATTATAACTAGCGAGTTGGAAGGCTTTCCCTTGCACACTACTAATACCGTTATAGAAATCAGTTTCAAGACCAGCCTTAATACGTTCAACGTCACGATCTGTTACGCCTTCAGTATCAAAAAGAGTCATTCCTTCATTGATTCCAGCTTCAATTTCATCTAAATCAACACCCGTATTTCCTGTAACGATAATGTGGAATTCTCCAGCAATCTCTTGTGATCTGTTATAAGCTGTGGTACGAGAAGTAAGTTTCTTGTCTTCAACTAACACCTTATATAGAGGAGCTTTTTTACCGCTAGCCAGTATTTGTGCTAAGAAATCTAAAGCATAGGCATCATCAGTATATTGCTCTAATGTTGGCCATACCATGTGTAATTGTGGCGCTTGCGCGAAATTATCTTCGTGATATAAACGCTTCGTTTCAGCTATAGTAACTGGCTGTGGCTTTAATTTTGGTACATCTTGGCGTTTTTTAATTTCACCAAAATACTTTTCAACCATTGCTTTAGCTTCAGCAGTATCAAAGTCTCCTGCTAGTACTAAAGTTGCATTGTTAGGTCCGTAAAAACGATCATAAAACTCACGTACATCATCTACAGTTGCATTTTGAAGGTCTACTAACTCTCCAATTACCTGCCAATTGTATGGGTGACCTTCTGGATAGATGTTTTTGTCTAATACCCAATTGGTGTGACCATAAGGGTTATTATCTACACGTTGTCTTTTTTCATTCTGAACAACTTCTTGTTGGTTTTCAAATGCAGCCGCAGTGACTGTATTGATCAAGAATCCCATACGATCACTTTCTAACCAAAGGATGGTTTCAAGTGCGTTATTAGGTACGGTTTCATAATAGATTGTTCCATCTTTCCAAGTACCTCCATTTAAAGTACCTCCAGCATCTTGAATGGTCTTAAAAAATTGGTCTTGTGGTACATTTTCAGATTCTTGAAAAAGCATATGCTCAAATAAATGCGCAAATCCTGTACGTCCTGTTTTTTCACGGTTAGAACCCACTCCATATTGGATGGCTAAAGAAACTATAGGATCACTACTGTCCTTATGAAGAATGACATCTAGGCCATTTTCAAGTTCATATTTTTCATAATCTACAGAAAGAGATGCTGATTCTTCAGCTGCGCTTTCTCCAGAAGTCTCTCCACATGATGTGAAGAAGATTGCCGTCGCACAAAGCGCTACAGCCATTCGGTACATGTTTTTTGATTGTGTCATTTAGTTGTTGTTTTGTCAGGTTGCAAAGATACGATGAGACAGGGTTTGCAATCTTAAATTGTTGTTAAATACTTAGTGTTTAGATTTCTATTTGTGTTTCATTCTAGCCTTTTTTAGCTCAAGCACGTATGTTCAATTTTACCTATCTTTAAAAGATGTCTGGATGGTTATATATTCTTCTTGTTGTAATTGCAATCTATGCGGTAATTAGTGTTCTCGTGTACTATTTGCAGGATTTCTTCCTGTTCAAGGCAGAGAAGCTTCCAGCCGATTTTGAGTTTTTCTATGAAAATCAGGAAACTGAGGAGTATTCAATCGAGACTCGGGATGGGGCGACCTTAAATGGCCTTCATTTTAAAATTGACAATCCTAAAGGTGTGGTTTTATATCTGAAAGGAAATTCAAAAAGTATCAAAGGCTGGGGTAAATTTGCTGTTGATTTTACACGTAACGGCTACGATGTTGTTATGTTAGATTACCGAGGTTTTGGTAAAAGTACCGGAAGACGCACTCAAAAAGCATTGAAAAGAGATATTCAAGTTGTGTATAATAAATTGAGGGAGTTAGTACCTGAAAAATATATCATCGTTTACGGTCGGAGTTTAGGTTCTGGACTTGCCACCAAACTCGCTTCTGTGAATTCTCCTAGAATGCTCATATTAGACGCGCCATACTACAGCCTAACAAAGGTCGCTGGTAGATATGCACCCTTTATGCCTTTAAGTTGGCTTATGAAATATCCATTACCCACCTATAAGTGGTTAAAATATGTGCAATGTCCTATACACATCATTCATGGTACAGACGATAAGCTCATTCCTTATAAAACAAGCGTAAAACTTTCTAAAATCAAACCAAAAATCACAAAGTTGTATACGATAATTGGTGGTGGCCATAAGAATTTGAATAATTTTGAAAGCTATCACAGGATGCTCACTGAAATCTTACATTCTAAGGAAGAAAATGTCAGTTTGGAAGGGACAAGTTATCATGTCATTCACAATACGAAGCGTAAAAATGCGAAAGCTTAAGAAACCCCTCATTTTACTTTTTATAGTTGGTAATCTATACGCCATACTTAACGGCGGACTCTATTTTTTTCAAGAAAGTCTTCTCTTTCACCCGAGCCAGTTGGCACAGGATTATTTATACGAGTTTCAGCATCCTTTTGACGAAATTTTTTTAGATGGAGATGATGAAGGATCGCTCAATGGGGTTCATTTTCGAGCTGATAATCCAAAAGGAGTGATTTTATATTTTCATGGGAATGCTGGGGATTTACAGCGATGGGGAGAAATCACAGAATTCTTTGTGCCTCGGGGATATTCGGTGATAGTCATGGATTACAGAAACTATGGCAAAAGCAGAGGTGTGATGTCTGAAGAGGCATTGTTTGGCGATGCTGATATTTGGTACGCTTTCGCGAAAGCGCAATACCCACAAAGTCCGATAACTTTATATGGAAGGAGTTTAGGAACGACCTTTGCTGCATATCTCGGAAGTAAACATGAGGTTAAAAACATCATTTTGGAAACCCCTTTTTACAGCATCGCCGATGAAGCCAAGACGCGCTTTCCTTTTCTTCCTATTGAATCCTTAATTCAATATCCTTTCGCAACCTATTCTTTTATCAATGAAGTCAAAGCACCCATAACCATTTTTCATGGTACCGATGATCAGGTCGTGGCTTACGAACATGGGCAGAAATTATTTGATCATATTACAGGAACAAATAAAACATTTGTGACTGTTCCTGAAGGCGGACACAATAATTTGATACAGTTTCCGGCCTATTTAAATGGGATAGAGCCGGCTTTGGAACGTTAAATTGAGTCTGATGAAGCTAAAAAAGGAACTGAAACCGCTTATTATTGTTTACCTCCTTCTCATTGTAATTGTTGTGGTACTCATTGCCATTGCTGATAATAGGTCGGGCAACTCATTATCAACTTCATGGAGTCGCTTGAAAAATCTGTCTACAAATACTACCTTTTTAGGAGTGTTTCATATTTTGTTTTTGTTGGTATATCTAGTGTTTCTCTCACTGAGATATATAAGGCGCGTCTATTGTAAACATGGGTGGCTTCAATGTCTGAAACGAACCTCTTTGCATATCGTTTTACCTGTGGGTTTACTAATCATTGGTTATCATGCAATTGTAGGATTTAACACCTTAGAATCCTATGATTTTGATTGGGACTACAGTGTAGAAAATAAAAGCGGACTTTCAAAAAACTTATATGCAACCGATGGAAAACATAGAGGGATGAGTGTTTTTGGTGCTAGAGGAGATTCTTTAAATGGCGTAGCAGAAGTTGTAAAAGATAATATTGAGTGGGTGGCAGTGATTCCTTTCATGGATCAAAAAGATGAAGAGTCACCTATACTACAATCCAGTTATACAGACACTAGTAGGCGCAGAGATGCATTTACGGAGGCATGGATACAACGTTGGCATGAAAAGGGAGTGAAAGTTCACTTAAAACCACATATATGGTTGTCTAACGGTTGGCGTTCAAATATCAGACTTTCTGATGCCGATTGGGAAATTTGGTTTGACACCTACCATAAGACGATGGTGCATTATGCAAAATTGGCCGAAAGTAACCAAGTTGAAATGCTGTGTATTGGGACAGAGTTGCGCACCGTTATCCAAGAACTGCCTCATAAATGGGTTCCTTTGATCGAAGAAATCAGGGCTATTTACAGTGGGAAATTAACCTATGCAGCCAATTGGGATGACCCGATCGATGATATTCCATTTTGGTCGGATTTAGATTATATAGGAATTCAGGCATATTTTCCGTTAACAGAAGCAAAGTCACCAAGTTTGGAAGAAATTAGAGAGGGGTGGCAAAAGCACAAAGAGGTATTGATTCAAGCCTCAAAGAAATACAAACTTCCAATTCTTTTCACGGAAGTGGGATACAGAAGTGATGTTTCGGCAACTATAGCTCCATGGGAATGGGGAAATCAGATGGGCGCCTTGTATAATAAAAAGTCTGATCAGACTCAAAAATTGGCTTTTGAGGCCCTCTTTGCAGAATTCTGGAAGGAGTCTTGGTTTGCGGGAGCTTATATCTGGCAATGGCATACACGTACTGATCGTGAGAAGATGGTTAAAGACGTCGATTTTACACCTCGTTTTAAGCCGGCAGAAAATGTAATTGCCAAATGGTATGGTAGGGGTGGGGAGAAGGTGGATTTAAAAGTTAAAAGTTAAAAGTGAAAAGACCCCTCTGTCCTGTGGACATCTCCTCTAAGCGGTGAGAAATGGTATTTTGGTATTCTCGAATTCTGGTAGGTTGGTATCTTGGTATAACAGCAGAACTGATTATTCTTACCTAATGCCTAATGCCTAATGCCTTTTGTTGAGGAGTTGAAATGAGGTTAAAGCTACGCGAGTGGTGTTGATTGGAGATCAACGATTGTGGATTGTGGATTTTTGAATGAAAAAATAATCGAATATTGGTTGAGATTTGAAACTTGGAACTCGTTTTTTGCCTAATGCCTAATGCCTAATGCCTAATGCCTAATGCCTAATGCCTAAAGTTCCCCCTCTGTCCTGCGGACATCTCCCCCAAGGGGTGAGAAATGGTATTTTGGTATTCTCGAATTCTGGTAGGTTGGTATCTTGGTATAACAGCAGAACTGATTATTCTTACCTAATGCCTAATGTCCCCCTCTGTCCTTCGGACATCTCCCCCAAAGGGTGAGAAATGGTATTCTGGTATTTTGGTAGATTGGTATCTTGGTTTAAAAGTAGAATTGATTAATCTTGCCTATTGCCTATTGCCTATTGCCTATTGCCTAAAGTCCAACAACCAAATTCCAAGGCCAAAGAAGTGAGCCTTTATCTTTCACACAAAGACATGTGTAAGGTTTCTTAATTACCATTATCTTTGCACCCTGAAAACGGGCGCGAAATCGCTTGCACATTTAATTTAAAAGATACCCGTCTACACGGGCATTTCATATGAAAGCAGGAATTGTAGGATTACCTAATGTTGGAAAGTCAACCTTGTTCAATTGTTTATCAAATGCTAAAGCGCAGAGTGCAAACTATCCGTTCTGTACGATTGAGCCTAATATAGGTGTTGTAAATGTACCAGATCCTCGATTGGAGAAATTAGAGGAGTTAGTGAAGCCTGAGCGTGTGATGCCGGCTACGGTTGAGATCGTTGATATCGCTGGTTTGGTAAAAGGAGCCAGTAAAGGTGAAGGATTAGGGAATCAGTTCTTAGGAAATATTAGAGAAACGGATGCTATTTTGCATGTATTGCGTTGTTTTGACAATGATAATATTGTGCATGTAGATGGCAGTGTTGATCCGATCCGTGATAAGGAAACGATTGATATGGAATTGCAGTTGAAAGATTTGGAAACTGTTGACAAGAAGTTGGAAAAAGTTAAGCGTGCAGCGCGAACTGGAAATAAGGAAGCGCAAGCTGAGGAGGCAGTGCTTTTAAAAATAAAGGAATCCTTAGAAGCCGGTGTATCTGTACGAGCAATAAATATTGATGCAGAGATTCGTGAAGAGTTTGTCAAGCCATTGCAGTTTATTACTGATAAACCGGTAATGTATGTATGTAATGTAGATGAAGGAGCTGCTGTTGACGGAAATGCCTATGTTGATAAGGTACGAGAAACGGTGAAAGATGAAAATGCAGAAGTGGTGGTTCTGGCTGTAGGTACTGAAGCAGATATTACAGAATTGGATGATTATGAAGAGCGTCAGATGTTTTTGGCAGATATTGGTTTGGATGAGCCGGGTAGTGCCAAGTTGATTCGTGGTGCTTACAAGTTGTTGAATCAGCAAACGTATTTTACAGCAGGAGTAAAGGAAGTGAGAGCATGGACGGTAAATATAGGAGCAACAGCCCCACAGGCAGCCGGAGTGATTCACACCGATTTTGAAAAAGGATTTATTAGAGCTGAGGTGATTAAGTATAATGACTTTGTGGAATATGGAAGTGAGGCTAAAGTAAGGGAGGCTGGAAAATTAGGAATAGAAGGCAAGACCTATATTGTTGAAGATGGTGATGTTATGCATTTCTTATTTAATGTATAAAAAAATAATTTCAAAAACTTCATAAAAGGTTTTTGGTAAACGAAAAAGCGGTGTATATTTGCACCCGCCTACGGGAAAGTAAATATTCCCTTCAGTTGGTTAATCCGCTGAAAAGGTACGCTAGACTTCGGTTTGGTAACGCAAGAGACACTAGGAGAGTTGGCAGAGTGGTCGAATGCGGCAGTCTTGAAAACTGTTGAGGGTCACACCTCCAGGGGTTCGAATCCCTTACTCTCCGCATCAAAAAAGCTTCACCTGTAAGGTGGAGCTTTTTTCGTTCTACAAAGACTGAAAGCAACGCTTTCAAAGTCGAAGTAGTACGAAAAAAGATCCAAGGCGTAGCCTGGAGCAGATTTGATGTATTGGATCCCTAC
>CAXBCS010000014.1:0-60869 GCA_963974305.1 uncultured bacterium
AGGTTAGAGGTTAGAGGTTAGAGGTTAGAGGTTAGAGGTTAGAGGTTCAAGATTTTTAAAAATGCCTTTTCTTAAACTAAGAAAAGGCATTTTTTACTAACCAATAATATATTCATTCTCCTAATTTTGAAATACACAGGCAATGTTGAAGTTTCCTGTTTGTGTCAATGTTACATAGTGTGGTCCTCCTGTGGCATATTGAAATACCTTTACGCAGTTTTGATCTCCTTGCTGACTCACTAAGGCTATATGATCGCTTCCTTGTTGTAGGATGTAGTTCTTATTATAATCCCCAAGCTGTTCTACTTCGCTTAAATGTCTATTCCCTTGTTGGTCTATTGCATTTCTATTGAAATCGCCATCTTGATTGGATATATTGCGATTTCTGTTTCCTGCTTGACTTACCAAAGCATTATTTACATCCCCTACTTGATCAATATCTGAGCGGTTGCGATTTCCAATTTGATCCAAGGTCGTTGTGTTTGAATCCCCATTTTGAAATACATCAGAGGCGTTACGGTTTCCTTGCTGATTTGAAAAAGTAATGTTAGAAGTTCCCAACTGATCCACATCAGAGCGGTTTCTATTGCCAACTTGAAAAACAGTTCCATCGTTATTACTCCCTATTTGATTTACATCTGATCGGTTTTGATTACCTATTTGGATCACCAGAGCAACGTCTGAATTACCAATTTGATTGACATCAGAATCATTGCGATTTCCAAGTTGCTCTACTTCGGCATCTTGAAAAAAACCAATTTGATCGATATCACTATCGTTAAAATCTCCAGATTGATAGGTAGTAGCTCTGTTGGCTATTCCAAACTGTGTGACATCGGCGGAGTTGTCATCACCAATTTGATCAACATCAGAAACATTGAGTAATCCCCATTGAAAGGTATCGGCATCGTTGTAATTACCATTTTGATTGATGTCTGTGTCATTAGGATTTGCAATGGTTCCAAAAAATTGGGTGGCTGTAGCCGAGTTGGATGTATTACTTTGAGTAATACTTACTAATTGTGCGCTGGCAGTTAGGCTGCCCAAGAGTGCCATAGCACTCAGAATTAAAGTTTTCATAATAATAAGGTTTTAGGAAGCAAAGCTTCGGTTATATCTGTATATCAATACTTTATACTTACTGTTACCCCTGTTGAATACTAAAAATCCAACATAGGATGTATTTCTTAGAAACAGTACGAATGTATTTCAAGAGACCAGACATAACAATAGTCAGTGGAGCAAGTCCTCGCTTCAATAGAGCAATGGTTTCTACGAATACAGGAACAAAAAAACGCCACTGAGTGAACAGTGGCGTTTTCTAAGGACTACTTCCCCCAAAGTAGTGCGCTTAATTAAAAGTCTCTATATACATGTACTGATCCTGAAATCGACTGTATGTTTCCTGAAGTATCTGTATAGGTTCCATTAAACGTAAGGTCAATGTATCCTCCTATCGCTCCATAAGCATTCAATTGGAAGCTAATGCTATTAGGAACGTTATAGTCCAAATCTATATTTGCTTCTAAAATAAATCCTGGTGTTCCTGGAGGTGCCCATGTATACACTCCTGGTGTTGTCGTATTTCCTCCTACATAGAAGTAATCACTTACCGTTTGAGCACTGATATAAAATCCTGTTGCTCCTGTACCAGTATTATCTCCTGCAGTAATATCTGTGATAAAAATCTTTTGTGTCAATCCAGCTACAGTATACTCAATGTATTCTGCAACAGGATCACAGGCAGGTATTGCACTTAAGTTTGTAACCGGTGGCGTAAACGTATAGTTTATGATTCCACTAGTCTTTACATTTCCTAAGTCTACTCCTTCTACTGTAAAGTTATTACTCACAGGACAGCTCAATAAATTGATTGAATAACTTCCTGCTGTTACTGAAACGTAAAATGATTCTCCTTCATAGGTCACAATCACATATCCATCTGTTACTGGAGCTCCAACACAGTCGTTTAAGATACCAACTACTTGTTGCGTAGTTGTTGACGGTGCAGTCACAACAATTGGTCCGTGAGCTACAGTGGCTGTAAAAGGCCCAGCAGTAGTCGTGGAAACACTGTTGCCACATAGATCTATAATCTCTATTGTCAGCACTTCTCCGTAAGGAATTTTTCCACATACTTGTCCGTTAGAATCAGTGATACCAACTCTAGGATAAGGATTTCCAGGAAAGGTTATTGCAACTGTTGCATTAGCGATAAGTACTCCAGAAGTATCTGTTACAGTAGTACAAAAATCTACTATCGGAAAAGGAGCATCACAATTCCAAAAAGAGAAGTGAGAAACCATTCCTACATATTCGTTAACCTGTAAGGTCGCTTGACCGTCTTCAATCCAGTATCCTAAAGCATCATCAAAACTCCATAATGGAATCGTTGTAGGTGCTACTCCTAGTAAATTGGCATCTAAAGGAAAACGTAATTCTGCAGGTGTACTAGGGTTAATATTCAATTCGTTACCACTTCCATCTCTTAATTCTACAGAAATCATCCCGTAGGTTTGAAGGTATCTTTCATCGCCAGCAGCATCTTCTGCATATAGCATTCCAGGCATAACAGCATCTAAATCGGCTGAAGCTGGATCTAAGTAATCCAAAATCACTGAAACAGGACCAGAATATGGATTGCCATTGGCATCTATATAATCACCTGATAAGGTTACTGTCGTTCCATTAGGAAGGTTCACCGTCTCAACAGCACCACTATTTACTGTGGCGGTTACATCGGCACTTAAAAGCATCATTTTAATCTTATTTGTGCCATCTGTTGGCAACACAGCACGACCACTGGTTACATAACCTGGAGCCGTGATTCGTAAGTATCCAAATCTTTCGTTGACTTGCGCATTGGCAATACTAAAGATTCCATTGTCATCTGTTGTAGCCGTATCGGTTCCTACCTTTACAGTAGCTCCAGAAATTCCTACATTGTTCTCATTAACCACTTGTCCAAAAAAGTCTCGGCTAATCTGACCTCCAAAATATTGGTCTAGATTTCCAACCGAATCATCGTCATCGCCTGATTGATCTCCAGTATCTACTAGGCTATCATCTGGCATAAAATCGTCATTGCGTTGACAGCTCGTCGTAAAGAATGTAAATGCAATAAGTATTACAGTAAAAATTTTAAGAGTTTTCATAATTGAAATGTTTTGTTGTTTGCTTACATATCAATCATTCTATTTCTTTGTTACCCCTTTTTTTAAAATAAAATTCAAATTTCTTAATTGGCTTTCGCCAAATTGCATACCAAATCCTTGCTTTCAGCGTTGTAACACTGTTCTAATTCTACTACATTTACCATTCTTAAACCTACTTACTTATGGAATTTAATTTACTCAGCCTGGCTTTTAGCCTTTTACCAGCGATACTAGTGGCGCTGATTTCCTTTTACTTTTTTAGTCAATACACTAAAGATCAAGAGGGACGCCGACGTTTCATTCTTCATAAAGAAAGTCAAGCTACCGCCCTTCCGCTTCGATTACAAGCCTATGAGCGTCTTACCTTATTTCTAGAACGCATTTCTCCAGGGAATCTCTTAATACGCGTAAAGCCTTATAACGACAACAAAGACGACTATGAAGCGCTCCTACTAAAAACGATTGAACAGGAATTTGAGCACAACCTTTCTCAACAAGTATATGTCACTGAAACTTGTTGGAATGTAATTCGCACCGCCAAAAGTGCTACCGTAAGTATTATTAGAAAAACGAGTATGAGCGAAAAAGTTCAAACCAGCGATAAGCTCAGAGAGACCATTCTTAGAGACCTTATGGACAATCAAGCTCCTAGTGATGCCGCATTATCTTATATCAAACAAGAAGTAGCGGAAATCATGTAGTTTCCCTTTACTTTATATATCAAGGCCTATCTTCTGCAGATAGGCTTTTTCTTTTTCAGAAAATTCTAGTTTACTTTCCAAGAGCATTTCTTTCCAGCGCTTGTTTTCAAGAATTTGACTGAGTAGACGTCTCGCATTTTCGCGGAAGCGCCAGTTGGCATGAACACAGGCTTCAATGAGGTTTCCAATAGTCTCAGGCTCAAAAATCTGTATCTGAGAGAGATATTGAAATGCTTGTAATCGCAATTGAAAAGCCTGAGAAGGAGCTGTATAAGATTTTAATTCTTTATAACGGCGTTCAACATCTGACTCATCCTCATTAAATCCTTGAGTCACTATAGATAGCGCTAGCCACATCGTGCGTACATTCCCATCACTAAAACCAAAGGTATTATCTGTTAGGTTTAATAATGCCACCTGCTTAGTCGCAGCCTTAGGGTCTTGACGCAAAGCCAGCCACTTCTTAAACAATGACAGTTCGCGGGTCACATAACTCACATCAGTAAGCAAAGCATCAAAACTTGGAATCTCTAAAGTATATTCCAATTTAATCGACTCAGCAACGGCTTGACGAATAAATAAATTGTCGCTTTCAATAGCAGCAACATATAAACCTCTTGAAAGCTGTAATGTCTCCTCTTCGAGCTGATACACCGCTTCTTGTCCTATATAATCGTCATTTGACTCGATGGCCCGCATTAATTGATTCACTTTTTGCTCCAAAGGAAGTGGTCGCAAGGCTTGAATTTCAAAATAACGCTTAATAAAATCACTCTTTTTCAAAGCTTCTAGGGCTTCATCGGCTTGGAAAGCGCTTTGATATAGCCAATTTTTAGAAAAATCTGTCAGATCCATACCTGATGCTACAACCACCTCTTCCATAAAGTTTTCTGTAGTAACATTGGTGTATTGATATTTATCTAAGTAGGCCCGTACCGCTTTCGCGAAAGCTTCCTTCCCCGCCTTTTCTCTCAATATATGAATGGCCCAGGCACCTTTTTGATAATAGGTCAAACTACTCCCACCTGCTGCTACTAATTGCTGTCCTTTGCCTTTATCACTTAGCCCTTTCAGCTGCTCTGCGGTTTCATACAACTTATAATAAAAGTAATCATCTCCAAAAATTTCACGCTCTGCCAGTAGTGCATAATAGGTCGCAAAACCCTCATGCAACCAGTGATGCTCGCTCTTTGTTTCAGTAACTAAATTTCCAAACCACTGATGCGCGAGTTCGTGGGCATTGACATTAACATAATTTCGATCTTCAAAACCGAGATTATCCACCATAAAGCTATCTGAGAATATGGTGGTGCCCGTGTTTTCCATTCCTGCATACAAAAAGTCCTTTACTGGCACTTGCTTGTAATTCTGCCAAGGATAGGCTACCCCTATCTCCGACTCCAAAAAATCAAAAATCCTTTTCGAATAGCGATAGGTAGGCTCCACCTTTAGGGAGTCCTTTGGGTAATAGTAATACTCCAATGGCACACCAGAGCGACTTTTTTCTATCTTCTTATCATATTTCCCCAGAACCACAGCTGCTAGATAACTTGACATAGGCTGTTCCATATCGAAAGTCCACCTAATATTCTGACCCACATTTTCTATTTGAGTCAGCTGTCCGTTTGCAATTACCGTATAATCGCTAGGGCTTTGCACCGAAATGTCAAATTCCATTTTGTCATTCATATCATCCAGACTTGGAATCCAATGAGAGGAATATTTCCCTTGACCCTGAGTCCAGAATTGCGATTCCCCATCATGATTGACCTTATACAAGGTTTGTTTCGGTTTTGTATACCAATCAACCACCATCGAATGGGTTTCGCCTGCTTTGAATGGGTATTTTAAGATAATATGCTTGGCATCTCCTTCTTTGGAGACGATGTCTTTAAATAAAACTGAGAAACGTTCATAGTTAGGCGCATTGAGATAGATTGAATCCACATTTTGAAGCACATTAAAACTATAAGTAGCAGTTCCTTTTATCCCATCTTCCAGCGGACTAATATCAATAGTAGCTTTAACTACTTGAAAATCAATACTTGCAGATTGATCAGTGATTTCTTGTGCGTTTGCTTTCGCGAAAGCGCACACAAAAAGGAAATAGGAGAAAAAATACTTCATATAAGGACGTACTAGCAACTTTTACACCAAAAATAGGGAAAGCATTCAATACCTTGATAAAATGCGGAGCTTTTGAGCCTATAGGCTCGGTTTATTCATAAATCGTCTAAGAAGTACTTTTCTTGACGATGTCTCTTTAGGTAAATTGGTTAAATTCGTTCTTATGAATCCTACATTTCTACAAACTCCTATAGATTACTTAAAAGGTGTTGGCCCCAATCGGGCTGATATTTTACGTGCGGAGTTGGGGATTCACACTTACCAAGATCTTATACATCTCTTTCCAAATAGGTATATAGACAGGACACGATATTACAAAATCAATGAATTAGAACGGAATTCAGCTGAGATTCAGATCCAAGGAAAAGTCACAAGTCTCAAAATGATAGAAGGCAAAGGACGAAGACTGGTTGCCACCTTCAAAGATGAAACTGGAACCATGGAGCTTGTATGGTTTAGAGGTCATAAATGGATTAAGGAGAGTATAAAACTCAATGTTGACTATGTAATTTTTGGCCGTACCAATTTTTACAATGGTAAATTTTCGATACCACATCCAGAAATGGAGCTCCTTGCTGATCATGAAAAAAGTCTCCGTTCGGCGATGCAACCTATCTATCCATCAACCGAAAAACTGAGCAATAAAGGGATCACAAATAAGGTCGTAAGCACCCTGATGCAAACACTGTTTTTGGAGGCCAATCCGCACCTCTTTGAGAGCCTTTCGAAACCCATAATTACAGACCTAAAATTGATGCCCAAAAAGCAGGCATTAATCAACATACATTTTCCACAATCTCAGACCCATTTGGCCAAGGCTCAATACCGTTTGAAATTTGAAGAATTATTCTACATTCAGTTCCAGCTTGCGCAAAAAAATCAGTCTCACAAAGCCAAAATAAAAGGTTATCCATTCACAAAAGTAGGGCCTCATTTTACCGACTTCTACAACAACCATTTGCCCTTCGAATTAACAGGAGCACAAAAAAAGGTACTAAAGGAAATTCGTCACGATTTGGGTACCAATGCACAGATGAACCGTTTATTGCAGGGAGATGTAGGCTCCGGCAAGACTATTGTAGCCTTAATGTCAATGTTTATAGCTATTGATAATGGTTTTCAAGCCTGTTTAATGGCGCCGACTGCTATTTTGTCAGTCCAGCACTATGAAGGCTTAGTTGAATTATGTAAACCATTGAAAACCAGAATTTCACTACTTCAAGGTTCAACCAAAGCTTCAGAAAGAAAAATTTTGCACGAACAGCTTGAAAATGGGGAGATTGACATCTTAATTGGCACGCATGCGCTTCTTGAAGACAAGGTGAAATTCAAAAATTTAGGCCTTGTTATTATCGATGAGCAACATCGTTTTGGCGTAAAACAACGTAGCAAATTATGGCTCAAAAATGAGTACCCACCACATGTCTTAGTGATGACCGCTACCCCTATTCCGCGCACTCTTGCTATGACGGTTTATGGAGACTTAGATGTAAGTGTAATTGACGAACTTCCGCCAGGTCGAAAAGCCATCAAAACAGTGCATCGATATGATGCAAATAGACTCAAGGTTTTTGCCTTTATTAGGGATGAAATTAAGAAGGGTAGACAGGTCTATATTGTGTACCCATTAATTCAAGAATCTGAGGCCATGGATTACAAAGATTTGATGGATGGATACGAAAGTATTTCCAGAGAATTTCCGCTCCCAGATTATCAGATTTCCATCGTTCACGGCAAGATGAAACCAGCCGACAAGGAATACGAAATGCAGCGCTTTGTAAAAGGCGAAACAAATATCATGGTGGCAACTACGGTAATTGAAGTTGGCGTAAATGTTCCCAACGCCTCTGTGATGATCATCGAAAGCGCAGAACGTTTTGGATTAAGTCAGCTCCACCAATTAAGAGGCCGTGTAGGTC
The DNA here is from genome assembly GCA_963974305.1 of uncultured bacterium. Classification (GTDB taxonomy): domain Bacteria; phylum Bacteroidota; class Bacteroidia; order Flavobacteriales; family Flavobacteriaceae; genus Dokdonia. Next base: position 7,903 of record CAXBCS010000014.1, read on the forward strand.
GTGGCGCCGAACAGAGTTATTGTATCCTAATGACCAGCTTCAAACTCTCTAGTGATAGTAAAGTTCGCCTAGAAACCATGACTCGCACCAACGATGGCTTTGAAATCGCTGAGGTAGATTTAAAATTACGTGGACCAGGCGATATCATGGGTACACAACAAAGTGGTGTATTACTTCTAAAAATCGCCGATATTATTAAGGACGGGGATATTCTAAAAATCGCTCGCAGTGAAGCTTGGAAGTTATTAAAGGAAGATCCAACGCTTGCTAAAGAAGAGAATCAGATCATACGCTTTATGTATGCTCAGCTAACAAAGTTTAAGAATATCTGGAACTACATAAGTTAATCTACTACCACTCTCGTAATAGCATGTTCTGTTTGAATAAGGTTTACAATCTCACCTTCTGCATTTAGTTGCACCACTCCAAACTCCTCTGGTTGCCCCGTTGTAAAGCTGATACTGTAATTTGCTAGCCAAGTCTCAGAAATACGGTCATACACAAAATCACTATTTGAAATACGCTCCCCATTCTCTCTTGTACTTAGGTAAGAGGTAAGCGCTGCCCCAATGTCAACCTGGGTTGAGGTATTAGCGGATAAATCAAATAAAAGCGGACCCTCATTAAAGAATGAAGGCTGGAGATAAAAAAAGTTGCCCATCAATACTCCGTTGAACACTTCATAAACGCGTCCAGATTCTGCTGCAAAGTCAGTACCCACCGTTTCTATCAAGTTTAAAGATGCCAAATCATACTGATGATACTTCCCTTGTCCGTCAAAAAAGTAAAAATCATTGGAATCCCCAAAAGCCAGTCCCGTAGTGCCGGTATTGAAAAATGTGAGTTCGCTACGTACAACTCCTGTCTCAACATCAATAACAAAAACTGTAGTGCTGTTATCTAGGTCGTTCTCTAGGGTAATAATTACTGTTTTATCATAGAGGTAAGAATATGTAAAACCCGCTACCACTCCAAAATTTACATTCTCTTGAACATTCGTTTGGGCATTTATAAGTCGTAATTGCAATTGGTCAAGGGCATCTTGTCGCCTGTAGAGCAAGGCAATGTACAATTCGTCGTTTACCACCCCTTCACGACGCTCTGAATCGCCCGGAGTCGTATAATCAAGGAATTGCTCTGTAGAACTATTAATAACGTCTCTCATCCACACATTTTGAATGCGATACAGCCCGAAAACCCCGCGTTGACGGTGAACAAATGTAAATTGAGTTGGATAATTTTCTTCTAAGGTGAGGTTGCGAAAACGACCTTCTTCGCTATCAGGGTTGTAGCTAAATTCATAAAGTGCCTCTTCCGTAAATGCCAAACCTTTAAAGGAAGGTAGTTCAATCACTGTATTGCCTAAGTCATCAGCCTTTGAATCGCAACCCAACATAATTATTGACATAATGCCAAGCCATAAATAGAATAAAAACTTCATAGTAGGATATCTCTAGCAACAAGATACAACAGAATCCAATAAATCGAATAGAAAGCTGCTTAGCTTGCTATATTACTCTTCCGCCAACTCCTTTATAAAGTCTTCAAAATCCTTAACAAACTCAGTATGCTTCTCCCCTGTTGCGGTTCCATTATAGCCGGTGTGTACGCGACGTACAGCTCCTTTTTTATCAATATAAATTGTGGTTGGATACGAAAGAACGTGATTTAACATGGGTAATTTTTCGTTGGCCAGTTTTTTGTCAGAGCTTCCAAATTGAGCCAATAGCACAGGATATGGAACCTCCAAACGATCTGTCAATCGCTTAATACTTGTCAACGCCTTCTCTTTTGTAGGAGCATATTCAAAAGCAAGTCCTATTATTTCGAGCTCGACTTCAGGATTTTTCTTAAGATAGTCTACATAAAACTTTGTTTCTTCTAGGCAATTAGGACACCAAGAACATAGAAGCTGTACCAAAACCACTTTATTCTGATATCGAGCATCCGATAGTGAAACTATGTTACCATTGGCATCTGGAAATGAAAAAGCAACCGCTTCATAGCCTTCCTTGAGAAAGGTCAAGTCTTTTGCATCTGGCAATTCATAGTTTTCATTTCGCTTTGCGCGAAAGGGTTCTTTCCAATGATTCCCGCTATAAAAATTCCCTTCAAAGCTGCTATCTGTAGCGGTACCCGTAAATAAAAAGGCATGGGCGCCATCAAAAGTTGAGAGCTTGAAACTATTTCCATTCATTACCCCTTCTAAATAACGATAATCTCCTGTAGTCGTTCTAAATGTTCCTGTGATTCTATTTCCATCCTGTTGGAATATCCCTTTTGCGATATAGCGATCTTCAGGGCCATCGGCACTGAAAACTGTTTCCCAACTCCCACTAATATTCACAGCAGCTGACTGAGAAGTACTTGCAGGAAAGCGGTTTTCTTCTCCATATTGCATAGTAAAAGGCACTATTCTATCCAGGCTTGGTTTAATAAAGTCACCTGTAATCTTTTGACCATCATCACTAAAAACTCCTGCGAAATAGCCCTCAAACACTGGGGTTTGAATGCGAATACTATCACCATCAATAACAATTTCATCTACGACAATTCGCTCTTCTGCATTTTGAATGACCATGGTGCCATCTGCCATGGACTCAAATATAAAAGGCAGTTGCTCCTGATCCTGTACTTCTAATGTTGTACGCCAAAAACCAGTTGTGAGGGTATGTGTTTTCTTTTCGCACGAAAGTGCAGTTATTAGTAGAATGAGGATGCTAATTTTTTTCATAGAAAGTTTTCAAAACAATTCTGTCCTAAAGTATCAAAAAACATTACAAAAAGCAGGGTAAATGTTATATTTGTGGCTTCTAAAATGGACACATGAAGATTTCATACAACTGGCTCAAACAGTTTATCAATACCGATTGGGACGCCGAGAAAACTGGCGAATTATTAACCGATCTCGGACTTGAAGTAGAAGGTATTACTCCTTACCAAAGTGTTAAAGGTGGTTTAGAAGGAGTTGTAGTAGGTCATGTGCTGACTTGCGAGCAGCACGGGAATGCAGATAAACTAAAAGTGACTACCGTTGATATAGGTGGAGATGCTCCTCTACAGATTGTATGTGGTGCTCCTAATGTAGCTGCAGGCCAAAAGGTTCCTGTTGCAACCATAGGAACTACCCTCTATACTGAAGAAGGAGAAGCTTGGACCATTAAGAAAGGTAAAATTCGCGGAGAAGAATCGCATGGAATGATATGTGCCGAAGATGAATTAGGTCTTGGAAAAAGCCATGACGGCATTCTTATCTTAGACGATGCTCTGGTACCGGGAACAGCCGCAATTGATATTTTTGACGTAGAAAATGATGTCGTTTTTGAAATTGGCTTGACGCCAAACCGTTCTGACGCCATGAGTCACTGGGGAACGGCTAGAGATTTAAAGGCAGGTTTACAACAGAAAGATATCATTGCCGAGTTAATTACACCCTCTACATCGGCATTTAATATAGAGAATCGCTTGAACAAAGTAGACGTTCAAGTATTAGATAATGATCGTGCTCCGCGCTATGCTGGAGTAACTATTAGTGGAATAAAAGTAGGCACCTCCCCAGACTGGTTACAGCATCGATTAAAAGCGATTGGACTAACACCAATAAATAATGTTGTGGATGTTACAAATTACGTTCTTCACGAACTCGGACAGCCATTACACGCCTTTGATTTAACGAAGATCACAGGAAATCGCATTGAAGTTAAGACTGTAGCTGCTGGAACAAAATTCACAACTCTTGATGGTGTTGAACGCATTCTTCATGAAGATGACCTCATGATTTGTGACGGTGAAAAACCAATGTGTATCGCAGGTGTTTTTGGAGGGATTGATAGTGGCGTGAGTGATAGTACTCACTCAATATTCTTAGAAAGTGCTTACTTTGAACCAGTAAGCGTTCGGAAGACAGCCAAGCGTCATGGATTAAATACAGATGCCTCTTTCCGTTTTGAACGCGGTATCGATCCGAACATTGCCGATTACGCCCTAATGCGTGCTGCCCTCCTAATTCAAGAAGTTGCTGGAGGCGAAATCACCAGTGAAGTAGTTGATATCTACCCTAAGAAAATTGAAGATCAACAGGTATTTTTAAGTTTTGAAAATACGACTAAACTGATTGGGGAAGAACTTCCTAAAGAAACAATCAAATCTATACTCTCTTCACTAGATATAAAAATCAATAATGTGACTGAAAGCGGTTTAGGAATGACCATTCCTGCCTACCGCAATGATGTTACTAGAGAAGCCGACGTCATTGAAGAAATTCTTCGTGTGTACGGTTATAATAATATCACTTTTGGAAACAAACTGAATGCTACGGTATCTAATGTATCCAAATTTGAAGATCATAAGGTCCAAGATGTTGTTGCCAATCAATTAGCCGGTCAAGGATTTTATGAAATCATGGCCAATAGTTTGACTACGCCAAGCTATACATCTCTTTCTGATTCGTTAAGTGAAGATCATCATGTAACCATGTTGAATCCATTAGGACAGGAATTAAGTGTGATGCGACAGTCGCTATTATTTTCAGGCTTAGAAGCGATCGCTTATAATAAAAACAGAAGACGTCCAGATCTTAAGTTTTTTGAGTTTGGTAAAACCTACCACAACTATAAAAGCGGTAGAGAAGAGCACAAACATCTTTCTTTATTTGTTACAGGAAAACGCTCTGGTGATACCTGGACAAAGGATCAAAAAAATGCCGATTTCTTTTATTTAAAGGGAATTGTCCAAGCTATTTTTGATCGTCTTGGGATTCAGAGAACACGTACGGCCAACTTAAAAGATGCTGTTTTTGCTGAAGGTACTGCCTTGCAACTAGGGAAAACGACTTTGGTATCCTTTGGCATCGTTAAGAAATCGGTGCTGAAAGCATTTGATATCGATCAAGAGGTTTTATTTGCCAATTTCAACTGGGATAATATCTTAGAAGTGGCGGCTCGTAATTCAATTACTTTTAAAGCAATCCCAAAATACCCTGGGGTACGTCGTGATTTTGCTCTGCTACTTGACGAGAAAGTGACTTTTGATGAAATTCATACGCTTGCTAAGCAAACAGAAAAGCAATTACTTAAAGATGTCAATCTCTTTGATGTGTATCAAGGTAAAAATCTTCCTGATGGAAAGAAAAGTTATGCGCTGAGTTTTATGCTTCAAGACGAACACAAGACACTTACAGATAAACAGATTGATAAGGTGATGAATAAACTCCAACAACGCTTCGAAAAAGAGCTTGGAGCAAGTCTTCGATAGGTTTCCTTATATAGATTACAAATACTTAGGGCTTTTAGATTTTTAATCTAGAAGCCCTAAAAATTTCAAGCCGAACACAAAGGCCCCATCATTCTTTCCAAGACCTGCTGAACGCACGTAATCAACGCGCAATAGGCGGTATTTACCCCAACCTATATTGTCAAGTCCAACAGAAAGTTCTGTATACGGTTTTGCATTTGGTGTTGCTATAAGATGTGCGCCAGCAACCAAATTAAAATTGAGTTGATTGATACCTGGTATTTTACCTAGGATCCATCCTCTGAAATTATGCTCCGCATGCGCTTCTATATAATCCGTATTTGTACTACGAGCATAATACGGCAAGAGTTGAAAACTATTGAGTGTATATCCAGAATTTACTCGCGTTTGATTACCATTAAAATGCTTAAAATCGACAAAACTCAGACCAGAAACATCCCCTAAAAAAGTACCAGCCTTTACGTTATATCTGAAACGTCCTTTGTTGCCAAGGTTCATTCCTTGCTGAAGACGAGCCTCCAGTTGGTCAAAATTTAATTCAGATTCTGAGGCTCCAAAACCTTTTTCATAGCTCAGAAACAAGGTGGGATATTTATCACTTCTAATATTAAACTTCCCAGATGGATAATTATAATACTTCTGACCAAAGTTAACTCGAGCTGTTAATCCAGCCTTGACAATATCATGGTTCAAAAGATTAGTGAAATCCTCATTTAATGGGTCTAAGGGATTGTTACTGGTATACTGTTCATCAATCTTTGGATACCATGTTTGATCTGTGGTATTTACGAGGTAGCTTCGCTGTTCATAACTCGCATTCCCATATAGTCGTAATCCATTAAACACTTCTTGACTATAATTTACCTCTCCAAAGAAAACTTCGTAGAACTTGGCGTAATTTTTCTCAAAAAACAAGGACGTGATCGTATTGATATTATCGCTTATAGGATTGGAGTTATTAAACTGTCTAATCTCCTGCCCTCCGCGTACACTCAACTGGGCACGATTGGTTCTATTAAAACGGCGAGAGAAACCTGTGTTCCAGCGCAGTCGTTGATCTGAGAAGCCGTAGTTCGCTTTCGCGTAAGCGGAAAAAGTCTTGGTATAATCCTCATCACTCCAGTTAAAATAATTGAGCCCTACACTCCCATTCCACCCTTGTACCGTATTAAATCCAATATTTCCTAATGGTCCATCAAAACCTGCGTTCCATCGATGATAGGTATCGCTATAATTATAACCACTAATAGGTGACATCAGGCTGAATTTATTTCCACGAGCGTCAATGGAGTCTAAATATTTTTGAGATTTTCTTACAATTTGAATACTGTCTTTTCGCACATAATCATCTGCTTCAAGCTCTGTTAAAGGCACTGGGCGCTTTGTTTGCCAAAAGAGACTGTCCTTTTTATTAGCTTCGGGTGCAAAGGAGAGCACCTCATTGGTAAATGATTGCTTAGAGAAATTTGGCTCGAAATTATAGTCGCTATAACCAGCTGTAAAACGGCCTTCTCCATTAAAGCCAAAAAAACCAAAACTAAAATCAATGACCTGTGATAATTTTACCCATTGATCAAATTGGGCATCGTAGGTAAAATTTTGTTTAAATTTCAAAGCCTTAATAATAGGTACTTGAATCGCTTCTCCACTAGTATCTAATTCGACACCATACAACTGCCAATCGTCTTCAACGATATACATCAAACCACTAAACACGCGATCATTAGGTCTACGAGGCGTCACTTGAATCTTATTGATCAACTTTCCATCTTCGTAGAAAGTTCCAATAAGGGTATACTTATAATAGGCAAAGGCATTGGTAGCTATAGGTGATACAATTTGTGCATTGAGATCAATGGTGTTTTCATAAAAAGAGAAATTGGCATCGATGGCAGTATTAAAACTAAAGCCATTATCGTCACCGCTAACTTTGCTGGCAATTATTTTTTCGCTGAAATTGTCAGGACGTTGATAGGCAATTTCAGAGATGGTTTCACTTAGGTAGATTATTCCTGTTCGCGTGGAGTCCAATCCACCACCGAGGTCTCCGACTTCCTGTCCAAGAATCTTTTCTGGTGCATCCATCACTTTCCAGAGTCCGCGAGAGTAAAACTTTGCTTGATACTCGCCTAAACGTTCCAAATTTGCCTTTCTATTATCAATAGTGGCTCTTATAATCCGTTCTGCGGGATTAACTCCAGCTTCTACTATTACTTCGTCAAGGGAGGTGGTTTCCTCCTGCATTTCTACATTTAATAGCAGCTGTGCATCTGTAGTTTTGACAATTTCCTTTACAGTGGTGTATCCCAAAAATTGGAAGATAACGGTATAAGAAGCCGTGCCACTTTTTAGAACATCTAAGACGTAGCGTCCGTCACTATTGGTGGTTGTTCCGTCGTAACCTCCTTCTAAATATACATTGACAAAAGGAAGTGGTTCACCATTGGCGTCGGCGACAGTACCTTGAATCTGAGCGTTTAATGAAACGGCTGTACTCAGAATGAGCAAGAAAAGTAATTTTTTCAACATAAGGTGGTATGATTGATTCGTCAAGGTAAAAGAACAGTTTCTTCCACACACGAACTCTTAAGGAAATGTTAGTTGTGAAAATTTAAGAAAATCAACACTACTAATTATTGAAGTCTTTTTTTATTCTACTCAGGTCGCGTTTGTTATCACGATCTTTAATGGTCTCCCGCTTATCGTAGGTCTTTTTTCCCTTAGACAAAGCAATCTCTAGCTTTGCAAAACCATTGTCATTAATAAATAAACGCAAGGGAATAATAGTGAGCCCTGCTTTATTGACCTCTCGCTCCCATTTTTTGAGTTCGCGTTTGTTCAATAACAATTTACGCTCGCTTTTAGGGGCATGATTAAAATAGGTCGCATGAGAATATTCTTGAATGGTCATGTTAATTACAAACAACTCATTTCGATCATTAAATTCACAAAAACTCTCAGCTATAGAAGCTTTTCCTTCTCTAAGTGACTTTATTTCAGTGCCAACCAATTGAATTCCAGCCGTAAGACGGTCTAGAATTTCGTATTCATAACGAGCTCTCTTATTTAGAATGTTAACGGTATTGGCCATGACGAACAAAAGTACGTAAATTGTCCTTGGAAGACACCTATTTCTTATTTTTGAGTTATGAAAAAAATCCTTTGCTTAAGTCTATTCGTATTATGCTTTGCCTGTAAAGAGCAAGTTGAAATAAACCCAAGAGTATACCTTGGAAATGTCTCCACCCAATTGGGGAAAGATAAAATGGATCGCTCCCTTGTTACATTTGATATTAATGACATGGAGTATGTGAGTATGCGTGCGGGTAATCAATATCATTTTAGTATGACACGAACCCTAGACACAACTACCTTCAAAGCACAAGCATTTAATGGCGGATTTGATTATTCAGAAAATGGAATTCTTAAAAATTATGGAGCTCAGAATATACAGGTAGAGAAACAACTTATATTATTAAATCGTTTCATGGAGATTCCTCAGTTATTCCTAAATGATAACTCGGCGATCATCACACAAAAAGATGAAGTTATTATAGACAAAAAGCTATATCAAGTATTTCATGTTAAATACAATAACCTGATGCCTACAGATCTTATCAGCAATTATTATCTCTATGTGCATACAAAGGACCTGACGATCGATTTTATAGGTTATGACTTTGAACCTGCTGCTGATCGCTTATTTTTTAGAGAAATATTTAATAGACGTACTGTAGAGGGAATTGTCTTTGAAGATTATAGAACCTTCCGCACAAAGACCAATGATGTTGTCCTAGACAGTTTGCCGCAGTTGTTTATGAAAAACCAGCTCGATCTTACCGCTGCTTTTACACCTGAAAATGTTAAAGTGACTCTAGACAATTAAGGAAGTACATTTTTAGCGACCAATACAAATCTAAAACCCTTTTATGACCTTGCGATATATACTTATAGTAATGTGTGCTTTATGTTTCTCATGCACAGAAACCAAATCCCCTACGGCTCAAGAAATTGTCGATAAGGCTATAGAAACTGTTGGAGGAGACGTTATTGCAGATGCTTCTGTTCATTTCAAGTTTCGAGATTATTATTATAAGGCGACACGATCTAATGGAAACCGAACCCTTGAACGCTGTACTGATGCTGAGTGCAAAGTGCAACAGGATGTTTTACAGGGCGATGGAGAATTTGTGAGCTTTCGCGAAAGCGTTCCTATCACACTTTCTGATTCTTTAAAACAATTGTATGGCAACAGTGTGAATTCTGTGCATTACTTCTCTGTGCTTCCTTATGGCCTGAATGATGCTGCCGTAACTAAAACCTTGGTTGACGAAGCTGTTGTCAAAGGACAAGCCTACTATCGTATACTCGTTAAATTTGCTGAAGAAGGCGGTGGTGAAGATTTTGAAGATGAGTATATGTATTGGATCCATAAGGAAAAATACACTGTTGATTATCTCGCTTATAACTATCGCGTGAATGAAGGCGGAACTCGCTTTAGGGAAGCCTATAATGAACGTATAATCAATGGCATTCGTTTTGTAGATTACAATAACTATAAGGCTAATGAGAAATTTCCACCCTTAGTAACTTTGGATAGTCTTTATGAAAATAAAGCCCTTCAGCTACTCTCAAAAATTGAATTAGAACAGGTCACGGTTTCTCTCTGTCCAGAATGCTAATTGATATGAAGAAGTTGTGCTTCTTTTAGATCTCCTTGAATACGCACTATATACAGGTTTCCATTATTTGCATCGTCAATATCTGCATAGGTTTCGTTTCCTAAAACAGCATTTACAAATGATGGCGTCGTATTACTGTGGCCCACAACTAAAACTTTCTTGCCATGAGTCGCAGCTGAAAAAATAGAATCATTTAAGTTACTTGGATTATAGGATTGTATTTTAAGTGATTTGCTTGCAGCAGCAGGTGCTGCCGTTTGTTGAGTTCTGTTATAGTCTGTAGAATAAACAGCATCTAAAGCGACATCATTAAATACACGCATCCAATTTTGTGCTCTCACTTGGCCTGAATCTGTTAATGAAGGATTTCTATTCTCAGGATCTGAGCGATCTTTTTCTGCATGACGAATGAAATAATAGGTTGTCACCGACTCTTCATTGGCAGTATCAGCAGTTGAAGTTTTAATTTGACAGCTAGTAAATGTAAAGGCTCCAACAAACAATAAAAGATATAGAAAACGCATACGTATGATTTTAGAATATAAATGTACGCAATGTAAGGAAATCGAAGATCCTTCGACTACATATTTATACACATCATTTTGGTGTTTACACACTAAAAACTGCTATGATGAAGAGCAAAATCCGCGACCAAGGTCGCGGATTTTGTGGTTTAAATAAGATAAAATACGTTCCTAATGCATTGCAAAAAGCTGAATCATTGTATAGCCAGCAATAAAGGAGGTCGTTAAAATGGTGTAAATCCCAAGGGCGACATTATGTGGCTTCCTATTGGAATTATTTAGTTCGGATGTTTTGTTAGTTTTCATGATTGTTGATTTATTGATTGATACTATATAGACGATTAATTAAATTAAATGTTACAGTCGGCTTTTATAAAAAAGCAAAAAAAATGGGAGATAACATCTTGCTATCTCCCATTGAATAATGTATAAGTTTGTTTCACTTAATTTGTGAACATCGCTCTCACCTTGCGCAGTTTGGCTTGCCAAAGTTCTAGTTCATCTTTGTGTTTTGCAATATTTTTATGTACCTCTTGCACCATTGGATTATCATCTGGAACATGTTGGAAAAATCCTAAATTATTTTCCAATTGGTTTATTTCGGCTTTGATTTCTTGCACCTTTTTGGTGATAAAGAATCGCTCTTTTTCTAGTCCTCGTTGATTATCTTCCTCTGCCATACTCGACATACGATTATCATACTTGATCATTTCTGCCTCCTTTTTATCAATATCCAATTGTTGGAAAAGACCATCTAGCGCTTTATTGAAATGTTCGTCGATTTTCTTCTTTGCATAAGGAACACGCCCGATACCTTTCCAAGTAGCAATATGTGTTTTAATTATTTCTAAATTTTCCTTATGCTCCCCTTCTAGCTTTAAAGCTTTGACAGTTTCAAGCAAGGCTTGTTTTTTAGCAAATGCTTCATCTTCTCCTGCATTGGCTTGTTTCTTTGATGCATGCAAACGATCAAAAAAGTGATTACAGGAAGCTTTAAATTCCTTCCAGACCTTATCACTATCCTTTCTAGGAACATGTCCAATTTTTTTCCAATCGGCTTGAATTTTCTTCATCACGTCAATAGTCGCGGTAAAGTCATCACTATCCTTATGCTCATTTGCTAGAGCGATTAGGGCTTTTTTCTTATTTAAATTCTCGTACTGCTCTTTTTTCTGAGATTTATAAAAGTCATTTTTATTATGATTAAAAGCACGTACAGCACCTTTGAAAGCTGTCCATGTTTCTTCATTGACCGCCGTAGGTACTTTTCCAGCTTTAAAGAAGGCTTCACGAAGTGCTTCTACTTCTTTAATTTTATTTTGAACCCCATTATGAGAGGTAATAGGATTCTCAGCAATCGCTTTAATCTTTGAAATAAGCTCTTGTTTGATCACTAAATTCCCTTCCCAACTGGCTTCAATTTCCTGTTGTTTCTGGTCGCGTGCATCGTGAATTTTCTTTGTTGCTGCGCTAAATTTATCCCAAATTTCATCACTAAATTCCTTTGACACGGGACCAATTTCCTCTTTCCACATACGGTGAAGGAGTTGTAATTCTTTAAAAGCCTTATTGATGTCTTGCTCTTGCGTCAACTCTTCAGCACGCTCGATAAGTTGTAGTTTTTTGAGTAAGTTATCCTTGAAGTGCTTATCTCTAAACTCTCTATTTAAATGTAGTAACTCATAGAAGGCATCAACATGGTGATAGTAATTATTCCACACAAGATTATAGCGATCACGTGGGATATTCCCAGCGTTATGCCAGCGTTCTTGGATATCTTTGAATTTATTGTAAGTTGTATTAACACTCTCAGCACCTCCCAGTTCATCCCGCAAAGCTTTAACCTCTTCTACAAGTTTGTTACGTAATTCTTCGTTAGCCTTTAAATTTTTCTGGCGGTTTTGATAGAACTTCGCTCGTTTATTTCTGTAGTCGTAATAGGCCTCATTGAAGGTTTTCTTAATAGGAGAGTGATATCTAAAATCAATGATATTTCCTCCTTCAGCAAGAAAAGCTTCCTGAGCTGCTCCCATTTCTGCATCCAATTGTTCATTGAAGGCATTGTTTATTTCTTCTACGTGATCTTTGATATTTTGTACCTGTTCAGTTTCAAGCAAAGACTTAAGCTCTTCTAGAAGCTCCTCTTTATTCAATGAACTGTAGTCTTTCTTAGGTACCTCTTTATGAACATTAGCCGCAGCAGTTTTCTCTTCGGCATCACTTTCTTTTGCGGTAGGAGTTTCTGCATCACCTTCTTTTGCGGTAGGAGTTTCTGCATCCTTAGCTTTAGTCTCTACAGACTCGGCATCTTTTGATACAGTTACTTCTGGTTCAACAACCGCTTCATCTTCTTTTTCTTGAGCAATTTCGGCTTCTATCACTTCCGTTGTAGGCAACTCTGTTGCTTCTGCTTCTGCAGCGAGGTCGGCGATTTCATCTTGCAACTCTTTATCAGGTTGTTGCACCGTCTCTTCTACGGAGTGGAGATCCTTTTGATTTGCTTCTTCTTGAGGTTGTTTCTCTTCAGACATTTCTTTCAATGTTAGGGTTCATATAAAATAAGACCCTAAAGATACTAACAACTCACGGAAATACAAGAATAATAGGCACTAAGGCGCAAGCCAAATATTCCAAGACGCCTCTGCTTGCAATTCTAGCATGCGTAGGCCATTTATAGTCGTGGCTTTCTGTGCCTTAGCTAAGGCTAAAAACTGAGACTGTGGAGGGTTGTAAATTAAATCGAAAACGATATGTCTACTATCGAGGTAAGAATATGGAATATCAGGGAACAAATGCACATCGGGAAAGGTTCCTAAAGGAGTACAATTCACTATAAATGTGGCGTTCTGGATCTTTTCTTTATCTAATTCGTCATAGGACCAAGTATCCTTTGTTCGCTTTCGCGAAATATATTGACAAGAAACCCCTAAGCTTTCCAGAGCATATACGATTGCTTTGGACGCTCCACCCGTTCCAAGAATAAGCGCTTTATGTGCCGACTGCAATTTCGCGTCAAGCGTAATCTCTGCCTTAAAATCAGGAAACAATACATCACCCAACTCCTCTAACAAAGTGCCTCTAAAACCAAGAAAATCGGTATTAAAGCCCTTTAATCTGCCATCTTTTAGACGTTTGATGGTATTGACAGCGCCAATATTTGCCGCATCAGTATCTAACTCATCAAGCAAAGCAATGACGTCTTCTTTATAAGGAATGGTCACATTAAACCCACTAATACTCTCATCTTTCAAATAAGAACTAACATCGTCAATAGTATCACAATCAAAGTTCACATAGGAAGCGGGAATATTTTCTGCCTCAAATTTTGCTTTAAAATAACTTCGTGAAAAGGAGTATCCTATGTCACGCCCAAAGAGTCCGTATTTATCCATTTGTGCGAGTTTTTTCTCCGTATTTACCCAAAGCAAAGACGCCGAGGATTCCCACTAGTATAAAGAAAACAGCGAGTACGTTTTCTACGTTGAATTCGGTTGGAATAAAGCGATCGTAATTATCTAAAATCGCATTACCATTACGGTCAATAGCGATTTCCCCTGTTGCATCGCGCTTGAATATCTCTGTTTTCCAAGGCCAAACAACACCTAAGGAGCCGGTTATAAATCCGATAATAACGGCATTGGTTCCATTTTTAAAATGTTTGAGTAGATAGCCCAAAAAATGTGAAAGTGTCACAAGCCCTGTTAATGATCCTGCCGCAAACATACCCAACACTTTCAATAATCGTATTTGTTCAGGATTATCTACAAATGAAAAATTAAGAGTAAAAATATCTATCAATGTCATGTAAAGGGCATTCACCGAATCAACAAGCAACAGCACATAATTGCCCAATAGCATTAATATAAAGGAGCCAGAGAGTCCCGGAAGAGTCATGCCCGACACCCCAATAATGCCACAAATAAACACAAAGAGTAGGTGGTCATTTTCCTGTGCAGGTTCCATCAAACTAATACTTACTCCTACAACTATCCCTACAAGTAATAAAAGGAAATTAGATTTGGTCCAAGCTTCATAATCTTTGGCGATATAATAAATTGAACCTATGATCATCCCAAAAAAAGTACTCCACACTAAAAGAGGAAAATGCTCTATAGCAATGTCGAGTAGCAGGGAAACACTAAAATAACTGATGAGCATTCCGAGGATTAGCAAGCCTAAAAATTTTCCATTGATATATCTCCAGAAACTTCGGAAGCGGCCATTAAAAAATAGTTTGGCAGCAGTAAGGTTTATCTTTTGCAAACTATAGATAAACTCTTCATAAAAACCTGCGACATAAGCCACAACCCCACCGGAAACACCAGGCACTTTATTTGCAGCACCCATGGCAAGTCCTTTAAGAACAAGCCAAAATTTATCCATGAAGGTTCTAGTTTCAGTCTGCATGCACCTTTTTTTCTCCCGCCGCGCGTTCTAAGATGAGTATTAAGGCAAAGCCAATAATTGCTGCGATAATCGCATTCATTACTAGCGCGTCTCCGTCAAAGGAATTAGGAAGTATACTTCGTTCAAGAAGTGGCACCTCTTCTCCATGTCTATCAATACGAGTGGACAAAATTTCTTTCCATGGCCAGATTTTATTGAGAGACCCAATCATAAAGCCTGTCAATACTGCTAAAGTGAGTTCTTTTTTATGTGTAAACATCCACTTTAAGCCTTTAGAGAATAATTTTAAGCCGATGACACATCCAATGATGAATAAAAGGACTTTCAAAAAGCTTGTTTTAACCAGTCCCCAATCGCCAGCACTGATCCCTGAAATAAAGTCGTTGAGTGTGCCTAAAATCAATTCATACGATCCTAGAAGAACAAGGATAAAGGAGCCAGATACTCCTGGAAGAATCATAGCAATGATGGCAATAAAACCAGATAACATAAAATAATACCAGACGTCTGGAGCAGTGCCTGGAATTGCGACAGTAATATAATAAGCAATAACGACACCAATGATTACTGCAAGGATTACAGCCAAAGTCCATTTTTTAATTTGCTTTCCTATAAATAGAATACTTGCGAGTACTAATCCGAAAAAGAAGGACCACACAACGATGGGATGATTATCTAATAAATATTTAATGAGTTGAGCCAATGAAAGAATACTAATAAACACCCCGAGAAAAAGACTTACTAAAAATCCGAGGTTATAATGTGCAAACATGGTCTTAAAACCTTCCTTTTTCCACATTTTAAAAATGCCAAAATCTATGCGATCGATAGTTGTAATTAACTCTTCATAGATTCCTGCAACAAAAGCAATAGTCCCGCCAGATACACCAGGAACTACATCTGCAGCACCCATGGCCATCCCTTTAAGTGTAATGATAACATAGGAAATTAAGTTACGATGCATAAAGAAGTGGATTAGGTTGTCGCTAAAATACTCGCTTTCACTAAAACGACCTACAAACTAAGAGGAGTTTTTTATGAAGGACTATAGAAAAAGTTAAAAGCCAACAAACCAGAATATTCAAGACTCACATTCAATATATTTTAAGTATTTTAGGCCATTATCTAAACGAATAGTATGAAATATATTTTGTTGGTAGCATTCTGTCTATCATTTATTGGTTGTAAAGAAGCAAAGAAAACGATCACTGAACCTGCTAAGCCAGAATTTATTGATCTAACCACTTTGGAAGGTGATGGTGATAAAAAGTTATCAAAATATTTAAAAACAATTTCTGAGGAGGAACTAACAGAAATGCTCTATGCTTTTGCAAGTGATGATATGGAAGGTAGAAATACTGGAGATGCCGGACAAAAGAAAGCTGCGGCTTATCTAAAAGATTACTACAAAGAACAGAACATAGTTTCTGGAACCAAAGACGGTAACTATTACCAAATTGTTCCGGAATCTTTTTTTAGAAAAAACAGCGGACTTAAAGCATCTGAAAATGTGTTGGCATTTATTGAGGGTTCAGAAAAGCCCGAAGAAGTGTTAGTAATTTCTGCTCACTTAGACCATGTTGGGATCGACCAAAATGGAAACATCTTTAATGGTGCCGATGATGATGGTTCTGGGACGGTTGCGATTCTTGAAATCGCAGAAGCTTTCAACCAAGCTAAGGAAGATGGTGTAGGACCAAAACGTTCTATTTTATTCCTCCACGTTACTGGAGAAGAAAAAGGATTATATGGTTCAAAATTCTACACTGAAAATCCTGTCTATCCACTTGCAAATACTATTGCCAATTTAAACATCGATATGATTGGACGTAATGATAAGGACCATATGACCGACAATAATTATGTCTACCTCATCGGGTCTCAAATGTTAAGTCAAGAATTACACGATGTATCAGCTGCTATAAATAAGAAGTATTTCAATATGAATTTAGATTATCGTTTTGATGCTCCTAATGACCCAAATCGTTTCTATTACCGCTCAGATCACTACAACTTTGCAAAAAACAAAGTCCCTGTAATCTTTTACTTTAATGGAGTGCATGATGACTATCACCGTATATCTGATACGCCAGACAAAATCAATTACCCTTTATTAACGGAGCGAACTCAATTAATTTTTGCGACAGCTTGGGAACTCGCTAATCGCCAGAACAGACCTGCCTTAACTCCTGCTACAGAATAGTTTAGTATTGATAAAAAGAAATCACAAAAGCGATGGACAAAAAATCTATCGCTTTTTTTTTACAAAAGGGTTGGTCAAGTATAATGAATGATTATCTTTGCATTCGCTAAGCAAAATGGTGGTTGTAGCTCAGTTGGTTAGAGCACTGGTTTGTGGTACCAGGGGTCGCGGGTTCGAATCCCGTCTTCCACCCATAGCAAAAGCCTCATCGAAAGATGAGGCTTTTTTTTGTTTATGAATCCTGCGGATTGCTTTAGGCTTAAAGTAATAGGCTGTATGCCCTATGCCGTATGGTTTTCTTTATATTACGTAATCCTAGAATTGGGTGTTTGGAGTTCTGTGTTTCAGTATTTCTATTAACTCCACTCGTCCTTCAAAAATCTGCAATCGTATAAGGTCAACCTCCAACTCATTTCCATCAAGCCTACAGCATACAGCATATAGCATATAGCAAAAACGCCCCGCGTTTTATATAAGATCAAACAAGCTATCTACCGCTGCATATCTTTCAACTGTAAACCCTTCTCCATGGTCTGTTCCAATCAATCTTCCTAGATCACGGGCTCTGTAATTGATACTATCACGAAAAGTCGTACTTGATATTGGTGTTTCTTCATCCTTTGAACTCGGATCAAAAAATTGCGAACTATAGGCAAAAACCGCTTCGCATTTCTTATCGATAAAGCCAGAAACATCTACCACCACATCTGGTTCAATATTTTGCCATTGGATATAATGATACACATGTTTGGGGCGCCATTTCTCCTGAGACTTCCCTCCTCTGGTTGTCGCAATTTTTACGAGTCCGCTCAAAAAACAAGCATCACTAGCAAGCTTACTTCCCTTGCCGTGATCAATATGCCTATCGGTAATAGCGTTGCATAAGACCATATCCGGCTGATATGCTCGTATAACTTCTATTATCTTATAAAGACTGCCTTTGTTATTTTCAAAAAAACCATCAGGGAGGGCGATATTTTCACGGACCTCAACTCCTAGGATTTTAGCAGCATCGGCGGCTTCTTGATCGCGAATTTTTGCGGAACCTCGGGTTCCTAGTTCGCCTCTTGTTAAATCTAAGATCCCAACCTTTTTTCCGTTTGCAATTTCTTTAGCCAAGG
Source organism: uncultured bacterium (assembly GCA_963974305.1). Lineage (GTDB taxonomy): Bacteria > Bacteroidota > Bacteroidia > Flavobacteriales > Flavobacteriaceae > Dokdonia. The sequence continues at coordinate 26,093 of CAXBCS010000014.1, forward strand.
TTGCACCGCAACCTAATTCTACATCATCAGGGTGTGCACCTATGGCAAGTATATCTAATTTCATATCGTAATTTAAATGAATAAAAGTCTATTGAATTATTGTGCAGTAACTGCAGCCGATTTCTGCACTGCTTTCAAGGCTTGCTTTATATCGGCGATGAGATCCTTTTTATCTTCAATACCTACGGAAAAACGAATAAGACCTTCAGCGATGCCTTGGTTTTTACGTTCTTCCTCACCTAATAGGAAGTGAGAAGTTTGCGCTGGAGAGAGCATAGTACTCTCTACTCCTGCCAAGCTCATTGAAGGCTTGATAAGTTTCAAGGCCTTTTGGAATGCTTCAGGGTCAATATGCGACGCCAATTCAAAAGACATCATCCCGCCATAGCCTTTCATTTGAGCTTGTGCCAACAAATGATCAGGGTGAGACTCTAATCCTGGGTAATATACTTTGGCAATTGCTTCATTTTTATCCAGCCATTTTGCCATTTTCTTTGCGTTTTTATTTTGCGCTTTCACTCTGAGAGCCATCGTCTTCATACTGCGTTCCAGCATCCAAACCGTCATATCACTTAGACTACCTCCCAAATTCTTTGCGAGGTTCCATATTTGTAAAATATGTTCTGCACTTGCCGCAACGGCTCCAGCACATATATCACTGTGTCCACCCATATACTTGGTAGCACTATGTATAACAATATCTACCTCAAACTTCAAAGGATTCTGATTAATAGGAGACGCAAATGTATTGTCAATCATGGTCACAATGCCATTGGCCTTTGCCAAATCAGTTACCATTTGCATATCTGTAATGGTCATAAGCGGATTTGACGGCGTCTCAATATAGATGACTTTGGTGTTGGGAGTGATCGCTTTCGCGAAAGCGTCCTTCTCCAATCCATCTGTAAACGTATAATCAATCCCGTATTTTTCAAACTCTTCTACCACCAAATTGTAGGTGCCACCATAGAGGGATTTTTGCAAAACAATATGATCTCCCGAATTTAGAAATGCAAGTAGCGTTGTACTTACAGCAGCCATACCACTTCCAAAAATCAATGCCTCTTCAGCGCCTTCTAAAGCCGCAATCTTTTTACAAAGACCTTCTTGATTAGGCGTATTGAAATAGCGAGGATATCGCTTTACATCAACATCCATAAAGGCATAAGAGGACGAAAGATAAATAGGTGACACAGCTCCTTTAAACTGCTCATCTTTCACTTCACCTATATGTGTACAAATGGTATTTATTCCTGGGCTTTTTGCTTCCATGTATAGTGTTCTTTAAGTTGTTTAAAAATACAAAAACAATAAGTAGATAGGTATTAAAATAAGAAAATCATGCATTTTCCTATTTTAAGAAAAGACAGTATTTTCTGTCGATAAAGGAGCAATTTTATTGAAGATAAGTAACTACCTTTAGTTTTCATGAAGCTTATTACCAACATCCACCAACTCCTTGTTACTGGGACTTTTGAAAAAGCCGTCGCTGGAAAAGCGATGCGCCAACTACCATATATTGAGAATGCCTTTCTCTTAATTGACGATGATCGCATCTATGACTTTGGAAAAATGGACGAAATGAGTCCTATTGCCGTAGATGAAGTAATTGATGCAACTGGACAAATAATCCTGCCTATGTGGTGTGATTCGCATACCCATTTGGTATATGCCGCAGGGCGTGAAGATGAATTTGTAGATCGCATCAATGGAAGGTCTTATGAAGAAATTGCACAGCGTGGGGGTGGAATATTAAATAGCGCAAAGCGATTGAGGGAAATGGATGCTGAGGCCTTATACGATGATGCCGCTCAACGTCTCCAACAGCTTATTGAATTAGGAACAGGAGCTATTGAAATTAAGTCAGGATATGGATTAACTGTTGCTTCAGAACAAAAGATGCTCGAAGTAATAGCGCGTTTAAAGCAACAATTTGACATCCCAATCAAGGCAACCTTGCTCGCTGCTCATGCAATCCCATTAGAATATAAAGACAACCGAGAGGGTTATATCCAACTGATCGTTGAGGAAATGATTCCCGCCTTCGCGAAAGCCGAATTATGTGATTTTATTGACATATTCTGTGAGTCCGGCTATTTTACTGTCGACGAACTAAATACAATCTTAAGCGCAGGAAAAAAACACGGACTTCAACCAAAAGTTCACGTGAATCAATTCAATGCCATAGGCGGAGTTGCGGCAGCAGTTGCACATGATGCCTTGAGTGTTGATCACTTAGAAGAAATTACCGAAGAAGATATAACCGCATTGAAATCTGGAACAACGATCCCGGTGGCTCTGCCCGGCTGTTCTTTCTTTCTCAATATCCCCTATACTTCAGCCCGCCGTCTTATTGATGCTGGGTTGCCACTCGCCGTCGCTTCCGATTATAATCCGGGATCGGCGCCTAGTGGGAATATGAATTTTATTGTATCTCAAGCTTGTATTAATCTCAAAATGACCCCAGAAGAAGCTATTATCGCAGCCACCATTAATGGCGCTTTTGCCATGGATATTGCTTCAGAAACTGGGAGTATCACCAAAAATAAAAAAGCCAATCTCATTATGACCAAACCCCTTAAATCATTCAATGCAATCCCCTATCGTTTTGGACAGCATCAAATAGACCGTATTATTGTTAACGGTGAATTTATTTAAGCATGCTTCCCAATTTTAGAATTTCAGAAGAAGGAAGCGTTTCAGATCGCTTTCGCAAAAAAGGCATAGATACCTTTCATGACGCAGTGCGTTATATTCATAACCTTCCCTATGGAAGAAACAGAAGCCCTGAAAAACCCTTTACTATAATAATTGAAGGCAAAGGGACCTGTACCACAAAGCACGCATGTCTCAAACTGCTGGCTGAAGAAAACAATATTAATAGCATCGAATTCCACATGTCCATTTACACTATGAATAGCGTCAACACCCCTGCCGTAAAAGCTGTATTGGATCGTTACAAACTAGAATATATTCTTGAAGCGCATACCTATTTATGCTATGCAGGTAATCGTTTTGATTTTACTCATCCCGGACTGAATAAAAAACTCTGGGAAAATGACATCTTAATTGAAGTTGCCATTGATGCAGATCAAATTGGTGACTGGAAAAGAGAATATCATAAATCAGTGCTCATCGATTGGATTAAACGCGACAAGATTCCTTATACCTTAGATGAAATTTGGACGATACGCGAAGAGTGCATTAAAGCCATGGGCTGATTAATTCGTAAAATCACGAATGAAAATCAGCAAAATTTGCGATATTTAAGCTAGTTATTGATTGACTCAATTTCCTAATCTATGATTCATTTTCGATTTGTTTCAGAAGCCGACATAGCCAAGCGGTTATCGCCACGTGATGGGGAAACCAAAATGGGCGAAACCCTTCACTATGTATCCAGCCTTGATGCCATTGCAAACAGTAAGGCAAAATTTGTTGTTTTTGGAATTGAAGAAGATATAGGTGTTCGCGCCAACTATGGTAAAAAAGGAGCCGCAAGGGCATGGGATGCATTTTTAAATGCCTTCATACAGGTCCAAGCAAATGTTCATAATCAATCGAAGGTCTTAGTTCTAGGACACATTAAGGTAGTTCCTCACACCTCTATTAATACAGAGACTCCCAAAACAGAGTTGGGAGATATGGTGGCCCGCATTGACAAGATGGTGGCGCAAGTGGTTAAGACAATTGTCGCCGCTGGAAAATTTCCCATTATTATCGGCGGAGGTCATAACAATGCTTTTGGCAACCTTAAAGGAGCCTCACTTGCATTAGGTAAGGCAATCAATGCTTTAAACATCGATGCTCACTCCGATTTACGCGCTACAGATTATCGGCATAGTGGCAATGGTTTTAGATATGCCATGGAAGCTGAGGATGGTCCATTTTTAGATACATATTCCATTTTTGGACTCCACAAGAATTATACTCCCTCTTATATATTTGAGTGGATGAATGCGCGAAAACCTAAGGTAGCGTATCGTTTTTTCGAAGAAATGATGCCTATTGAGCAAACATTAGAAAGTTTTAAATCCATAGTTAAGACTGTCAACAATGGTCCTTTTGGACTCGAACTTGACTGTGATGCTATTATTAATTTTCCTAGTAGTGCCCAAACCCCTAGCGGTTTTGATATGAATACTACCAGAAGCTTGGTGCAAATGGCGGGAAGAGAGAAACAATGTTGCTACTTCCATATTTGTGAAGCAGCTCCTACAAAGAAAAACGCTGGCCAAGTGGGCAAAGCCCTTAGTTATTTTATCACTGACTTTATGAGAGCCTATGATACAGATTAGACCCTATAAAAATACGGATGCTGCTGTTTTTAAAGCCTTGAATATCGCCTGGCTAGAAAAATACTTTTATGTCGAAGACTATGACAAAGAAGTCCTGAGCAATCCAGATACTTATATTCTCAATAAAGATGGATTTATTTTTATGGTCACTGAAGAAAATCTGCCTATTGGAACCATGTCTTTGATGAAACATGAAGAAGGTGTTTATGAATTCACAAAAATGGCTGTTGATCCAAATTTTCAAGGCCGTGGTATTGGGAAAGAAATGATGTTGTATTGTATCGCTTTCGCGAAAGCGCAACAATTCAAAAAAGTGATTTTGTACTCCAATACGCTTTTAGAAAACGCGATCCATATCTATCGAAAATATGGCTTTGTTGAAATACCTATAGAACAAGATGTTGCATATGAAAGATGCAATATAAAAATGGAACATACTTTAGACTAAAATCTTATGAAAAAATTAGCCTTTTACGCACTCTTAGGTGCTTTTACAATATTGAGTTGTAAACAAGAAACCAAGCAAGAAGCACAAACAGACTCAGAAGTCGAGACGGTTGCGCCAGAAATTGTAACAGATTTCGAAATCATTCCAATTGCACATGGAACGGCAGTCTTAAAATGGAAAGGCACCACTATCTATGTCGATCCTGTAGGCGGGGCTCAGGCGTTTGCCGGGCAGCCTGATCCAGATGTAATCCTTATCACAGATATTCATGGTGATCATCTCAATGTAGAAACTCTGGAAGGATTGAATACTTCCAAAGCAAAAATTATGGTCCCACAAGCTGTCGCCGATAAATTGCCAGATACTTTCAAATCAAGCCTTGTTATTGTCAATAATGGAGAAATAAAAGAGCAGTTGGGCTTTCAGATAGAAGCCATTCCTATGTATAATTTAAGAGAAGAAGCTTTGAAGTTTCACACCAAAGGCCGAGGAAATGGTTATGTAATTGAAAAAGAAGGGAAACGCGTTTATTTTTCTGGAGATACAGAAGACATCCCTGAAATGCGCGCTTTGAAAAATATTGATATCGCCTTTGTTTGCATGAATCTTCCCTATACCATGACTGAAGCTAAAGCTGCTGAAGCAGTACTTGCCTTTAAACCTAAAACCGTTCTTCCCTATCATTATAGAGGCACAGATGGCTTAAGTGATGTATTTGCGTTTAAAACAGCAGTAACAAATGGTGATAATAATATTAATGTATTATTGATGGATTGGTACCCTGAAGATTAATTTAATTCAAGGATAATTATTCAAAATTCAAGGCCCAAGATTCAAGATTCAAGATTCAAGATTTCAAGACTAAACTACTTTTCGATTTCAGTTTCGTTTTCAGTTTCGTTTTCGTTTTCGACTTCGACTTCGATTTCGATTTCGATTTCGATTTAAAAAAGAAGCCCCACACTCGACTTGTATCGATTGCGGGGCTTCAACCTACTTAACTTACTTAACTAACTTAACTAATCTTCTACTTCAGTGTAAATGAAGTCTGAGCAATGAGCATTTCTCCGTCAAAAACATTGACATTGTAAACACCTGCCTCAAATTCTTCTCCTCTAGGAGCTATATTTTCACATATATCTAAGGCTTGATTTTCATAATAGAACTTTGAAATGGCGCTATACGTTAGCTGACCTTTTTCATATTCAATGGTTTTATTAGCTCCTAAGATATTTTTCTTTGGATCTATCACCTGTACATATAATAAACGATCTCCTGCTTCGGCTAAGCGATTTTGAGGTACCGTATAACAAGCTCTCACTTTATCTACACGACGTGCTCTATCATTTTCAACAAGTTTCCCAGATGAACGCTCAATTACACCAACAGCTATTAATTTATTTGCTGCTAAGGCAGATCCTAAACTTACACGTTCAGCTAGTTTATCATTTTCAATGGTTAAACTATCACCAACACCCCGTTGAACCTCAAGCTCGTAGCTCGTACTATCTACACGCATAGCTAATAATTGATTACTACCTCGTAGACTATCATTCTGAGTAAATAGGAAATCTCGCTCTTTACGAAGTTTAAAAACTTCAGTACGATATTTTCCTAAACTTGCGATTGTCGCGTCCTTAGATCCAATTTCACTAATCAGTTGTTGGATTCTATCACGGGCCTCATTCAGGTCTGAATCTTTTAAGTTATTTTCTTCAATCACTACATCGTACTTGTCTACCATTTCTTTTAAATCAGACAGTACTACATTCTTTTCCTGTGTCAATTGTGACTTCGTATCTTTTTCTTGATTATACAACTTTACGGCAAAGGCTCCAGCTACTACTAATAGTACAGCAAGAATTCCAGTAATTATTTTAATTCCGTTGTTATTATTACTCTCGTTTTCCATGTTTATTTAGAATTGTTTAATGGTTATACGTCTAACGTTAGATATTGGACTTTGGTGTATTGAATTTAATGAAAGCATTAACATTTAAAAAACAATTAACACCATCTTGTAAATTATGGTAAAAAAATGTGGAAACAAAAAAAGCGACGCAGAGACTGCATCGCTTTTTTTATTCTTAGCAATTTTTATCTCGAGTAATTCGGAGATTCTTTTGTTATGGTGACATCATGAGGGTGACTCTCGTTGATTCCACTAGCTGTAATCTTAACAAAACGTCCAGTTTCTTTTAAGGTTTCAATATCTTTAGAACCACAGTATCCCATTCCGGCTCTTAGGCCTCCTACAAATTGGTGGATACTTTCATTGAGCTCACCTTTATAAGGTACTCTCCCCACAATTCCTTCAGGAACTAATTTTTTAATATCGTCTTCCACATCTTGGAAGTAGCGATCTTTTGATCCTTGTTTCATTGCTTCTACAGAACCCATTCCTCTATATGACTTGAATTTTCGTCCTTCATATATGATGGTTTCTCCTGGGGATTCAACGGTACCAGCAAGCAAAGAACCCAGCATGACACAATCGGCGCCAGCTGCAATTGCTTTAGGAATATCTCCAGTATAGCGAATTCCACCATCTGCAATTACTGGCACTCCAGATCCTTTGATAGCCGCGGCACATTCTAGAACTGCAGAGAACTGCGGAAATCCAACTCCTGCAACAACACGAGTGGTACAAATAGATCCGGGTCCTATACCTACTTTAACTGCATCAGCTCCAGCTTCCACCAAGTATTTGGCAGCTGCTCCAGTCGCAATATTACCAACCACACAATCCAAATCAGGATGAGCAGCTTTCACTAATTTTAATATGTCTACAACTCCTTTAGTATGTCCATGCGCAGTATCAATTACAATTGCATCCACTCCTGACTTTACTAAGGCACCAGCACGTTCAACAGCATCACCAGTCACCCCAATGGCAGCTGCTACTCTTAAACGACCATAAATGTCCTTATTGGCGTTTGGTTTTAAGGTAAGTTTTGTAATATCTCTAAATGTAATTAAGCCAACTAATGTATTATCGGCAGTAACTACAGGAAGTTTTTCAATTTTATGATCTTGGAGAATAGCTTCAGCTTGTTGTAAAGAAGTTCCTTCGGCTGCGGTTACTAAATTCTCAGAAGTCATTACTTCGCTCACTGGACGTTTTAGATTTTTCTCAAAACGCAAATCACGGTTAGTTACTATTCCTATTAATTTTCCATCTGCATCTACAATTGGAATACCGCCAATACTATGTTCGCGCATTGCATTCTTCGCATCACTTACCAAAGAATTTAAAGGCAAGGTTACGGGATCTATGATCATTCCACTTTCGGCACGTTTCACTTTGCGCACTTTCATGGCTTGCTCTTCGATACTCATGTTTTTATGCAGCACACCAATTCCACCTTCTTGTGCCATAGCAATAGCCATCCTGCTTTCAGTTACAGTATCCATAGCCGCAGAAACGATAGGAACATTCAATGTAATATTTCGTGTGAATTTTGTGGCGATACTTACTTCTCGAGGTAGTATTTCTGAGAAGGCTGGAACAAGAAGTACGTCATCATATGTGAGACCTTCTCCTAAAATTTTGTTTTCGTGTGCAGTCATAGCAATTAAAGTTGTTGTTACAGTTTTACCTCCAGAGAGGCAATCTTGCGAGGGAGCTAAAACACTCTTGGCGAGGTAACAATTAATTGCGTGCAAAGATACGGCTAAAAAGATAAAGTTTGATTGCTTTTCATTTTATGTAATCCAAAAAATACTTTGTGCCGTATATAAAACAATACTCACCTAGACGCAGAATGAAAATTTTGCGTCTTATGCTTTTAAATAATAGTAAAACTAAAACATGATTATGAAAAAAGGTTTATTAATAACCAGTATTGCAATGACAGTCGTACTGACCTCATGTGTTTCAAAAAAGAAATTTGTAGCGCTACAGTCACAACATGACAATACTAGAGTGCAACTTACCAAAACACAGATAGAAAAGGAAGAAATTGAAAAGAAGTACGCTGCTATTGAAGCACGTGTTGTTGAATACAATTCTAAAATTAACTCTTTAAGAGATATCAATACGGCCGTAACTGCCGAAAACGATAATAAGTACGATATCTCTCAGGGTGGTACCATAATTTCCAAAACCACTAAAGAAAGATTGAATACCACCCTTAAAAATGTAAATCCATCAGAGCTTGCTAATGCTAGAACCTTAGAAGATAGTATGAATGTCGCTATCTCTCACAATCTAAAGAAAGATCTGGATGATAGCTTTGCAAATGATGATATCGATATCAACATCGATGAAACAGTTGTAATGATTACAATCTCTGATAAGCTCTTATTTAAATCCGGAAGCTACCGTGTGAATTCAGCAGCAAATGATTTGTTACAACGTCTCGCCGGTGTGGTAAATTCTGAGCCGGCTATAGAAATTATGGTAGAGGGACACACAGATAACCAAACGGTAAAACAAGGTGCTTCTGTAAGAGATAATTGGGAATTGAGTGTACAACGTTCTACTGCGATCGTACGTGCTTTACAAAATAAATACAATGTCGATCCAGCCAAAATGATTGCTGCAGGTAGAAGTAGTTTTCACCCTTTGGTGATGAATGACGACAAAGATAGTCGCGCGATTAACCGTCGTACGCGTATTATTATATTACCAAACTTAGACAAATTCCTATCTATGATTGGTTCAAACTAAGAACCTCTTTTTTTTTCCCCGAGTTGAACCACTTATGTTTTAGGATGTAAGTGGTTTTTTTGTGAGTTGGTGTAACACCAAAATAGCGCCCAATGCAAAACTGAAAGTCATTAATATACCAGAAATCATTACGATATATTTCATCCATAACATACCGCTCCACAACATATAAATACCTCCAAAAGTTACTAAGACCGAGATAAAAGGCTCAATCATCAAAAAGTACTTAAGGCGTTTAGGTAATGAAGTAAGGGCAATTAAACCGCCCAAGAGAAAAAATATAAAGGACATCGATAAAATGTGGGTATGGATAATAGTAAGCATTTCGCGTGCTCCCTTTTCAAACTTCATAACATCAGTCACCTCAGAATCCTCATTCCCCAGATAATTCTCTTCTATTCCATCTGGTGTGTGCGTCTCCGTATTCTGAACAAATAGAAGTCCCGTAAAATATCCAACACTCAACACTATGACAAATGCCGCTATAAATACCTTAACTTCTTTAGGAAAGCTGTGAATACGTCCGTGAAACTGCATTAGATCGCTTTTCGTTCTTGTAGAATACCAATACTCTTTAAGACATCGTTCACTGCATTTGTCATAGAGCGAACAGAAATCGTAGCACCACTAATTGCGCTAATATTTTTTGTAGGTATTAAAGTTTCAGATGCTGATGATGTTCCAATAAATTGCTTTAACCACCGCTTACTCCCAATTTCTCCTCCGTATTCTTCACGATAGATGAGTACTTTACTTTTCATCACAACAAAATCTTTGTCAAACAAAATAAGATAATCAAAGGTCGCCGTTTTACTCGGCGCATTGCCTATATACACATAACCCATAAGCGCATTTTTATTCTTAACTGCAAATAAGTTTTCTGTAAATTCAGCAGGAAGTTCATCAGTAATTGATGAGTCTATAACAAGCAGCTCCTTTGAAAATGCTTCAGATTCAAAATAGGTGCTGATCACTTTGTCTACTTTCTTTTCTAACTTTTTGGGTATCGTAAAACCAAAAAGCAATAGACTTAAAACAACGAGTAAAAGGGGCTTCAAATTCATAAAGCAAAATTACTTATTTATAATGGATTTAAATAAGGAATGAGGTAAAAAAATCAACTCAAATTAATTTAGGTCCTACTCTTTTTGAGATCTCCAGAATTTAAGTTTTGCTTTGATGCGTTTCTTTTGATAAAACTTTTCTTGAAAATCGGAAATAGCTTTCCACATAGCTTCAAAAACTAATCCTTCTGCTTCTCCACTTGCTTCAGCATATGCCTTAGCCATAATGCGTACATGGTCCTCATAACGAGATAAGCGCTCGAAATTTTTCATCCGGGTTTCAAAAGTCATATCCCCAAATGTCATTCTATTGAGATCGACTAAATAGAACTCATATCCATCTTCTTTAATTTTGATTAAGGTATTCCCCGGAGAATGGTCTAAAAAATGAATTCCCTTAGCGTGTAGTTGAAAGGTAAATTTCGCGAAAGCGGACAAAATCCCAACATCACCAACAAACTCAGAATCTCGAATCAGTTCGCGGTAGGTAAGATCGTAGTCTAAATGCTCGCTGATATAATAGCTGCGACCAAAAAACAGTCCACTCTTTTCTTCAAAATAAGCTACCGGATGTGGGGTGCCAATTTCATGTGACAGCAAGGTATTTGCATATTCAAAGGAACGCTGTGCCTTGGAAGCACGAAAAAACCGATAGACAATCTTATTAATCAGGTTAGGTCTCTTAAAAGACTTTACATTGATCTTTTGTCCCATGACATCAAAGAGTTTAATCGTATTTCTATCTCCATTGTCAAAAACCTCTCCTTGGGTATCAAACCCATGAATGATGTCGATGATACGCGCCGACATTTCTTTATATTTTTTTGAGAATACAGATTTCACGCTGCAAAACTACATTTTCTATTCATTCTAGCCCCACGCTTTTCCTATCTTTGTTTCAAATCCGTATAATGCAGCACGTTTTTCTTGAAAGTCATAATATAAAAAATCCCTTTTTTGGCTTTGGGCAATTTAATTACCATTTGATAAATGGTATATATCAAATAGCTCCAGAAGATTTTAAAATGTCCTTGCATGTGAAGGACACAAGTAAGTGGCAATCGAACTTTGGAGATTATTATAAACTCAAGAAATACTTTTCGGTTCGCCGCTATCCGCAAGCTAGATTGCGAAAACGCTATGACTTATGGCACGCCATGAATCAAAATACCAAGATCGAACCCTTTCACAACATTCCGTATTTATTGACTGTTCATAATATCACCTATATTAAGAATGAAGAGAATTTTATGGAGAAGAAGGTACATCAGCGATTTCAAGAGAAACTAAATCGATCTACTGCCATTACCTACATTTCTAATTACGCAAAAAAATCAACCCACGAATTTTTTGATGTACCAGATGTACCCGAACATATTATATATAACGGAAATCCTATAAAAGATATCCAATTGTCTAGTGTTTACAAACCAAGTTTTGTCCCTACTAGACCCTTTTTATTTTCCATTGGCGAATTTACTCAGCGTAAGAATTTTAAAACCTTGGTCGAAATGCTCCGCATGCTGCCTGAGTACGATCTTGTAATCGCTGGTAAAAATTCAACAAAAAACGCCGAAGATATTACAGCATTAATTCGTTCTTACAATCTTGAAAATAGAGTGAAATTACCAGGAAAAATCTCAGAACTAGACAAACAATGGTATCTACAAAATTGTCGTGCTTTTGTTTTTCCATCTTTACGAGAAGGTTTTGGCTTACCAGTAATAGAAGCCATGCGTTTTGGTAAACCCGTAATCACTTCAAATAATACCTCATTACCTGAAATAGGTGGAGACATTGCTTTTTATTGGGAACACTTTGATCCAGAATATATGGCGCAAATTGTCAATGAGAGTATCCATACTTTTGATACTAATTTGGAAGAAAACACTAGCAAGAGTATTACACATGCGCAATCTTTTAATTGGAAAAATGCCGCACAATCGTATATTGACGTTTATCGAAACATATTAAACCACTAATTCATGCCCCTAAAAAGCCTACAACGTAAATACCACAAAAAGAAAACCTTATTTAACACCTTACGTAGCCCTCAAGAAAATAAAGGAGTGGTTAACATTCACCGTTTGGATACACATAATGTCGGAGATTTTTATTGTGCCCCTCATCATTACTTTGACGAACTAACAAATAAGAGTTTGGATATTTTTGCCTACAAACGCGAAGACAAAACTATACGTGAGAATTTCGTTGAGCAAGTTTCGGGTAAAGGACTCATTATAGGTGGTGGCGGACTATTAAACCGCAATGGTTTTTCAAATCAGATGAATATGTTTGAAAAATTAGGTGACAAAGGAAAGAAGGTTGTTCTCTGGGGTGTTGGACATAATTCCAAAGAAAAAGAGACCTATGATAAGGTAAAAGAATACAATATAGATGTGAGTAATTTTGGACTTGTAGGTACTCGGGACAAATCAATGCCGGGGGAATACGTACCCTGTGTGAGTTGTTTACATCCTATTTTTGATAAAACCTATGATTCTACACAAGAAATTGGAGTGGTATTTCACAAAGACACTCTAAAGAAACCTAAAATTCTTTCTTTATTTGAGGACTATCCAACCAGCTCAAATACAACCGATTTACACGGACTCATAAATTTTATTGGTGCTTCAGAGAAAATTGTCACAGACAGTTATCACGTGATGTATTGGTCTATGTTAATGGGAAGAAAGGTGGTAGTAATACCTAATTCATCAAAGTTTTTTGATTTCCAGCACCGTCCTGTTTTTACTACTTTTGAAGATGCTTTGGGCGCTTTCGCGAAAGCGGAAACATACCCATCTCTCCTTGCCGAATGTCGGGAGATCAATCGTACCTTTGCAGCCAAAGCATTTGACTATTTAAATATTTAATATGAAAGAACTACACGATCCAGCACTAGAGACACTTAAGCGCGGCGGACTCATTTTATTTCCTACAGATACTGTTTGGGGAATAGGATGTGACGCTACCAATGCTGAAGCCGTAGAGCGCGTGTACGCCCTTAAAAAAAGAGCTAAAGACCAAGCAATGATATGCCTAGTGTCTGATTATAAAATGCTCAATATGTACGTTGAAGAGATTCCAGAAGTGGCTTATGATATTTTAAAGTACGCTGGAAAACCCACCACCTTAATATTGGACGATCCCATCCGCGTGGCAGAAAATGTAATTGCACCAGATAACTCCTTAGGTTTTCGTGTATGTCGAGAGCCATTTTGTAATTTTCTCGTAAAGAAATTCAAAAAACCTGTAGTAGCTACAAGTGCCAATGTGAGTGGAGAACCAACACCAATGCGTTTTAGTGAAATCAGCCAAGTAATCCTTGACGGTGTAGATCATATCGTTGATTTGGATAAAAAAATAAAATCAAAAAAACCGTCGGCTATAATTAAATTAGCCAAAGACGGGAAAGTAACAATTATTCGTGAGTAGCTGAAGAAGCTTTATCGCACTTCAGAAACCATCACAATGCAATCAAGCACCCACCGAGGTGCACAAGTCGGCGAGACTTCAAATTAGACTACCATGCCAAGTTATAGCAACGCCATATCTCACTCTATATTTAAAACTATTTCCCTAGCTGCAGATGCGCTCGGATTAGAAACCTATGTCATTGGCGGCTTCGTTCGTGATCATATGCTCGACCGTGGAGACGCTAAGGACATAGATATAGTCGCTATTGGTAGCGGAATTGAGCTTGCGCGAAAAGTGGCCCAGCTCCTACCTTCAAAACCTCAAGTGCAGGTTTTTAAAACCTATGGCACTGCCATGCTTAAGACAGGTGACATCGAAGTTGAATTTGTAGGGGCTCGTAAAGAATCCTATACGCAAGATAGCCGGAATCCCGTAGTTGAAAATGGGAATCTTACGGATGATCAAAATCGAAGAGATTTTACAATTAACGCTATGGCTATTTGTCTCAATGATGATAGATATGGAGAATTAATAGATCCTTTTAATGGGGTAAGTGACCTTGAAAGAGGTATTATTCGTACTCCACAAGATCCAGACATTACGTATAGTGATGATCCCTTGCGTATGATGCGTGCAATTCGTTTTGCTACCCAACTTGATTTTGTTATCGAAAGAGAATCTTTAGAAGCTATTAGTCGCAATGCAAAGCGTATTGAAATTATTACCAAAGAGCGCATAGTCGTAGAGCTTAATAAAATTTTACTCAGTCCCTTACCTTCCAAAGGATTTTTACTCCTTGAAAAAACGGGTCTCCTTCCCTATATGTTACCTGAGCTAGTAGCGCTGAAAGGTATAGACGAAGTAGAAGGGCAAAAACATAAAGACAATTTCTATCACACTCTCGAGGTCGTTGATAATATATCGGCCAATACTCAAGACTTGTGGCTCCGTTGGGCCGCCCTTTTACATGATATTGGAAAGGCTCCCACCAAGCGTTTTAGCAAAAAAGTAGGCTGGACCTTTCACGGCCATGAATTTGTGGGATCAAAAATGGTGTTTAAATTATTCAAACGCCTCAAAATGCCATTGAATGACAAAATGAAATTTGTCCAAAAAATGGTTTTGATGAGCAGTCGGCCTATTGTGATCTCCGAAGATCACGTTACTGATAGCGCAGTGCGCCGTCTGATTTTTGACGCTGGAGATTATATAGAAGATCTGATGACGCTCTGTGAAGCCGACATTACAACCAAGAATCCGAAACGCTTTAAAAAATACCATAGTAACTTCCAAGTGGTTCGTGAGAAAATGAAGGAAGTAGAAGAAAGAGATCATATACGTAATTTCCAACCCCCAGTAAGTGGTGAGGAAATAATAAGCACCTTTAACCTCAAGCCTTCTCGTGAAATTGGAATTCTAAAAGAAGCTATTAAAGAAGCTATACTTGAAGGAATCATCCCTAACGAACACGAAGCCGCGAGAGCATTTATGCTCGAAAAAGGAAAGGAAATGGGATTAACAGCAACTGTGAAGTAGTCTGTAATTCACAGGAAAAAGATTTAATTCAAAAAAGCTCGGAATCAATTCCGAGCTTTTTGTTTTTATAATACCAGTAATCCAAGATACCAAGTTACCAAGATACCAAAATACCAAAATACCAAGTTACCCTACTTACTACTTATGCGATCCATCACAGTAAGGTGGATTTTTCGTGAGTTTACACGTACATAAGAAGTAGGTTTTTGTTTCTTCAGCTTCAAATCGCAGGTTTGGGGTACTTTGAGCCTCATTGTGAGCGCCATTACAAAAGGGCTGATTTTCACTATGACCGCAAGTACACCAAGAATACTTTTTACCGGCTACTAAATCACATGCTATAGGCGCATCACCGCCACGTTTTTTATTGTCTTCCATAGTTCGAAGATAGGAAATAAGTGTTTTGGAATTAGTCTAAACTATTTTCTAAACCTTCCTTTTGTATAAACAAGTCAATGGTGTAATCAAGCAATGCAGCATCGCCACTAGGACCATGCCCCGGAATAACAATTTCCACCTCTGGAAAAAATTCTTTCACAGTGGTTACTGTTTGTGACCAAGTATCTAAATTGGCATCCTTGAGATTTCCTGTTTGACCTCCTAAAGGCTTAATCATACAACCACCAAAGAGCACATGCTCCTTTGAGATATAGGAAACAATATTATCTGATGCATGGGCTTCACCAAGGTATCTATTATCGATTACCGTAGTTTGTAAACGTATAATTTGACTATCCTTAAATGGATGAGAAATCGTTAATGAGTCTTTTTTGAGCAAATCGGCTGTCTTTGTAGAAGCGTAAGAAGGTATATTCGCTTTTGTAAATGCTCTTAAACCACCTGCCGCATCGGAGTGTGAGTGATTTACTACAACTCCTTTAATCTTCATTTTTAAATCATTTCTTACATAATCAATGAGTTGTTGTGATATAGAATCATTGAGAGGGGTATCAAAGATCATCGCCTCCCCCTCTTCTGTATAAATATAGCCATTACAAGAAATGAAATTTCCATCCTCTGTTTTAAGATAGGAAACATGCATATAACTGTGCTCTGATAGCTTTACAATCTCAAGGGGCTTGGTATAAGGTTTGGGTATAAAAGGTTCCTTTTCTAGGCAACTACTGAAGAGGAAGCTTGCAAGAGCGATAACAAAAAGGGGGTAGACTTGCCGACCGTTCATTATTTACGCTTATTTCTTTTATTGTAATTCTTATCTCCTCTGGTCTTAGGCTTTTTATACTTCAGAGCAATTTCACGCCTGTATTTACCGCCCTCATTCACTTTAGAGTTCAATTCTGATTTCTCATGAAATGCAGGACCTGGAGCATCTTCATCATTTTTATTCCACTTATGCGGATTAAAAATTTCCTTTGCTTCTGGGCGCTCATCTGGAGTAAGCTCTTTAGAGATCTCAATATCTTCTGGAAGTTTCTCTAAAGGAATTTTTATTCCCATCAAGTCTTCTAGAGCTTCAACAGCCTGAACCTCCATAGGCGTACTTAATACAAAGGCGACACCTTGACGTTCGGCACGGCCGGTTCGTCCAATACGGTGTAAGTAATTCTCTGGGTAGGTAGGTACATCGACATTAATCACATGGCTAATATCATCAATATCAAGTCCACGCGCCATTAAATCAGTAGCTACTAGAAGGCGAACTTTACCTTCAGCAAAACGACCAATACTATTTAGTCGGTAGTTTTGTGATTTATTAGAATGAATTACATCACTCTGATGCGGAAAGGCTTCTTCGAAAATCTTATATAGACGATCGGCCATTCGCTTATCTTTCGTAAAGAGAAGTACTTTTGGGAACTCTTTCGCGGAAGCGAGCAAATCTAAAAGAAAATTTACTTTTGTATAGAAATTAGGAGCCTCATAGCGTATTTGCTTAATATTATCTAATGGAGTTCCACTAGCGGCAACTGTAATTTTATCTGGTTTCTGAAAATAATCTGAAATCAATGCATCTACATCTTCTGTCATTGTTGCAGAAAACATAATATGTTGTCTACGCTTTGGGAGCATATCAAAAATATTCATCAACTGAGGACGGAACCCTAAGTCCAACATCACATCTACCTCGTCGATCACAATCTTTTGAATAGACTTCAATTGCAACACTCTGCTCACCGCGAGGTCATATAAACGACCTGGAGTCGCTACAATAATATCTTGTCCTGCAGCAACTAATTCTTTATGTCTATTGATATTCACACCACCATACACACCTGCAACGCGCACATCTATATAAGTAGATAATTTTTCAATTTCTTCAACCACCTGAACAACTAGTTCGCGAGTAGGTACCAATACTAATACTCTTGGAGTTTCTTGTTTGGAATAGACGAGGCTGCGCAATATAGGCAGCATATAGGCAAAGGTTTTACCTGTCCCTGTCTGAGCTACACCAACTACATCTTTACCAGACATAACTGGAGAAAAAGCCAACTCTTGTATAGCTGTAGGAGTTTCAAATCCTAAGTCGTCGAGGGCATTCCAGAGGAATTTATTGAGATTGAGGTCCTTAAATGTCATAATATCTATTGGACGGCAAAGCTAGGCAATTTTAACAAATTGACCCTCAAATACAACACTATCTATTTAAATAGACCCAACCTGTCATATCTGGGTACTCTGAAGTGTTTAGTTTTAGTACCCAAAAATAGGTGCCAGAAGGCAACTCATTACCTCCCAAGCCTTTGTTTGGAGTACCATCCCAGAAGGGGTCACTATTGTCTCCTTGATAGATAAGATTGCCTAATCTAGAATAAATAAAGAGCTTATAATCAAAAATATCTTTAATTCCAGTAATCTCAAAAGTGTCATTTACACCATCTCCATTGGGAGAAAACCCATCTGGCACGAATGGCGGACAGTTTTCTACTGCTATATTAAATTGAGCCAAGTCATAACAGGCGTCTGGATCTGACCGGTCAATTCTAATATATATGGTCTCTGGATTAGTTACATTCGTATAAGCAAAGGGATCTGAAAGTTCATTTTCTTGATTCAATGCATCTAAGGTATTTAGGTAATACCCTTCAACAAATTGATCCGAAGCAAGGCTCAAATCTTCAATATTCTCTGAAAGATCAAAAACAGCCATTTCAAAACCTTCATTACACTCAATAATCTCAGGCAAGTTTGTAATAGGTTGAATAGGTGTCACATTGAGCATAAAACTTCCTATATCACTACAGTCAGGCCGTAAAGGATTCTCTAAACGCACAAATATTTCCTGAGGTGTTCCAAGGTTAGCATATGTATCTGGATCTTGTATTGCGTTTGAATTAGTTTGTGCATCTGTAATGGATGTATGATAGGTCAACTCAAAATCTTGCTGCCCAGTAAATATCAGGCCTTCTTGACTTGTCAAATCAAATACAGATAAACCATCATTAGAGGCATCATCGCAGATAAAGAGATCTGTCAAGGCTGGCACCGTAGGTTGATCAAAAATTTCAATGTTAAAGGATGCTGTAGAAAAGCAATCATCATCTGTATCTTGGATGATACGCAAGAATATCGTTTCAGGGTTACTTATATTAGTATAAGCCGAGGGGGTCACAATTGCGTTATCTCCTGTATTTGCATCCGCCTGACTTGTATGAAAAGTTACCACTACTCCAGTTTGAGAACCTGTCGCTAAAGCTTCATTGTTTGAAAAATCAAATACATCAAAGCCATCGTTTGACGGGTCATCACAAACAATTAAATCTTCTGGCGGACTCTCGACAACAGCAATATCATCTATGGAAATCTCAAAAGTTTCTGTATCAAAACAAACGGTATCTCTTGGGTTATTTAAGCGTACATAGATTGTTTCAGGATTTGAAACATTTTCATAATTCGAAGGATTAGCAATCCCATTAATTCCCTGATTGGCGTCGTCTTGACTCGTATGAAAACTTATATCCATTCCTGTTTGAGTCCCTAAAATGACTCCATTTTGAAAGGTCAAATTAAAAATCTCAACCTCATCATTGCTTATATCATCACAAACCTCAAGGTTTTCAAGAGCCGCAATAAGTGGTAGTGGAGTCACTTCAATGCTAAAACTGACGATACTAAAACAAGTCGGATCTTCGTCTAATTCTAATCGAATGAAAATGAGTTCTGGATTGGAAGTATTGGTGTAAGATGTTGGATTAGGGATCGGGTTACTGTCATTTTCAGCATCGGTTTGACTTAGGTGATAGCTTACTGTTATTCCAGTTTGGCTTCCAAGGGCTGCATCACCATTAATTGTAAGATCAAAAAATGCTTCCCCGTCATTGGTCAAATCATCACAAACGATAAAATCAATAGGTTGTGTCTCTATATCAATGGCATTGAGATTAACATCTATAGGATCTGACTCATTATTGCTCTCATCAAGCTCATTTACGACACCGGTTCCATTCCCTATATCATCTACAACCGCAATCAATTGAAAATCATCAGGTATAGAAGATGAAATGTTTACGGTGGCTGTTCCTGAGAGCGAACCATTAATTTCAATTTCTGCAGCTGTCGAAGTCGTTCCCATGAGGCTGCCATCAACATAAAAAGCTATTGGGGTTGCCGCTGGTAAAGGTTCTGTTCCTTCATTAGTTACTGTATAAGACACTTCTACGGCCCTGCTTTGACATTCAGTCTCAACACTATCCAAGGCTATTAATGCATCCGGTAAGGTAGAATTCAAGACGGTTATGATATTATTGACCATCACAAAATCTTGCCCTGAGGTGAGCATAATGGTCGCCGAGGTATCTCCAATACTAATATTATTCTCAATATTGTAGAAATCAATATCCATGTTATACAGGTCGCTAGCACCTGTAAAACTATTGGTGCCATTAAACTGATTATCTGCTGGATTTAATGGAGGATTACTTAATACACTCCCATTGATAGTTAAAGTTTCCTGTACAGCAATCCCTGCATCACCCTCCCAAGCAACAAAACCTATTTTGGCATTCTCGTTATCAATGACATTGAGGTTCTCTAATTCTATCGTTAAGTCAAATTGTAATTGTGATACCGATTGTAAACCATCAAAAACATTGATTTGGTTTAAAGGCAAGTCTGGATCTTCATAAATCACAGTAATCGCCCAACCGGCAAAATTGGTGCCAGTAGGACAAAAAGGTGCTATTACCGAGGTTAAATCGAGTTCGCCAAGGGTATAAATCCCAGATCCCGTATTCTGAACGATAGTAGTGACATCTACAAATGCCGCAAAAAACACTCGGCTATCATCTATTTGGTCAGCAAATTCACGTTCGGCGGTAAGTGGATTTCCGTTTAATAAAACGTTGAAATCCCCTGTGCCAGAACCTGCCCAGTATAAATAGGCAGCAATAACTGTTTGATCACTTTCAAGGGTAAGAGTAGCGCTACTTTCAGTTAATATGGTACAAGCTCCTCCTGCCCCATTCTCTTCTGTATTCATTGTGTTACCAATCGCGGTATAGTCATATTGACCACTAAAAATAGCCAGTTGTTCAATATCTTGAGCAAAGGCAACTTCACCTACTAAAAAGGAGATAAGAATAAGAAAGTACTTTTTTATCACGGACTTACAGTTTATGTTATAAATGTAAGACTTCTTTTGGATAGAAAGGTTGCGCTTTCGCGAAAGCGTAATTTTTACAACAAGCTTAGCTCATACTTTTAAAGATCACGACGCTTCAATAAAACATAAGACCAATAGATAAAAAGAAAGGTCCATACAGTAACTATGAGCATTTCATACCAATGTACCGCATAATCAAAATTTACCTCTGTCTGCAACTGGTTTGCAGCCGACTGAATTAATTCTAAGCGTGTGAATGGCTGATTGATAAGATTCTGCATCGATCCCAAAGGAAGAAAATCCCAAACTGCCCAACCAAAATCTCTTCCAAAAGCCCATGATAATAGTCCAAGAATTACCCATTCTAATATCCACCAGAAAAGTAAGAAACCTAAGGCAAAAGCAGAACGCTTGATAAATACTCCTAGGAATAAACAAAAAGAGAAAAAGCCCACTAATTTCAAAAAGAATCCCAATAAGAACTCCAGGTCAGAAAATATGATGGACATTTCATTATAATCAGAAAAAGAAAGCCCTAAAATCATGTTCATGATAAACAAGAATACAGTTGAAATAGCTGAAAACACAACAACTGTTAAAAATTTAGATAATATAAATTCCTTCTTACTCAAGCCATCAATTAGATTTTGCTTGAGGGTACGATTACTATATTCATTGGCCGTCATAGAGACAATGACTACTGCTAAAAAGAACTTTAATATCGCAGCAAACCATGCATTAAAATGCCAAATAAATGGAAAGTTGAAAATGCCCAAATCTGCTACTCGTATATGAGCTCCAGCAAAATTAAATTCGATGGAAGAAATGAGAGCGATAAAGGTAATGAGTATAAAATAGCCGTAGATTAATACTTTGGCCGTTTTGTTATGCTTTAATTTATGATATTCTATAGTGAG
Source organism: uncultured bacterium (assembly GCA_963974305.1). Taxonomy (GTDB): domain Bacteria; phylum Bacteroidota; class Bacteroidia; order Flavobacteriales; family Flavobacteriaceae; genus Dokdonia. Next base: position 48,011 of record CAXBCS010000014.1, read on the forward strand.
GAGTCGTAACATGATGGGTCTAGTTTAGGTTGTTAGTGAGTTCAAGGAATTGTTCTTCTAGGCTTTCCTTACGCTTTACAAGATGTGTAAGCACAATACCTTTTGCAAAGAGCTGAGTGTTCAAATCTACAGCACTCATAGGCTCAGACAAAAATCCGGTTAAGAGTTCGCCCTCCACCTTTACTTCCCCAAAAGAAGAATGACTTTCCAAGAAATCCTTTAGCTGCAATAAATTTTCAGTCTTCAACTCAAAGAAGCCATGACTAGCATTCATTTGATCTACCCGTCCTGAGTATAACTTTACTCCTTTTCGTAAAATCACAACATGACTACATACTTTCTCCACCTCATCTAGTAAGTGAGATGCCAATAATATGGTCGTTCCGTCTATAGCGATCTTTTTAATGATCTCTCTAATTTGATGGATTCCCTGAGGGTCCAAACCATTAGTAGGTTCATCAAGCATTAAGATCTCTGGATCATTTAATAAGGCCGAGGCAATTGCCAGTCGCTGTTTCATCCCTAAAGAATAGGTGCTAAACTTATGATCCTGTCGATCAAGCAATCCTACAATCTCTAATTTCTCTTCAATTTTTGCTGGAGATACATTTTTGATCTTACATACCAACTCCAAGTTTTGTTTGGCAGTCATGTAAGGATAAAAATTAGGACGCTCAATGATCGCACCCACCTTTTTCAAAGCATTGTGAGTAGAATCAGAGCCGTCAAACCAATGAAATTCCCCGCGTGTGGGATTTACAACATTCAAGACCATTCCTAAAGTGGTTGATTTACCACTTCCGTTTGGTCCTAAAATACCGTAAACATTGCCTTTTTCTATGGTAAAGGACAGGTCTGAGACAGCCTTTACTGCACCATAGTGCTTGGTGAGATTATTAATTGTGAGGATAGTTTCCAAAGAAATATTGTTTTTTGATTGATAGTGCTTACTAGACGACTCGAAGCAACTTTTGTTACATCCCTTTGTTATCTTTACACAAATATTTGCCTACATGGAAGAGAAATTAATGTCTAAGAAAAAACCGTCCTATCCTATTATTCCTAAGCTACAGGAGTACCTTAAAAAGTACAATAGGGATATTCGGATTAGTGTTTCTTATGATGACTTATTGCGATTTGCAGGTGGCATAAATTTATATGACGCCAATGATAACGACACACTGTGGTTTAGCGTGTATTATTCAGAACATGAACGTGATGAAATTGAACAGAGCCTAAAAAAAGTATATTCAGTGCTCATATCAGATGGTAATAACGAAATCTTACCTTACCTAAAAGTGTCCTCAATTGACTTTTGCACCTTTGGGAACTCAAAACCCTTCCGTGTAAAAATTCAAAACATTTACAATGACAACTACACCTACTTTTATGTCAAGAAAGCTGATGCGAGTCGTGTCTATGGGCTTGAACTTGAGCATCTACTATCTCCCAATCGAATTAATTTTCTGATCTATAAGGATACCCTCATTGAAGAACATATAACAGGAATTCCTGGTGATGAGTTCATCACTTCTTATCTACCCAATTGCGACGAAGTGGGAAAGGCTCAAATCGCTAAAGAGTTTGTTAAGTTCAATGAACGGTGTATGATTTTATTACTAGGAGATATGAGATCCTATAACTATGTGGTAATCCCTACCCATGATTTTGATCATATTAAATATAAAATTAGAGCGATTGATTTTGACCAACAATGTTTTGAAGGGAATTTTAAAGTCTATAAACCCCACATCTTTAAGGAAAATGTAAAAATGGTGGAGCTAGTTTCCTCTAAATTAAGTACCCAGGCAATCGAACTCTATCAAATTGAAGAACGCGCCTTACTCGCAAAACGAATCCTTGCTACCACAAAGCGAACCACAGAGCTCGTGCGCTGTATGAACCAAGACAAAATCTCCCTGGAAGCCAACTTTAAAGAGCTTAGATCTAGTCTGTTCTTGTATACGAAGGATATGAAGTTTAAGCGTGCAAGATCAATGGGGCAGATTCTACGCACGGCCTTAGAATTTGTACGCAGAAATTATGAAGATGTGAGTCTAAAGAGATTGACAGATTAATTCTTCTCTTTGTTGAAATACACTAGATAATAATACATCTGCTTTTCTTCATCCCAACCTTTCTCTACAAACTTCTCGGCACTCTCCCCGTTTACAAAATCGAGTTTGATTTGAATATTTGTATCCAACTGAATCAAATTTTTAATCTTTTTGCGTTGGGTGCTTACTGCCTTATTACTGATTGAGAAGTCTGTGAGGTCTTCAATCTTGTATTTTGGCGCCTGCTCTTGCTTGTAATTTCTAAATTCGGGTATCAACTCAGGATTTTCTAAAACCTCATTCATAAAAGAAGTTTCGTTAAAAGAATCATTCTTAGCAAAATGATTTACCGCACGATTCATAAATAACACCTCTTCCTTTTTGTCTTCAGCTGGCAATACCACATCCTTAGCAAAATCTTGACAAAATTTTAAATACTTCTTAGTGTAGAAATTGTCATCTTCAAACATCTCCACTCCCAAGAAATTCTCCAACCAATACTTTGTATCGTAGCGATTAGAATCAACAGAAAGTACTTTATAACCTTCCTCCTGCTTATAATTTAGGATGAGACATCCCTTGTCAATTTTATTTAGGTTGATCCCTTGTTCGAGCATCATTTCCAAATTCTCTCCGCTTTCGCGAAATTGCAAGAAATCCTGTTTTAGTTCGCTTTTAAATATCCCGATCCCATCAACCTTGATATTGTCGATAGAAATGTTCTCAATATGAGCAATATAAACCTCTCCCGACTTGATATGTGGGTGTTCGCTTTGGTCGTACAAATGCTTTGTAATCTCTTCCGACAACAAATGCGTCGCTGCTGGATTATCAAAAACCTTGGTTACGATATTGTATAAAGTGTGAAACTCAAGATCGGTTTCATGCATGAATTTATAGTAGTTCTCCTCCTTTTCCCGAAAGGGTTTAAAGAAAAATTCCTTTATTAAAGGAGTCAATTCATCTGTTAAAGGATAAGGGTCTGAAGAAAGAAATACGCCTTCAACTTTGCTTTTATTTCCAACACGGTGAATAGAAAGAGACTCAATTTGAGCACTGTATAAATTGATCATGAATTGCTTTTAATAAGGTTGTAAGTTACTTCTTTTTGAGGTTGTCAGATGGCTAATTCCAGTTTTCATCAAAACTTAAATCTTCCAAATCATCAACATCATAATCGTCGCTAAATTCTGATTCAAAATCATCCTTCTCAGCTTCAAAGGCGATATCTGGTGCCTGTTCAGGAATCTGGCCGTGAACATACATCAAGTTAGGGTAAGTAACCCCATCTTCTGGCTCGGCAATTTCAGCCAATTCAACCATAAAACGCCACATATTTAAAAAGTCATAAACATAGAGCAGTTTAGTCTGACGCTCACTTAGAATATCTTCCAAAATAGTCTCATGCATAATGCGCACATCACCGGGTGTTTCACTCATATCAAACTGAGAAAACTCTTCGCCTTGATTCCATTCATCATCACTCAAATAAAAAGAACCAATCTCTGCACCATCAAAACCAAATGACTGATTTACAGCATTGTGCAAGTCTTCCAAGTTGGCAGTTTGTTCAATTTCTAAATCCCTAAACACATCTTCTTCTGTGTCTAATATGATTCTAAAACGATATATCATTATTCATAAAAATTTAAGGTGGTCAAAGATAGGTATAACTTTAGTTTTGGGCCTAAGGCCATTATGATAAGTTATGAACGTTTTAAACCTACAGCTGTAGGTCTGCGCATACTTTCTAACAATACATAAAATTGTGCTCCAAAAAGTAAAGTAGCCAGTACTAAATGTATAGGTTGAGTACCAAATGGAAAGTCGATATAATACATCGCAATTCCAGAAATCACCTCGACTCCTATGAAAATAAGCACCCACTTTAGTAAACGATCATGTCCTAATCCCTTTGTTTTATTTCTCCAGTAGATGTATAGAGTGAGTAAAGTCACTAGGATTGAAAAAGATCGATGTATATAAAACCAAAGAGTAACTGGATCCAACCACAAGCTTTTGGCGTTATAGCCTACTTCACTTACACGTTCATCCACATACTGCCTAACTTGAGTCCCTAAGGCAATTTGCACAAGAGTTAGAAGGGTTGCTACGAGCATAAGCCGCTTAAAAACGGGATCATACACAAGTGGTTTCACTTGCACTGCAAGTTCTGATAACTGCTCCTTTTCTTTTAATTTAAACCAGAGATAAAGCAGTAAGGCCAAGATGAACAAGGCAGCAATCATATGAATGGTGATTTTTACAGGAAATAAGTTAGAGTCTACTACTAACTTTCCTAGCCACGCCTGGAAACCCATTAAAGGTAGAACAAAGAAAGATCCGAATATGAGCCAAGGCTTACCTTTCCAATACCAAAAAGAAAAGATAAACATCAATAACATGGGAATTCCAGCCAAGGCTGTCACCAGCCTATTAATATATTCTATCCACGTATTCCATACATTGAAAGTGGCATAATCATGAGCATCATAAGTACTCCAATTAGATTCCTGATAAGCACTCCCAGAAGTAAAATCCTCAGGTGCAATTCTCAAGGATTCTGAAACAATAATAATTTGTCCTTTATCATACTCAAAATCTGCTTTCCATTCTAGCTGACTTTCCTCTGTGGGAGGAATAAGATATCCAAAACATTTTGGCCAATCAGGACACCCCATTCCGCTGCCAGTCATCCGCACAACGGCTCCTGCTACTATGATAAGATACAGGAAGATAATGGAGATTTTTAGTGCTTTTTGGTAATACATAACGAATGACAAGTTGGTGGTTATACGGTCAATTATTGATTAAAACCCTAGGGTTCTATTAGTATTGCTCTTCTCAATTATGCTCTCTACAATTCTAACACCGATTTAGATGTTCCTTTGCGCACTTTTTTGAAATCGGCAAACATATCGTCTTCTGAGCGGTAGCCAATAGGCATTACCAATACTGAAGACAATCCATGATCTGCTAATCCTAGTACGCTGTCATAGCCTGCCGGATCAAAGCCTTCCATAGGACAGGCATCAATTTCTTCAATTGCACAGATAGTTAATAGGTTTCCCATCGCAAGATATGCCTGCTTAGTGGCCCATCGATGGGTATCTTCTTGAGACTCTTTGGCAAATACATCTAATAAATAGTCACGAAAGGGATTTAAAATTTCTTCTGAGGTATTTCGAATACTTTTGATGTTTTCAAAATAAGCTTCAACAAAGGCGGCGTCTACTTTTTTTTCAATACAGAAAACTAATAGATGTGAGGCATCTACTACCTGTTGTTGACCCATTGAAAGAGGAACCAATGTCTGCTGTACTTTTGTATCACTTACCACCACTAAACGAACAGGTTGTAAGCCAAAACTTGTTGCAGTAAGATCAAAAGCTTCTTTTAATACACTTAACTTAGCCTCTGACAGTGTTTTATTGGGATTAAACTTCTTGGTGGCGTATCGCCATTTTAGTGCCTCTATAACTTGTGACATTGCTTGCTTTTTTTGACCTTGCAAAGATACATAGCAAGGTAGTATTAGCCACCTGCATTCCCATAATTAATTCCAATAGTTCGATAGCTTATGAGCCCACTTGAAGAATGTATTGACAAATCAGAAACGAGAATTTTTAAAGCTGTGTTTCCCAATACAACAAATCATTACGATACCCTATTTGGAGGGACTGCCTTACACATGATGGATGAAGCTTCTTTTATCTGTGCTACACGTTTTAGCAGAAAGAGAGTGGTCACCATCTCTACTGATAAAATAGATTTTACCAAACCTATCCCTCAAGGCACCATAGTCGAACTTGTGGCTCGAGTGTCAAAGGTGGGAAGAACAAGTTGTGTGGTCCAAGTTGACATTTTTAAAGAAGACATGTATAGCAATGATCGAGAAATTGCTGTTACCGGTTATTTTACCTTTGTAGCCATTGATGAAAATAAAAAACCAATTCCTATCCTCGACGAGAAATATTTATGAGTACTTATGTAAAGTAATTGTAACAACACATACTAAGAACAAATAGATATAGTTAATTAACCTACAATGATCATCATTGTGAAACCCACTAAGTAAAACCTTTTGAATAAACCTATAAAACGTATTATCATCCTATTATCTGCTGCCGTACTTCTAGGGTTGGTATTTGTATTTGGTTTGTCTTCTCATATAAAATCAAGTACTTCCTCCTCCATTTTCGCGAAAGCAGAAGACGTCCCCAACTCCTACACTGTTATCGTATTAGGTGCAAGCGTAAGGGCAAATGGGAACCTCTCTACCATTTTAAAAGATCGCGTTGAAAGTGCCCTCCAACTATATACAGATGGTAAGGTGAAGCGATTTTTACTTTCTGGCGATAATGGAACTATACATTATAACGAACCTGAGGCCATGAAAGAGTATCTTATGGAGCGTGGCGTTCCTGAAGAGCATATCTTCCTTGACTATGCAGGCTTTGACACCTATGATAGTATGTATAGAGCTTCGGCGGTGTTTGATGTGAAGGACGCTGTCGTGGTGACCCAAAATTTTCACCTTCCCCGAGCACTCTATATCGCTCGTAAACTTAATCTTAACTATGTAGGCTATATTGGTGATAAACATATTTACGCTCATGAAAATTCAAACAAAAAACGAGAACTGCTGGCCAATGTAAAGGCGTATCTAGAGCTCACATTCAAAAACGAACCTACCTATTTAGGAGATAAAATACCTATTGATGGCCCTCCACAATCAAGCTATAGTCTTGATTAATTAAGGCTTTATAGTTCTACAAAAACTACGTAGTTTTACCACAACACTAAAAAAACAACTAACTCGTGTACGCGATTTTAAAAAAAGAAATACATTCCTTTTTTGCCTCCCCTATTGGTTACTTAGTCATCGGACTATTTCTAATAGTGACTGGGCTTTTTTTATGGGTTTTTGAAGGAAATTTTAACATCGCCAATTCGGGCTTTGCAGATCTTGCACCCTTTTTCCAACTAGCTCCATGGATTTTTACCTTTTTAATTCCGGCGGTTACCATGCGCAGTTTTAGTGATGAGCAGAAAATGGGAACCTTGGAACTTTTACTCACCAAACCTATTAGCACCTTACAATTGGTCTTGGGAAAATATCTCGGTGCTTTTGCCCTGATCGTTCTCGCATTGATCCCCACCTTTATTTACGTGATTGCCATTCACCAATTGGGAAATCCCGTTGGAAATCTTGATATAGGTGTAACCATAGGTTCATATCTCGGTTTGTTTCTTTTAGCCGCCGCTTTTACAGCCGTTGGCATCTACGCCTCTACCCTTTCAGACAATCAGATTGTAGCTTTTATCATCGCTGTTTTTCTGTGTTTTCTATTGTATTTTGGTTTTGAAGGTTTTGCAAATTATAACCTTCTGGGCGCTGCCGATATTTTGATTAGTAATCTCGGAATGCAGTCCCATTTTGACAGTATAAGTCGTGGTGTTATTGACACCCGAGATTTAATATATTTTCTGAGTATTATCGCCTGCTTTGTGTTTCTCACAGTGCAACGTTTAAATAAATTGAGGTAGCCCACTTACGTGAAATTGCTAAAAAAAATACCCGCCCTTCTCATCGCCCTAGTTGCGTTGATCGCTATCAATGCTGTGGCTGGCCTCGCGCATAAGCGTTTTGACCTCACCCAAGATAGTCGGTATACCCTCAGTGAACCCGCAAAAAAAATCTTGGACCAAGTTGAAAGTCCGCTAGTCATCGATGTCTTCCTTGAAGGTAACTTCCCAGCCGAATTTCGAAGGCTCCAAAATGAAACACGATACCTCCTTGAAGAAATAAGAGATTACAATCCCTATATCAGCTTTTACTTTTCAAATCCTTTAGAAGAAGGCACAAATGCAGATGACGTGGCTCAGCAGTTTGCCAGCTTCGGAATGCAAGCTGTTAATCTAACGGTAAAAAGTAAAGGAAAGGAAACTCAAGAGCGCATTTTCCCATATGCAACCGCAAACCATAAAGGGAAAGCAGTACCCATTTCCTTATTCAAAAATATTCTAGGTGCCTCAAGAGAACAGGTAGTTTATGCCTCAATACAGAATCTTGAATATGAGTTTATTGAAGGTTTTAATAAACTTGTAAACGCCAAAACAAAGAAAATTGCCGTTTTAAAAGACAACGGAGAACTGCCTGATGCCAAAATCGCCGATATCTTCCGGAAACTGGGAGAAACCTATTCGGTAGCGCCCTTTCCTATGGATGCAGTCGCCGAAGATCCAGAACAGGCTTTAAAAGCATTACAAAACACCTTTGACCTGGTAGTTGTTGCAAAGCCTACCAAAGCTTTTACAGACGCCCAGAAGTTTGTACTTGATCAATTCACTATGAACGGAGGAAACTCCTTGTGGCTTATTGATGCCGTGGCTATGGAAACAGATAGTCTTCGCAATGAAAGCGGACAAGCATTAGCGTATTCTCGCGAACTCAATCTCAACGATTTATTTTTTAAATACGGTTTGCGTGTGAATCCGGTATTGGTAAAAGATTTGTACGCTGCGCCTATGAGTTTGGCTTCTGGTGATGGCACCCAATCCCAATACACAGAGTTACCTTGGTTTTATTTGCCGTTGGTGGTATCTCCCAATACGCATCCTATTAACACCAATATTGAAAAGCCTATTCGATTTGAATATGCAAGTCAGTTGGAAGTCCTGGGCAATGCAAAAGACATCAAAAAAACAGTATTACTAGCCTCGAGTATATTGACAAAACTAGAAGGAGTTCCGCAAATTATCTCCTTAGAAAATATTAATAAGGAACCAGATCCAGCAGAATTTGGAAGCGGACAACAAGCCTTGGCTGTATTATTGGAAGGTTCATTTGAATCGGCATTTAAAAATCGCGTTCAACCATTTAAATTAAATGAAGTACGCTTTCGCGAAAGCGCAACCAAAAAAGCTAAAATAGTCGTTATTTCTGATGGAGATTTGATCGCCAACAGTTTAGATGCAAAAGGCAGGCCCTTGGAACTCGGCTTTGATTATCTGACCCGTTCTTCCTATGGAAATAAGGAGTTTTTGCTCAATACGGTGAATTATCTCTTAGACGATGACGGGCTTATTAACATCCGAAGCAAGGAGATCGCACTACCTTTCTTAGACGTACAAAAGACGGCAACCACCTTACCAAAGTGGCAAGCCTTGACCCTTGGGCTTCCGTTAGTGTTTTTACTTATTTTTGGGTTTCTATTCTACTATTTACGCAAACGTAAATACGCCAAATAGCTGTTGATAAGTTTGTTTTATAGACCGTCCCTTTTCAAATATATTTGTAATGCGCGTTTGAAGTAGGATTTTCTACAGCCAAACGTCAATTTTCACTTTAGCAAATCATTCCTTCATATGAAATTTATAGTTTCTAGTTCGTACTTACTCAAGCAATTACAAGTATTGGGTGGAGTCATCAATAATAGCAATACACTCCCAATTCTGGATAACTTCCTTTTTGAATTGGATGGAAATTCTCTCAAAGTTTCTGCCTCTGATTTGGAAACAACCATGATGGCTTCCTTAGAGGTTGAATCTGAGGATGCTGGAAATATTGCATTACCAGCCAAGTTGCTTTTAGATACCCTAAAAACATTTCCTGAGCAACCCCTCACCTTTACTCAAGAAGAAAACAATACTGTTGAAATAAGTTCTAACCATGGTAAATATGCATTAGCATACGCCGATGGTGCCGAATTTCCAAATGCAGTTTCTTTGGAAGAGCCAAGTACCGTAAATATTCCAGGACATGTGCTAGCCACAGCAATCACTAATACCATCTTTGCCACTGGAAATGATGATTTAAGACCTGTGATGAGCGGCGTCTTCTTTCAGTTTTCTACAGAGGGACTAATTTTTGTAGCAACAGATGCCCATAAATTAGTAAAATATGCTCGTGCAGATGTGAAAGCATCCCAAACAGCCGAATTCATAATGCCTAAGAAGCCTTTGAATCTTTTAAAAGCAATTTTAGGAGGTAGCGAAGATGATATTCTAGTAGAGTATAATGATTCGAATGCCAAGTTCACTTTTGACAATATCGAATTAATTTGTCGCTTGATAGACGGGAAATATCCTAACTACGAAGCGGTAATTCCAAAAGAAAATCCAAATCGCTTAACGATTGACAGAAATCAATTTTTGAACTCTGTACGTCGTGTATCTATTTTCTCCAATAAAACAACGCACCAGATTCGTTTGAAAATTGCTGGCGCCGAATTGAATATCTCTGCAGAAGATATTGATTACAGCAATAAGGCAGAAGAACGTTTGACCTGTGATTACCAAGGAGACGATATGCAAATAGGCTTTAATTCTCGTTTCTTAACTGAAATGTTGAATAATCTCAATGCCACAGACGTGTCTTTAGAGATGTCTTTACCAAATAGAGCTGGAATCCTTACCCCAATCGATGGATTGGATGAAGGAGAGGCTGTAACGATGTTGGTGATGCCTGTAATGCTTAACAGCTAAGCCAAATACTAGTTATTGCACATAAAAAAGGAGCTACTTTATCGGTAGCTCCTTTTTTTATGTGTGCTTTTATAGTTTACGAATGCTTTTTGATCATGGTTTTCACCTCTTTTTTTTGATAAGCATACGGAAACAACTCTTCTAAAATAATCGTAAACTCTGGATCTATCTTAAGTCCATTGCGCAAGAAATAACGGCCTTGGATATCATTCCCATTACTATAATTCAATCCTGAAAGTCTAAAGTTAATCTCAGCACTCTCCGGATAAAATTCTAAAGCCTGCGCAAGATTGGTAATAGCTGCATCTAATTCTCCTAATTGTAATAGAATATCTGAGCGATTTAACCAGGTTTGCAATTCGTAATTTCCAAGTTCTAATGTTTTGCGATAGCCTACCTCTGCTTCTTCATAAAACTTTAATCGGTGATTGATACGAGCATATCGTTTCCAATACAGCACATTCTCACTATCGATATTGATCGCTTTATTAATATGGTAGAGCGCCTTTTGATAATCCAAACGCTTAAAATAATAATCGGTAATGGCAATCCACCCATTGTCTAACAACGGATCTTCATGTACACAACGCGTATAATGCTTGATCGCTAGCTCATCACTGCCCAACTTATCGTAACATTTCCCCATGCGAAGCAAGGCAAATGACGTAGGATCATCTAATTCTAAGGTTATTTGATAGTTTTCTAAGGCTTCATTATACCTGCCTAGTTTTTCTAAGACCTTTCCTTTCTCAAGGTATGCACCCACAAAGCGATCGTCACTTATGATCGCAAAATCAAATGCAGAGAGAGCTTTAGTATACTCCTTTAAATCAAAATATTGCTTTCCTATCTGATGCCATGCTACCTCACAATAAGGGTTTTTATCTAAAAACATATTCAGATAAAGAATAGCCTCGTCATGTTGCTCTAAGAAATCAAAACAATAAATGATGTTGTAGAGCGAACTATAATCGTTTTCATCTACCTCAAGGCATTTCATGAAATTGAATTTGGCATTGTGAAAATCATCCATAAATAGGTACTCCATACCTATTAAAGAGTAAATTTCTCCAGGCTCATCCGTGAGGTCGATAGCCATTTCAAGTAAATCAACGGCCATTTTATGATCGTCTTGCTTACTATAAATGTTAGCTTTCTGAATATAAATTTCTTCGTTGTTTGGTTCCAATACATGTAATTCTGATAATAATGCATTGGCACTCTCAAATTTATTCTCAAAGATGAAAATCTCTATTTTGAATAATTTGAGGTTTGTAGATGTAGGATGCTGCTCAAGTCCAAGCTTTACTGCCTTGCGAGCCAAGGCAATTTTGCCGTTCTCGATATAGTAGTTTGCTATGGTCTCAAACTCTTCGCTGTCAAAAAAGACAACGTCGTTGGTCTTCAACATCGACTCGAATCTAGTAAGTGATCCGCTATTTCCTTCTTGATTGTAATCCATACACTTTCTTTATGTATTACCTATTGATAAATTTAATGATGTTTACTCCCCTTCCCGATTATCTGGCTCAGAGTTGTTAACACAATAATCAACAAGCCAATAACCGAGCCAAAAATTATTTTACGTCCTACACATTCGCTATCGGTAAGAGTGTCAGTTAATCAATTACTTAAGGGACAATTACAACTCAGCCTGATCTTTTGACAGTTGGGTGGGTTTTGTTCGCTTTCGCGAAAGCGCGCACATATATTTACACCATCAATCACATAAAACACTTTAAAATCTTAATTATGAAAACACTAATCACATTATTTGTACTCGCAGTATCTACCTTAACATTTGCACAAGAAACAGAAGGAGTCACTGTTACTGTTGTAATCGAAAACCTATTGAGCACCGAAGGAACAGTTTCTGCCGCCTTGTATGATGAAGCAACTTTTATGCGTGCTGCACCCATACAAGGAGCTGAAGGAAAGCCAACAGAGAAAACAATCACCTTGACGTTAAAAAATGTAAAGCCAGGGGATTATGGAATCATTAGCCTACACGACCTTAACGGTAATGGCCGAATGGATTTTGAAGCTAATGGAATGCCCAAAGAGCCTTATGCTACATCAAACAATGTCATGGCTATGGGACCTCCAAATTTTACAGATTCAAAATTTAGTGTTGGTACTGAAGATATATCACTCACGATACGTATGTAAATCCTATTAAGTAAATGTAACATCCCAAACTAGGCATTATCCTAGTTTGGGATTTTTTATGGATCTAGAAATAGGTCTTTTAAAAGCAATTTGAATGTCCGTATAAATTCCTAATTATAGGAATATTTCTTAATTTAGCTGTT
>CAXBCS010000015.1:0-57382 GCA_963974305.1 uncultured bacterium
TAGGCATTAGGCATTAGGCATTAGGCATTAGGCATTAGGCATTAGGCATTAGGCATTAGGCATTAGGCAAAAATAAAATTCCAAGCTCCAAAACACAATTAAAATTTACTTTTTTGTTCTTCAAAAATCGTTAATCTCCAATCGTTAATCTCCAATCAAATCCTCCCTCTGCCCACTAACCTCTACTCTCTACCCACAACCCACTATATAATCTTACTAAATAAATAGCTCCTCTTAGCGTAGTGTTTTTTATTTTTGCGGCTATGAAAAATCTTTGTTTAGAACATATCGTTAGAAAGCCAACAATTACTGTGGAAGGAAAGGCTCCGCTGCTGCTTCTTTTGCATGGTTATGGAAGTGATGAGAATGATCTATTCAGTTTTGCAAGCGAATTGCCAGGGAAGTACCATATTATCTCTGTAAGAGCTCCTATGCCAATGCAACCTTATGGTAATGCATGGTATGCAATCTCTATTGACCCAACGGGGATTAAGGTTTCAGACAATGAAGGGGCACGTGTGTCTCGAGATTTGATTGCTCAATTTATCGATGAGGCAGTGAAAGCCTATGATTTGGATCCGTTCAATGTAACTTTGCTTGGTTTCAGTCAAGGAACAATCCTAAGTTATGGAGTTGCCTTAACATATCCAGAAAAAATAAAGAATGTTATCGGTCTTAGTGGTTATATCAATGAAGATATCATTTATCTCAAGTCCAATGCTGCCTATGCACATTTAAACATCTATAATTCTCACGGAACAGTCGATCAGGTAATCCCTATCGATGCAGCGAGAAAGACTCCGGCCTATTTGGAGAAATTGGGTATTGTGAGTTCGCTCTCTGAATTCCCTGTCGGTCACGGAGTGCATCCTACAAATTTCTATGAATTAAAAGAATGGTTGGAAAAGATCCCGCAAAAGTAGGATTAATACCATGGGGTTCGGGGCACATCAAATCACCCATTGCTTTATTTTAGCATATATTTCAGGCTTATTTAATAAATCCAAATGATTACTTTCAAAGGCTATCCAGGTATTTTCCATTTTAAAATTTAAATTTTTAGCAGAATTACGATGTTGTCCTAAAGCACTATTTACGCCCACCATTTTGTCTCCAACTAATTTTGAAGAGCCAGATTTAAGCGATGAACCAATAACAGCTGCTATGCTATAACATGCTACCGTTTTAGGTAATGGAACGTTTTTCCTTTTGTCACCTTGAACTTCAAATCGGTCATAGTACTTCCAGTCTTCATCTACTATGTTCCCAAATCTTAAATCTGTTACCCCAGCACTTCTAATTTTTCCCAATCTGGCAAAAGGTTTTGCATAGGGAACCGCTTCTAAAACGGCATCTAAATAGTTGCCAGCTTGCTCTAAGGAAGATCCATGATGCGGAGTTCCTAAGAAAATAATTCTTTTTAGATGTTTGTTCCATCGCTTTTTGTGTTGCTCGGCATAATAAAGCGCACTGCGAGCGACTAAACCTCCCATACTATGGGCAACAATGGTTAATTCTTCAACGGGTACAGGCCATTGTAATATTAAGTCTTCCAACAACTCATTTAGACTTTGCCCATTGGTCGAAATATGAAGTCCGCTATTGTAATGTAGGTAAATAGGTGTTTTGTTTAATTCCTCAGCCAATGCAGTACCGTGATTATGTCCCTCACGCGTCCATTGGATATCATTCATACAGGAACCATGAATCATCAAAAGGATTTTTCCATTAACCTCAGGATATACGATTTTTAGACTTTCGCTATTCATAGAAATGTCCCTACCCTCATGTCTGAATTGCATGGTTATTTGAAGAGGGTTGTCATTTTTTTCTAAATAATCGCCAACTACTCCATTCAAAACAGAACGCATCGCTTCTTTCTGATCTGTAGTATTATTGGTTTCACTTAAAGAAGAATATAGTCCCAAGGCCTTATCTGCGCCCTTTCCAATTATTCTAGTGCTCCATCTTATATTTTTATAGGTGATAGACGCTATATGGGTAATTAGATGTTGGATGGGAGTAGATGGCAGAAACGGTGGATGAACGACCCTTTTATGCATGGCCTCTACTATATCGGTGACGCCTAGAGTGGCATCGGTGATTATACGGCCTATTCCCTGGGCATCCGAACTTGGTTTCTTTTTTTTGGTCATTTATTCTTTGCGTAAAATATCGCTTTCTTTCAATCCAATAGTCTACTCCTATATAGTATTTATGAATCTAAGTTCTTCACTGTTCCAGCTTCAGAATAGCCGATGGAATATTCATGGGTTATCAGGTTAGCTTTTAGCTCAGCAAAATCATTATCCTTGGTCCAAATAATATGAAGCTGCTCCTCAGAAGTCTCTTTAAAATGAACTGTTCCTTGAAATGCAGTCACCGTATTTCTCATTCGGATCAGTTCAAGTTGTTTCACTACAACCTCCTTTTTGAGACCGGCTTCAATAGCATCCAAACTGAGATTTGTTCTATTGATTTCTTTATGTCCGCCCTCTCCTGCGCTATCTGCTGCTTTGTAATCATTGGCTCCCGCAAATACATCTAAGTACCAAACTTGAGGGATTCCAGGCATAAACAATTGAATAGCTCTCGCCAAAAGTAGTTTTTGTTCACTCTCCCCCAAGGCGCTAAAGAAGGTAGCGTTGACTTGATAATAGGAGATCTTTTTCCCATCGGCGCCGTATAGGTTTTTGACTCGCCCTCCTCGATCTAAAAGGAGTTCCATCATTTCTTCAATTTGCTCATCTTTTAAAAGGCCTTTCTGATAAACCCCATTGACTTCTTTCCCTTTCAAATCCATTACAGGAATCCCATCATGACAGCCTAACATATTGATGGTCTGATATCCTTTCTCTACAATTTCTTTTCCCCAAATCAGCAGCGCTTTATTGCTTCCCTTTTCAATCGCATGAATCATCAATCCGGGTAAGAAAAAGTCATAAATGGCATAGCCTTCTTTGGCGACTTCATCGTGTAAATGCAAACCATATTCGGCATGAATTTCTGGTAATAGAACGATCTTATTCTTTTTGGCAATTTCATTTATGCGTGCCAAATACTCCCAAGTTCCTGGTTTATTGAAAAAATTGGTTTCGCCAATTTCCTTATGCAAATACGCAAAGGCATCCAATCGTAAAATCTGACAGCCGTAACTTGCTACTTTCGCCAACACTTCTTCATAAAACTCCCAAACCAATGGGGATTTTGCGTTCACATCCATTTGTCCTAGATAGCTTCGTTTACTATTGACTATTTGTAAAATAACGGTTTTATGATTTGTGTAATTACCCAAATCAATGCTTTGTACATCGTGATTTTCGGTGATAGCCGCATTGACTTTATCGCAAATAATTTGAGCCTCCTCCACACTTAAATTATCTATAGATTTTAGATCCTCAGTTGTTATTTCTTTATAGGTTATTTTCTGATAAAAGGTATTCCAATAAGGTCTTTCGGTTCCGTCTGGAAATGCAATCTTCAGAATAGGTAGGCCTGATTTGCGCATGAAAAGTTTATCCAAATATTCCTTTTTAGGAACTATGATCCCTTCATTATTTTCAGTTCCATTTCCTTCCCAAAACTCATTCCAATCAATGAAGAAGTCTTTGTATTTAGAGGCATCTCCGTTTTTGATCAAGTCCTTAAATTGAGGAGAGGCTACCGACAGGTGATTTAGCACAATGTCAAACTTGAGCATTATGTTTAAAGCATTCAAGGCAGTAATATCATCCTTAGAAACTAAATCTTCATTGATATCATAATCTATTACCGAAAAGCCTCTATCTAGGTCGCTATTAAAAAAGGTAGGCAACACATAAAAAAGTGAAAATGCATTTTTAAAAGCGGGCATTTTGAGCATGCTCACAATGTCATTTAAATTAGTCCCAATACTATCGGGATATGCATTGAGCATCACTCCATTGTTTATTTTTATCATCTCCAAAAATTGTAATTAATGTCTGTTATTGAAATAGTACATAACGAGGTGGGACCAGTCCGTTGAGTCTCATATAAACCAGCATTTGTCCTCTATGATGAGTAATATGGTCTGCAAGTAATAAAAATATTTGTCGTTTTGACCTATTCAAGCCAAAATAGTCTAATTCGTCATCAAATTGGGTCCTATCAAACTTTGTTATTAGGGCGATGGCAGCATCAAAAGTCTTATCAATAAGTGCAATCATTTCTTCTTTAGATTTATTGGCAGCCTTAAATGTAAGATCAGTGCTCCAAACTCTTGCTTCTCGCCCTCCTAGCAATGACTCGCTATGCCAATCTAGCGCATAGCCAATATGCAATAAATTTTGTGCAAAGGTTAGTGATTCTGGAGTGGCTTTGAAGTTATACTTGTCCTCGGGCATAGTTTCTGCGACAAGCATTAAATATTTACGAGAATTTTCCAGGCGTTCTACATAGTCCTCGATAAAAGGATCTTGTTGCGCATAAATGGGCGAGACCATAACTGTGAGTATAAATATTGTGGTGAGAATAAGAAGCTGTTTCATAGACTTATAATTTCAATTTGAACGCTTTTAAAGGCAAACCGCAATTTACTATGTTTTTCTACACTTACGTGAAATAAAACGGCAATTCAAGTCCGCTAGACTATTAGTTATTTATATGATTTATTAGTTCTTTCAATGCCGTTTTCGCTTCTTTCATTACCGGCAGCAAGGGCCATATATGTGGCATATTGCTTCCTTCAATAATCGCTAGCGGAGTCTTGTTTTTTCGCAATTTCGCGACAGCTAATACTTGATCAGGGTAGGTAATATCTTTACTAGCCAAAAACAACACCGTATGTGGAAAGTTTTGAAAACTTCCATACAAGGGAGAAATCTTAGGATCCTTTAAATCATTCTTCTCAGCACACATCTTTTTTGCACTGAGCACTCCTTTTTTTGACAACATAGGATCTATGGGATCTAAGGCGTCAATTTGAGGATTAGATAAGGTTGCATCCATCACTGGGGATACGAGAATTATTTTTTTAGGAAGTAGGCTTTTATTTTCAACTAGCCTTTGAATAAGAGCTGTAATAAGTGTCCCTCCCACTGAATCCCCAAAAAGGATAATTTGTGAAGGTTCATACTGTTCTAAAGCGGTTTTAAACACTTCATCAATATTATTTGACAGGCTAGTAATTGTGTTTTCAGGAGCTTTGGGATAATCACACATCCAGATCGTATGATTTGTTTGCTTATGGATTCCTTTTAAGCTGTCCCAATGATGTTGGGCTGGTCCTGAGATAAAAGCGCCTCCGTGAATAAAAATCAACAGCTTACGCGACTTCTGAGCTTGTTGCACCTCTGTTATTAGAGAATCGGAAATAGAAAAAGAGCGAACAGTTTGCTTTTTAAAGAAGCTAGCTTTGGGATAGTGAACATCTTCTTTTCTTATCTTTTGAACATCAATTGGATCTATACTGAATGTTTTTTTTATGCCTTTTAGCTTTAGGACAAAGAGGGTTAAATAATACGAAAGACTTTGATTCATAGGTTCTCGAACAGCTGCAATGTTGGACGTTGTGGTAGCAGAGTCATTACATCATTTAAGGATTTGTTTTGAACGATCACGCAGATCTTTAAGGTCATTCTTTTCTGTAAAGGTTTCTTCCCCTTTCCGTAAAACCATCTCTGCATGTTCAATTACAGAGTCACGGTCTTTGGTGTTGGTGGTAAAACCATGAATGGTAATAAGGCCTTCCATGAGGCGAATAATCACCGATGGACTTCCGCCTGAAAATTGGCGAATCTGATTAAAAGCAGCATCTAAGGCGCCTTCAAAATCTACGGTATTAGCGATAATTCTAAGCTTTCCTTCTTCATCATATCGATATTTAGACGGAAATTTTAATTTAGCCAAAGCAGTTAGTGCAGCTGTTAAATTATCAATACAAGTAATAGCCGTAAAAGGATCATTAACACCCGGAGAAAGAGCTTCAATCTTTTCACAGATGACATCAGAGATATCAGAGATCACATTATCAGCTTGGATACTAGTAGCAATCTGATGGATAAATACAATTAGTAGTACTATATTAAAAATAGCCCCAATAATAGCCGCCAAAATAGAGATAGATGGAATAAAGGTATATCCTTCACTGTCTTTTAAGGCATTGAGTACAAGCAAGCAATAGAGGTAGGTAGAAACGTAGGAGCCCAACACTACTTGGTTGAGGCGAACATACATGAAGTTTTTAATTAATCGCGGACCAAACTGAGATGACGCTAAAGTCAAGGCAACTAAGGTTACCGAGAAAACAGTTCCCGCAACACCGATCATAGCTCCAGAAATAGTGGTGAGAATACTCCGTGCAGAATCTGTACTATTTACCAAAAAGAAGCGTCCAAAACTGTCTTGGGAGATATCTACAAACCCGTCGATTTTCACTAAGACAATTGAAAGGAGCACCGCAACCAAAATAGTCACCACAGGAATAAACCAAAAAGTAGCTTTTATCTTATTCCATTGAAATAATAATTTCTTCATGTTCTTTTGGTTTCAAATTATGAATACAGAAGCAGTATTGACTCTGAATTCAATAATCATCTCAGGACTCCTCTAAGGTATAAGTATCTCATATATTACCAAAGAAGATGGGAATTTATTCTGGTTCCATTATACATTAATAGAACCAATCAGATTTTATTTTAAGAATAATGCAATGAGAATTATGGGCACTGCGAAGACTAATATTGGCAAAATTAAATTCAAAATGGATTTCCCTATAGATAATTTTTGAACCTCGGATACCGAAATTACTAAAAACACAAGGGTATAAATGCCTAGTATAAGTTCGATTACCATGGATCCATATACCAAAATATTTGGAATAAGACCGGCACTTGATATATCGCCATCTGCTTTGAACATTTCAATGCCATAAATACCAATTTGGGGTATAAGGAAGACTAAGGCAATAACAGACGGAATTAGAGCATAAGCAAGCACTCTTAAAATCGACTTAGTATCTCCTTTTCCATCCAACCATTTACCTGTCCAACCTAATAATGCGGCATAAATATAATACGCCAGCCAACCTAAGAGTCCGCCACCAATAACGCAAATACCGATGATAGTCCAAAGGGACATATTGTCTCCCATATCTTTTATCGTTGCTTGGTCAAAAGCCCTTGCTATCCCAGCGAAGAACAAAAGGATATATACATATTTGTCGTATTTGGTTTCATTGATAAACTTAAAGACCTGTCTCGGACTCTTCCATATTTTTGTAAAAATTTGCTTATCAGTGAAATGGTTAGAGCCGGAAGTGCTAGGAATTTCTTGATTCATTGGTTTTTGGTTTTTGGTTTTTGGTTAGTTGAAATATCACAAAGGGTTAAAAATGAAACCTATATGATAATGTAAAGATGCAAATTTTTGAATACATCTTGTCGATTGGCTACTTTACTTGCTATCAATTCAAGGCCTTTAATTGATCCTTAGCCTCTTGGCTGCCATCAATAGCGATTGCTTTTTGATAGTACTCAATGGCCGCTGATTTATCCTTTTGTGATAGGTGAAAGTTACCTAAGGCAAGGTGACTTTTAGATTCATTGGGATAAAAAGCTAGGTTCATTTCAAAGTATGCCAGGGCTTTTTTAGGTAGATTATGACCATTTAACATAAAAGAACCGATATCATTCACCAACTGCCAATCAGGTTTTGCCTCTCGCTTCATTTTAGTGCTCAATTTTTTATAATGTGCATAAAAGGGGTCAACTAATTCGGAGGTTGAATATTTTTTTGGCGTATTGAATCTCCACAATTCAGGGAAAGGAAACCATGAAAAAACAGATCGTAAACCGTTATACTGAGCTGGAATCGTTACACTGCCATGATCTTCATTTTCAAAATACTCCCAATCAAAGCTTAGCGACTCCTTATTTTTGACCAATAGGTCATGAAATTTTAAATTGGCTCTTAGTTGTTCCGAGGGTTCAGATCTATCTTTCCTCACTTTCACGGTATCCATCGATTTCCCTAGGCTATTTGCAACAGCAATATATAAGGATTTCTCTTTGCGATTTCCGTTTTTTAGGAGTTTTGGGGTTTCATTTACTAGGTTTTCTTTGTCCCACCATAGGCTAGGTTCAATAGCCAAATAATTATCAAAGGGTGATTCCTCTTGTAAATAGGAATAGAGCACAAATAATCCAGCGGTTGAGTGTCCAATAATAGTGGTGTTGTTTTCTGTTGGATATTCACTCTCTATATAAGGTTTCAGTTCTTGATTTATGAATTTCATAAAGTTGTGAGCCCCACCAGAGGTCTCTGTTTTATGTCCGCGAGAAAAGGACACATTAGTAGGTGTAAAATCACGTAATCTATCGGTATTAATAATTCCAACAACAATAGATTCTGGCATTTGCCATTTAGAAAGCTGATTCAACATCCCTGTTACGACTTGAAAATGTATTGACCCGTCTAATAGATAAATTACGGGGTATTGCTTTGTTTTATCCATATTATCTGGAAGTGAAATCCAAATCTCTCTCTGTTCTTGTAGAATTTCTGAATACAAACTGTCAACTTGACCAATAATGATGGTCCCTTCAATCTTTGGCTGCGTTTGTGCAAATCCATTAAAAGAATAACATAAAATAAGGATTGCTATAAGTAATCTTGAGTTATACATTGGGCAATAGATTTTAATAATTAATATTCACTACTCCAATCAAGCTTTTACACTTACTTTGCGACTTCTAAGGCATTTAAATGTTTCGCTAAAACGAAACCCATACTAAAGCAGCCTTGTAATAGATACCCACCTGTAGGCGCATACCAATCGAGCATCTCACCTATCGCGTAGCTATTGGGTATTTTCTTTAACTGAAATTGTGCATCGATCTCGTCTATGGCAATTCCGCCTAGGCTAGAAATTGCTTCATCTAATAGCCCTGCCGCTGTTAAGGTGACAGGTACCGCTTTTATAGTAGCTATCAACAGATCAGGATTTGAAAAGGTTTCTTTATCGGTGAATTGCTTTAAAAAGCCAATCGCTGTTCGATCTAGATTTAATTCATTTTTTAGAATATCGGTTACTTTTGACCTCCGAGCACTCTTGTATTTTTTCCTTAGTTGGTCAACAGTTAAGGAGGGCTTTAGATCCATATGGATGACAACACTATTTGTGGAGCTAAGGTCATTTTGAATTTTTTGACTTTGGGCATAGATAGCATTCCCCTCAAGGCCAAATTTAGAAATTACCAACTCCCCCTTCGAATAATGATCCTTGTATGTTAATGCGATATTCTTTAAAGGTTTTCCTTCGTGGAGTGCTATAAAGTCGGCATTCCATTGTACTCGAAACGAACAATTGGCCGCCTTAAATGGAAGTACATTTATATCTCGTTCTATGAATTTTTCACTCCATGTACCATCAGAACCTGTCACCTTCCAACTAGCACCACCCATAGCAAAAACTACAATATCGGAGTTAAGGTCATCTAGATTATCAAAGCATAGGTTCCCTTGTGAATCCCATCCAAGCCACTCGGTATTCAGTTGGAATTTAACTTTGTTCATTTTTATGAATTCAATGATCTTATTGAGAATGATGATGGGTTTGATCTCCAATTCAGGAAATACCCGATTACTAGATCCAATAAAGGTGGGGATTTCATGCTCATTGAGCCAACTTATAAAATCTTCATTTGAAAACTGACGAAGGATTGGCTCCATAAATTCCTTCGGGACATATTGAGCAATGAGTTCATCAACAGACGAATTAAATGTGAGGTTCAAGCCACCCTCTCCGGCGACTAAAAATTTCCTACCTGCAGTTTTTTTCTTTTCAATGAGAGTCACCTGATACTTAGAGGTGTCAAGCATTGCTGCAAGCATAAGTGCAGCAGAGCCTCCTCCGATAATTGTTAGGTTTTTCATTTAGAATGAAGGTAGTGAGTTTTGGATAAACTGGAGAATTTCGAGAGGAAACTATTCATTTTATTTAAAAGAATTTTACTATTTGGGAAAATGCCATAAATCTAAAAACATACTGTTTATGTGTCTTACAGGGCTTTGAATCTTTATTTCCGCAGTTATTTTTCGTCTCCAAATAAAATCTTTTCTGTAAAATCACCTTCAATTTTGTTTTCAGATTCATTCTCAATGAACCAGTCTTTGATATCCTTTTTATGAACATTTATGGTATCCCCAATTTTAAAGAATTAGACCAATTAAGGTCATTATGAAGTACCCCCACAAAGGAATCATTTGGTTTGAATGCAATTATCTTAAACCAAATATGATCTATACTTTCTTTATTTTCAAATTTAGATTTTGCAGAAAACCAATAGCTTGTGTCTTTTGAATGATTCTTTAATTCTTCAATAAAATAGCCCAGATTAGTTTGTGCTTTAGAAACGGCTAATAGAAGTTTTTCATTTCTTTCATCCGCGAGAAAGTTCTCATCGTCTATAATTATGATTTTATTTTTTTATCAACACATGACAGCATCATTCCTTATACAAGGATTAATTCTTTTTTGAATTCATAATGATTTGCCTTTAGGTCATATCTAAGTAAGACATGTTTAGCATTTTCAGGTATGTAAGCTGTTTCATAATCTTCTCCTGCAAACAATTTTACAGAATCGAGACAATCAAACTGTAGTATCAGAAAAAATTCAACTTCATTCTTTTTTTCTAGAGTTGATATACTGACTTTTTCTAATCCAGAAACCCCTTTTTTTTTACAGCTGGAAACACTTCATTAACCAACATAGCTTCATAGATTGAAGCATTTTCAATGGTGGTCCAACCTCTCCAAGTTCTTATGATTTTCTGATTCTTATTCATTAGAATTCCCTTCTATCAATTAGTAATATGTCTAGAGCAGATGATGTTATCTACATTTTTTCAACTCCTGTGACACGATTAAGTATACCAATTCAAATCAGCAAATTCAACAGGAATTACTACTTATGCATCTAATATATTACACAACAGTGAATTATGTATCGCTAATTACGAATCAACTCATTAATCTCTTGTGTTAATTTGTTGAATAGGATAAACACGTTTGTCAAACTAGTTTTATCAAATCGTTTTAATTGAATCTCATAAATTAGATTTTTATGAGAGAGTTCAAAACTAGCATTCTTTCCTTTTAATAAATTCTTTGCACTTGCACTAGTTAGGAACAGATCAGATATTGGACTCGAACTTCCACTGAGTTTATAATTGTCATAGCCAGCAACTATACTCATTAACTTTGCCTTTCGAATAGTACAATTTTCAAATATGATATGAAATTTAGGAACCTTTGCAGACATTTTAAGATGAACTTTTTTTGCGCTCCATTTGGCATCTAACTCGATGGGCCAATCGTTGTAACTTGAAGTAAATATCTTTTCACCTTTTAGGAGTATATTCATCTCTTCTGATAATACGTCAACTAAAGGTTCTTGTTTATTCAATTTTTTTATGGTTTGAAAATTTACAACTCTTGAGCTTTGCTTCCATCTAGGAAATTCCTCCACAATGAATTATAGCCCGTGCTGTAAGCTAGCTTTTTGGTTCAAGTGTTTTGATTTACACAATTTGATGAATATCAATTAATCTTTAATTTTTTCGA
Organism: uncultured bacterium; assembly: GCA_963974305.1. Taxonomy (GTDB): domain Bacteria; phylum Bacteroidota; class Bacteroidia; order Flavobacteriales; family Flavobacteriaceae; genus Dokdonia. Next base: position 11,587 of record CAXBCS010000015.1, read on the forward strand.
TACGTCATCGTAATATTCCTGTGTTACTACTTCCGTCCAAGTAGTTGGTTGTTCACCACCATATAATGCCAAATAAGTTACATCATTAAACTTGGTGGAAGAGTGCCAATGTTCGATGTCTTTCTCACATTTGATTACGTCGCCTTCTTTCAAAATTACTGGCTCCTTTCCTCTCTCTTGATAATACGCTTCTCCATCTACAATTATTAAGACTTGCGCAGAACCATGTTTATGCCAGTCTAAGGTTGAGTTGGCTTTAAAGGTTGCTTTTGTGATATTATAACCCAATTCGGCATCATTATGAATAATAGCATTCAGCCAGGCCTCTCCTATATAATGAGTATTTGGTGCTTTATTACCCTCTGTAAGATATGAGGAAACACTATATTCAGAATCTTGTGAAAATGCTGATATTGAGGCTAAAATAAATAGGACTAAAATTGATTTTTTCATTTTATATTTTTTTGTTTGCATTAGATTTTTTAGCGTATAGTTAACTTGTTCATAACGCCAATATGAAAGTTATTTCCATCATACCTCTAAGATATCAGAATCTATCGTACCACGCTAAAAAGAAAGGAATTTTATTCTAGGTAAGAGGTAATAATAAGAACCAACACCCAAATAACACTAATTGCTACAAGCGGCACAAAGGTCCATAAGAGTTTGCTGCGGTGAGGAACTAGCGCTGATCTCCAAATGATCATCATACCAATTACAGAAAGTGGTATACTCACTAGACCCATAAATGGATGAAGTCCAAAAAGTGTTGCGATGATCACGCAAGTCTGCCCAATACGTAAAACGACTTTACTTTTGTTCACGCTTTACAAATTAAGAAATAACCACCCCAAACATCGATGGGGCTATTCTGGGTACACCAAACTTTCTATGGTTTCATAATCAACAGTTCCATCTTCATTGACAAAATACTGCCGTCAAGAGGGGGAACGCAAAATTCTTATTTTTTTTGTGTTTGAAAAAGAAACAAAAAAATAAGAATAACCACCCTAAACATCGATGGGGCTATTCTGGATATACCAAACTCTCTATAGTTTCATAATCAACAGTTCCATCTTCATTGACAAAATACTGTACAAGTATTTCGCCCCACCGATTGCCATCAGAGAAGTCGGCGATAAGCCAGCGGTGATTTAAAAGTTTTACCTTATTGATTTGGAAAGCACGAGCGGTTCCCTTAAAAGGAATTAATTCGTTGCCTTCTGCGGTTGTTTTGGCGTAAATCCCATCCAATATTTTTGGCACGAGCGCATCTAAATCCAAGCCATCGTTTTCAAAATAGGTATAGGCATTTTCGTTACCCTTAATGGTGAAGTATTCGGCATCACTCATACGTGTGCTCAAACTGTCAGAAAGCACATTAGACGTGCTTAGTTTGCTTTCTAGCTTTGCTATTTTCTTTTCTTGGTTTTCATAGACTTTCACATTGTTGACATACTGGAATACTACCCATAATGCCGCAAAAAGAAAGAGATACATAAAAATACTACGTTTCATTGCTAGTGGTTAAAGTGAGGCCATCATAGGCTAAAAATATATTCGGGGGTAATGTTTTTTCTACTTCTGCATGGAAGCCCATCGTATGACTGATATGCGTAAAATAAGTGCGCTTCGCTCCTATTTTGGCAGCGAGCGCAATCGCTTCTTCAACATTCAAATGGGTATCATGGGGTTTAAAACGCAGGGCGTTTAAGACAAGTATATCCAAGCCTTTTAATTTTTCAATTTCGGCGGGAGCAATAGTTTTTACATCTGTGAGATAGGCAATCTTATCAAAGCGATAGCCAAAAACCTGCAGCTCACCATGAAAGACTTCTATAGGCTCAACATCGATACCGCCCAAAGGAATCGAACGATTGTTCTTTACCTCGCGCGCACTGACACTTGGCGCTCCTGGATAGCGATTTTCGGTGGTGAAAATATAATCAAAACGACGTTTTAAGGTATCCAATACTCGGCGGTGAGCGTAGATGGGCATATCTCCTTGATTGAAGACAAAAGGTCTAATATCATCTAGTCCGGCGACATGATCGGCGTGTTCGTGGGTGAATAAGATCCCTGCTACTTCTGCTAAGGGGTTATTTGTATCGCAATTTCGCGCAAGCGTACCCAACATTTGCACCCGGAAATCGGGGCCACAGTCGATAATTACATTTGTGTCGTCCCATTGAATGAGTGCAGAAACCCTTAATCGGCGGTCTTTTACATCATCACTGTGACATACAGGATGCCGACTCCCAATGACGGGAATTCCTTGTGATGTTCCAGTACCGAGAAAGGTAATTTTCAAAGGATTAATTTTATCACAAAAATACAGTTATTTTTTTGTCCGCGTTGCGTATTTACTATCTTTGAGTTGCTGATTATAAATCAAAAAAGCATGCTATGGCGATCTCAATTCTAGGTGATAGAGAGTTTGAAAAAGTTCCTTCGATTAAAAATAAAGTCCTTAGAGTCAATCTTAATGAAAATATCTACGGAACCTTTGCCGAAATAGGTGCGGGTCAAGAAACTGTGCGACATTTCTTTAGAGCCGGTGGTGCTAGTGGTACTATCGCAAAGGCTATGTCGGCTTATGATAAGGATTTTAGTGATGCCATTTACGGTATTGAAGATGATGGAAGATATGTGACAGAAAAGCGCTTAAAGAAAATGCTTTCGCATGAGATGGAACTTATTGAAGATCGTATTTCTCGTTATAAAGAGCCAAACAAGATTTTCTTTACCTATGCAAATACAGTGGCCACCATTGACTTTGCCAAAAAGTATAAAGGTCACGGTTGGGTAGGAATTCGTTATCAAGTAACTCCGGAAGGAGAATTTAATGAGATTATTTTGCATGTTCGTTTTCATGAAACTGATGCCCGCCTCCAACAATTAACACTTGGAACCTTAGGTGTAAATCTTATTTATGGAGCTTTCTATAAATATGACGATCCTAAAAAATTACTGAAATACCTTTACGACCACATAGATAAGGACCAAATAGAAATTGATACGATTAACTTCTCAGGACCTGAATTTGAAACGGTAGATAACCGACTGATGAGTCTGCAACTCGTTAAAAATGGGATGACTGAGGCCGTAATGTTTGACCCTTCTGGGAACAATGTATTACCAGCTGCTCAATTATATAAGAAGAACGTATTAGCATTGCGCGGAAGTTTCCGCCCAGTAACCAAGGTAAATATGGACATGTACGAGAAATCGTTGGCCATGTTTTTGGATGCCAATCGTGTCAATAAAAAGAAAACCGAAGTCATTTTTGAAATCACGCTATCTAACCTTCGCGCCGAAGGAGAGATAGACGAAGAAGATTTCATGGGAAGAGCCCAACTTTTATGTGCGCTCGGACAAACTGTAATGATTTCGAATTTCAAAGAATACTATAGGCTCGTGGAGTACTTCTCCAACTATACCAAGGAGCGTATGGGACTGACCATGGGTGTCAATAATTTAGTAGATGTATTTGATACGACTTATTACAGACACTTGAGTGGTGGTATTCTAGAAGCCTTTGGAAAATTATTCTTTAAAGATTTAAAGGTCTACCTCTACCCCATGACCGATTCTAAAACGGGCATGGTAACGACCAGCGAAAATCTAAAAGTACATCCTCGTATGAAGGAACTGTACAAGTTCTTTAAGTACAATGGCAAGGTTGTCGATATTGAAAACCCAGACCCTAATATCACCAACATCTTCTCAAGAGAAATCTTACGAATGATCCATGATGGCGAAGAAGGTTGGGAAGAAATGCTCCCAGATGGCAGCGCCGATTTAATCAAGTCGCTAAATCTTTTTGGATACAACAGCAATGCAAATGCCTTGTTGGAAAATCTAGAAAAGTAATTTTTCACTATAATATATTAAGAACCTCCTATTTTGGGAGGTTTTTTCTTTTGAGGAATAGTGGAAGGTTGGTATGCTGGTCTGCTGGTATGCTGGTATGCTGGTAGTTTAACAAAACACATTATTATAACAAACTTTATAAAAACTCAAACCCTCTCCATTTGAAGGGAGATGCCCGAAGGGCAGAGGGAGGATTTGATTGGAGATTAACGATTGGAGATTAACGATTTTTGAACAACAAAAAAATAAATATTAATTGTGTTTTGGAGCTTGGAATTTATTTTTGCCTAATGCCTATTGCCTACTTCTTAATGCCATCATCGGCAGAGGGAGGATTTGATTGGAGATTAACGATTGGAGATTAACGATTTTTGAACAACAAAAAAACAAATATTAATTGTGTTATGGAGCTTGGAATTTATTTTTGCCTAATGCCTAATGCCTAATGCCTAATGCCTATTGCCTACTTCTTAATGCCATCATCGGCAGAGGGATGTTTTTGATTGGAACCTGTTCTTTTCTTAATCCCTAATTCCTTTTGCCTACCGCCTACTGCCTTCTGCCTATTCCCTACTCCCTTTTCCCCTTTCCTCCCGCTTGCGCGAAATTGCAACGATGATATTTCGTATCTTGAAATACTAAACTCATGCGTATGCATCCTAATGCCCAATTGATTGACAAGTTTTATACGGCTTTCGCCAAAGGAGATGCCGAGAGAATGAATGCTTGCTATCATGACGACATTGTTTTTGAAGATCCTGCCTTTGGTAGACTAGAAGGAGACCGTGCCAAGGCGATGTGGGAAATGTTGATGTCTCGTGGGAAAGAAAGTACAACTATCTTAGCATCCAATATAAAAGCAGACGACAAGAGTGGTTCTGCCAAGTGGGTTGCCAATTATGTCTACGGTCCTAAAAAACGAAAAGTTGAAAACCGAGTGCAGGCAAGCTTTGAATTCAAGGATGGTAAAATCATCCAACATACAGACGTATTTGATTTGTGGAAATGGTCGCGACAAGCGATTGGTCCCACTGGTTATCTCTTGGGCTGGTCGTCCTTTATGAAAAACAAAATGCAAAAGACAACTGAGAAGTTGTTGGACACCTATATTAAGAATCGATAAAACACAAAAAACGCCCAGATGGGCGTTTTTTGTGTTTTAGAATTAGAGCTATCTAGTCTAACAATTGCGCAGCATGATCTTTGGTTTTCACCTTTTGGATGACATCAGTTACGACACCGTCACCATCTACTTTGAAAGTCATTCTGTGGATCCCCTCATATTCTCTCCCCATGAATTTCTTTAAACCCCAAACTCCAAAGGCATTGATCACAGAATGATCTTCGTCTGCTAGGAGTTGAAAAGGAAATTCATATTTGGTCGCAAAATTCTTTTGACGCTTCTCTGAGTCGGCGCTAACACCTAAGAGCGTATATCCTTGCGCTTGTAGTTCGGTATAATTATCGCGAAGGTTACATGCTTCAGTTGTACAACCTGGCGTGGATGCTTTTGGATAGAAAAAGACTATGAGGTTTTTGCCTTTGAAATCGGCGAGTTTTACTGGATTCCCATCTTGATCGGTGGTGGTAAAATTGGGTACTTTATCTCCTACTTTGAGTGTATTCATTATCTTCGTTTTAGCAATTAATTTTAGTATAAAGATAGGAAATATGACCAAGCAAGAAAAGGTAGATTTTGTAATGACCACCTTGAAAGAACTGTATCCGCAAATTCCAATTCCACTAGATCATAAAGATCCTTATACTTTACTCATCGCGGTACTAATGAGTGCACAAAGCACTGATGTGCGGGTCAATCAAATCACTCCCCTCCTCTTTGAAATCGCCGACAATCCCTACGATATGATCAAACTTTCAATCGAAGAGATTCGGGAGATTATAAAACCGGTGGGGTTATCACCTATGAAAGCAAAAGGCATCCACGGACTCTCGCACATGCTTATAGACTTGCATGATGGCAAAGTGCCACAAGATATCGCGTTGTTGGAAGAATTCCCTGCTGTGGGTCATAAGACAGCCAGTGTGGTTGTTTCTCAAGCTTTTGGTATTCCTGCCTTTCCCGTTGATACTCATATTCATCGTTTGATGTATCGTTGGGGATTAACCAATGGCAAAAACGTTGTGCAAACAGAAAAAGATGCCAAGCGTCTTTTTCCAGAACATGTCTGGAATGATTTGCATCTACAAATCATTTGGTATGGCAGACAATACTCTCCGGCCCGAGGTTGGGATCTTGAGAAGGATATCATTACCAAAACCATAGGCCGTAAAACCGTTATCGATGATTATTATAAAATGATGGCGAAGCGGAAGAAGAAGTAGGTTGGTGAGCTGGTATGTTGGTATTCTGGTATTCTGGTATTTTGGTAGGTTTGTATTCTGGTATTAATTATGTGGACAAGAACTACTGCGCTATACCGAGCTTTATATACCCTAAAAACCTCTCCCTTAGAAGGGGATGCCCAACGGGCAGAGGGGGAATTTCTCACCCTTTGGGGGAGATGTCCGAAGGACAGAGGGGGATCTACTTCACCTCCACAAAGCGGCCAAACCAGCGATACAGATCTCCTTTGGTAATGATGGCTCCTTGTTGGATTAGGTTGAACTTATCCATATTCGGTTTTTCGCTATAGTCTTTGCTTGCAGTAAGAAATACTACTTGATCATCACCTAGGTTCTCTTTGAGCCAATTATATCCATCTTCGGTAGTGATGTCAATTTCTTCATTGTTGACTTTCACTGCGATGAGGGTCATTTTATCGTCGCCTAGTTGAAAAAGGTGCATTTGATTGGGAGAGATATGCTCAAGGAATTCGGCTTTGGTAAGTACGCCTTCCCATACGAGGTCAGAGAAGATATCGATTTCTTCTTCGGCGACTTTTGGCTTATTGGTTTTGATGTCTTCCCATTCGGCAGCTGTAATGGTTTGGGTTGCCAGAAAGTTAATAAACTCAGGATGTAATTCTTCTAATTGTTCTTTTGTAAGTCTTGTGTATTGCATGCGTACTCCTATTTTCGCGAAAACGGAAAGCTCCACTTTCAATGTTTTAAAAAATCGAATAAAAAAACCGCCAAGTAAATTACTTAGCGGTCTTTTGTATGTGGTAAGCGTTGGCTTATGCCTCAGCTACGACGTCAAATCCAAAAGGAATGATCACATCTTTATGGAAACGGATAGAAGCTTCGTAGCTACCTAAACGTTTGATGTTGTTTCCTGGAATTGAAATGTACTTTCTTTCGATAGATACACCCGCTTTTTCCAAAGCTTCAGCTAAATCTGCGCTATTTACAGATCCAAAAAGCTTATCTCCATCTCCAGTTTTAGAAGTGATCTTCACCTCTAAATCTTTCAATTTATTTGCTTCTTTCTGAGCATCATCTACTACTTTCTGTTCTTTATGTGCACGTTGCTTCAAGTTTTCGGCAAGTACTTTTTTTGCTGAAGGTGTAGCTAAAACAGCTGCTCCTTGAGGAATTAAAAAGTTTCTTCCAAATCCGTTCTTAACGTTTACGATATCGTCTGCAAATCCTAGATTCTCAACGTCTCTTTTTAAAATAAGTTCCATGTTGTTTCTAGTTTTTATTTATATAAATCAGTAACATAAGGCATAAGTGCAAGGTGACGAGCACGCTTTACAGCTACACTAACTTTACGTTGGTACTTCAAAGAAGTTCCTGTTAAACGACGAGGTAACAATTTACCTTGTTCATTTACAAAACCACCTAACCAATCTGCATCTTTATAATCAACGTATTTTATACCTGATTTCTTGAAGCGACAGTATTTCTTAGCTTTGTTTGTTTCGATGTTAAGCGGAGTAAGGTATCTTAACTCGCCATCTTTCTTTCCTTTTGCTTGTTGTTGAAGACTTGCCATAATTACGCTTTTTGTTTTTTATCTCTAATTACACGTTTTGCAGCCCAAGCAACAGCGTGCTTGTCTAATGCTACAGTCAAATAACGCATTACTCTTTCGTCACGACGAAAAGCAAGTTCGTATTCGTTGATCGCGTCACCGGGAACAGTAAATTCCATTAGGTGATAAAAACCACTTTTTTTGTTTTGGATGGCATAGGCAAGCTTTTTAAGCCCCCAGTCCTCTTTGTTGATCATCTTGGCACCTTTTGAAGTCAGAATATCTTCGTACTTCTTAACTGTTTCCTTTATCTGTTCATCAGATAAAACGGGATTCAAGATGAAAACAGTTTCATAATGATTCATACTCTATTATTTTTAGTTTAAAATGTGCGCAAAAGTAATCATACTTATTCATATTACAAAGCCCCTATGTAGGGAATTTACAAGAAATAAGATATGTTACTATATATAATTAGTTTAGAATGCCAAACACTCCTAAAAATTAGGCCAATTTTCACTCAAAATAAAAAGAAAACATCATCGACAAACGACACTTGTCTTCGACCAAATTAGGTATTCTCCCGACGAATACCACAAAAAGGTTGCATTTCATCGATTATTTGTCTATTATTACAGTCTTAACCTATTTAATACTTTATACTGTGGAGGGAGTACTACTAGATTGCGCCGTCGTTGATGATTCAAGTCTACAGCGTTTGGCAATAGTAAAGATGATTAACGATCATCCCAATCTGAAATTGGTCGCCGAGTACAACAACGCGATCGAAACCAAAAACGGTTTGCTTGAAACCAAAGTAGACCTTATCTTTTTAGATATTGAAATGCCTATCCTTTCCGGCTTTGATTTGCTTGATGATCTTATTCACAAACCGCAAATTATTTTCGTAACAGGAAAAACAAAATACGCCTACAAAGCTTTTAACTATAATGCAATAGACTACTTACGTAAACCAATTACCAAAGATCGTTTTACAAATGCCGTTTATAAAGCCATTAGCCTTCACAAACTGAAGACCGAAGGTTCTGTAGAAGACGATGATTATATCTTTGTAAAAAGTAATCTGAAGAAAAAGAAAGTAATGTTGAGCGAACTCAAATACATTACGGCACTTGGAGATTACGTAAAGCTTGTGACAGTACATGATCCTATCATCGTACTAGCAACCATGAAATCATTTGTGGAACAACTCCCTAATGAACGTTTTATGCGTATTCATAAGTCCTACATTATTAATATCGATAAGATAGATAAATACAACAGTAGAAATATTGAGATTGATGGAGAGAAAATCCCATTGAGCCGTCATAAAAAAGCCGATTTAATGGAAGCGCTTTCTGCCTAAATCACTTTCAGCTAATAAATACTAAAAAATCCGCACCTAGCGGATTTTTTTATGTCCAGCGTTGAAACGAAGTTGAGTCAACACCCTAGCATAATTCCTAAGTAATGCATAAAAAATTGAACCACTTCAGTGTTAACAGTTAACCGTTAACGGTTAACTGTTAACTGATATCTGATAACCGTTCACTTCCCGATCTAATAACAATCCACATCCATAATCAATCGAACAGATCGAAATTGAGGGATCGCCATAAAACTGGTTTTGACCCGGCCAATTGCATCTTTCACCTGTGTAGCATTTTGCTTTCGCGAAAGCTTGATCAGTATATTTCGCCTGTATTGATTACGCACACGAGCTACTGCTGGAATTTCTGGTCCCAATACCGCTGCAGCTCCCAAGACTTGTCTTAACGCCTGGGCGAGCCATACACTACTCTCTTCTATTTTTTGATAATCACGATGCTTTAATGTAATTCTTATCAGTCGATAAAAAGGAGGGTATTTAAAATTTCGTCGATCTTCCAATTGCTCTTCAAACATCGCCATAAACTTATTGGCAGATACCTGTTGCAAAATCTGATGGTACGGATTGTAGGTCTGCACCAATACTTTCCCCTGCTTTTGCGTTCGCCCTGCTCTACCCGATACTTGCGCTATCAATTGATAACTGCGTTCAAAAGCTCGAAAATCAGGAATATTCAACATACTATCGGCATTCATAATTCCCACCAAACTGACATTCCGAAAATCAAGGCCTTTTGTGAGCATTTGCGTTCCTACAAGAATATCGATCTCTTCCTGTTCAAAGGCAGTGATAATCTTTTCGAAACCATACTTGCCGCGGGTAGTGTCAGAATCCATACGAGCGATAGACTTCTCAGGATACAACTCTTTGAGTTCTACTTCTATTTGTTCGGTGCCAAAACCTTTGGTTGTTAACTCTGAACTACCACAAGCCATACACTTTAATTGCATTGCAATATGATGACTACAATAATGACAGCGGAGTTGGCTTTTGTATTTGTGATAGGTCAAGCTCACATCACAATTAGGACATTGGGGAGCGTGACCACAGGTGGTACACTCTAAAATTGGCGAAAACCCTCGCCTGTTCTGAAACAAAATTACTTGTTCGCCCAATGCTAAGGCATCTGTTATAGCACGCAATAATGTATCACTGAAATGACCAGTCATTTCGCGTTTTCGCTGCTTTTCTTTAATATCTACCAAATTGATATCAGGCATAAGGATGTCCCCATGACGTTGCTTCAATTGAACATAGCCATACTTATCATTAATACCATTGTACACAGTTTCAATGGCAGGAGTGGCCGAACCAAGTAACACCTTTGCTTTAAACATGCTTCCTAAAACAATAGCTGTATCTCTAGCGTGATAGCGAGGCGCTGGGTCAAATTGCTTAAAACTGCTTTCATGTTCTTCATCAACTACGATAAAACCGAGATTTCTAAAGGGCAAAAGCACCGCTGAACGAGCGCCAATAATGATTTGTGCTTTGTCTAATTTAGCCAATACATTATTCCATACTTCCACACGCTCATTGACCGAGTATTTAGAATGAAAAACAGCGACTTTCTCTCCAAAATACGCCTGCAACCTCCCAATTAACTGAGTAGTCAAGGCTATTTCAGGGAGTAAGTAGAGCAGCTGTTGTTTGCTTTCGAGCATCTCTTCAATCAAGGAGACATAGATTTCTGTTTTCCCCGAAGCTGTAACTCCGTGTAAAACACAGACATCTTTGGTTTTGAAGGCGCTTTTGATTTCGTCTAGTGCTACTTGTTGGTAATCATTGAGTGTTTTTGTTCCCGTTGTTGCGCCTTCAAAGTCAATGCGATCCTGACGCTTTTCATAGCGTTCAAAAACCCCTTTTTCAACCAGTGCATTTAGCAAACTTGACGAAGCTCCAGTTATTTTCTGAAGTTCTAAGGCTTTGATAGGTTTCTCAGATTGAGCACGTAAAGTAAAAAACTGAAGTAATACTTGGCGCTGCTTTGGTGCTCTAGAGAGCTCTTCCATTAGGAGATTAAAGGCAGCCTCATCTTCATAGATGGCTGCTAAGCGAACATACTTTACCAACTTAGGTTTGTATTGCTCATAGAGCTCTTGCTGTAATGACAGGGCTCCTTTTTCTAGTAGGCGCTTTATTGGGGGTAGGACGGTACGTTTTCCCAAAATCTCCATTACTTCTTGAATCTTAAGCTCAGACTGATGCTGTAGGGCTTCATAGATTAAGAACTCATCATCTTTCAGGCTTTCATCTTGGATAATAGCTTCGGGATTTACGCGTAAGATGGTTTCACTTTCAAGAAGGAAGGCGCTAGGCAAAGATGCTCGCATCACTTCTCCTTCTGTACACATGTAGTAAGAGGCTATCCAGGACCAAAGTTTTAGTTGGTCTTCAGTGACGAGAGGTGTTTCATCGAGTATATGTTCAATTTCCTTGGCTTCATAAACTGTTGGAGCTGTCAAATGAGTCTGTTTCACAATGCCAGCATAAATCTTAGACTTCCCAAAAGGAACAGCCACTCTCATTCCTGGTAGGATGAAATTGTATTCCGCCTCCGAAACTCGATAGGTAAAGGCCCTTTCGACAGGTATAGGCAGTATGACATCTATAAAGTGTGACATGACTTCAAAAGTAGGTTTTAGAGCGCTTTCGCGAAAGCGCACCACAAAAAAAACCGCTCAAGTTATGAACGGTTATTTAATATTTATACAATCAAGTGCTTACTCTACACGAATCCATTCCTGAGTTCTATATAAAAAAGCGATGTATCCTCTTACCATTAGGGTGTTTGGAGTATCGTTTTCGACCCATATTTTAGCGTTGTATTCTTTGCCTTTTTCTGGGTCAAAAATAGTTCCATCTTCATAGCGATCCCCATCTAACTGCAAGCCTTTAATAATATTGAGACCAATCAGGGGTTGATTTTTTTCATCGCCTTTACAATAAATACAAATCTTATCCTTGTCCGCTGGATTGAGGATATCGATAATTTTTCCAAAAACCTTACCTTCCTTTTCATACACTTCTACAATAGACTTGGCTACCCCTGTTTCATCATCAATGGTTTTCCATTGACCGAGCACCATATTAACTTGTGCATTCATTTGGAGAACTGAGCAAAGGACGAATGCTAGTAAAACTATCTTTTTCATAGACATTTATTAGGTTAAACGAAAAACGGCGAACAATAGTTCGCCGTTTAAAAATATTAAGTGATTGCTTAGTTCTTACCGAGCATTTCGTTTTTTAAACCTTTATCAGCTGGTTTTGCTCCCAACCAGATACCGAAAAGTGCTTTCTTAAAATCAAGTCCTTCGATCACACCAACTTCTTTTCCGTCTTTATAAACAACAGAACCTTTTCCTTTGATATAAGCGATGTCAAAAACATTATTTTTAGTAATCTCAGCACTGAAAAATCCTTTGAACTTTTCAATTTTGCTAGCCAAAACATCTGTTTTACCATTTAATGAAGCTGTAAAACCTTCGTCTACTGCTTTGATCATTTTTTCACTTGAAATCATCCCAGATACAATGTGTAATTTCATAGACATCGTTTCATCTGCATTGATGACAGCCTTAGCATCATCCGTTTTACTGGCTAGATAAAGTCCGCCTGCATATAAGTCAATCCATAATTTTTCACGCATTCCCGCGCCATTGAGCATAAGATCTGAACCTTCTAGGGTCATAGTGTTAGGCAAGGTTGCATCACCTACAACAGTTTGCGAGGTTGCTGTTGTGATACTTAAAATAGCCATAAGTGTTAAAAATAAATGCTTCATAATTTAGTTATTTGTTTTTATTAAGGGTTTTTGTGTGCAATTCTCAATTTTCGTAAAACGGCATTCAATTCGAAGCCGAGTAATATTAAGTTTGAATTTATCCAAATATATAACATCATAATTAAAAGTGCTCCAATCGAGCCATACAACTCATTATAATTTGAAAAATTATCGATATAAACACCAAATAAATAGGTTGTTAACATAAATAGTAAGGTTGTCATCAATGCTCCAGGAGAAAGAAAACGGTGTGATCTGCCCTCTTTGGTTCCAAAATAATAGAGTGTTGCAACGACTGCATATATCATAATGATTAAGAAAATATAACTTCCTATGCTTAGTAATGTAATATCTGTCGAGTCACTCATAAAATCTTGATCCCTAAGCACCTTCAATACATATTCAAAGTATATCAATATTGATATTGTAATAACCAATAACGATGCCAAAATTATAGATACCCCTAAAGCAACCACATATTGCCGTATAAAACCTCTATTTAAATGAACATTAAATGATCCTTCAAAGCCGCTAAAAATAGCGTTGACACCATTAGCCATAAGGAATAACGCCAAGACACCCGCAATGGAAAGCAAGCCTCCACGCTCTGTTTGTGATATATCTGAAATAATAGGTTGAAAAAACGGAAGTGACTGTCCCGGGATCAATTCATATATAAAGGACATGAATTTTAAATCAAAACCATCAATAGGGATGTATGGAATTAAATTGAGTAAAAAGATAAGGGCAGGAAAAATAGCCATGAAGAAACTGTAAGCAATTGAACCAGCTCGAGAAGACAAGGCACCTTCAATAATACCCGTGAGATAGGTTCTAAGGAGGTCATAAGCAGTCATCCCCTCAAAACCTGGTAAGATAATTTTTTTAAAAAATCCTACTACAAAGGAGAACGGCTTAAACCGCATTAATTTTTCTTCTAAGGTCGTTTCGTCCATTAGACAGCTTTAAGACTCAAATCAAGATTGTATACTGAATGTGTAAGTGCCCCACTAGAAATATAATCTACACCACATAGTGCATAGTCTCTAATTGTTTTTTCATTAATTCCGCCTGAAGATTCTGTCAAACATTTATCTCCAATTATTTGCACAGCTTCACGGGTATCTTCATAATTAAAATTATCTATCAAAATGCGATATACATGCCCATGGTTTTGTAAAATCTCCTTTATCTCTTCTAAACTTCGCGCTTCTACAATAATTTTCAAATCGCGATTTGTTTCCTTGAGATAATCGACAGTTTTCATAATGGCCTTAGTAACCCCACCTGCAAAATCAATATGATTATCCTTAAGCATGATCATATCATAAAGTGCAAACCGATGATTTTCGCCACCGCCAATTTTGACAGCCCATTTTTCTAAGGCGCGAATTCCAGGGGTAGTTTTTCGAGTATCTAGGATTTTTGTTCCAGTCCCTTCGAGTAGGTTTACAAAGAATTTTGTTTTGGTTGCGATGGCACTCATACGTTGCATGGCGTTCAATACGAGACGTTCTGCTTTGAGAATGGACTGGGAGGAGCCTTCCACAAAAAAGGCAATATCTCCAAATTTCACCGCTTCCCCATCGTTAATGAGAACTTCCATTTTTAAATTAGGATCTACATAGTTGAATACCGCTTTCGCGAAAGCAACACCAGCCAACACACCTTCATCCTTCACTAATAATTTTGCTTTCCCTTGAGCAGTCGCGGGAATACAGGCTAGCGAACTATGGTCACCATCACCTACATCTTCTCTGATGGCATTTTTGATAATACCAGCTATCTCAATATCAAATTGTTCTTTGGAAATCATTGGAAATTCTATTTATGTAAAAATAGGAAAAGCCAATAAAACGGACGCAGTAAACCAAGTCTTTGTATTTTTGAAACATGAATATTAAACTGCTCTGCATTGGAAAAACAGACAATAAGCAACTTCAAACGCTTATTGATGAATACAGTGGCCGACTAAATCATTACATCAAATTTAGTCTCGAAGTAATACTAGATATAAAAAATGTCAAAAACCTGAGTGAATCCCAACAAAAGGAAAAGGAAGGAATTCTTATCTTAAAAAAAGTGGGTCCTCAACATCATCTTATTTTATTGGATGAAAATGGAAAAGAGTTTAACAGTGTTGGCTTTTCAAAATTCTTGCAAAAGAAGATGAATGGCGGTTATAAAACCTTGGTTTTGGTTATCGGAGGTCCTTATGGTTTTTCAGAATCGGTATATCAAAAAGCACAAGGCAAAGTAGCCCTTTCTCAAATGACCTTTAGCCACCAGATGGTTCGCTTATTTATTACCGAACAACTATATAGGGGCTTCACTATTTTAAAAGGTGAACCTTATCACCATCAGTAAGTTGGCTATATTTTTTACGACAGAGCTTAGGCTTGCACATTTTATATAAATTTTATGATGCTTTCTATCATAAAATGACACTGTAGGTGTTATTTTTGTTTCACAATTAGCCTACTATACCCTACGATGAATACCCAAGTATCCTCAAAAAAGAAAAATCGACTGCAATTATTGCATCAATATTACACCTATACAGGATTTTATAGGTTTCTAGGTGATGCATTAAAAAAAGCTTTACCACCAATATTAATTGTTGTTGGTGCATTGGTTATTATTCATTTCTTTATAATTGATATTAATGAGGCGTTGAATTATGTCATTGATAATTATTCAAGTTTCCTCATTTTAACGGTGTTCTTCTTATCGGAATCTATTCTCGGAATTATCCCTCCAGAATTATTTATTGCTTGGAGCGGAAAAACAGACAACCCAGTACTTTTTCTGGCTATCATTGCGACCCTGTCATATGCAGGCGGAATTGTATCCTACTTTACAGGAGTTGCAGCCTTAAAAATTGCTTCAGTACATAATTACCTCGAGGTAAAAATGGCTAAACATCTTAAGAACGCCCGTAAGTGGGGCGGTTTTTTAATTGTTGTTGGCGCCCTCCTCCCTATTCCCTTTGCAGTTTCAAGCTTAGCAGCCGGGATGATACGATTTAAGTTTAGCTATTACCTCTTATTTGGTCTATTACGCTTTGTACGTTTTGCAATTTATGGTGCAGCTATCTTTAGTTTGGTGTAAATTTGTAGGATGACTACACTTGTTTTTGCCACTAATAATCAAAATAAACTTCGCGAAGTACAGGATCTTGTGCCTTCACATATCAAACTCAAGAGTCTTGAAGACATTGGCTGTACAGAAGATATAATTGAAGATGCTCCAACTATTGAAGGTAATGCTATATTAAAAGCTAAGTATATAAAGGACAACTATGGATATGATTGCTTCGCTGATGATACGGGACTAGAAGTAACGGCTTTAGACGGCGCCCCAGGAGTATTTTCGGCGCGATATGCTGGCCCTCAGAAAAATGCATCAGATAATATGAATAAGTTGCTAATCTCTTTGGCAACAAAGCAGGATAGAACTGCACAGTTTATAACTGTTATCGCTTTCGCGAAAGCCGACACCATCACAACCTTTGAAGGAATATGTACAGGAGAAATCACCAAAGAACGACAAGGCGATGGAGGTTTTGGCTATGACCCTATCTTTAAACCTGATGGCTACCAATCTACATTTGCACAGATGGCATTGGCTTTAAAAGGAAAAATTGGACATCGCGGAAAGGCAATGGCCCAGTTTTTAAACCATTTAGACAAAGGGTAGCCACTTTTATACTCTTTAAAATATTGATTTTCAACTACTTAAATAATTATAAATATTATACATGTTATTTGTCTAATATTTAGTACTTTTGCAGCTTGAAAAACCTCAGGGTGAGGTTCTGCCAGATTATTGGCACCGTGTTGATCGAAGCAAGTGGATTTTAAAACGTCGTTGCGCTTCTAAAGCACGATAACATATTAAAATACATCAAATGACATTTGATCAATTGGGCTTAGATGCGCCCCTACTTCAGGCTATTGCCGATTTAGGTTTTGAAAAACCTTCAGAAATTCAAGAAAAAGCGATTCCGATGCTCCTAGAAGAGGACATCGACATGGTTGCATTGGCTCAGACAGGAACTGGAAAAACAGCTGCTTTTGGATTTCCATTATTACAAAAAATAGACGCGACTAGTAGAACTACACAAGGACTTATTATAGCTCCTACTCGCGAACTGTGTTTACAGATTACCAACGAAATGAAATTGTATGCTAAGCATACTAAAGGTGCTCGTGTAGTTGCTGTTTATGGAGGTGCAAACATTCAAGAACAAGCGCGTGAGATTTCTAAAGGTGCACAAATTATTGTTGCAACTCCAGGACGTATGCAAGATATGATGCGTCGTCGTATGGTTGATATTTCAAAATTGAGCTACTGCGTCTTAGATGAAGCAGATGAGATGCTTAATATGGGATTCTATGAGGATATAACAACCATCCTTGCAGATACACCAGATGATAAATTAACTTGGCTCTTTAGTGCTACCATGCCTCGCGAAGTAGCACGTATCGCTAAAGAATTCATGCATAATCCTACAGAAATTACAGTAGGATCAAAAAATGAAGGTGCAAAAAATGTATCTCACGAATATTTTGTAGTTCATACAAGAGATCGTTACCAAGCATTAAAGCGTCTTTCTGATGCAAATCCTGATATCTTTTCTGTAGTTTTCTGTAGAACAAAAAGAGATACTCAAAAAGTAGCTGAACAACTTATTACAGATGGTTATAACGCTGCAGCCTTGCATGGGGATTTAAGTCAAAACCAACGTGATTTGGTAATGAAGAGTTTCCGTTCACGTCAAATTCAGATGCTTGTAGCTACTGATGTTGCTGCTCGTGGAATTGATGTAGACGATATTACACACGTAATCAATTACCAACTTCCTGATGAAATAGAAACCTATACACACCGTTCTGGTCGTACTGGTCGTGCTGGGAAGTCAGGTACTTCTATGGTAATTGTTACTCGTAGCGAAAGCCGTAAAATTAAGCAACTAGAAAAGATTCTTGGTAAGAAATTTGAGCAGAAGACTATTCCTGATGGTTTAGAAATTTGCCAGGTACAGTTATTACACCTTGCAAATAGCATAGAGAAAACAGAGGTACACCAAGAAATTGATGCTTACCTACCTGCTATCGAGGAAGTGCTAGCAAACAATACTAAAGAAGAGATCATCAAGAAAGTATTCTCAGTAGAGTTTACGCGTTTCTTTAATTACTACAAGAAATCGAAAGATCTTAACGAAAATGCTACGGCAGCTGCCAAAGAAGAATCTGGAGAAACTACACGTTATTTCATCAACATTGGTCGTAAGGACGATTTTGACTGGATGCGTCTTAAAGATTTCTTGAAAGAAAAGACAGGTCTAGGACAAGACGGTATTTACCGTGTTGATTGTAAAGACAGTTTCTCTTTCTTTAATACAGATACAGAACACAAAGAAAAAGTTATCGCTCTATTTGAAGATTTTGAAATGGACGGACGTCGCGTTAGTGTGGAAGAAACACAAGGTGGCGGAGGTCGAGATCGCAATCGTGGCGGTGGCGGCGGACGTGAACGTGGTGAAAGACGCAGTGGTGGCGGAGATCGTCGCAGCGGTGGCGGAGGCTACAAAGGCAACAGAGGTGGCGGAGGAGATCGCCGAAGAGATGACCGTCGTAGTGGTGGTGACTCTGATCGTTCTTCAAGATCTGGTGGTGGCGGTGAACGTCGTCGCAGTGATCGCAATGACAGTGATCGTTCTTCTAGTTTTGGGGATCGTGATCGCGGAGGTCGAAGTGACCGTAGTGAGTCTCGTCGCGGTGATAGTGATCGCAGACCAACACGTGCAGAACGGGGACCAAGCAGACCGGATAGTGATGGTGGTAAAAGCCCATTTTCAGGCAAAAGAAGACGTCGTAGCTAATCGCTACTTAGACTATAAAAAAACATCCCGCTCTATGCGGGATGTTTCATTTATAGCCGTTTATAAGTTGGTGCAACTTTTTAATTAAATCCCAATTGTCTTTATTATTGTTATTATTTTTGTAAAAATGTAGATTTGGCTCGATTTTTTCTACAGATTGCATAAATTGCTATTGCTATGAAAAAAATATTTTTTGCCATCCTACTTATTAGTATCAGTTTTCCTGCTTTATCGCAGGATACAGACACCATTAGCCCTACTCTTCAAGAAGGGGTGATTAATGGAACTGTACTAAGTGCTTCAACCGACAAAATTCTCCAAAATGTAAATATTGTTAACCTTAATAATGTTAAAGGAGCCACCACAAATAAGGATGGGTATTTTGAAGTAAAAGCACAAGTAGATGATACTTTATATTTTTCCTACCTAGGCTATAAATCTTTGCAAGTTCGCGTAAGCGCCGACTGGGTCAAATACGGAGATGTAAAAATTAAGATGACAGAGATTGGAATTGCATTGGAAGAAGTCGTGGTTCAAGAAATCCAACTCACGGGATACCTTGAGATAGACGCCAAAAAAATTCCTATTTATAACAACTCTCGTTACAGCATCTCAGGCTTAAACAAAGGCTACGAAGCTGGAAATAGTCAGCCCGGAGCCGTTAGTCGTGTTTTGAGTGCTATATTTAATCCGGCAGATTTTCTCTATAATATATTTGGAAAAAAATCGCAGCAAATGAAAAAGCTGCGCAAAATGAAAGAGGACGATCAGGTAAGAAACCTATTGGAACGCAAATTTGATCGTGAAACCTTAACTGCTTTGCTTCAACTGGACCGCAACGATATTGATGCAATTCTTCAAAACTGTAACTATTCAGATAATTTCATCATTACCGCAAATGATCTTCAGATTTTAGATGCGATTAGTGAATGTTACGAAGAATACCGAGTATTACAAGGTCGGAACTAAGTCCGCATTCTAAGAGATGAAAACGGTCTGATATAGTGCTAAACACAAGAGGTATTTTTCTATCCTTAGTCCGTACTATGAAGAGCGATTCTGTTGCCTTCGGAGTCGGTGAAAACTGCCATATATCCATGTTCGGGTGCAATCAAGGTTTTCTCCCTTTGAATTTTCCCTCCAGCATCGACCACACGATTTAATTCTGTATGAATATCAGCAGAGTCAAAATACAAAAGTGCTCCTTCTTCTGACGGTATATACGAAGGGTACATCATTAGTGCTCCTGTCGCTGCTCCCTCTTGAGAATTAGGGGGAAATTGTCCCATAACAACCTCTCCAAACTCCTGTTTCTTGATTTCAATAGCAAACACTGTTTGATAAAACGCAATTGCGCGTTCCATATCTGAGACTGGAATTTCAAACCAATTGATTTTCATTCTTATGCTTCTAAAATTTTCTTTAAATTTTGTAAACCTTCATCAAAATCTTTCCCGACCACTTTATCCATATTAATGAAAAGCATGAACATGGTTGCAGGAAATTTATTCTGCCCTCTGAAACCCCAGGTTACTTTGGTTGCCTGTGCACCTTGGCCTTCAAAAATGTAGTAGCCGTCACTTTCAGATTTAAAAGGTTTTAGAAAAACCAGACGATTATCGATACGGTCATTCTCTTCAATATTAGTAATGGTTTGACTACCCTCGCCTACTTCTTTATTTCCCTTCCAGCAGGCTTTGAAACCAACAGTTCCATCTTCTCCAAAATATTCTTGCGTCATTGAAGGATCCTTTAATTTCCATGGGGACCAATGGTCTTGATTTTTAACAGATCGCACATAATTAAAAACCTCATTTACGGGTTTTTGAATGGTTATACTTCGAGACACATCAAAGGTTTTTGGTCCTAAGGCCGCTAAAAGAATAATTGCTACAAGAATTCCTGCGACAATATATATAGTCATCATCATATCACAAATGAGTTGGTTGGTATTTAAATGTACGAAAAAACAGTTCGCATACAACCAAAATTCGTTAAAGCTGATGAATAGCTGACATTCTCAGGTTCAAATGCTTAAGAAAAAGTGTAGCTGCTAGGAATTTTCTTGCTGCCAACGCTCAATAATGCGATCTACGTCTTTGATCATCTTTTTAGTCCAGTCCATTTTCTTGTTGAATAAAGCCGATTCAGAAAGTTGCCAAGGAATATCGGAGGCCTTTAATTTTGTCATCAGATGCTGGAGAGTAATGGCAGCAGAAACAGAAATATTTAAACTTTCTGTAAAGCCCACCATTGGAATATAAATAAAATCATCGGCGGCATCGAGTACAATATCGCTCAACCCTTCTGTTTCTCTTCCAAAGAAAATAGCGGCTTTCTCGGTCACATCAAAATCTTCAAGTCGGTGGGCATTTTTGTGTGGAGAAGTAGCGATAATGCGATAGCCTTGTTCTTTTAAGGATTGAATACATCCTGTAGCAGTTGTATGCCTTTGAACATCCACCCACTTTTGGGCTCCCATAGCAATCTCCCTGTCTATACGCTTTGCATTGATTTCTTCAATAACATGCAATTCCTGTACTCCAAAAGACTCACAAGAGCGAATTACCGCCGAAGTGTTGTGTAATTGATATACATCCTCTACTGCAACCGTTAAATGTCTTGTGCGCTCTTTTAACACCTTGTCAAAAAGTGCAATCCGTCTCTCCGTAAGAAATGACTGTAAATATTCAAGTAGTTCTGTTTCCAAAAAATATGTTTCAAATTTGAAATGGCAAACTACTAAATTCCTCTAAACATAAGTTTGCTATTCATATTTTTTTGTGTCCAACCTTTGTAGGTTTGAATAACTATGCGAACTTTGAGTCACTCAAAAGACAAGACCATGGTTATAAACGGAAGCAAATCTAAAATTGTAGTACTCACTGGTGCAGGAATTAGTGCAGAAAGCGGAATTTCTACCTTTAGAGATGCCAACGGACTCTGGGAAGGTCATGATGTAATGGAAGTAGCTTCTCCGCAGGGCTGGCATGCGAATACAAAATTGGTTTTACAATTTTACAACGACCGAAGAAAGCAATTATTAGAAGTATCCCCAAATGCCGCACACAACGCTTTAGTAAGGCTGGAAGATAATTTCGACGTACATATAGTTACTCAAAACGTAGATGATTTACATGAGCGCGCAGGAAGCAGCAACGTAATTCACTTACATGGAGAGCTGTTGAAAGTTCGCAGCACCTTTGATGAAGACCTTATCATGGACTGGCGGGGAGATTTAAAGATTGGTGATTTTTGCGAACATAATCATCAGTTGCGGCCACATATTGTTTGGTTTGGAGAAGAAGTGCCATTATTAGAAACGGCTGCAATATTGGTAGAGCAAGCAGATTACATTATAATCGTTGGAACCTCAATGCAAGTGTATCCCGCTGCAGGCTTGATTGATTTTGCTTCCGCGAAAGCAAAAATTTATTTTGTTGACCCCAAACCGAGTATCTCGGCAAGAACAAATCTCAATATCTACGTAGAAGCTGCCACTACTGGTGTTGCCAAAGTGGTAAAAGAAATTATTGAAAAAAATCGCTAGCTGTTATTGAGGCACTTCTTGTAAACCATAGCTCACTCTTGCGGCCTTAGCCCAGGTAATAAGTGCCTCAACTTGAGCATCTGTTAAATTAGCTTCGTCGTGGGTCCAAGTATATGAATCTAAAGGCATTTCTCGCTCTTCCACCATTTCAATGACCTCCTCCAATTTATGATCCTTTCTTTTTACAGAATATTCTGACCATTTAGAGAAGTTTAAATGTTTCTGTCCGTTTTTTATATGATCTGCGAGCCAGTATGAAACTGGAGCAACTTCGGCATACCAAGGGTATCGAGTTTGATCACTATGACAGTCAAAGCAGGTTTCTTTAAGTACAGCAGCAACTTCAGGAACAGGTTTTGTTTCAGAGAGAAAGAGTTCCACCGAACTATAGCTCGGATCACTTTCGTTTTTGTCTGGTCTGACAAATTGCATTAAGACAAAGGCAATTAATGCCACTAGAAAAAACCGTTTGATCCATTTCATTTTTGAGTATTTTAGTCTAGAAATTTACAAAAACTTAAGTGACAAGACAAGAATTATATCATTCCTTAGATTATGTAAATCACAGTCGGGAGAAACGCAAGCTATACTCTGAACTCGTTATTTCCAATCCTGAGCTCCTGCCGCTCATACTGGATATTGTTTTTCAAGTAGATGACCCCATTTCATGTCGGGCTGCTTGGGTTATGGAATTTGTGTGCAAAAGTGATCTTTCAATTCTCTATCTCCATTTAGATTATTTTACAGAAAATATGTCCAAAGTGCATTTGGATTCGGCCTTGCGACCCATAGCTAAGGTCTGTGAATATATGACCCTATCATATTATAAAAATAGGATTCCGCTTTCGCGAAAGCAAATTTCGCCACTCCACAAAGATCGCATCGTTGAAGCTGGCTTCGACTGGCTCATTACAGAACAGAAGGTCGCTGTAAAAGCCTATACACTTACCTCCCTATTTTGGCTAGGCACCGATATCGATTGGATTCATCCAGAATTGCACAGAATCATGGAAGAGGATTACCACAAAGGAAGTGCAGCCTACAAAGCGCGTTGCCGGCATATGTTTGAGGCTATGAGAAAATTCAATGCCAATAAAAAAGCCTCTTATTAAGAGTAGTACTACTTCCCTATCAACCAATTTCCAATTCCACAACTCAGACACTGATTAGGCTCACAATACTGGGTTTTCAGGCTCAATAAAGCTTGTGTTTCTTGTGCATTTTTAGTGGGTAGACCTAAGGAGCTATACTTTTTAATAATGACATTGTTTTCTGGTTTTATCTCCGATATCAAAGAAAGAATGTCTTCCTGCTCTGCCTTTCCTTGATGTTGATTATAAGCAAATTTTAGAGGAATAACTGTATTGATAAGCAACAGATCCATAAAGGATTTTGTCAATCGTTTCTCTCGTTTTTTTTGAGGAGTTGAAAATGAATAATGGGTATCCCAATAAGATGAGGCAGCTACTTCAAATATTTCATAACATATTTTTAGTGTTTTGGCATTCATCAATTTTTGAAATAAATCACTGTGTTTATGATAAAGTTGAGCCAGTTGAGCCAAGCGTATCGTGGGAAAATTATCTGGCCTTAATTTGAAAAACTGAATGGGCAATACTCCTTCGTTTTCAAGGCTAAATTTATTTTTTAGATACTCATACTCTCCATGGAGTTGAAGCACATAGGAATCGGTGCTATTGTATGAGAGTAATCCACCCATACCAAAGAACAAGGCTTCTAGTTGAAAAGGAATACGTGCACATTTTCTAACAATGCCAAAATCTATAGTTTCTGCCAAAGAATGAAAAGCGAGGCCGTTGATTTTTGTGCCAAAATTTCGCGCAAGCATACAGAATAAAACAGCTTCCCAATCATAGTGTGTTTGAAGGAGTAATGACTGTATGGATTGAGTTTTGTATTCTAGGCGTTCTATATATAATCGCTCCAACCAATGATCTAAAATTGATTTGGGGACTTCCCGAAGGTGGGTTTCACAATTGATCCACTTCTCTTGTTGCCTTGAGAAAAGAGTTTTATAATTAGAAAGCGTATCCTTAGTCACAAACTTCTTCAATTCTAAGGTTGGTATCGACGAATTATCAAGACGAAAAATATCAATGTCATGTTCCCAAACAACATGTAAGATGACCGAATCATAAGCAGGATCTGCTTCGTGACCGTGGGCATACCAATCGGAGGATTTAAGGTGAATTTCCACATTTCCCGCCCATAATTGATCTTCAATATACAATTGAGCATTAAAAAAATCTGGACCTGCCAGCTGGTTATGCATTCCTACACTGATGAGTGAAATAGCATTGCTTGTGGTGGTCTGCGCTTTCGCGAAAGCGAACTTTTTATACTTCCAGACGTAATGCAAAAACTCTTCTTTCATCATTCTAAAGTATGATTTTGAAGAAATTTAAAAGTCCTGAAACAGGTTGATACCAGTACATTCATAAATTTTCTACCGAAGATCTACGAATATTCCATAGTCAAAAAGGTAACAAAAGTGGAAAGCTATTGATATAGGCATGAACACACTATATCACGGCGGCCTCCGAAAAGCCTAATTCTAAAGAGAGTAGGAACCAATCATACGTATTATGAAAAATTTTAACTTAAAAAAAGGCATGATTCTATCCTGTCTCTTATTTGGAGGTCTTATGACCGCACAATCAGACTTTTGTCCAGGAAATTTCTTTGACAATGGCGATTTTGAAATTGGCACACCCACCAACACTAGTAATAATATTACGCTAGCAGCTGGATGGGATAAAATTTGGAACGGCAGCAGTGAAGCCGATTATTATGACTCTACCCATTCGGCCATAGGTGGTGCCGCTGGAGCTCCCTCTCCTCCGGATGGAGATTACGGAAGTTTTTGGGTAGATAACCGTGTACTAGATACCAGTGCATGGCGAGAAGGTTTATTAAACCAATTGGCGATTCCTGTACCCAATGGAACAGGAACCTATTCTTTTTCATTTGACATTGCATGCTTACATGGATGGGGAGATGCCGAAATAGGTGTGTATGGAGTATATGATCCAGCTTATCCAGGTACCTATGTTTATCCAGGAGCACCTACTTCGTCACATACACCTACCAATGCAAATCTCTATATCGCTAGTGGCCTGCCACAAGAGATTGATTTATTAGGTACGGTTATGGTTCCAAGTAATTGTGATGATAATAAACAAAGTGTCACCTTTACCTTTGATTCTAATACATTATCACTCTCTGGAGATATTACACATATAGTAATTACGCGCAGTGCAACCGTATTGGCAGGGAGTAAATATGTCGCAGTAGATAATTTCTGTATGGCAATAGATGATAGCAATCCTCCTGCAACTGATCAGGGAGCATTTTGTTGTGATGGTAAGAACCTTGTTAACAATGGAAATTTTGAAGCAGGAGACAGTGGATTTTCTAGTAGTTACACTCAATCTTCATCTGTATACCCAGGAGAATACAATGTAACTAACGATTCGAGTCTTTTTGGAACTGCGGTTACAGATCACTCTTTTTGTGTCGATAGTGCCTTATACCCTACCAATGATCAATTTATGGTGGTTAATGGAAAGACGCAACAGGTCACTTCAGGAATTATTTGGGAACAAACTTTGACTGGTCTTCGTGAAGGAGAGCGTTATAGATTTTGCGCCAACTTTAAAAATATGCCACAATGTACCTTTGATATTTTACCTCGTGTATTCATGAATGCAGGGACGTCTTCTTCAGGAGTTCAGGTAATTAATACAGATGATACAGATGCCTGTGACTGGCAAGGGGCAGAAATTACATTTACTGCCTCAGGGAGTTCTGAAACGTTGCGTATCATATTAGATGAAGGAGGAAATGGAGATGGTAATGACCTTGCGATTGATGATATTGGAGTTTTTGAATTAGGGGATCCGGATCTTGCTTTTACCTTACAAAATCAACAAAGTCCTGCAGTAGTTACTGCATCGGTTAATACTATAAATCCAGCAGATGACAAATTAGCTTGTGAAGAATATTACTGGTGGGTAGCTGAGAACAATAGTTTTACTGGACTTTCTATTGACTTTTCAACTTTTGGATTTGGAAATTCTAGTGGAAGTATGTTACCTCCATCGGCGACTGTACCTGGACCTAATTGGGATATGACGACTACTTTCCCTGGATATGTTTTCAATGCAAATACCTTGTATGCAGTAGGATTATATACACCAGAATGTGATTGTAACGGAGTAGGATTTGAATATCAAATGACCTTTACCTCTAGAAGTGGAAGCTTTGATATGACGGATGCTCAGCAGCAAGAAATCATTGACGCTATTCTCAATGGAATTGATGTGGACCAAGCGACTGACGAATCAGATGATTTTGATCTCTCTAAAGGAGCAGAAGGAGTTCAAATATATCCAAACCCTGCAAGTGATCAATTGACAATAACGACAGGAATTGCTACAATGGAGCGTATTGAAATCTATTCCTTAACTGGTCAAATGCTTGCGAATTACAAGGTAGAAGATGGTCGAAATTCAACGACGGTTAACGTGGCCAATTTACAAGCTGGCATTTATTTAGTCACTGTATATGATGCTGCTCAACAGCCTCATACGACACGACTTGTAAAAAGGTAAATAGATTCATGTAATTTTTTTGCCCTATCCATGAATGAGAAGACCCCGAAGTTTAAAAACTTCGGGGTCTTTGTATATATAAGAGTACTGTTACTTTTCTATTTCCTAAATTGCATTGATAATATCATGCTTTGTAATAATATGGTGCTTCCCGTTTCCAAGGTCTACTAAGACAGCATTATTGTCTTTGGTGATCAACTTTGATACCTCAGCAATTACTGCTTTGCGATTAACTACGGGATATTTGGCCCCCATCACATCTTTAATTGGCGTATCAGCAATATTTGTATCCTCCATATAGGCACGGAACAAATCGGCTTCATCTACACTTCCAACAAAGCCTGTAGTATCTTCTACTGGTATTTGAGAGATTTTAAATTCGCGCATACGTTCAATAGCATGAGAAACTAATTCTTCAGTCTTTACTGTAATAAGAGGTTTGTCAATATGATTTTTAATCAAATCTTCTGCAACGGTTACTTCTTCCTCTAGGAATCCACGTTCGCGCATCCAGTCATCATTAAACATTTTACCCACATATCGACTTCCATGATCGTGAAATAAAACAACTACTACATCTTCAGGTTTAAAATGTTCTTTTAATTGCAGTAATCCTTTGATTGCAGAGCCGGCAGAATTTCCGAGGAACATTCCCTCTTCTTTCGCTAAACGTCGTGTATAAACTGCCGCATCCTTATCGGTTACCTTGGTAAAGCCATCAATTACCGAAAAATTTACATTTTCAGGAAGAATATCTTCTCCAATACCTTCGGTGATGTATGGATAAATCTCATTTTCATCAAAGACACCTGTTTCATGATATTTTTTGAAAACAGACCCATAAGTGTCTATTCCCCAAACTTTCACATTTGGGTTTTGCTCTTTCAAGTATTTACCTACTCCGCTAATGGTACCACCTGTACCAACACCAACAACAAAGTGGGTTACTTTTCCATCAGTTTGTTCCCAAATTTCTGGACCAGTACTTTGGTAGTGGGCTTTGGCGTTACTTGGATTATCGTACTGATTTACATACCAACTATTAGGTGTTTCTTTTGCAAGACGTGCTGAAGTTGAATAGTATGATCTTGGATCGGTAGGCTCTACATTGGTAGGACAAACTATTACTTCGCTACCTACGGCACGAAGAATATCCATTTTCTCTTTGGATTGCTTGTCAGAGATAACACAAACCATTTTGTAGCCTTTGATAATTGCAGCGAGTGCAAGTCCCATTCCTGTATTTCCAGAGGTTCCTTCAATGATAGTTCCACCTGGTTGTAAACGACCATCAGCTTCAGCATCTTCGATCATTTGTAAGGCCATACGGTCTTTAACAGAGTTTCCTGGGTTAAAGGTTTCATATTTGGCAAGTACTAAACAAGGAAGTTCAGCAACTAAGGTGTTCATTTTTACCATCGGAGTATTTCCTATGGTTCCTAATATATTTTCTGCGTAATCCATACATTTTATTTCAGGCTGCAAAGATACCGCCTTCTCTTTTGAAAAACTAAAGTCGGCTCTATTAAAAGTCGGTGTCATTTACAATAGTTGTTGCCATTAGCAGTGAGATGATTATCAACTAGTCTTTTGTGTTGCAATTTCGCGTACGCTGTCGCTAAAGCTTTAGCGGAGGGACAAAGTCAAAAATAAACACCCATCACTTGGACGGGTGTTTAAATAATACTATGCGATTAATTTATTGAATAATCAATTTCTTAACTGTCGATTCAGTAGTTCCTTGCACTTGCATAAAGTACACTCCTGATGACATATTATCTAGGTCAAAAGTTTGTGATTGACTAAAAGAACTTAGATCTAATTGACGTACTACTTTTCCGTTAACATCTATAATCTGAGCCAATTTCAAGTCTTGAGTACCTGCATAAGACAAAGTTACTAGAGTCTTGGCAGGATTTGGATAAAGTGAAATTGAAGTATCGAGAGTTTGTTGTCCTTCCACCCCTAATACTGTTGGAGCTTCAAAGACAATTACAAAGCGATTTGGTGCATTTGTTAAGGTAGATGTGAAGGTGTATGCCTCCTCTTTAAGGTTCACAAAACGTTCTAGAACTTGATCAATAAGGTAGATTGGACTTTCAGAAAGCTGTGCCCCTTCTATCCCATCAATACTCACCGTATATGATTGTGATTCTTCGATTGCAGTACTAAATCCAACAGGGATTTCCATTGAACTATTAAAGGTTTCTCTTGATTGGATACCTAATTGTTCACCACTTTTCAAAGTAGTAAAAATAGAGGCTATAGTAGCAATACGTTTACTATCATAACCTTTATCAACTCCTTCAGAGGCCTGAGGTAAAAAGGCAATTAGAGCGTTGCTTTTTAAATCAAAGCCTTCATTGCTTACAGAAATCCAAAGGCGATCTTCATTGCTTGGGTTTCTGTATTGGTCATTATTACCAGTAACTCTCATAATATTTGTAAAACTTACGTTTATATCACCACCTTGAACTGCTTTTACAGCAAATCCTTGACCCGATGCAATGTATCTACCAGGAGCTGTTCCTCCATTACCAGAGGGGTTACCACCTGCTAGATTACGCATTGAAATATCATTCATGGAGTAATTATTCCCTAAATACCCTGGTAAGGTATTATCAGGGCCTGTAATATGCTCCCAGAAATATACCTCATCAATCATATTATTAGCATTGATTAATGCCACAGCATCGATTGCAGATGCATATGGATTACCTAGTAAATTAAAGTTATTTTTTGTTTGTCCGTTATATTGAATAGCTTGAGTTATTACTCCATTATTTAAAGTGCCCTGAGAATATTTTAAGTTGTAGGCAGCATTACCATCTGAAATTGAAGCTTGTGGATACACGATAAGACCTTTTCCAGGGATTAAAGCTTCAGAAGCAGTAAAATTGGATAAGAAACTATTATTTGCTCCCATAAAAATCTCTGAGCCTGAATATGGTGCATAGGCTTCTAATACAGGATCAACGGTAAAATTGGCAGCAACAAGATCAATAATTCTAAACGAACTATGGGTATCGTTGATAGTTCCGTACACTCCATCTCTAGTTTCGGCATCCATAGGGCTACTCATAAACATGAATCCTAAAGGTGCGATTGTTGGTGTCGTTTTTAATACTTCTATATTAGCTGAAGCACCTTTGGTTACCGTTGCGAGGTCATCTACTTGCACCAAACTACCTTCATGTTCAATGATAAGTGTTCCATTGACTATAATGTTTCCTTCTGCTTTCGCATAAGTAGCTGCGCTTATGGTTACTGTCACGCCTGGTTGAATTTCAATTTCACAAGCATCAATGTTTGCTGTAGAAGTGTTATAATTGGCTGCAAAAATAGCTTTATCCGTAGCTGTTGGCGCTCCACCAGCCGACCATGTTCCGGTCCAAGTTCTAGTTTGCGCACATGAAGTTGATGGACCAATAGTCACTGTATAATCTTCTACTTCACCAAAATCGAATGATCCACAACTTACTGGAAGAGATGTGTCTGCTCCTCCTACATACTTCATAACCACACGCATACGTGTATTGCCAATGGCAGCACCACTTGGGATAGGTGCATTAAAAGGAACATTTACGAGATCAATTTGATTGGCAGGATCGGCAATTACTTGTTCGCCTGAATCTGTAAAGACTCCGTTTTTATTAAAGTCAATCCAAACCCCTACCGCTTCATTGTATTGAGTAGCACTGGTCCAAACTTTATCTACAGAAATTGTTGGAGTTTCTCCTATGGTTAAAACAGTAGGTGCAACCGTTGTTGTAAAATCTTCATAACCTACTCCTCCTGAGGTATTGTTAATGGTTCCAATGGTAACATTTCCAATATATTCATCAGCTACACTATTTCCATTGGCAGTGCAATAGTTGGTTACATTAATCGTATAATCTTCTACTTCTCCATCAAAGCCAATTTCACAGGCTGTAGGAGCAACACCATTTTTAGTAGAAACTCTCATGCGCACGTTTCCTGTGAGCGCCCCAGCGGGAATAGTTAAAGCGTACGGGCTTCCAGTTGTTAGGCCGTCACTAACATTAGTAGCCGTTCCAAGGGTATACTCTTCTCCACTATCATCAAAATCTTTATCGTTATTCCAGTCCACCCATACCATAGTATAAAGTGTATTATTTCCATCTGTATTTACTTTTACATTAAGATCACAAGTTGCACCTATAACCGCATCAGTAGAAATCGTTGTAAAATCTTCATATCCATTATCTTTCAGAGGACCATCGCTATTGTTGATAGTACCAATAGATACATTAGTAATACCAGTATCATTTGTTGTGTTTCCATTGGAATCACAATATGTGGGAATTACCCCGTCAAAGGTTCCCGTAAAAATACCACGTCCAT
This sequence comes from uncultured bacterium, assembly GCA_963974305.1. Taxonomy (GTDB): domain Bacteria; phylum Bacteroidota; class Bacteroidia; order Flavobacteriales; family Flavobacteriaceae; genus Dokdonia. Next base: position 42,950 of record CAXBCS010000015.1, read on the forward strand.
AGGTAGCAACTAAAATTGTATAATCAGCACTTCTATAATCGAAGGACATTACTTTTACATCACTCATACCGTTGACCGACTGTGTCCATGTAGGTGTTGCACTGCTCCAATTTGAGGTTTTCCATACACCAAGGTAGGTTCCAATAATTACCTCATCTAAGTTTAATGGGTTTTGTAGGATCGCTTTTACTGGTAAATCTGGAAGATTTCCTTCCTTACTTGCCCAAGTTGTTCCTCCATCTGAAGTAGCCCAAATGCTAGTTACTCCATAGTTATGAAAGGTCACCATAATATCTTGATCAGTTGCTCCATAACGTATATCGGATATAGAACCTGAAAAGGATGGTGATCCAATTTCTGTCCATGTTGGTGTTGCGTTAGCATTATCCATCTGAATTAGTGTTCCAACGGCAGTACCTACAAGAATTCTATTAGTATTATATGGTGAAGCCACAAAAAATGAAGGAGTACTATCAATAAGTGCATTATCGATAATTGAAGTTGTCACCCCTGGCCCTGACGGATCTATGGCGTATCTAAAGATTTGATAATTTCCTTGCCAAGTACCGTTTGTAAATAAAATATTTGTATCACTATCGAGACCACACTGATTTACAAAGTCTCCGGCACCATCTAAACGGGCTGTCATTGTTGGATCTGCAGGATCTAAAGGCGCAGGCAAATTACCTACAATTGTACCATCCATTTGGTGGTATGAATAACTATTGTATACATAAGAACCTATCATATATTGACTGTCTTGATCTACAAAGACCCAACAACCATCACCTCCTGCAATTCTCACGGCTGTATCAGGTGTTCCTGTAGCATCATCAATAAATTGCACACCGTTATCCTGAGCCCCCGCGATCATAAGGTCCGATCCTGTAGTTTGAGCAATACCTGCTTTATAAAATTGGGTAACGTTATAGTTTGTATTAATGTGAATGGTGTTTGTACCGCCATCATCTGTGTAAGCTACTCCTCCATCGTTACCAAATAAGATCCTGCCAGTAGTCGCTCCAGTCTCTGTAGCAAAGGCAATTCCATGCTGATCGGCATGAACTTCTTGGAAACCAAAACCGCCATACCAATGTGTAAACTGATTCCATGTATTTCCAGAATTTGTGGTTTTAAATAAATCAATTCCTCCAACATAGACAATCGTATCATCCAATGGGTCAACACCTAAAAGAAGATCATAGAAACTTTGTCCTCGAGTAAAATCATCTGCTGCGATTCCAGTATCTACATCATTAGGTAATCCTAAGGTAGTAACATTTGCAAAGCCATTTGTGGTTCTAAAAATCTTAGGTTTACTTGGATTTACAGAACGATCTTGTACAAGAGCATATATTTTATTTGCATCTTGTTTTGAACATGCAATTTCTACACGAGACAAATTACCTAAATCGCGTTCGTTGGTCCATGTTGTTCCATCATAAGAAAATACAAATCCGCCACCATTGCCAAATACATTGCGTCTGGTTCCCATCCATAAAGTCCCATCTGCACTTATGTCAAAATTATTTGGAGAACGTGGATTTCCACTAATTTGTAATGCAGCATCGGTTAAACGTGTAAATGTAGTTCCGTCTGTACTTTTATATAATCCAATAGCATTTGAGCCAGGAAAAACATACCCTGGACCTGCGGCACCCGGATCACCATAGGCGGTTGAACCAGCTCCAAAAAAGATTTCTGTTGAACCTCCATTATCATAAGCAATAATATCCTGTACAAAGGCAACTCTATTAGAGACAGATGCTCCTCCTGAGTGTACACTTACCCAAGTAGTTCCTCCGTCTGTTGATCTATAAATTCCATTTCCACTCGCATCACCCGTATACACTTCTCCAGTACCTAAATACATGATATTGGTATTATTTGGATCAACGGTAATACAGGTTACATTTAAATGGGCAGGAACACCTGTCATTTGTGTCCATGTTGGTGTTGTTGCATTTACATTGGTACTTTTCCATAATCCCCCACTTACACCACCCGCAAAGGCAGTAGTAAAACTTCCCGGAGCAAACATGAGCGCTCTCGTACGTCCGCCAACATTAGTAGGACCTCTTTCCACCCAACTATTAGAGGCATCTCCAGGCGCAGCTCTCATTGCAGCGTTTAAAGAAATTTCTTCCTGTATGCTAATAAGATTCTCTGGCGTTGGACGTAATAAAGCGGGATTGGACGTATATAAATACTCCTGTTCCATAAACGCATTAGGAGGCAAGCCAGCTGCTTTTCGCTCTGCTTTACTCATTTTCATACGTGCACGGAAAGGGTGTTCTTCTAAGAAACTTTCATATTGATCTGAATGATTAACAATATTTTTATCTGAAATAGTGGTGTTTTGAATACCAAAATAGGTTCCAGCTACTATAAGAATAAAAAATGCGCCTATACCAATCTTTCTAAAAAGGCACTTTTGGTTGGGGGTAATTACTTGATTCATATTTGTTTGCGTTTATTAAATTGGGGAATGCAAAAAAGTCAGTTATGCTTTCACGATAGCGCAACTGACTAGAAAATAATGTTAACAATTATTTGTACTCAACAATGATTTGGGGTTCCAGGCAGAGACTTTCAATTATCTCTTAATGACGGCAATATATTACAAGTAACTGAAAAATGATATATTTCAAGTGATTTTTTACGCTCTTCATCGATGTTTAGTGAAAATAGATGATGCTAATTTTTACAAGCATTTAATCAAAAATCCAATTAATAATATACCTATCCACTAATAAGAAGTGAATAAAAATAAAGAATCCCGCTCTCAAGGAAAGCGGGATTCTTATTATAAATTATGCTGTTTATTTATTTTTTTATCAATCGTTTAACAGCAGTCGCCTTCTCTGAAATAAGTTGTACAAAGTATACACCAGCAGCATAATCCTTCATATCAATTACAGTCTCAACATTTGGAGTTTGAATCATTGCAACTCGCTTCCCTGTCACATCATATATACTAATTGACTGTAGTGTATCTGAACCTGAATAGGCTACAGTTACCATATCTAAAACTGGATTAGGATATACAGCAAGAGCATTAGACAGTAGCTCATCTTCAAGGCTCAGTGCCTCTTCTACCGCTAAAGTAAAGCTACAAATTGTCTCATTTCCAGCATCGTCAACTGCAGTGATACTAATTGAGGTTGATGAACCTGCAACCAACTCAACGCCTGGTGCCGGTACTTGGGTCATTATTGGAGCAGCTGTACAATTATCTGTTGCCGTCACTTGGGTTGTATAATTTGGAATTACAAACGATTGTCCAGCATTGACGATTTCGGTTGTGTTTTGCGGACAATTAGTTACTTCTGGATTTGTTCCGTCAGTTACCTCAATATCGAAACTGTAGGTTGTAATTACACCATTAGCATCAGTAACATCATAAGTCTCAGTTGTTGTCCCAACAGGGAATACAGCTCCACTTCCCAAACCAGCGGTTTGCACCACTGTTATTTGTGCTTGTCCACAATTATCTGTTCCAGTAACAGGGTCATAAGTCACAACAGTTTCACAGGCTGTATCAGTACTAATGGTCTCTTCAGTAAGATCACCAGGGCCATTTACAGTCATATCTATATTATCTTCAACAGTCACAGTAGCTGAACAAGTTGCTGGGTTACCATTAACATCGGTTACCGTCAATATTACCGTATTAACACCTACATCGTCACAACTAAAAGAATTAATATCAACCGCAAAGGTATCAATGGCGCAGTTATCTGTAGAGCCATTGTCTATATCGGCTGCCGTAATTGTTGCAACGCCTGTAGCATCTAGAGCTACTATGATGTCTTGACAAATCACCGTTGGGGCAGCTGAATCTGCTACAGTTACGGTTGCAGAACATACTGCCGAATTCCCGTTGACATCTGTAACGGTTAATTGAACCGTATTTGCTCCTATATTATTACAATCGAAGGTCGTTACATCAATTGCCGTACTTGCTACACCACAAAAATCTGTAGAACCATTGTCCACATCAGCGGCTGAAATCGTTGCAACACCATTTGCGTCTAATTGGACAGTTATGTCTTGACATACTACTATAGGCGCAACCATATCCTCAACAGTAACGGTAGCAGTACATGTTACAGACATACCCATTCCGTCAGAAACCGTTAAGGTTACTGTATTATCACCAACATCCCCACATCCAAAAGAAGTAACATCAGCACTTAGTACTGGAGTTCCTCCACCACATAAGGTTGAACCGTTATCGATATCGGCTGTTGTAATGCTTGCAACGCCGTTTGCATCTAATTGTACTGTAATATCCTGACATACAGCTATAGGTTCTACTGGAGCTGTTCCAGCATTTACCGTAACGACTGCAACACAGGTGTTAGTATTTCCATTACCATCTGTTATTGTAACGGTAACGTTATTATCTCCAAGATCTGCGCAGGTAAACGCACTTTTACTTAGTGTAATAGTAGTGTCCGTTCCACAATTTTGTGGTGAAGGAGGGACTCCATAATAAAATGCAACCACATCATTGGAAGCACTAAAAGACTGAGAATTTCTACCTGGAGTAGCAATACCGTTTTCTCCAGTAGCATCTTCAATACCTTGGGTAACATTACCACTAAATGGAATCGCTGTACTATGAATTTCTACGCGGCTAGCTCCTTCAAAGATATGCACCTGAGAGGTGACTAGGTTTGATGTCCCGTAAAATGGCACTCCACTAAACTCAAGAACTAAAGTTCTATTTGGGGCAGTACCTACAGTTGCATAACGCAAAGTACCTCCTGCTCCTGGATTTAAATCTCCCCAAGCAAAGGCTATATAATTATTTAAGCCACCTGTAGATGGAATCGATTGTCCAGAACAGCAGTAAGCATTTCCAGGAGCTGTAAAAGTCATAAAACCATTTGCAGAAACATAGAAATTAGAATAATTTGTATGGTAGAAATCAAAGGTAAAACCTATTGGTAAGGCGTTTGTTACTTGCTCATCACCTAAAGAAAAGGCAGTTCCAACAGCACTAATATCAATTGGAGCAAAAGTTCCGGATTGATCAATTACATAATCGGCAGGAAGTAAACTAGTAACAACATCGGCAATCCCAATAGATGCATCACCATTAGAATCTAAATCAACAGTAGCTGCTTGACAACTAATATCAGGCGTATCTGAGGTTACTTCTATAGTAGAAGTTACCGTTGTAGCTGTATCGCTACATAGAGGAGCTGGAATTGTATAGGTAATTGTGTGCATACCTACACCGGCAGCAGCAGGATCAAAAGTATAGGTCATTCCATCTGCAGTGTCTGTAACACCTGGACCAGAAAAACTTCCTCCATCAGGAAAGGCACCAGCAAATAGTTGGGCTCCTTCACTCAGACACATACTTTCAGTAGTCTCTAGAGTTAAGGTTGGTGGATCATAATTTTCAGAATTATCTGTTTGACTAGAAGAAGAACCTTGATCTGCATAAAAACCTAAACCTCTAGCAGCGAAAGCATCCCAAAGTGTACAATAATTTGCACCTCCGTATATTGCTTCGTCGGCTGCGATAATAGCATCTCGACCATCAATAAATCCAGGTCCACAAGGCTGTAATTTCAAACCTTCAACCACAAGCGCCAGGGCCTGTACATTACCAGCATCTAGATTTACATCACCAGAAAAATTATAAATGTCGGTGTCTACACCGTGATCATCTATTAAAGCCCAAGAAACTTCCCATAACATCATAGCCCAAACAGAACCTACCCCATGTGGAGGTGTTGCTGTAATAATATTATCATACGTCTGAGTATTAATCGCCTGATCTGTACTATAAGGCTGTGGACGAATTCCACCGCCACTAGGACCTTGACCAAATAACCAAGTTCCAATTCCGCGGGCATCATCTCCCGTATCTCCGGGCTCGATGGTCATTATTAAACCAAACCAATCACTCCATCCTTCTCCCATTTGCTCGGCACCAGATAAACATCCTGAACTGCCAGCACCTCCAGTTAATCGTATTGATATACCGTGGCCGTACTCGTGCACAACTACTCCATTATCAAAATCTCCATCTCGAGAGTTACAGGTATACATTTGCATTCTTGGAGCACCACCATCAGCTGGGGTACTCATATTTGCATTACAGCTACCAGAACCATCTTGTGCTTCTGCGCGTAAGGCATCATTTCCTATTCCGCCATTACCATAATTATTCTGTTGAAAATTTCCTGCCGCTTCATCTAAACCATAAACATAAAACAAATCATGTATAATGTTAGACCAGTAGAAAATATTAGTTACCGCAGCCGCTTCAGACTGATCGCCTGTACTGTAGGTTGTATTTACAGAAAAGTCTTCTATAATACTTGTTGAAGTAAAGTTTAAGGATGCTCCACCATCAGGTGCATATCCAGAATTATCTCCATCTTCATAAGCATTTACGTTATTTCCACGTGTTGTTGTGAATTCGTTACCAATAACTCCGTTGGTATCATGCCATCCAAAAGGAGACCCAATTGCAGACCCATCGTCAGGATTTGCAACTATTGTACGATTCATAGTTCCATGACCAGGGCTTTCTAAAGGCATAGCATACACTTCGTAATTACCTATAAAAGCAGCTTCAGCTTCATCATCTTCGATACAGCTTGTATCTTCAACTGCGGCACTTACCTTAGGAGCGGCACTTAAATCATGAACGTGATTTTCTTCGCTAGAGCACTGAACAGTCCAATCTACTTTATCAAGTAACTCTCCTGTTGTTGCATCTATACGTACGTTCCACCAGTTAACGGTAGATTTAGATTCTATTGAAAGATCCCAAGCCAAACGCATACCTCCTTTTTCAGAGTAGTGATACATTAATTTGGCGGGTATCGTACTGCGAGATATACTCGAGGCATCTAAGATTGTTGAACGTGACACATCGTTTGTAGTAGTGACAACACGTGCACTAGCTCCACCCATCCCTAATTGTTGAGCCGCGCGATCGACAGCTTGAATAGCATTAAGCTGTGGTGTTTTACTACCAAAGACATAGTTCTTTGCGTTTTTTATGAAACTACTGTGACTTGCCACCATACGCCCATTTTGTGCTTGGTGTACACTTGCCTCAGCCCCGTAAATTTGTATCCCGTCTATTTGTTGACGGTAATATATATGATGAACCCCACTCGTGCGACTTACATGCTCACTGGTGATACCCCAATCGGCGATATCTGATGTTGTGAGTTCGCCTAGCGACATCCGTTTTTCAAGTTCGTTTTGTACTATTTGATTTTCTTGCGCCACAAGCGTAGTCATCGAAAAACAACTAAGCAAAAGCAATAATCTCAAAGGAGAAAGCGTAAAGTTAAAATTCATTTTAAGTAGGTTTTATTAATACTGAGCTCGAAACAATCTAAGTGTAGATTTAAATTGGAAAAATCAAAAATAATGTATTTCAAGGATAAATAAGTGAATTTCATCGATAAAATATCTATAAATGATGTAGTTAGGAAAACTTGAGTTCATAATAGATTAGCTGATTCCATAAAAATCAGAAGACCAGATTAGGATAATTTTCTAAAAATAATCGCCTATAATACCTCTTTATTGGGATCATAATATCATTAAAAGGCAAGCACTATTGATATTTTTTGCGCTTTCGCGAAAGCGCTCTAAAAAACTTCAATCTAGTCGTATTAGCTGTTTAGACCCTAAAAGCAGCTTTTTAAACTAAGAAAATCGTTATACAACTATAAAAATAGTTGTATAACTAGATTAATCGTTATATATTTGAGATATCAGTCAATAAAATCAGTACTCATTAAACAGGGTTCTCGCCTTTTTGAGAAATTAATATGGAAAAACTAACAAATAAAGAAGAAGAAGTAATGCATGCTTTATGGGGATTAGAACGTGCTTTTGTTAAAGAAATAGTCGCTGAGTTGCCTGATGGCAATCATTATAACACTGTCTCTACCATTGTGCGCAATCTCGAAGAAAAGGGTTTTGTTGCTCATCAAGCCTTTGGAAAAACGCATCAGTACTTCCCTATAGTATCAAGACAGGTCTACAGTAAACAATTTATGCAACAGGCCACACAACGGTATTTTGACAACTCATATAAGAATATGGTTTCATTCTTTGCCAAAGAAGAAAAGATTAGTGCCGATGAACTCAGAGAAATTTTGGCAATTATAGAACAAAAAGAAGCATCATAAATTAAACAGCTTGGTAAATGGGATTACTTTTTACTTTGCAACTAGAATAGTACATCTATGGAAACATTGATCATCATAGCAAAAAGCGCCGCCATACTATCGCTTTTTTACCTTAGCTACCGAATTGTATTACAAAGAGACACTTTCTTTGAAGCAAATCGTCATTACCTTATCGGAGGTATCGTAGCTTCCCTTACTCTCCCCTTTTTACAGTTTACGCGTACGTCTTTCATCGACATGCCGGTTTATGAAGCTATGCCAGTAACAACCAATTTTAGTCCGTTAGTTTCAGAAATGAGTGTTGTTGCCCCTTCCTTTATTATTGATTGGTGGATGGTTGCCTTAGTCACTTATCTCGTAGGTGTAGGTATAATGCTCGTGCGTCTAACTATTCAACTAGTATCTCTCAACCGGTTAATACAAAAGCATCCTAAAAGTAAACATGGTCGTTATACCTTTATAGAGGTCTATGACGACATCGCTCCTTTTTCCTTCTTCCAAACCATTGTTTATAACCCTACAGTACACTCAGCTACCGAATTAGAAATGATTTTGGAACATGAGAAAGTCCACGCGATGCAATGGCATACTATAGATGTTTTGCTTACACAAATCACCTTAGCGATTCAATGGGCAAATCCGTTGGCATGGTTATATAAGGAGAGTCTCGAACAAAATTTAGAATTCATCGCCGATAGTGAGGCTGCACGCATAGCGGCTTCATCGACGGCATATCAACGAACACTGGTTAAGGTTTCATCGACCGCTTTGCGACCAGCGCTAACAAATAATTTTTATCAATCATTAATCAAAAAACGAATCGTTATGTTAAACAAAGAAGCGTCAAGTAGACGAAATTTATGGAAGTTGGGCATTGTATTGCCCATGCTCGGGGTGTTTATGTACAGTTTTCATGTCAAAGAAGTAGTGGAATATCGAGAAGTTACCCCTTCAAAGGATGATAGCGGTTCCTCTTTCCTAACAAATGGTCTGGAAAGTACAGACCTAGCACCCTCAAATGAAAATATAAAAGGTGAAGTCCTAAAAGAGACCCTAACATTTGAGATCACACGATTAACAACAGATACTGACTTAGCCAATATTGAAATCTATTTTGAAGATCAATTTGAAAACACCAAGGTGAGATTTAGCAAGGTCAATCATATCAATGGAGAACTTAGAAGCTTTGATTTTTCTACTAAGATGGGCAATCAAGATCGATTCCAAACCCGTTTCTCTTTAGCCGCAAGTAACAATCCTATTTCCTATACGATTATTCCAATTGCCGAAAATGAGATCAAATTACTTCAAGGCACCACAGAATTGCGTGTTACAGATTCAGAATTGACCACTTCTATTCAAGGGTTACAACAATCGAAACAACTGGGGGCCAATCCAGTAATTGTAGTAAATGGCAAAATCATAGGTTATCAAAATGAAATCACCATAGAATCTGAAAATGCTGTTAGTGTTCTTAAACCCTCACAGGCAATGGCAACCTACGGTGGAGAAGCCAAAGATGGAGCTCTCGTACTTGAAGGTCCAAATTCTAATATAAAGGTCAACGGAAAATACCTTCAAAAACCAACAGCCTTTATTATCAATGCTAAGACGACCGATTCCCAACTGCGGACTATGGAACGATACTTTGCAGAAGCACACCCAGAAGCCATTATTGAAGTTCGCGACACAAAAAGAAATGCAGCTGGTGCCTTAATTTCTTATGATGTACGTACAAAATTTGCAAACCAAAATGAATGGAACCAAGTTTTAGGTGTGCATAACGCAGCATCCGTCTCTCAAGGCATGCAAGTCAGTCTTGGTAGGGATATGAATGGAGCGACAATCGATTTACAAGAGTTAGGCCCAAAAGGAATTCTCTTACGCTCCACTCCTAGTCGATTGCTTGTAGAGGACGAAACCCTTGGAAAAGGATTATCGAAAATAAATGAAGGTTTTCAAACATTGTCAAAAGATCTCAATACTATGCAAGAGCAAGAGCAACAGACTTTTCGTGTAAAAATCACAAAGAACAGTACGATTGAAGATTTAAACGCGATCAAAGCGTCTTTAAAAAGGGATCACAATGTTGATTTTAATTTTAGCAATTTAGATTTTAATGCAAACAATGAAATCACCGGTTTAACCATTAATTACAATACGCCTAATGACAATTCAGGAAATTACAATGTACATGGAGAAAGCGGAATCGCCGATGTATATTTCTATATGGAAGCAAACGGTGCAGTGGGCTTAGGGCAGGATAAGTCTTATGAAGAAACTAGGGTTCGCATGGAAAAAAGACGCGCAGAAATGGGTGTCAAACGCGAAGAACGACTTGAAGAGATGAAAATCCGAAGAGAAGAACGACTGAAGGAGCATAAAATGCGTTCTGAGCAAAGGATAGAAGAAATGGAAGTTCGCAACGAGGAGCGCAAAAAAGAAATGAAGGAACGTCGTAAGGAAATGCGTGAACGAATGAAGGAGCATGGAAATATGGTTGAAGAACACGAAGTGAAGGAGATGAAAGAAATTCATGAAGAGAGAGAAATTGAAGAAGAACAGGAAGAAGAAATACACAATAGAAGAAACTCATTTGTACACCAGAATCCGTCAGATGTTAGTGGAAGTAATTTATTTATAGTTTCAAATGATGCGGGAATAATAAAGAACTCTCCTAATGGAATGATTTCACTAAGAATCAACAAGAATACTTCAGACAATGAATTAGAGGCGATAAAGAATGAATTTAAATCTAAGGGAGTTGAAATGAAATATAGTAAGGTGAAACGCAATAGTCAAGGAGCTATTACAGGCATTAGTATTAAACTCCAACGTGGAGATGATAAATCGTCTACATCATTTTCTAGCAACAACCCTATTCAAACCATTTGGTTAGGATTTTCAGAATAATTTAATCTACCACCGCCGCTCTCTGCGGCGGTTAACATTTAACTCCAAAACGTATGCAAAAAATAAGCAGCATACTGTTTGTACTCATTTTAATGTATGGGTGCAAGCAGCAGGATTCTATTGTCCTTAATACAGAGGAAGCACAATTAGGCTTTAAAGCGACCGATTTGACTTTTAAAACACTCCTAAATAGTAAGGAGAATTCTTCAAAGCTTTACGACTATAAAGAGGACCTCATTATTTTGGATTTTTGGGCTACTTGGTGCGGCCCATGCCTAGGCTCTTTTCCAAAAATGAGTGCGCTACAAAAAGAGTATGCTGGCAAGCTTAAGATTATAGCTATCACTGATGAAAAAGAAGATCGTATAAATGCTTTTCTTGCCAATAGACCACAGGACTTTGATATTGCCTTAGATCCAGATGGTAGTTTGAATGCTTATTTTAAACATCGCACGATTCCGCATTATGTAATTTTAGATAAAGACAAAGTAGTGACAGCTGTAGTAAATAGTGATTTTATTACTTCTGAAAATATTAGTACGCTCCTCAGTGGAAAAACAGTTGCTTTTACTGAAAAGAAAGAGAACCTAGAATTTGATCCGAGCATTCCTTTCGAGCTGAGCCAACAAAAAGCTGTCTACCAATCGGCTTTGTTGCCGCATAACCCCGACGCTGGATCCATGTCTAATGTTGGCGCAAAAGATAGTAATAGGATGTTTGCATTGAACCTCACCTACCCTAGTATGCTAAGAATGGCTTTCTCGTTTCCATATGAGAGAACCAAAGAGCAGTTTAAAGATCCGGCTAAATATAGTTATGAGCCTAAAAATCAATTTTGTTATGAAATGATTTTTCCAGATCACTTGCGTGAAAAGAGATTTGAACTGATGCAAGAAGAGATTTTGGCTATTTCAGGTATCATTGCAAAATTAGAAACAGTACAAACCGATGTGTACCTTTTGCAAAAAATACCTGGAACCACAGTTAAAATACCTGTATCAACCCAAAAACCAGATCCAAATAGCTTTATTAGATATGGAGAAGGGATCACTATACAGGGACAGCCTATGAAAGATCTCGCCAACTATTACGAAGCTGTAATGCAATTACCCGTTCTGGATGAGACAGGCTATGATGATGTTTATGACATAGCTGTTAAATGGTATGTAGAAAATTCGGAGCAGGGTTTAGCCGAGCTCACGAAATACGGATTAGAATTAAAGAAGGCTGAGAGACCTATTACTTTCTTAGTCCTCTCTGATTAGAGACTTTCTAACTGTCATAATATAAAGAGCCATTAATTTTCTGAATTAATGGCTCTTTTTTTTGCAGTATATCCAACCCTAAAAAAGATGAAATGCACTAAAATGGCCTGTTTGAGGATGATTTCTCCCTAGGTTTTACAAAACACCATCAAAACACCCCTTTAATTATTACAGTATTTGAATATTATTCCATTTTTAGATTACATATATTAACTTCAATAAAGATATAGTTTAAAATATTGATATCATAATCATTTTTTTAGTTATAATACACTAGTCAAATGCATTAAAAATGAATTTTATTTTTTGCCAATTGAGCAGAAGAGTACTTCTTTGCTTTATCAACAACAAACAACAACTATTATTAACTATTAAATTTAAGATTATGAAAACGCAAAATGTCACTTCTTTTAGCAAAAACAAAGTATTAGGAATCTACACTGTATTTATGGCAAGTCTTTCCTTAAGCTTTATACTAACGACCTATATGAATCACTTTAGCTTATAACCACAACAGGCTATTGTTCATTAATCAATCAATCATTAACCTCTAAAACTTCAATCATGATACAGATCATCATCACAGCACTTGAGCTTATCTTCGGATAGACCACCCCGTTACTATACGAAAGGATTAAGACCAATCTCCAGTGTATTTTTTAATAACAGATGCATAAAACAAGCATGTAATGGCTAAAGAGCAATTTCGCGACCAGCCCGACAACGTTCTGGCGGGAAGCGAAATACATCAACACATTTTATTTGATGCCCAGTGTATCACAAAAGTTATGAGTTGGCTTAATTAGATAGCAATACAGCTAAACATATGTAAGGTCACATTAAACAACATCAATCAGAAAATCAATCAAAATGGTACAACTAATTATAGTGAGCCTTGAACTAATCTTTGGTTAGTCAAGACTCAAAAATCGAAAATCAATAGGCTGCTAATAGTAGCTACTAACTGTCAACTACTAAAACAATGATCTTAAAGTATTTTACCCACTAACTGTATTATACCCTCAAACAAGAATGAAATACAGGTCATTGTTAGTCATTAAACCAATGTAATTAAAGTTTGAATCTCAAATACAGCATGCAATTGGGGGATTTCACCGCTGTATTTGAGTGCAGAACTCAACTGAATTAGCCAATGTCAACTAGCACTCGCGTTTTCTCGCTAGTTGGTAAACCTCCCTGCTCTTGATCGGATTTGGGAGGTTTTTTTTTATGTATTTTTGGAGCATGAAAAAACGAGTATTCCAACTTTTAGCCAAGTTCAATCAAGTCGTATTACCTTCCTTCACAAAAAGGGGGTGGGATCTTGCCACTGCAAAAAAATGGCAACTAGCCTTGTTTGGGTATCGTTTATGGGTTACAAAGAGAGCCTTATAAAAATATGACAGAGGATTAGTACTGTAAAACAGTGGTTACCTCGTGACCATTTAGTTTTTGGCGTCCATTTAAAAATTTCAACTCCATTAAGAAATTACACTGTACCACTTCGCCTCCTAAGGATTCGATAAGGCTAACAGCTGCCTGCGCTGTGCCTCCTGTGGCCAAAACATCATCATGGAGCAAGACCCTGTCACCAGGCTTGATGCTGTCCCTATGCATCTCTAAGGTATCAGAACCATATTCCAAAGCATAGGACTGGCTCGCAATATCAAAGGGTAATTTTCCAGGTTTGCGGATGGGTACAAAACCAGCACCTAATTTTTCAGCTAAGACAGCCCCAAAGAAGTAGCCTCTTGCCTCTATGCCTACGACTGTATCAATTTGTTTGTTGTCTACGAGTTTGAGGAGTTCTGATACCGCTTTCGCGAAAGCGGACTTGTCTTGAAGCAAGGGAGTGATGTCTTTAAAGACGATACCTTTTTTAGGAAAGTCCTGAATATCACGAATGTAATTATTTAGCATCATTTTTCTTAAAAAATTATTTGCTGACAAGATAAAAAGAAATATATTTGCACCCCGAAACGAAGGAGATATAGTTATCAAGTTTGTTTTTGGAAACAAAAGGCCTCGTGGCGCAACTGAATAGCGCACTTGATTACGGCTCAAGAGGTTAC
>CAXBCS010000016.1:0-50775 GCA_963974305.1 uncultured bacterium
TAGACTAGTGATAGCAATCATTACAGCTACGGGACGATAAGCGGACAATCAAAAAGCAATAAGAAAAACCTTAATATTAATACAAAACTATAAGTATTTCTAATAGTATTTTTTATGTTTGTGGTTAAACTTCCCACCATGACCATAACTCAACTAAAATATGTACTTGCCGTCGCCGAGTATCAAAACTTTACCAAAGCGGCTGAAAAAACATTTGTTACTCAGCCTACCTTAAGTATGCAGATTCAAAAATTAGAAGATGAATTGAGCATCTTAATTTTTGACCGTTCTAAAAAACCCATTGAACTCACAGAAATAGGCCACAAAATTGTTAGCCAAGCAAAAAACATCGTTAACGAGGCCAATCGTATGACCGATATCGTCGATCAACAAAAAGGTTTTATTGGAGGTGAATTCAGGTTAGGTGTTATACCTACCATTATGCCTACGCTACTTCCCATGTTTTTAAAGAGTTTTATCACCAAATATCCAAAAGTAAAACTCAAAATTGAAGAGCTCAATACCGATGCGATTATCGAGCGTTTGGAAGATGGGCATTTAGATGCAGCCATCGCTGCCACTCCCTTGCAAAATGTAAACATCACAGAGCGCCCGTTGTATTATGAACCCTTTATGGCTTATGTGCCAGAGAACCATAGGCTTTTTGATAGAAAAGAACTCACTACCGCCGATTTAGATCTAGAGGATATGCTCTTATTAGAAGATGGGCATTGTTTCAGAGATGGTGTTATAAATCTATGTAAGGTGTCAAAAGATTATGGAGATGACCATTTTTCAATTGAGAGTGGAAGTTTTGAAACCCTATTGAAATTATCAAACGAAGGTTTAGGTATGACACTTCTTCCCTATTTACACGCTCAAGATGTTCATGAAAAGGAAAAATCATACTTCAAAAAATTTAGTGCACCTACTCCAGCGAGGGAAGTCAGTTTGATTTATCATCGCAGCGAACTCAAAATGCAAATTATTGAGGCTTTACGGAGCAATATTTCTGGAATCATTAAAGGTGCCATCGCCTTTCAAAATGTGGAGATTATTAGTCCGCTGTCAAGCTAAAAACACCATAAAGCATAAAAAAAACCTTCTTGAAAACAAGAAGGTTTTTTATTATTATATTTTAATATGTTTCTTTTTAGGGATACCGGGGCCGGTATTTACTTTATGTTTCACATCAAAATAGGTTAAGTAATAATCAAACATAGTGCTAAAAAGCTAATTATGCAAAATAATTATGATTTTCTGTTTTCTGTTCTTTCAAGATTATGTAATTCGTAATTTATACCCTTTAATTCTAACTATTCCGCAATAAGTGCTTCTAGAGTTTCCCTTACATGCGTATTATTCCAATCGGCGGGGCCGTTTTTTTTGATTACAATATTCCCTTTCTTATCAATTAGGTAGTTTGTAGGTATCGAACTTTCAAAAAGGACCTCAGGAGTTTCCATTCTAGGATGTACTGCCGGGATATTTATAGATTTCTTTTCTAAGAATGCTGTCACTACCTCAGATTCCTCATTGGTAATGAATAGGAAGTCGACTTTATTACCATAATCTTGGTACAATGCTTCAAGTGAAGGGAGTTCAGCAATGCATGGAGGACACCAGGTGGCCCAATAACTGATAAAGGTTACCTTACCCTGACCTATTGCTGCCTGTCGCTCAATACCCGCTGTTGACACTACATTATAATTAAAAGGAGTAAGTTGGGTTTGGTCTGCTTTTGCTACCGCAGAAGGCTTAATAATTAAAACAATCACCTTATTAAAGGCTACCTGAATAGGTTTCCTTGTTTGCGGTATGATCATTAAAGCAATGACGGCAACGAAAATCAGATTTTTCCAATTGATTTTTTTCTTTTCGGACATAGTGATAAAGATAGTGAGTATCTAAGGTCGTAGTTACAGGGTAAAGCTAACTAATAATTTGACTTAATTCTTTAATTAGCTTTAATCCTATTAGTTAAGACGATTCAATGTATGTGTTAAAGAATATCATTTCTCTAGCGGCCAAACTAGGTCTTTTTAGATTTTCAGTTTTATCTAACTCCCTGGACTGACAAATGAATTCATTTTAAAAAAAGTACCGCCTCAAAATACATTAAAGTATTTTGAGGCGGAGTAGGATTTTATGCAATTTCGCGAAAGCGAAATCACAGTAGTAATTACTTATATATCGAGGCGTGTAAAATTACCAGAATAGCTTCCTGATACTAATTTTCCGTCTTTACGTGTAAATTCAAATATGATAGTTATCTCTTCGTCTATTGCGTCAAAATGTACGATGCGCATAAAACCAGCATCGGCATTCTCTTCTCCTAAGATATTATCACCGCTTTCAATGTTTCCATTGTTCCAAACACCATCCACAATTGCAGCACAACTCATTAGTCCGGCATTTATTGCGTAAGTTTTTTCAGAAAGGTCTCCATTAATGGTACCAAACCTTGCTGCATCTAGTTGAATGGTAGTCCCATTAGATACATCTCTACTGGTCAAAATGATTTCGTTATCATTTGTAAGGTAGATCATGTCTGTTACATAAGCTGTTCTTTCAAATTCAAAACCATTATCACCTGCAAGGGTATTATTTGGAATACTGTCATCTTCACTGCACGAGGCAAATGAGATGGCAATGGCTAGGATCAGGAATTGTAATTTTGCTTTCATAACTAAGATACTTGGGTTTATCTTTGGCTAAATTAGCAAAAACTTTCAATTACATCGACAAAAGACATAATTATTCGATGAACTACACAAATTTTAACATTTGGTGCTTTTAGAATAGCTCCAAAACTACTTTATACACCCATTAATTAAAAAAGGCTCTTAATAATCTCCTCAATAGAAATACCCTCAGCCTCAGCTTTATAATTACGAATGAGTCGGTGTCTCAGGATTCCTGTAGCAACGGCTTGTACATCTTCAATATCTGGAGAATACTTTCCATGTACCGCAGCATGGGTTTTGGCACCTAAAATTAGGTTCTGCGATGCTCTAGGTCCAGCTCCCCAATCTACATAATCATTGATCATGGCATTGGCGGCTTCTGTTTTAGGTCGAGTTTTACTCACCATTTGTACAGCGTATTCAATTACATTATCTGCCACTGGAATACGGCGAATTAGCTGTTGGAAATCAATAATTTCTTGAGCAGTGAACAATGAGTTAACTGTTGGCTTTGCGTCTGAAGTTGTGGCTTTCACAACATCTACCTCTTCTTGAAAAGAAGGGTAATCCAGATTTATAGCAAACATAAAACGGTCTAATTGCGCTTCTGGCAAAGGATAGGTTCCTTCTTGTTCAATAGGATTCTGAGTAGCGAGCACAAAATAAGGTAAGTCTAATGGGTAACGCGTTCCCGCAACAGTAACTATGCGTTCCTGCATTGCTTCTAACAAAGCAGCTTGGGTTTTAGGAGGTGTTCTGTTAATCTCATCGGCAAGGATAATATTTGCAAAAACAGGCCCTTTTATAAACTTAAAGTGTCGAGATTCATCAAGAATTTCTGAACCAAGAATATCACTTGGCATTAAATCTGGCGTAAATTGGATACGTTTAAAGTCCAATCCAAGAGCAGTTGCAATCGTGTTAACCATCAAAGTTTTGGCAAGACCAGGAACTCCTACTAATAAAGCATGTCCTCCAGAAAATACAGCAATCAAAATTTGATCGATGACGGCTTCTTGACCTACAATTATTTTTGAAATTTCTTGCTTGAGTGCTTTATGCTTTGCTACGAGTTGATCGATCGCTGCTACGTCAGACATATATTTACTTTTTAAGCCAGTTATTTACAAAATCACAATCACGGTTGTCTCCATTCACCTTAATATATGTTTCTTTGATTTTCTCTTTTTGCCAATCTTGAATTGCTAGGATTTGCTTCTTTTTAAGGGCTAAGTTTTTAATCTTCACATAATCTGTTTTGAAATCGGCTAAGTGCTCTTCAAAACGATTAGTCACTGTCATAATCTTATAACGCGCGCTTCCTTTACGATCTGGATCATTAAAGACTGGAGTTACCTCCCCGTCTTTTAGACTGTTTACCTTTACATATATTCCAGAGTCTAAATTTGTCAATTCAAAACGTAGATCTAGAGATACTGGATTGGTAAGATTACCTTCATTAAATTTGGTTTGCTTATCATCAGAAAACTCAATTGCTGCCTTTCCAAAATCTAATTCGCCGGCCTCAATACGCTTTTTAATAAGTTTTAATTTGTCTTTAGCTTCATTTTCGGCTTGCTTGCTCACTTCAGGAATTAAGAGAATATGACGTATATCTAATTTATCCCCTTTTATTTTTTCAACAGTGGCTATATGAAATCCATATTCTGTTTCAAAAGGCTCACTAACTTCTCCTTCTTGTAAAGAGAAAACAACATCTCTAAACTCTTTGACTAGGGGTGAACGTCTATCGATTGCCATAAATCCTCCTTCTCCTCGCGAAGCTGCATCATCTGTATAGAGTACTGCTTTAGTAGCAAAACTACTACCGTTCTCTAATATATCCTCTCTGAATCCTTTAAGCTTTTCGATCACTTTTTGACGTTCTTCCTCAGATGCCTTTGGTTCGATTACGATTTGAGCAATTTCTAATTCAACACCGAAGGTTGGTAGTTGGTCCTTAGGAATTTCTTTGAAAAAAGTTCTTACTTCTTCTGGTGTGATCTCTACAGCTTCAACAATACGCTCACTCATCATGCGTGCGAGTTCGTTGTTCTTGTTGATTTCAAAAAGATCAGCACGTAAATCGGCGATGCTTTCTTTTTTGTAATATTCAACAACCTTATCGTCAGATCCTAAAACGCTTCTAAAACGTTCAATCTGTTGATCTACGTAGGCATTTATTTGTCCTTCGCGCACAACCAATGAATCTTGTACCGCTTGGTGAGTCAATAAATTACTCTCCAAAAGGCTTTCCATCATCTGGCAACGACTGATATCTTGCACATTTTGTCCTTGTTGTTTAAGGTCAAATAGCGTCTTATCTATATCAAATTCTAAAACCACATAGTCTCCAACAACACCAGCGACTCCGTCCAACTTGAAAGGAGTAAAAGGTTTAACTGTATCTTGAACCTCAACGACCTCAGCCATTTCTGAAGTTTCATCGATTACGGGTTCTTGAGCATTTATGGTGGAAGTAAATCCAACGATTGCCATTAATGTACTACTGATAAACTTCAAATTTCTTGTCTTTAATTGCATCTTCCTTGATCTCTTTTTCCAGTCTTTTGACTAGGGCTAATTTTCGTTTATTTAATATGATTTGTTCTATGGTAGGACGCACGTATTCTAAGGGCGCCGTATCATTTCGCGAAAGCGTACCTTTCACAGCGACCAAATATAATCCTAATGAATCGCGTAGTTGTAAGAAATTGGTTTTTTTTAACAAATTGTCTGCATTAGAAGCATTGATCATTGGGATTTGCTCCTGAACTTGACTCCGTTTGACCCAAGTTGAATCATTTAAGAAAAATCCTTTGAATTGAATGCTCAATGAATCCAAGGCATATTTATCCTCCTCATTGAAACTAATTAAGTGTTTTTTCAACATGCTTAGATTATTATAATCTACTGGAACATGAATATAACGAAGCTGTAATAATGGTTCGTTTAAATTAAAGTTTTGTTTTTGGGCCTCATAAAACTCATCTGCTTCTGCATTAGTAATTGTACTATCCAATTCCTTGGCGATGAGAGCATCTTTATAGGCTTTCATATATAAATCCTCACGATAGGTACGAATTAAGTCATCATAGGCTTCTTGTTCATCTTCTGAGATATTGAGCAATGCGCCTTGAAAGAGTAATTCCCGAGTAGCCCAATCATTGATATATGAAGCCGCCATTCGGCTACTGTCTTCTGCCGAAGTTAATGAGGGAATATGCTGGCGCAAATCACTTTTAAGTAAGTACTGCTCCCCCACTCGGGCAACTATGTTATCTGGTTGCTGTTTTGTAAACAACGAACAAGAAACGGCAGTAAAAACAACTAGTAAGAGTACACCTATTTTTTTCATAGTTGGGTATTGAGTTGTTTCGTCAACTTTTTAAGTGTTTTCTTATTCACTTTGATGTTCGATTTGGCTCGTAGTCGCTCGATCCATTTGGTTTCTACTTCCTTTTGGAAATCGCTTGACACCTGACCTCTTGCCTCTTCCAAGGTTTTTGTTCCAGCAGGAAGAATATTGGTCACATGATAGACATTAAAATCTTCCCCTTCAATTATATCACTTACACCTTTAGAGAGTGTCACTCCTTTGGGAAGGTTCATATCTTTAGTGGGCAGCGTTTTCGTTGTAAATAGAACGTTAATTTCACCACTGGTATTGAGTTGGCTTTCAATTTCGTCTATTTCACTTCCTTTTAGAAGTAACTCACGACCACGTTTAGCAATCTCCTTTTTAGTAGTAGAAAGCACGGTAAATTCCATGCGCTTTGGCCATTGATAGGCATCTTTGTTCCTTTCGTAATAAGCTCGTAACCCAACTGTATCTGTTTTGGCTTGATTCCACACCTTTGTTTCCATAAGGTCAAAGAGCAAAAGCCCCTCTTTGTATTCGGTTAACAAGGCTCCAAATTCCGGATCTTCAATTTCTAGATTCCTTAGGTGGTAATTGCGAACTCTAGATTCAAAGAAAAGTTTGACTTTATCTTCAACATATGCATTTACAGTAGAGAATGGCTTTGAAACCGCTTGTTCGCTTTCGAGAAATAGTCCAACATCTTTATAGGTGAAGATTGTATCTCTAATTTGTAGCGCTTTTTTATCCAATCCATCTATAGAAGCATCAAACTCCCACTTCTTTTTAAGAACTTCTGGAGTAACTAGTTTGCTGAAATAAGACACAAGTGCTGGATTAGGTTTAATACCGTAGCGTTCATTGAGTTTTATCGTTAATGAATCTGCAATAATCTTTGCCCGACTATCTCTTTTAACACGACCTTCTAATTCATATTTCATTTGGTCGTAGGTTCCTAAGGGATGCCTTTTTACCAGTTTTGCAATATGCCATCCAAAATCAGTTTTGAAGGGTTGCGTATAGCTCCCTTCATCTGCAATGGCAAATACTTCATTTTCAAATACAGGACTGCTTAATTCTCCTTTGGAAAACTTTTTTAAGATTCCACCTTTCTTTCCCGACTTTTTATCTTCACTATAGGATCTCGCCAATTTAGCAAAGTCTTGTCCTTGTCCTAACAAGGTGTAAATTTCATGTATTCTTTTTTCGGGATCTACACCACTCTCAGATTCCTTTAAAGCAACCATAATATGAGCGGCTGTTACTTCTCCTTCTCCCGGACGTTCAGCAGTAGGTTGTACAATATGGTACCCAAAACGTGATTTAAAAGGCTGTGACACTTCGCCTATGCGGGTTTGGTATGCAGCCGTCTCAAAGGAATACACCATTTTAAAAGCTTTAAACCACCCCAAGTCTCCTCCGTTCTTTTGGGCCGAAGGGTCCTCACTATATGCTTTAGCAACTTCAAGGAAATCTTCTCCAGCTAGGATTTTAGTCCTAGCCTCTTGAATTTTAGTATATGCTTTCAAGGTATCCTCTGGGCTTGCACCATCTTGTACTCTCACTAAAATATGTCGCGCCTGTACTTCTTTAGCAATGCGATCATAGGCCTCTTTTACAAGTGCGTCTGTCACATCTATGTCCATTATATAATTTCTAGAAAGTTGTAATCTATATCCTTTGAGTTCTTTCTGGTAGCTTTCTTTCTCATCTAGCCCTAAGAGGATAGCCTCTTGAACTTTTAACTTATAATCTGTGAAGAGGTCTAAATACGAACTAACATCTTTTTGGCTGTCATCTTGAACCAAATTCAAGTTCTTAAGATAGACTCTCTTGAAAGCATCTACAGTGATGTCTTCCGTATTGATAGTTAACAATACGTCAGTATCTTTTTGAGCAAATGTCAAGCTAGAGAAACTTGTAAAAACAAGTACAAGTAAGATTTTATAAGTATTCTTCATAATAGTTTGTAAGGTGTGCAAAAATAACAAATCTGCGCTTTTGCACAAGTGGATTAAAAACGACTTAAAGAGCGAAATAGTATAAGTACAGGAACAACTACTGTTAAAGCACTTCATTGTATATAAATTTATTAGTTTTGCAGCCTAAAATAGTAGCATGCGAAGATTAAAACTGATTTGGGATTTTAGAGGCCCCGTAGCTTTACAAACAGCCACTCATCATGAGATACATTTAAAAGAATACGCTCAAATAGAAGGCTTAGTAGAAACCGTTACTGGTGTAGAACCGCAATCAGATATGCATACTATCGCGTTTTTGGTTGTTAATGAAGATCAAATGCCGCCGGTTCGAGATGCTCTGAAACCCCACCGTGGTCAGCTTTACACTCAAATTTAATGGAGTGGCACAGATATTGTTTTAGATAATATATATTTGCAGGCGCAAATAGTAAAAACTTAAAACACTTATAATGAAGAAAATTATGCTTAGCGTTGTTGTTCTATTTATGGCAGCAACCACATTTGCCCAATCGAAAGTAGGTACTATCGACCCAGATTTTATCATGGCTAAAATGCCAGAACTAACAACAGTTCAAAATGCTCTTAAAGAATACAATTTAGATCTTGAAAAGCAATTAAAAGCAAAATTAGACGCATATGATGCAAATCTTACTGCAGCTAATGAAAAGATTGAAACTATGAGTGATGCTGATAAAACGGCAAAACAAGAAGAACTTGCTGGACTTGAAAATGATATTGCAAAATTTCGTCAGAATGGTTCGCAACTCGTTCAATTAAAGCAAAACGAATTGGTACAGCCACTTTATAAGAAAATTGGTGATGCTTTAAATATTATTGCAAAAGAACAAGGGTATACTCAAGTACTTACAGTTGGTAACAACAACAACTTGGCGTATATCGATCCTGCATATGACCTTACAAATGCAGTAATGACTAAAATGGGGATTCCCTTAGAATAGTACATAACGAATTTTCGTAATTTAGGGCTGCTCTTTGAGCGGCCCTTTTTTATGTAATATTATGAAAAGACACCTTCAAATATACCTAGAGTATACCCATTATTGCAATCTACAAATGATTGCTGTGCTCACTCTGGAAAACAATCAAGCCACGGTCGCAAGATTCATAAGTCACACCATTAATGCCCAGCATATATGGAATAAACGTTTGGAAGTACAGCCTATTGAATTAGGAGTTTGGCAGGATCATGATATTTCAACACTAGAACGTCTAGAACATGAAAACTTTGAAACTAGCCTCCGCTTGCTCGGAAAACTTAAGCTTGTTGAAAACATTTCCTATGTCAATACAGAAGGCACATCTTTCATTCGGAACATAGGAGATATCTTCTTTCATATCGTTAACCATTCGACCTATCATCGCGGACAATTAATGCTAGCGCTTAAGGAAGTTGGGGTTGCTCCTGTCCCATTAGATTTCATTCATTATAAGAAATAAAATTATTTATCTAAGATCTCTGCTATGTTGGGTTTGAAATAATTGGGTCCTTTAAGCACCTTTCCATCTTCGCGATAAATAGGCTTACCATCGGCTCCTAGTTTGCTCATGTTTGAGCGCTGTATTTCATTAAAGACCTCTTCAATCTTATCTTGCATCCCATGTTCGATAATCGTCCCACACAAGATATACAGCATATCACCAAGAGCATCTGCTACCTCAACAAGATCGCCTTCATTGGCCGCTTCCAAATACTCTTCGTTCTCTTCTTTCATCAAATTAAAGCGCAAAAGATTTTTTGCTTGAGATAATTGAGCAGTTGGCGTTGCTTCAATACCAAGTCCAAAAGCAGCGTGAAATGCGTCTACTGCAGCGATTTTATTTTTCATAGGGTGATTTGTGTTATTCCGCTTTCGCGAAAGCGTATGAATGTATATTTTTACAAGGCCTAAAAATAAGACAAAATGTTTAGTACTGGACAGTTGATTTTTGTGATTTTCTTTGTGATAGCTTTTGTGATCCTAATGCTACTCGCCTATCGCAAAGACGCTGGATTACACAAAAAACAATACAAGGGTTCAAAATGGGTACTTGTTGGCTTCTTAGCATTTATTGGTCTTCTCTTCTTGATTAAATTTGTTTTAAAACGTTAAGCCTTAACCGGTTTTCCCTATACTTTATCGATATTATTTTTTTTACTTGTATAAGTTCTCTAGCTTAGAGGGTAGAATATACCTAGTAGTGGGTATGTTTTCTTGATTATCAACCATCGATATTTACACCATCACCAACAACCAAAAAATCATGAAACCAAAAACTATTTTTAAACTTGTCCTTGCCTTAACAATACCCCTATTCCTTTTTTCCTGCAATAAGTCAACTCAAGAAAAACAAGTCAAAGAAAAAAAAGAAACTGAAATTAGTCAAGAGAAAACACAAGTAACACCTATAGATGCAGTCGCAGTAGGTAATGCCTTTGATTCATACAACGGATCATATGACACCGCAAATGGAGACTTCACTAAAATGATATTAATCCCTAGTAAAACCTGGAGACGCACTTCTGACAATGTGGAGATACTATTAAAACCATCTTTAGATCAACGTTTCAATTTTTCAACTCCTCAAATTCATATTTTATTTGAAGTTCTCAAGCATGGACATGCTAATAGAGATCCTCTAAATATGGAAACCCTCAATGGCGAGGCATCACCACCAGGAAATCTCACCTCCCTTTTACCGAATTTTAACCCCTCTAGCGGAGACACTGTATATGTAGTTTCTATGCATGATGAAGATTATAACAGCTATACTAGTGCTCAAAAAGCTCAAATAAAAAGCGAAGTACAAATGGCTGTAACAGATTGCGTAAACAATGGTAATTGTAATTACAACTTTCTTATAGAGAAATTTGATGACATCCGTCCAAGAACAATAGGAGGAGGAACGATTCCTCCAAGATAAGAATGATAAGATTTTACTTTATATATACTGTTGCAATTTGTGCCGGAATTAATTCAACTTCGGCACAAATTGCTTCCTTAGATAGCCTTATACAAAACGGATCATATGATCAGGCATATCAATATGTTTCGTCAAATGCATATGTAAACGCTTACGATAGAGAATTAGATTATACCGAAATATTTACTGCTTCTAGTCAATTAGATTCCACCTTTGTCAAATTGCTCGCCATTGACACTTCTGCATTATCAATAAGACAGAAAGCACGATACTATGATTATTTGGCAACCGCCTATGTAAAAAATAATGAAGAAGACTTTGCATTTTCATTATTCCAAAAGGCCTATGAACATTATACAGAGAGTGGACAGTTTAAAAAAGCAAACAATGTTGTTTTAGAACAATTCTTAATTTTAGTTGAACAAAAATCCATAGAATACAAGGATTACGACTACCTGAAAAAATTTAAAAAAGCAGCAAAGGAAAATCAATGGAGCAATCAACTGGCCGAGAGTTACGTTCAACGCAGTATTGATCTCTTTGTTCCAGAAGAAAGAGATTCTGCGTTTCAATACTTAAACCGTGCCTACAAAATTCATAAAGCTCAAAATGATGTACTTTCAATGGCTAGAATTGACGAATTGAAAGGATTGTTTCTTTCTGAGGTTACACAAGAGCTAGACTCCTCCAAATACTATTTTGACAGAGCCATGAAAACTCATAAGGCTTCTAAAAATGCGGATAAACTGTTTTATACCTTAATAAACTACAGTACGTATTACCGCAGAATAGGAAACACTGCAAAAGCGATTGAACTACAGAAATTAGCAGAGCAACTACCTATTCGTATTTATCGAAAAAAGAACCTTAGGAATTTATATAAAAATCTCTCAGCAGATTACCATTCTATAAATAATGACAGCCTTGCTTTTTTTTACTCTCAACGACAAATTGCCTTTATTGATAGTGTAGATATCCAGTCACAAAACATCAATCTTATCAAATTGAATGTCGTTGAAAAGGATAAAAGACTGTTGCGTCAGAAAAATGACTTGCTTGTTAAAGAAAAAGAGAAAACTAGAAATCAAAATATTGCCTTAGCTTTGGGTGGTTCACTGATTTTAGGGGCAGTTATTGCCGTTCTGATCTATCGCGATACTAAACGCAAACAACACATCGCCGAACAAGCTCAGGAACTCGAAATTCAGCGAACTGAGAAAATCCTTAAAGAAAAAGAAATTGAAACCATCAATGCCATGGTCTCCGGACAAGAAAAAGAGCGACACCGACTGGCGGGCGAACTTCATGACAATTTAGGGAGCACCCTAGCTACCGTTCGAATGCAGGTAGAAAATCTTGAACGCAATCTCGATAAGGTTGATAATCCTAAAGCCCTCCTTACAAAAACTCATAACCTAATCAATGAAGCTTATGAAAAAGTACGTACGATATCTCATGAACGCAATGCGGGTGTTCTCGCCAAAGACGGTCTCCTTCCAGCCATTCAAAGACTAGCAAACACCATATCATCAGACGACGGGCTCTCCATAGAAGTAGAAGACTTTGGGCTCGAACAACGCCTGGGCAATGAACTAGAAATCACTATTTTTAGAATAGTCCAAGAATTAGTGACCAATATCGTGAAGCATGCAAAGGCAACAGAAGCTACCATATCATTGACACAACATGAGGGCGAACTCAACATATTAATTGAAGATAATGGCAAGGGGTTTAAAGTAGGAACTCTTCAAAATAAGAACGGAATGGGACTGGGAAGTATAGAACGTCGCGTTGAGCATTTGGAAGGCTCCATGTCGGTTGACTCCACGCCAGGTAAAGGAACGCATATCATTATAGACATACCCCTATGATTACAGTAGCTATAGGCGAAGACCATCAAGCCTTGATTGATGGGATCCAACTCTTACTTCAATATGAAGAGCATATCGAAGTGGTAGGAACCGCAAATGATGGGGAAGCCCTTTTGCAAATCGTTAGACGAAAACAACCTAAAGTCGTTATTATGGACATTAGGATGCCCAAACTGGACGGAATAGAATCCACCAAAATCATAAGGAAAGAATTTCCGCACATCAAAGTGATAGCCTTTTCCATGTTTGACCAGGAAGCCGCAGTCATTCAAATGCGAGCCGCTGGTGCCACAGGATATATTTTAAAGAATAGTCCGCTAGAAGAAATTCTAAAAGCTATAGAAAGCGTAATCCAAGGGAAGGAGTATTATGATTCTGGCTTAGAAGCCTATTTGGAGTCTTCCGCTTTCGCGAAAGCGAATACCTCAAAAAAATCTGTCCTTTCGAAAAGCGAAAAAGAAATCCTCAAACTAATCGCTCAGAACAAAACATCTTCAGAAATCGCTGATATTAGATTTACAGCAGTCTCCACCGTTGAAAAACATCGAAAAAATATGATGCGCAAATTGGGGCTTTCAGGAAAAGGCGAACTCCTGCGATTTGCCATAGAACGGAAATATGAATTTTAAGAATACCCTGTAATGAGTATTTACATAGCTGGTCTATTTATAGAAGTTTGCATATCAACCAATCCAAAATTATCATGAAAACTCAACTCTGTATTTTCTTAATACTTTTTTCAATACAAGATAACTTTAGTCAAACCGTCGATGAAAATGAAGTTGGTAAATTCTTAGAATTCACATCTTCTGTTATCTTATACCAAGTTGAAAAGGTAGAAACAGCTGTACCTCTTGTTCGACCGTTAGAAGATTTGGCTGAAGAGTTAAATTCTGCCACGCTTCTAGCAAACGATAGTTATGTATTCAATGGGACAAAAAGCAAAGTATTTAAGGGACAACTTTTTCAAATAGCAGATATCTTCAGCAGCTATTACATCATTAGTATTGTGGGAAATGATTCCTTTAAAAATAAACTCTATGTTCTTACAACCAATCACAAAGAGCATTATACAACAGAGTACAAAGGTGAGAGTCCAAAAATAAGCTTCGTGAGTACTGCTATGATTATTCCAATCAAAATTAGGTTTGGAGATGGCAGTAAAACCTCTGAAGTCATTGATGAAAATGGAAGAAGAACTCGTTTCTCAAATTTTGAAGGAAATGTTAACATTGGAGGTACTGCTGGAGTGAGATTACGTTTACATCCTAATGGACGCAGTTTTTTGAATGTTGTAGGCGGATTATCATTGGGAACCACTCCCCTAACAAAAGAAACCGCAGCCGTCGAAAGTAATGTAAATGCCACGACTTTGAGCCCTTTCTCTGGGCTATTATTTGAATATGACAGCTTCCAAGTTGGCCTATTTTATGGTTGGGATCACATAGGTGGTAGTATGGGTCGTACATGGGTTTATCAAGGCAAACCATGGATGGGCGTAGGCCTAGGATATAAGGTATTTTCGACTAAAAAGAGTGCTAATCAATAATATTCATATAAAATGATTAAAATACCCTATGAAGGGTATTTTTTTTGCCTCTTAGCCAGACTACTTTGGTGGTATGAACATCGTAAAAGAAATCATTTCCATCATCCAAAAAGCAAATCAGCTCGATTATAAAATCAAGCTAGAAAACACTCTGGAAATTGTCACGGCCTATCGCGATATTTCTGAACATCCGGAGCTCATAGATAGTCTTAAACACCTCATTGTAATCTTCTCTAAACAAGAAAAACACATCCAACAACTCAGCAGCCGTGAAAGCCAGATTCTCAATCTGATAGGCCTAGGTTTTAAAAGTCGAGAAATTGCGCTAATGCTAGAAATTCGCGAAGCAACCGTGAGTACGCATCGCAAAAACATGATCAAGAAACTCAATATCTCTGGCATGGGCCAACTACAAAATTTTGCCTATCAATACACCCAAGGACAAATTGTAAAGTGATTATACCCATTAGTGGGTATTGTCCTCCCTGCATGCTCCTTATATATTTGATCAAACCTTAAAATACATCTTATGAAAACTAAATTACTTATAGGTCTATTCCTTATCACCAGCATGACATTTGCCGCTAATGTATCGAAGGAGGAAGCCAATTATTACGGAAAGAAAAAAGTACAGGTAGGCAGTTCAGAAGGGGACGCAGAGATATTCTTAAACGGAAAACTAGTTGGCAAAGGAAGCGCCGTCATCACAGTACCAAAAGATGATTGTGTCACCGTTATTGCTAAAAAAATTGGGTTCCTAACAGAGCGTATCGAGTTTTGTAATAAGAAAAAAATGACGGCACCTCCAAAGACCTATTATATCGAAATGAAACGTGACGACGCTTATGATGCTTCCATCCAAACCGACATTGCCAATATCGATATCGAACTCAAATGTAACTCGATGGAAAAAGATAAGGCGTGGAAACTCATTAATCAAATTGTATTATCCTATATCGACGTGATCGAAATGACCGATAAAGAAACGGGATACCTCCGCACATCGTGGTCTTTAAAAACCTTTAGACAAAATACGGTGCGTACCCGCATGATCGTCAAAGAATCATCATCAGATCCCTTAACTTTTAAGGTGAAACTAGTGAGCGAAGCTTCCGGCATACCTATGACTAGTGTTAAGAGTGACGAATTATACAAAGAATGGGATCGTGTCTTACGAAGCTATTCTAATGTGATTTCAGAATTCCAAGCACGTGTAAAATAATATCAATCTCATCATAAAAACCAACCATTATGAATCTTAAAAAACACTTAGCCATTATCGCTTTTGGGTGCTTTGCCCTCGCGCTACATGCGCAAGATAGCGGCGTCGTTGAAACTAAGGCCAATGAAGAAATAACGCCTAAAGAAAAATCTATCAAACCTTTGCGTATTGGAGGTAAATTTGGTGTCCCCTCCCTCCTTACCGCCTCTGCAGAATATGTAACTCCACTACTCAATAACCGTATTTCTTTTGCAATCGATTACTTTGCCTTTGATCGGGATTTTGATGGAACCAATGTCGACTATACCAATTTTGAAATTGGCACTAACATCTATGTCAACCCGAGAGGAAAAGGATTTTATGGAGGAATTTCATACACCTCCTTTTCATCGGAAGGCAGTTTTGTCGATGTAGAATTTGATGACGAAAACTTTACCGTAGGCGATGGCAAAGCAAACATTGATTACAATACACTCAATCTTAAATTAGGTTTAAAACTAGGTCGCGTATTCTATTTTCGAATAGAAGCAGGTTATGGTTTTGGAACTATCCCAACAGAAGTCGTCGTACGCGGGATAGATGATCCCAACCTGACATCAGTAGAAGAAATTCCAGATATTCCAGGACTTAGCGATTCTGGTCTTATTTATTTCAATATAGGATTTGGTATTGGATTCCTATAAACTTTGTTAGCCAAACGAAAAAATCCGATACAGAGCGTATCGGATTTTTTTATATAAGCTTGTTTGGTATTAACTTTTAAATAATGGTTTTTCTCCCATCATCGCATTTACACGATCGGCAATTGCTTCTAGGGCTGCCTCATCTTCATAGTTTGTAATTGCCTCGTCCATAAAATCGACGATGCTTTGCATATCACTTTCCACCAGTCCTCTTGTTGTTACAGCAGCAGTTCCAATACGAATTCCTGAAGTTACAAATGGCGACTTATCATCAAAAGGCACCATGTTTTTATTTACTGTAATATCAGCTTTTCCTAGAGCTTCCTCAGCGGCTTTACCTGTTATATTTTTATTTCTCAGATCGATTAACATCATATGGTTATCGGTTCCTCCAGAAATAATTTTATAGCCCTTTTCTACAAAAGCAGCGGCCATTACGGCTGCATTTTTCTTGGTTTGGACCATATAATGTAGAAACTCATCAGTAAGTGCTTCTCCAAAAGCAATTGCTTTGGCAGCAATGATATGTTCTAGAGGTCCGCCTTGATTCCCAGGGAAAATTCCACTGTCTAATAAAGATGACATTTTACGAAGATTTCCATTTTTTAGAGTGATTCCAAATGGATTGTCAAAATCCTTCCCCATAAGAATCATTCCTCCACGAGGACCACGCAGCGTCTTGTGTGTTGTAGTCGTTACAACATGACAATGTGGTAACGGATCTCCAATAATTCCTTTGGCGATCAAGCCTGCTGGATGCGCTATATCTGCTAGTAAGATGGCACCCACTTTGTCTGCAATTTCGCGAAAGCGAGCGTAATCAATCTCTCTTGAATAGGCCGATGCTCCTGCAATAATCATCTTTGGTTGCTCTTTTACAGCGATCGCTTCAATTTTATCGTAATCTAACATTCCTGTTTCTTCCTCTACTCCGTAGAAAACTGGATTGTAAAGTCGTCCTGAAAAGTTGACTGGAGAACCATGTGTTAAATGCCCTCCATGAGCCAGATCAAATCCTAGGAATTTATCACCAGGCTTTAGACAAGCGTGAAAAACCGCTGTATTTGCTTGTGATCCTGAATGCGGTTGCACATTAGCATATTCGGCTCCAAAAAGTTCCTTAGCACGGTCTATCGCGATAGTTTCTACAACATCTACCACTTCACAACCTCCATAATATCGTTTTCCGGGATATCCTTCAGCGTATTTGTTGGTGAGTACAGATCCTGCAGCCTCCATTACTTGGTCGCTTACAAAGTTTTCAGAAGCTATTAGTTCAAGGCCGTTTAATTGGCGTTGGTGTTCTTCTTGTATTAAATCAAAAATGGCGATATCACGTTGCATACTAAATGGGTTTGTTAAGAAAAAAGCAAAAATAGTGATATATAGTTGTTGGTTAAGGATAAATCCTATCTTTGAGTAGCCTTTTTACAAACAATTTATTAAGAAATACTATGCCACTAATTGCTAATAACCCAAACCGAAAGACTTGGCTTGACACGTCAAAGAATACAGACTTCCCAATTCAGAACATCCCATTTGGTGTTTTTCTTACCAGAGATGACGTCATTACTATAGGTACACGAATAGGTGACTTTGCTATTGACCTTGGCGCATTGCACCAACTTGGATACTTTGAGGGGATTCCTTTGACCGATGATATTTTCTTACAAGATACCCTCAATGACTTCATAGCAGATGGTCGTAAAACTTGGCGTTTAGTTAGAAATAGAATTGCTGAGATTTTTGATATTAAGAACTCCGCTTTACGCGAAAATGCGAAACATAGAGATACAGTTATATTTAAAATTGAAGAAGTCGAAATGCAACTCCCTGCACAAATTGGGGATTACACCGACTTTTACAGCAGTATTGAACACGCTACTAATGTAGGAACGATGTTCAGAGGAGCGGATAACGCTTTAATGCCTAATTGGTTGCATCTACCTGTTGCCTACCATGGCCGTAGTAGTTCGATCATCCCTTCTGGAATACCTATTCACCGTCCTAACGGACAAAAATTACCTAACGGCGCTACGGAGCCAATTTTTGGCCCGAGTCGTTTAGTGGATTTCGAATTGGAAATGGCATTTATCACTACTGCTGCAAATCAGCTAGGTGAGTCTATCTCCACTAAAGACGCCGAAGAACATATTTTTGGCCTTGTACTCTTTAATGACTGGAGCGCAAGAGATATTCAGAAATGGGAATATGTACCATTAGGTCCTTTCCTTGCAAAGAACTTTGCCTCTTCTATTTCTCCTTGGATTGTAACTCTAGATGCATTGGAACCATTCCGTACAGATAGTCCAAAACCAAAAAAGGAGCTCCTTCCTTATTTACAGTTTGAAGGACAGAAGAGTTTTGATATCAACTTAGAAGTTGCTCTTCAACCAAAAGGCAAAAAAGAAACCGTACTAGCAAAAACAAACTTCAAGCATATGTATTGGAATATGAGTCAGCAACTGGCTCACCATACTGTAAATGGATGTCCTGTAAACGCAGGCGACATGATGGGAAGTGGTACACTATCCGGCCCAACAAAAGACAGCTTTGGGTCTATGCTCGAACTATCATGGCGCGGAGAAAAACCAGTGAAGTTAAAAGAAGGAGGTGATCGTAAATTTATCGAAGATCATGATACTGTAATTATTCGTGGGTACTCAAAAACGAAAGACCATCCAAGAATAGGATTTGGTGAGGTTTCGACTGAACTCTTACCTGTATTTGAAGCTAAAAGAAAATAATCTTAATAAATACAGAAGCTCACCAAATTCGAAGGTGTGGTTGTTTCTAAAAAAGCGTACCTTTTTTTAGGACGCTTTTTTAGAAACTTTGCGTTTAGGTTAAACTCAACTCTTAGCTGTATTTGAAGCTAAAAGAAAATAATCTTAATAAATAAACAAGCTCACCAAATTCGAAGGTGTGGTTGTTTCAAAAAAAGCGTACCTTTTTTTAGGACGCTTTTTTTGAAACTTTGCGTTTAGGTTAAACTCAACTCTTAGCTGTATTTGAAGCTAAAAAAAAATAATCTTAATAAATACAGAAGCTCACCAAATTCGAGGGTGTGTTTTAAAACAAAAAGCGTCCTAATATTTAGGACGCTTTTTTAATGCTTTAAAATTGATTGAGTGAAGTTCAAAAAATATTGCTTTAATGATCCTTGTGTACACAAGCACTCAAGGAGTATTTAACAACATTTAACTGTTTTGGCACGCTCATTGGTTTATATACTACAAACCAATACAATAGTCCTATGAAACAGTTCATCACACTTTTGACAGTTTTGTTCATAGTAACAAGCTGCAATTCGGTAAAGAAGACCACAACAGCAGTACACAGTGGCGATTATACACAGGCGATTAAAATTGCTCAAAATAAACTGCGTAAAAACCCAGAGAGTAAAAGAAAGCAACCTTATGTGCTTCTTTTAGAGGAAGCATACGCTAAAGTTGTTGCTCGTGATCAAGCGCAAATCGCTTTCTTAAAAAAAGAAAACAATCCTGCACAATTAGGTGATATATATGCTATCTATAAAGGATTGGTATTCCTTCAAGATGGAATTAGTCCGCTACTTCCATTACCTATTGTAAAGGAAAACAGAAACGCACAGTTCAATTTTGTTAATTATAATGATGAATTAGTAGCTGCAAAGGTGGCCTACACCCAATATTTATATACGAATATTGAAAATGACTTCGCTTTCGCGAAAGCGAAAAAAGACTTCAGAACTGTCTATAATGATATGGAGTACTTAAATAGTATTACTGCAAATTATAAAGACATCAAAACACTGATGAAAGAGGCGCATTTTAAAGGCACCGACTTTGTAAAAGTCGATTTATATAATGATACTCAAATGATAATTCCGGCTCAATTAGAATTTGATTTGTTGGATTTTTCAACCTATGGTCTTGACGATTTCTGGACAGAATACCACTCGGCTACAGTTGCAAATATTGACTATGACTATGTGATGGATGTATCCCTACGTGAAATCAATATTTCACCAGAACGTATTAGTGAACGTGAAATTCATAGAGAAAAGGAAATTAAAGATGGAACAGTATACATTAAAGATGATAAAGGGAACTTTATCCTCGATAAAGAAGGCAAGAAAATAAAAAGAGACAACTTCATTACAGTTCACTGCGATGTATACGAATACAATCAGTTTAAGGCTGTCAATGTAGTGGGTCAAGTAAAATACAGAAACCTACAAACAGGTAATCTTATTAAGTCTTTTCCTTTGGTTAGCGAATTTGTTTTTGAAAACACCTACGCCGATTATGACGGAGACACAAGAGCATTAGAATCAGAATTACATAGCTTACTTAGAAATAGACCTATGGCTTTTCCAAGTAGCGAACAGATGGTTTACGATGCTGGAGAAGATTTAAAAAACAACCTGAAAAGAATTATTAGAGGTCAACGTTTCTAAACAGTATTAAACGAAAGCAAAAAGCCCGACTGATAATCAGTTGGGCTTTTTTTATGTATTAAACTTCTTAAATTTCTTAGATTTTTGCTTTTAAGGCATCTACAGAGATAGCACCATGTGAATCTGCATAGACCAAGCTTCCATTTTTTATGAGTAGCATTTGCGGACTCTCATGCATGATTTGAAAACGACTAGCAATTTCATTTGAAACTGCACGGTAGGCTTTTAAGTCGAGGTAGTATGGTTGAAGTTGTGAAGGCTCAAAATCGTATTGAGATTCAAATTGCTTGATTACCATACGACTAATTCCACAACTCGTAGAGTGTTTGAAAATGGCTACAGGAATTGATTTTGATTCCTCTACTAGAGTATCCAATTGATCAATGGCAGTTAACTGCTTCCAAGGAATTTGTTTTGTGTCACCTTCTTTTTCAACATTTTCATTTCCTCCAAATAGTTTGTCAAATATACCCATAGCTTCATTTTTTTGTAAAAATACAATGATTTGAGCGCTTAGTCGGTCAATATTTCAAAAACATACATCAGCCATAACGTCAGCAAAAACAAAGCCTCAGCCGACATTTTGTCTTATTACTCTCCTTGGAATAGGTTTTGAAATAAGGAAATTGACCAAGGCTGAAACATGGAATTGAAAGTTGGAATTGATCAGCCAATTTTAAACAGTGCTTCAATAGCGCTTAAAACTAAAACTATATGAACCTTAATAATTTTACGATAAAATCACAGGAGGCAATTCAGCGCGCACAGCAATTGGCGCAGGAATATGGCCATCAACAATTAGAAAATGAACATGTTTTCAAAGCTATTTTTGAAGTGGATGAAAATGTGACTCCGTTTCTATTACAGAAATTAAACGTTAACCTCCCCCTACTCCAGCAAATTTTAGAGAGCACCTTAGAGAGCTTTCCAAAAGTGACTGGCGGAGAGATTATGCTTTCAAGAGAAGCAAATAAAGCGATGAACGAAGCAAGTATCATCGCAAAAAAAATGAACGATGAATATGTTTCTATCGAACATTTAATACTTGCTATTTTTGAAACTAAGAGTAAAATTGCACAAATTTTAAAGGACCAAGGAGTTACCAAAAAAGGACTCCAAGCTGCCATTGACGAACTACGTCAGGGGGATCGCGTTACCTCGCAAAGTGCCGAGGATACCTATAATTCTTTAAATAAATACGCAAAAAACCTCAATCAGCTCGCCAAAGATGGGAAACTGGATCCTGTTATTGGTCGCGATGAAGAGATTCGCCGAATTTTACAAATCCTCTCTCGAAGAACAAAAAATAATCCCATCCTTGTAGGTGAACCTGGAACCGGTAAAACCGCCATCGCCGAAGGGCTTGCCCATCGAATAATTGATGGAGATATTCCTGAAAATTTACAAGACAAACAAATCTTTGCCTTGGATATGGGAGCACTCATCGCTGGAGCAAAATATAAAGGAGAGTTTGAAGAACGATTAAAAGCGGTCATCAAGGAGGTTACAAATAGTGACGGTGACATAGTCCTATTTATAGACGAAATCCACACCCTTGTGGGTGCTGGTGGTGGTCAAGGAGCAATGGACGCTGCAAATATTTTAAAGCCTGCTTTAGCCCGTGGCGAACTACGTGCAATAGGTGCTACAACCTTAGATGAATATCAGAAATACTTTGAAAAAGACAAAGCCTTGGAGCGTCGTTTCCAAAAGGTAATTGTAGATGAGCCAGATACAGAGAGTGCTATTTCCATCCTCCGTGGAATTAAGGAAAAGTATGAGGCACACCATAAAGTTCGTATCAAGGATGATGCTATAATAGCCGCTGTTGAACTATCAAGGCGATATATTACCAATCGGTTTTTACCAGATAAAGCGATTGATTTGATGGATGAAGCTGCCGCGAAAATGCGAATGGAAATCAACTCAAAACCAGAAGAATTAGACGTCTTAGATAGACGTGTGATGCAATTGGAAATTGAAATTGAAGCCATTAAAAGAGAAAAAGATGCTGTAAAACTTAAAAGTCTTCATGCAGACCTTGCCGAAATCAAAGAGCAACGCAATGAAATCAATGCAAAATGGCAGTCGGAGAAAGCTTTAGTAGATTCTATTCAAGCTGCAAAACAGGATATTGAAAACTATAAATTTGAAGCCGAAAAAGCCGAACGTGATGGTGACTATGGTCTAGTGGCAGAGTTGCGCTATGGTAAAATAAAGGATACTCAAGAGGAACTTGAAAAGCTACAACATACGCTTGCCAATAAAGCAGAGACCGCTTTGATTAAAGAAGAGGTAACTAAAGATGATATTGCCGAAGTTGTTGCCAAATGGACGGGAATTCCAGTGACAAAGATGCTTCAAAGTGATCGTGAAAAATTACTTCACCTCGAAGAAGAATTACATGCAAGAGTGGTGGGGCAAGAAGAAGCTATCGTTGCAGTAAGTGACGCCGTGCGCCGAAGCAGAGCTGGTTTACAAGATCAAAAACGACCTGTTGGATCCTTCTTATTTTTAGGAACAACGGGAGTTGGTAAAACTGAGTTGGCTAAAGCCCTTGCAGAATATCTTTTTGATGATGAAAGTGCGATGACCCGAATTGATATGAGTGAGTATCAAGAACGCCATTCTGTTAGCCGACTCGTAGGAGCGCCTCCGGGATATGTAGGTTATGAAGAAGGGGGCCAACTAACAGAAGCCGTACGTCGTAAACCTTATTCTGTTGTACTACTCGATGAAATTGAGAAAGCTCATCCAGATACCTTTAATGTTTTACTACAAGTACTTGATGAAGGACGCTTAACAGATAACAAAGGCCGTACTGCCGATTTTAGAAACAGTATCGTAATAATGACTTCAAATATGGGAGCTAGTATTATCGAGGATAAATTTAAAACCATCCCCGATGTTCATACAGCCATTGAAGCAGCAAAAGTAGAAGTGCTCGGACTATTAAAACAAACAGTGCGCCCGGAATTCTTGAATAGAATTGATGACATAGTGTTGTTTACTCCGCTTTCGCGAAAGGATATAAACGCAATTGTTAAATTACAATTGAAAGGAGTAACCAAAATGTTAGCACTCCAACAAATTAGTTTGGATGCCACAGAGGAGGCAATTGAATTTCTTGCTGAAAAAGGTTTTCAACCAGAATTTGGAGCACGTCCGGTAAAACGAACGATTCAAAAAGAGGTCTTGAATACCTTGTCTAAAGAGATACTTTCAGGTAAAATCACTACTGAAAGTGTGATTCTCCTGGATGCTTTTGAAGACCAATTGGTTTTTCGAAATCGAGATGCCTCATAATAAATAGATAAATTATTCATTACAGCAAAGCACCTTAGTTATCTAAGGTGCTTTTTTTTTGTGCGTATCATTAACAACTCATTAACACCATCGACCTCTATTTTTCCTACCTTTCATTTTCAAACGATCTGACCAATGACTAAAAAATACCTCCTTGCGATATTGCTCGTAGGCTGCATCTTACCAGCTACTGCGCAACGCAAAAAGAAGAAAAAAGAAAGCGAAGAGAAAACCGAAGCCAAATGGGATGTGGCCGCTCCAGGTAAATCCTTCAACTACAAAACTCATAGTTTCAAAACCACTGAAGGAACTTGGATGAATCTCGATGTGAGTCCCGACGGACAAACAATCGTATTTGATTTAATGGGTGACATCTACAAAATGCCCATTTCTGGCGGGAAAGCCGAGGTTTTGCGCACAGGCATTCCCTTTGAAGTACAGCCAAAATTCTCTCCAGATGGGAGCCTAATTTCATTTACTAGTGATGCTGGTGGTGGTGATAATATATGGACTATGAAATCTGATGGTAGTGATCCAAAACAGATCACGAAGGAAGATTTTAGATTACTTAACAATGCTGCTTGGACACCAGATGGCAATTATCTTATTGCCCGTAAGCACTTTACATCTGGTCGATCTCTAGGTGCTGGTGAATTATGGCAGTATCATATTACTGGAGGGTCAGGAATTCAACTAACCGAACGAAAAAATGATCAACAAGATGTAAATGAACCTTCCATCTCTCAAGATGGCAAGTATATGTATTACAGTGAAGATGTCTATCCAGGAGGGAATTTTCAATACAATAAAGATCCTAACAAACAGATCTATGTAGTTCAACGCTATCGATTTGAAGATGGAAAAATCCATACTTTAACCAATGGTCCGGGCGGAGCTGCTCGTCCAACGGTATCTCCAGACGGAAAACTCTTGGCTTTTGTAAAACGTGTACGTACAAAATCAGTGCTCTATATTCACGATTTAGAAACCGGAGAAGAGTGGCCAGTTTATGACGAACTGCATAAAGACCAACAAGAAGCTTGGGCTATATTTGGTGTCTATCCTAATTTTGACTGGCTTCCTAATAGCAATGAGATTGTCTTTTGGGCCAAAGGGAAAATTCATCGTGTCAACATTGAAACCAATGCAACTTCTGAAATTCCTTTTGAAGTAACTTCTAATCTAGAAATAGCAGAAACCGTTCATTTTAACAATCCAGTCGCTCCCGATGAATTTGATGTCAAGATGATTCGACATGCAGTGACTTCTCCAGATGGTAGCACATTAGTATTTAGCGCCTTAGGTAAATTATGGAAAAAGGCTTTACCAAACGGGACACCACAACGTATTACTACTCAAACTAAAGATTTCGAATTTGAGCCTTCTTTTTCCACAGATGGGAAACAGTTAGTGTATGTTTCTTGGAATGATGCAAATTATGGCGCTGTGCGTACAGTCCCAATTGCTGGCGGACCTTCGAAAGCTGTGACTCAAGAGAAAGGCATTTATAGGACGCCTGCTTTCGCGAACCCGCCTGCTGGACAGGGAGGAGCGGGAAACACCATTATATATGCTAAAGAATCTCGAAACACAGATCAAGGCCTCGCCTTTGGCAAAACACCTGGAATTTATACAATTCCAAGTTCAGGAGGGAAACCCAAACTTATTACCCAAGATGGAGAATACCCAACCTTTAGCGCAGATGG
Organism: uncultured bacterium; assembly: GCA_963974305.1. Taxonomy (GTDB): domain Bacteria; phylum Bacteroidota; class Bacteroidia; order Flavobacteriales; family Flavobacteriaceae; genus Dokdonia. Next base: position 25,731 of record CAXBCS010000016.1, read on the forward strand.
AAAACGCATCTTTTTACAAACCGGAGGAACCTATTTTGGCAACCTTACTAAAAGCTTAATCTCGGTAGATCTCAACGGACAAGACAAACGCACTCACATAAAATCAAAATATGCAAACCGATTAGTGCCAAGTCCTGATAACAAATGGATCGCCTATACTAATTTACACAAAGTGTTTTTAGCTCCTCTTTTACTAAACGGCCAAGAAATCGACCTCGATAACAATTCAAAATTTGTACCCGTGTCTCAAATTGCTGAAGATGCAGGAATCAATATCCATTGGTCTCCAGATAGTAAAAAAGTGCAGTGGACCTTAGGCGATCAGTATTTCAGTAATGAAATTAAAGACCGTTTTACCTTTCTTCCTGGTTCGCCAGAAAAGGTACCTGAAATGAAAAAAATAGGTGTTAAAATTGGCTTAAAACAAAAAACTGATAAAGGTTCAGGTATCATTGCCTTTACCAATGCGCGCATAATAACCATGAAAGGTGATGAAGTAATTCAAAATGGAACCATAGTGGTTACTGATAATAAAATAACTGCAGTGGGTGCGAACGTTTCGGTGCCACCAACAGCAAAAACCTATGATGTCGGTGGTAAAACAATCATGCCAGGCATGGTAGATGCCCACGCTCATGTGGGTGCTTTTCGCCATGGTTTAAATCCGCAAAAGCATTGGCCATTTTATGCAAATCTCGCCTTTGGTGTGACGACTTCACATGATCCAAGTGCTAATACAGAAACGGTATTCTCCTTAAGCGAACTCCTAAAAAGTGGGGAAATGGTAGGGCCAAGATTGTACTCTACAGGATTTATCCTCTATGGCGCCGATGGTGATTTTAAGGCAGTAATAAATAATCTAGACGATGCTAAATCTGCGATTCGTCGTACAATGGCCTTTGGCGCCAAGTCAGTTAAAAGTTATAACCAACCAAGACGTGAGCAACGCCAACAAGTGATGCAAGCGGCGCGCGAACTAGGAATTAACGTAGTTCCCGAAGGTGGTTCGACCTTCTATACAAATATGACCATGATTATGGATGGACATACAGGTGTAGAACACAATATTCCAGTAGCACCTGTTTACAAAGACGTATTAGAACTATGGAGTGCAAGTGATACTGGTTATACGCCTACACTAATTGTCAATTATGGAGGCCTAAATGGTGAATATTTCTTTTATCAAAAAGACAAGGTTTGGGAAAATGAAAAGCTCTTAAAATATACCCCTCGAGCGGTAGTTGATGCTCGAGCTCGTCATAGAACGATGGTTCCCGATGAAGAATATGAGAATGGTCACATAGCAGTTTCCAAAGTAGCTAAAGCTTTAACCGACAAAGGTGTTAAGGTCAATATGGGAGCACATGGACAATTACAAGGCCTTGGCGCTCACTGGGAAACTTGGTTACTTCACCAAGGAGGTATGACTCCAATGGAAGCCTTGCGTTCGGCGACTTTATATCCCGCACAATATATTGGTGCCGGAGATGAAATAGGATCCTTAGAAGTGGGCAAACTTGCAGATCTAATTGTTATCGATGGTAATCCTTTAAGCAATATGAGAGATACCGAAAAGGTAACACATACCATGGTAAATGGCCGGCTTTACGATACGTCAACCATGAATGAAATTGGAAATACCGCCAAAGAAAGAGGAAGTTTTTGGTGGGAGAACACCAAACAAAGTGAAGCATTTCCATGGCATCAAGAAACCAATAGTTTTAGTGTTCCAAACTGTAGCTGCCATGCTGGAAATAATTAAACTAAAAAACCAATAATACCTTATAAAACCAATCGATTATGAAAATAAACACTCTTATTATTTGCCTGTCGTTTTGTTTCGCTTTCGCGAAAGCGGATGCCCAACAAATTCCAGTCCCAACAGATACAACCATAGTAACAAAGCATACAACTACTATTAAGGGGAAAACAATTCCATATACTGCAACTGTAGGCTTTCAACCTGTATGGGATGAAGGAGGTACACCTGTTGCTTCCCTACTCTACACCTATTACAAGCGAAATGATATCAAAGACGATCAAGAACGTCCCATTGTCATCTCCTTTAATGGAGGGCCAGGCTCTGCTTCTGTATGGATGCATATAGCTTATACTGGACCCCGCATTCTGAAAATTGACGATGAGGGATTTCCCGTACAACCGTATGGAATAAAAAGCAATCCAAATTCTATTTTAGACGTTGCCGACATCGTTTTTGTCAATCCAGTTAATACAGGATACAGTCGGATGCTACCTGGCGCCGACGGTAAGATGCCGGATAAGAAAATGTTCTTTGGTGTGAATGCAGATATCAAATATTTAGCCGATTGGGTCAACACATTTATAACTAGAAACAATCGCTGGAGATCTCCAAAATTTTTAATTGGAGAAAGTTATGGAACCACAAGAGTTGCGGGACTCGCTGCTGCTTTGCAAGATAGAAAATGGATGTTTATTAATGGAGTGGTTCTGGTATCACCAACGGAAATTGGCTTTAAGTTTGATGGCCCTGTAGAAGTGGCAAATAGATTACCATATTACACAGCTGCCGCTTGGTATCACAAAAAATTACCAGCCGATTTACAATCTAAAGATTTACCGGAAGTTTTAGCAATGAGTGAAGACTATGCAGTAAATACATTGCTGCCGTTGATAGTAAAATCTGGATATCTGGATGCAACTAAAAAAGAAGCAGCTGTAGAAAAGATGGCTTACTTTTCTGGACTATCAAAACGCACAATCCGACAACATAATTTAGAAGTTCCGTATGGATATTTCTGGAAAGACCTCCTAAGAGATCGTGATGGATTGACGATAGGAAGACTAGATTCTCGTTATAAAGGAATGGATGTTAAAGAAGCTGGAGATAACCCTGATTACAATAGCGAATTGACATCATGGTTACATTCATTTACACCAGCTATCAATTATTACTACAATGAAGAGCTAGGTTTAAGAACAGACTTATCCTATAATATGTTTGGACCTGTACGACCATGGGATCGTTCAAATAACAACGCAGGACCTAGTTTAAGGGCTGCCATGGGCGTGAATCCAAATTTACATGTGATGATTCAAAGTGGATACTATGATGGCGCCACTACCTACTTTAATGCCAAATACGTCATGTGGCAATTGAATGCTAGTGGAAAACTGAGTGATCGTTTAAGTTTCAAGGGATATCGCAGCGGACATATGATGTATTTGCGTAATGAGGATTTGATAAAAGCTAATGAAGACCTACGCGTTTTTATTAAAAATGCTTCAATAGGTATTGAAAAAGGCGCAAAGCATTAAACCGCTTTAAGACATAAAAAAAGGGCTCTAGTTTTAATTAGAGCCCTTTTTCTTTTAAGGGTTTAAATAAATTAAACAATGATTCAAATCTGGCTTATCTTCAAGAAGATTATGTAGCCAAATTCTCAATTCCTCAAGTTCATAAGGAAGTAATCGTTTTACTGCTTTTTGTAATTCTTTACAAAACAACACACTGTCGAAACTCACCTTATTCAGGATTGTCTTAGTGTACTCAAACATTGCTCTCGCCATGGTTCGAATGGAGGTTTAGATTAGATTAAAAAAGTAGTATTTTTGAATAGGCGGTTTGTTTATTGTTACTTTAAAAATAAAACAAATTGTTTAACCTTGACCGCATATTAGACAATTTTAACATCATTTTTATTAACAAAAACGTGACTTCCCCCTCATATCAAGCGTTCACAAGGTCATGAAATTAGTTATCTCCATCCAAAAGATCACCCAATCCGCCTAAAATAGACCCTTCTCCTTTAGATTTTCCTCCTCCTCTTGGCGCTAATGCCAGTACTCGATTTGCTAAGCGACTGAAAGGCAAAGATTGAATATATACAGTACCAGGTCCTGTTAAGGTGGCAAAGAACAAACCTTCCTCACCAAAAATGGTATTCTTAATTCCTCCCACAAATTCAATGTCGTAATTAACTGTTTGATCAAAGCCTATGATACAACCTGTATCTACCTTTAGTTTTTCTCCCAGTCCTAATTCTTTTATCAAGGTAGTCCCACCTGCATGAACAAACGCTAGCCCATCACCTTCTAATTTTTGCATTATAAAACCCTCACCCCCGAATAGTCCGCGACCGAGCTTTTTAGAAAATTCAATACCAACAGACACGCCTTTTGCCGCACATAAAAAGGCATCTTTTTGACAGATAAATTTGCCGCCAATTGACCTAAGATTAATAGGAATGATTTTTCCTGGATATGGCGAAGCGAAACTCACTTTTTTCTTTCCCATTACATCATTATAGAAGGCCGTCATAAACAGACTTTCTCCCGTAAGTAATCGTTTTCCTGCACCAAAAATCTTTCCCATTACTGAGTTATCCTTATGTGATCCGTCCCCAAAAATGGTGTCCATGCGGATGCCTTCTTCCATCATCATAAAGCTCCCTGCCTCTGCAATTACTCCTTCTTGAGGATCCAATTCAATTTCAACATATTGCATCTCTTCCCCATGTATTTCGTAATCTATTTCGTGTGCTGTCATCATTTATTTTAATTAGTTAAGTATAACAATAGGTAGCCCTTTAAACAAAAATGTTACACAACTCTCTTAATAAATTAACCATGGGAAAAGTAGTAGAATTAAGATTTAAAGGTCGTAAATCGTAAATTAGATTATAAAAAAAGCTCCAACAATTGTTGGAGCCTCCTAATGCTCACTTGGAGCAATTTATGATTGATAAGATGTCTCTACTACTCCAATTACATATTTCTTCTGTATTGTCCGCCAACTTCAAACAGAGCCTTCGTAATTTGTCCTAGAGAACAAACCTTAGTCGCTTCCATCAAATGTTCAAAAATATTTTGGTTATTAACCGCAGCATCCTGAATTTTTTCCAGCTCGGCATCAATAGCATTTGCCTTTTCCTTCTGAAGGTGATTCAACATACTTATCTGATATTGCTTTTCTTCTTCCGTTGCTCTTATCACCTCAGCAGGTCGTACCGTTGGACTTCCCTTACTACTTAAAAAAGTGTTTACGCCAATAATTGGAAACTCACCATTGTGTTTCAAGGTTTCATAATACAGACTTTCTTCCTGTATTTTTGAACGTTGATACATGGTCTCCATGGCACCTAAAACTCCGCCACGTTCTGTAATACGATCAAATTCTAAGAGCACAGCTTCTTCAACTAAGTCTGTTAATTCTTCAATAATGAAAGCCCCTTGGATTGGGTTTTCGTTTTTAGCAAGCCCTAATTCCTTATTGATAATCAATTGAATCGCCATCGCACGACGTACACTTTCTTCTGTAGGCGTAGTTATTGCCTCATCATAGGCATTCGTATGCAAGGAGTTACAATTGTCATTAATAGCATAAAGCGCTTGTAAGGTCGTACGGATATCATTAAAGTCAATTTCCTGAGCATGTAAACTTCTCCCCGAGGTTTGAATATGATATTTCAACATCTGAGCTCTTGGATTAGCCTTGTATTTTTCCTTCATCGCCTTCGCCCAAATCTTACGTGCAACACGTCCAATCACAGCATATTCTGGATCAATTCCGTTTGAGAAGAAAAAGGATAAGTTAGGCCCAAACTTATTAATGTCCATTCCACGACTTAAGTAATACTCAACATAGGTAAAGCCATTTGCAAGTGTAAGAGCCAACTGTGTTATAGGATTTGCTCCTGCTTCGGCGATATGATATCCTGAAATAGAAACTGAATAAAAATTACGCACCTGCTTCTCAATAAAATACTCTTGAACATCTCCCATTAAACGTAGTGCAAATTCTGTAGAGAAAATGCAAGTGTTCTGAGCTTGATCTTCTTTCAATATATCTGCTTGAACAGTACCACGTACTTGGTGTAAGGTTTCTGCTTTTATAGTAGCATAGACATCGGCTGGTAAAACTTGATCTCCTGTCACACCGAGTAACATTAAACCTAGGCCGTCATTCCCTTCGGGTAAGTCGCCTTGGTATTCTGGGCGAACTTTGCCTTTATAAATTTCCTTAATTTTATTGGCAACTTCTTTTTCAAGATTATTGGCCTTGATGTATTTTTCACAGTTTTGATCAATAGCAGCATTCATAAAAAACCCAAGCAGCATAGGTGCAGGTCCATTGATTGTCATACTTACCGAAGTCATTGGATGGCTTAAATCAAAACCTGAGTATAACTTCTTTGCATCATCTAAGCAACAGATAGATACCCCAGCATTTCCAATCTTTCCATAAATATCTGGGCGTAATCCTGGATCATTACCATATAAAGTAACACTGTCAAAAGCAGTACTTAATCGCTTTGCAGGCATTCCTAAACTCACATAATGAAAACGCTTGTTTGTACGCTCTGGTCCGCCTTCTCCAGCAAACATTCTTGTTGGATCCTCTCCAGTTCTTTTGAAAGGATATAAACCAGCCGTATACGGAAATTCTCCTGGAACATTTTCTTGTAAACACCATCCCAATATATCTCCCCAAGCTTCATACTTTGGTAAGGCTACCTTAGGAATTTGACTGTGAGATAATGATTCTGTATGAGTATTAATCTTGATTTCTTTTCCTCGTACGTGGAAAGAATAGACTGGAGTTTTGTATCGGTTTACTTTCTCATCCCATCCAGTGATCACTTCCCAATTATAGGCATTGAGATCCATTTTTACACGATCAAATTGTGCCAGCAGTAATTTAACTAATTCCTTATCTCCCGCTTCTTTATAATTTTCAGCTTCTAGGGTACTTGAGTCTATTCCTGCTTTATCCAATGTTGGCGCTACACCAATAATAGATTCAATAGTTTTATATACACCGTAAAGTCGCTGTGCAGTTTCTTGTTGCGCTTTCGCGAAAGCGTCATAACTCCTATTACTCTCAGCAATCTCACTGAGGTAACGCGTACGAGCGGGTGGAATAACAAAGATCTTCTCACTCATCTCCTTACTGATCTCAAAAGTAGAAGCAAGATCTGCTTCATTAACTGTGTTTACCTTTTCCATAATCTTCTTATAGAGGGTATTCATTCCTGGATCATTAAACTGAGATGCTATCGTCCCATAAACAGGTAGATCTTCTTGAGGCGTATGCCATAAGTTATGGTTCCGCATATATTGCTTTTTGACATCACGAACAGCATCTAATGCCCCTCGCTTATCAAATTTATTTATCGCTACCAAGTCGGCAAAATCAAGCATGTCGATTTTCTCCAACTGGGTTGCAGCTCCAAACTCTGGGGTCATTACATAAAGGGAAACATCAGAATGCTCTAAAATTTCTGTATCCGATTGACCGATTCCCGAAGTTTCTAATATGATTAAATCAAACTGAGCCGCTTTAAGGACTTCAACTGCTTCACTAACATATTTAGACAAAGCCAAATTACTTTGTCGGGTCGCTAACGAACGCATATATACACGATCTGAATTGATCGCATTCATACGTATTCTATCTCCTAAAAGAGCGCCTCCCGTTTTTCTTTTTGAAGGATCTACAGAAATTAAACCAATGGTTTTTTCTGGAAAGTCTACCAAAAATCGGCGGACTAATTCATCTACTAATGACGATTTACCTGAACCGCCAGTTCCTGTAATACCTAAAACTGGTGTCAGAGAATTCTTGTTCATTTCACGAATGGTAGCCAAACTTTCCTTGGCAACTTCTGGAAAATTCTCTGCTGCAGATATAACCCGCGCAATTGCGGTATCTACCTTATCTCTTAATTGATCAACCTGACCATTGAGGGAATCTCCAATGGCAAAATCTGATTGTTGTACCAAATCGTTGATCATTCCTTGAAGACCTAAAGAACGACCATCATCGGGAGAGTATATGCGCGTAATTCCATAGTCCATAAGGGCTTTGATCTCCTCAGGTAAAATCACACCACCACCACCACCAAAAATCTTAATATGTCCTGCTCCCTTCTCTTGGAGCAAATCATACATATATTTAAAATATTCATTATGCCCACCTTGATAAGATGTCAACGCTATGGCATTTGCATCTTCTTGGATAGCCGTATTGACCACCTCTTCTACAGAGCGATCATGTCCTAAATGAATTACTTCTACACCCGTAGACTGAATAATACGACGCATAATATTAATAGCTGCATCATGGCCATCAAAGAGGGATGCTGCAGTTACGATACGAACTTTATATTTTGGGATATACGGGGCGATTTGTTCCATGTTCAATGTTTGCTGTTTTAAAGGGTGCAAATTTACGAAAATCGCAATTATTTCAGGCTTGTTTTGCGATTTTTCAAACGTTTTCGAGAATATTTGAATTCATGAAATTTCTGCTCCCAATCCATTAACTTAGGTAATTCAACCAATGTTAAAACCAAATAAAAAGGCACTTTACAATCCATAGACATCCCCTTCCCTAGCAAAACGAAATCCTTCCTTTTCTAAGGCAAGTCGATTTGGATGTTGTTCATCTAATAACGGATTGGAATGATTGAAGTGTATAAATATTATTTTTGACTTTGTGGCTCTATTTGCTTTCGCGAAAAGCGCTACCGTCTCTTCAATAAAGGGATGCGGAACTTCACTCATAGGTCTAGGAATCTCCCCTTCTGCATAAAAGGTAGCATCTATAAATGCATAATCTACCTTGGCAACTTCCTTTAAAATATCCGTTTCCCATGCCGTCCATTTATCAATATCCGGAATAAATAAGGCAGTATGATTGGGACCTTGAATCCTATACCCCACCGTTTCTGAAAATTCATCTCGGTGCGGCACTAAAAAGGGAATTACAGTAAGCGAATTAGTCAAGATTGTCTTTTGCTTATTGTGTATCGGGATTAATTTGATATTCTCCAGATCAACAAGTTGACTCCAAGGACCATTGGTCTTTAAAAATGACTCCATTCTAGGCATCGCAAAGACAGGAATTTGTTGACCGCCCAAAGCCTCCCTCCCCAAATGCATCAAACCTGTATAATGCCCCATATGAGCATGGGTCAAAAAAATACCATCTACAATTGACTCACTCGGCATTATGGTCGCCAGGTCGTTTAACTGACTTGGCATATCTGGAGTTGCTTCAAAGAGGTATTTCTTTTCCGTTTTTGGATCAATAAGACCTAGAGAAACAACTTTCTCTTTATGTTTAAGACCTTTCTCAACGGCATCAAATTCTGATGGATTATTGATATGTGGAAAACCTCCATCTTGTGCTATTCCAAGGATAGTGATATGAGGAACTGCTAACTCAGTAACAGGAGCTTGATCAGCTACTGCATTTTCATTTTTCGCGCAAGCGAAACACAAAAAACATAGGATTGATAGAACTCTTAAATGCATATCTTTACATATATAATTTAAAGATACCCAAATGAAAAAGATTTTTGCCCTTTGCTTCGTTTTTACCCTTTTCTCTTGTGCCGAATTACAAAATGTAGTGAATTCATTACCCTCAACAGGCATTGATAATGCCACTATAGGAAACGGACTTAAGCAAGCCTTAGATTTTGGAATCGATAAACAGGTGACTAAACTGACACAAAAAGATGGATTTTATAAGAATCCCCTAGTGAAAATTCTCTTGCCAGAAGAATTACAAAAAGTTGATAAAACCTTACGTCAATTAGGCCTTGGCAAATTAGCAGATGAAGGAATAAAATCCCTCAATCGTGCTGCTGAAGATGCAGTGAAAGAAGCAACGCCTATTTTTATAGACGCCGTTAAAAGCTTAAGCTTTACAGATGTTCGTAATATACTATTGGGCTCAGACAATGCTGCTACCCAATATTTAGAAGGAAAAACACAACAAGCGCTGTATGGAAAATTTAGCCCCGTAATCAATAATTCTTTCGCCAAGGTAGGCGCCGATCAAATTTGGACCAACTTAATTACACGATATAATAACCTACCTCTAACAACAGATGTTAACCCTGACCTTACTGATTATGTAACTCAGGAAGCTTTAAAAGGTGTGTATGCAATGATTGCCGTTGAAGAAAAGCAGATTCGCACAAATACGGCCAATCGTACCACAGAATTATTACGCAAGGTGTTTGCCTTACAAGATTAATCCTATTCCTTTTTTTTATAGATTCCGTCAAACCTTACTTGGGCGTTCTCACCGTCAAAAGTGTGAATCCACAACTGACGGACGGTCCCGTCTGCATTGTCGGTCCAAGTGATTATATCCTGTTCAATAATACCAGCAGCATTTTTCTTTTCTGGACTTTTTAATATCATTTGGTTACCAACTTTCTCACCTGTTAAAAATAAAGTGCGGCCATCTTCATAAATCCAAATTTGTTCCCACTTCTTACTCTGCTCATGAAAGAAATTATTAGACGTTCCTACATACTCACCTTGAGCGTTTGAATAGGTTTCTCTAATCAAACAATTTCCGTTAGGCTTATCTATGGTACTATATCCTTCTATTTCTCCAGAAGGGTTTGTCACCGTCCAACTCCCCAACCAAAAATCAAAAGCTTGGTGGTCAGGTGTACAGCACTTACAAGCATCCTGTGCAAGTAATTGGCTTGTCATTACAAAAATCAGGAGTACGGAAAGAGTAAATTTCATAAGGCGTAATTATTTACTTCAAAAATAAAAATTATAAACAGATCTAAATCATCCATAGCCGTTAATGTTATTGCGGAAATATGTGATTAAATACTGCTTTAAAAATTGTACTAGGAGAAAGTTATTACACATTAACTCCTTGTTTTTCAATTTTTTAGCTACATTAGAGTCTCCAAATCGAAACACTTTGACCTCCGCAAGTAAACATAAACGTCTTAAAAATTTCTTAGAAAGGAAATATCAACGTCTGGTAGAGGAAGCCTATAATCTCAAATATACAGATGCAAGCACGAGTGATATTCTAACTTTTGAAGCTTTAAAGCTCGATCAAAAATTAAAATTTCTGCAATTCTAATTCTTTTCTCAGTTGCGCGAAATAAGTAAAAGCTTCGATCAATCTACTTCCATACCATGAAAAGTATTCTCCATCCACAAGCTTTGTAAATATACCTGTGTGTTTTTCAATAACCATTTGATGTTGTTTGGTAAAGGGATAAGGTTCTGATGACAATAATAAAAAATCAACATCTTTAAGCTGCTCCAACTCCACTACTGGATATCGTCCTGAATATTTCTGAAATACATTTTCCAATCCTATATGTGTGAGCATTACATCAATAAAGGTATCTGATCCCGCTGTCATATAGGGGTCCTTCCAAATAAAATAGCCAATCTTGATTTTAGATTTACCTTTTACAATTTCTTCTAGGCTTGCAGCTTCCTTTTGAATATTTTGAATGCAAAATGTGGCTTCTTTATTTTTTTCAAAGAGAATTCCATACTGTTCAATCAGGGCGTAATTGTCTTCCAAAGATCTTACATCCGAAGTGTGTACTGGTGCAATTTTTTGTAATTCCTCCACCATTTCCTTAGTGTTTTCTTCTTTATTACAAAGAATAAGATCTGGCGCTAAAGAGGCAATACGATCAAAATGTACAGATTTAGTACCTCCTACTATCATTTTCTCCTCCTTCAACCCTTTTGGATGCACACAAAACTTGGTTAAACCTACAATTTGCTGTCCTAGACCCAAATGTTCGAGTAACTCTGTCTGACTAGGGACTAAAGAAATAATCCGTTTCGGAGCTGTTGTAAAATTGAGTTCCTGTCCTATTTGATCGGTGAGGGTGATCATTAAGCACTTAGTTTGCTTCAAGAATATCCTTCATCTCTTCCTGCATTCCCTTAGCGACACTTCTGGCCGCTTCCGCGAAATTGCGATCATTAGATTTATATATAATACCACGGGAAGAATTTATTAATAAGCCTATATCATCTGTCATCCCATATTTACAGACTTCCCTTAGACTTCCTCCTTGGGCACCTACTCCTGGCACCAAAAGAAATGCTTTTGGGATAATCTTTCTAATATCAGTTAGATACTCGGCTTTTGTAGCACCTACTACATACATGAGTCGGTCGCTATGCTTATAAGACTTAGATGTTTCAAGAACATGCTTATACACTTCCTTCCCTTCAATGAGCTTTGTTTGAAAATTAAAGGCACCCTGATTGGATGTTAAGGCAAGTAAGATGGTATGTTTATCTTCAAATTCTAAAAAAGGCTCTACAGAATCTCTGCCCATATAAGGGGCAATTGTGACAGAGTCAAAAGCCAAATCTTTTAAAAACGCCTTTGCATATCGAGAGGAGGTATTACCTATATCCCCACGTTTAGCATCGGCAATTGTAAATTGTTCAGGGTACTTCTCATTCAAATATTGAATGGTTTTTTCAAGCGCCTTCCAGCCTTTCATTCCATATGCTTCATAAAAAGCAATGTTAGGTTTATAACCAACACAGAGGTCATGAGTCGCATCTATAATAGCCTTATTAAAAGCAAATATAGGATCGTCTTCTTCCAATAAGTGTGGAGGAATTTTATCTAAATCCGTATCCAAACCCACTACTAGAAAGGATTGTTTCTTACGAATTTGATCAATAAGGAATGTAGTTTTCAAAATAGGTGGTTATAGTTCGCCTTCGGTAAATTTCAATTTCTCTGTATTCTCTACCAAACGTAATTCGTCTAATATTTTTTGAATATCTCCATTGATAATATTTTGGAGGTCATAAAGAGTAAGGCCAATTCGGTGATCTGTAACACGTCCTTGAGAATAGTTATAGGTACGAATCTTTGCACTACGATCTCCACTACTTACCTGAGAGTTACGTTTTGCAGCGTCCTCTTCTTGCTTTTTTGCAAGCTCGAGATCATAAAGTCTAGAACGCAATACTTTAAAAGCTTTTTCTTTATTCTTATGCTGTGATTTCTGATCCTGACATTGAGCTACCAAACCAGTTGGCAAGTGAGTTAAACGAACTGCAGAATAGGTTGTATTTACAGATTGTCCTCCAGGTCCTGAAGAACAGAAGAAATCTACACGTACGTCTTTATTTTCAATTTGCACGTCAAACTCTTCGGCTTCTGGAAGAACCATAACGGTTGCTGCACTGGTGTGCACTCGCCCTTGAGTTTCTGTTTGTGGAACACGTTGAACACGGTGAACTCCCGCTTCAAACTTCATAATACCATATACATCCTCCCCAGTTACTTCAAATTGAATTTCCTTAAATCCACCGGAAGTACCCTCACTAAAATCTACGGTTGAATGTTTCCATCCTGGACGACTATCGATATACTTGGTGTACATTCGATAGAGATCCCCAGCAAAAATACTCGCTTCATCGCCACCAGTACCAGCGCGAATTTCAATAACGACATTTTTCGCGTCTTCCGGATCTTTAGGAATAAGCATCATTCTAATCTTTTCTTCCAGCTCAGGAATTCCTGCCTTGGCTTCTTCCATTTGCATTTTGGCCATTTCGACCATTTCTGCATCTGAACCATCGGCTAAAATTTCTTCAGCTTCTTGAATGTTATTAGTATACTCTATGTATAATTCACGCTCATTCATGAGCGCCTTGAGGTCTTTATATTCCTTATTTAGCTGTACATAACGCTTTTGATCAGTGATCACATCCGGTTGGATAATTAAATCACTTACTTCATCAAATCGTTGTTTTACAATCTGTAGCTTTTCTAACATGAAATCAATGTATATAGGCGCGAATTTACAAATTTTAAGCTGGAATTTCAGAAAATATGCTAGTGAGAAAAAGGAAAGTATTTTCTTAACTTTTTCTAGCTTTTATAAAGGTATACAAAGATGCTTTTTCGTCCTCCTTCGAGTACTCGCCTGCTCGGCCGGATGTAGTTTCATCAATATAAAGAACTTCCGTGTCATTTATTTCAGCCGTATCCATAATACGTCGATCTTCACTTTCTATATGTTGTATCCGTATGCTTAATCCGTAATGCACTGTAAATGATAAGCCAATTAAATATGATATTCGCTCCAAATAATAGCAAATGTCCACTTCAAAATAATAAGCAAACAATGAAGTAATATCAGAAACTAGAAACCCTATTGCCAGAAATACGAAAACTAATGAGCGTGTACTATTATAAATATAGTTATAACTAACTGCTGTAAAGGTCATTATCATCATTAAAGCCCCATAGGTGAAGAAAACAATTATATGAGCAGCACTACCAAAATGGTATTCCAACATATTAATCAAAATGTGTAGGGTATAAGTATTTGCAGAGATTAAGATTAGTGAAATTAGAAGAGTCATCTTACTAATTCTAATATCTTTTAGTTTTGGGAGCCGCTCTATAATTAATATCCCATAGGCAAGGACCCCAAAAATCAAAAATGCCATATGACCCAATGGTTCTTCATAATATTGAATACTAATATCTCTTAGTACCATAAAAACTAACACCACTAGAATAAAGACATTAAGCTTAGAGCTAAATTTTAAGAAGTAAGCAAAGAAAAGAACTGTACTTATTAATCTAATCCATCTACTATCTGAGATATCCGAAACACTAATGACTACCACATTTAATAGTATTAATAACCCTAATACTAAATGCTGCCACTTGAAAATCAATAGTAGTTTCGAAAAATTCATAGAGATAGGAGTTTCGTGTTGTTAGTAAAGCAAATGAATTGGTAGTATACCTACGACAAATTCACTCCTAAGGTTTTATCATTTTAGCCAAAAACTAATACTATTCCTAAATCTTGAATGCAGTAAATTAAAAAGTGCTAATCTCTTAACCTATTAGCAGATGAATGCAAGGAGCCTCATCTAGATTAAAGAAAATTAATTGCTCACCGGAGCAGGAACGAATGCATCATTGTATCTCACAAACATGATGCAACTACATATTAAGAGTAGGCGAGCAAAATAAACAGAGACATCATCTCCATAGCCTATATCATAATAACCTAAGGTAAGAAAGACCTGTGAAAAGATCATTAGAAGTACCGCAATCAGGTAGAACATTGAAGCTCGAGACCCCTGTTGATGGTTATACAATAAGGCCGAAATACCATGATTATTGCACAAACCCCGTTGAATTGCATACTGATATAATGAGCCTCGCTTAGCGTTCCGTCTTTGACAAAAACAATGAGTTGGTATATAAAATAAGCGTTGATAAGAATTACAATTCCAAAAACTATTTTAAGGAAATAATTCATTTTAGAAAAACTATTTGATCTATATACATACCACGTCAAGCTCAAAAAAGCAAGGGCGTTCACTATTAAAAATAGAGAGGCCATATAGTCTATTTCATAAAAAACAGAAATCAACCTTGAAATTGCGTACAGACTAAAAAAGAGAATGAGTCCTCGTTTTGATCTTTTTCTCAAAAAAACTACAAGGCATGCTAAATAAATGGCAGGTATTAAAGCGCTAAATATCCTATAAATTTCAAATTGTTCGCTTTGCAAGAAGTAATAACTCAATACAAATAATGCAACTCCAATTCCAAGCATGATAATCATCTGAGCATTTGCTGATTTCATCTTAAATTGTTTTTTTAACAATATAAGAGAATTACTAATTACAAGGCTCCCAAATTGGAAAAACTAGAATATGATAGTTTAAGATGAATGTCTTGATATACAGTGATAATCATCAACAATCCACATCACAAGTGGTAGTCGTTATTTAATATTCAAAGGTTCCGTGAGTGCTCTCAATGGTCAATTTTTTTCCAGAGGTACTTGCTTCTACCCTGCCAACAATTTGGGCAGCAACGTCAAAAGATTCAGATATAGATATAATTTCTGAAGCTAAAGCTGCATCGCAATAGATCTCCATACGATGCCCCATATTAAATACTTGGTACATCTCTTTCCAATCTGTGCCACTTTCATTTTGGATCAACTTAAATAATGGTGGAACCTCAAAGAGTTGGTCTTTGATAATGTGAAGATCCTCCACAAAATGGAGAATTTTTGTTTGGGCTCCCCCACTACAATGCACCATCCCGTGGATGTCATCACTGTTGTACTTTTCTAAGATTGCTTTAATTATGGGCGCGTAGGTTCGCGTAGGAGACAATACTAATTTTCCAGCATTCAACGGACTACCTTCAACGGCATCTGTTAGTTTTTTAGAACCACTATACACAAGATCATCTGGCACCGCAGCATCAAAACTTTCAGGATAATTAGTTGCCAGGTATTTGCTAAATACATCATGACGTGCAGAAGTAAGTCCGTTACTTCCCATTCCGCCATTGTATTCATTTTCATAGGTGGCTTGCCCAAAAGAGGCTAAACCTACAATTACATCCCCTGGTTTTATATTTGCATTATCAATCACCTCGCTACGCTTCATACGTGCCGTTACTGTAGAATCTACAATAATCGTGCGCACTAGATCTCCAACATCGGCAGTTTCACCTCCAGTTGAATGAATGTTTACTCCAAATGATTTTAAATCGGCTAACAACTCTTCTGAACCATTGATTATGGCCGAAATCACTTCTCCAGGGATAAGGTTTTTATTTCTTCCAATGGTCGAAGACAACATAATTCTATCTGTAGCACCTACACATAAGAGGTCATCGATATTCATTATTAATGCATCTTGAGCGATCCCTTTCCAAACAGAAAGATCTCCTGTCTCTTTCCAATACATATAAGCGAGCGCAGATTTTGTACCTGCTCCATCAGCATGCATGACCAAACAATAATCTTCATCACCCGTAAGGGCATCAGGGACAATCTTACAGAATGCTTTTGGGAATAAACCCTTGTCTACATTTTTAATCGCATTATGCACATCTTCCTTCCCGGCGGAGACACCGCGTTGTGCATAACGTTTGGAAATATCTTGGCTCATTTGCTCTGAATTATAGCGCAAAAATAGGAATAATTATGAGAGGATAACCCTGCCGTTAACAACTGATAATAAATGTTTCTTGACCTCCCAAAACAAAGAAACTCTTTAGACTCGATTTGAGGATACAGAAATAGCTAAAAAGTAGTGGTTTACATATTCGCTTTCGCGAAAGCGAACTCCTACAAAGCCCGCAATATCTTACAGCCTGTCTTTAATTTTTGACATAAGACTATTATAAAAGAAATACAGCAAAATGTGGCAAATTATCGCTAGTTTTTTGTTATTTTGGAAGTCTCCTATAAAGAGATTCCCCCAACATCTATTTATTTAAAAAAGTGCTTTTGAAATCACAATGGTTTATAAAAAGTCTACTTATATCGTGCTGTTTATGTACGTATATGGAGGCACAGTCTCAATCTGCGAGTTCTACTAGTATAGATACTCACAAAGCGTTGTCTCAGGTTGTAATACAAAATGATGTCTTGGGTCATGGCTTCGATATACGCTATGCCGATCCTATGTCATGGGGTGCCTCTTCCAAGGGTAGAGCCTTAATCACTGGAACCCCAACTAAGTCAACTATAAGATCCACGAGTCCAGTTACCTATCACTTTATCACAAATCCATATGAATTTGAAAATGAGATCCTAAACAGTGATAGCCTGCAACGTCCTTTCTTATCAATTAATAGTAAGTCATATTTTAAACCACTCAAACAAGATGGTAGCGATAAGCTTCTCTTTGTTTATAGCAAAAAGAAAACAGCAACCGCTAAATCCACACTTCAAAATGCAAGCCTGAAAAAACTAGATAGTGCCCTAGTATCAGATTTTTCGCGTCTCGGTAGAGACATAACACCAGAAGGATTTATTCACAGATACGGGACACATTTTGCCTCCTCTGTAACTTATGGCGGACTCTTCCTACGCAGAAATTTATATTTTGTTGATGATTATATCTATTCGCCCTATGATAAAGATGAGTTCAAAGATAATTTGGTAGAAGATCTCAATGCATTCTACGCGAGAGAGGATGACCCAAACCCATATATCAACACAAAAATTGGTGACGATTATACCGTAGGTGGAAACACTAGTGCCGACTGGCATACGGGCTGGGAAGAAACTGTTGCAGGTCGTTCACATCCCATTGAGGTGAGTTTGCAACGTTACTCAGATTTATTAAAAACAGTCTCTATCCCTGGGCTAGAGGATAAGGATATAAAAGTTAGAATGTTGGATAGTGTTATATCTATCTATGAAAAAGTTGTAAAAGATAGTCTACAGAGGTCTATAGAACCTATTTTTTATAAAAAGTACTCCTTACGCTTCAAACAAAAACTCACCAAAATTGTGAAGACTAGTATGGGTATAGACTCTGATGACCCAGATGATTTTACTGGTGATATTTTCTTTGGTGGTTTTTCTAAGGACGATGCAATACTAAAGCAACTACCGCTAGTTGAGTATGGCGGTATCCGTATGGAGACTTTAATCACAGACGAAGAAATTCAAATTGATCGAAATGTAATTATTACTATCAAACCTGAAGATCTTAAACGAGGCTATGTAAGTGTATGGGATGATACCAAAAAATTATTTAAAAGTAAAGAAAGAACCACCCTTCGCGTTTCTGGAACCAAGGAAGCAAAAACTGCCTACATGGATGCCTTATTACAAGTCGTTGAAAAGGAAGTAGAATTAGAGACCGTAGACAAGGATGTTTATAAGGTGACTTATACTTTAGAACTCGTCAAAGACAAAGGTTATATTGAAAATACCACAACCACTTATAATTATGTATTAGATACTGAACTGGTAGCGGCAGCCGCCATAGGTGATCTTGAAAAGTTAACTGAGCTTTTTAATCGGAATGGGGACCGAAATTCTTCAGGTATTATCAAAGCAATATTGGTCAACAAACAGAGTACAGAAGTTTTAAATTTTGTTCTAGACAATGGCGTGATTCCAACAACTGAGGATTTAGAAATTGCCTTTGAACTTGAATATTATGATCCACAAAAAATATTGATATTGCTTGAAAGAGGAGCTGTGCCAAAAAATAATATGATATTTAAAGCAGTAGCCTATAAAGATGCAAATGCTATATATGCCCTCTTTAGAGAAGGTGCCGAACCGCGTAATAATGACCTCGCCCAAGCCCTAAAAATCTATCACTACCCCACCGTTAAGGCTTTAATGAGTGAAGAATTTGAAGAATTTGAAGCTGGCAAAAATGAACTTCTTTTAGCAGCTACAAATAATGATGAAGTAATGGCCGCTCAGTTCATTCAACTTGGAGCCACTTCTGATGCATACATACTAGATCAAGCAACCCAATTTGACAATGAAGCCTTGAAAAATGTGATCGTTCCTGTTACTGAAGCGTCCGGAGAGACTTTAGAAGTAGTTGCAAAAATTAATGATACTGAACTCTTTGATTACTTTGTAAAAAGGAATGCAAAAATAGAAACAAATAAAGCTGCCGAACTCGCTACAGATAACAAGAATGTAGATATCCTCGACCTTGCTTTAAAGAACGGTGGAGAGGCTACAGAAGCCTTAGACTATGCTATTGAAAAAGATTATAAAGAAGGTGTGGAAGTTAGTCTTAAAAATAAGGCAAAACCTGAGGCTGTATTTGCTTATGCTGTAGAACGTGAAGACGCACAGCTCTTTGAAGATGCCCTCGTTATCTATGAAGGATCTCCTGAAATTGCTTTAAAAGAAGCAGTAAAACAAGATAAGGTAAGCCTAGCTAAGGCAGTTATCGACTTAAAAAGAGAAGATATTAATACCTCTAATGCTGTTGAAATTGCAGTATCAAACCAAAGTCTTCCAATGGTGGAACTCTTGGTCCAAAATGATGCCGATCCAAATGAAGGTATGGAAGAAGCTATTTCTAGAGAAAATGTTTCTATAACAGCCTTTCTAATTCAAAGCGGGGCAGAAACCTTAAAGCCTGAATATATTCAAGA
Source organism: uncultured bacterium (assembly GCA_963974305.1). Taxonomy (GTDB): domain Bacteria; phylum Bacteroidota; class Bacteroidia; order Flavobacteriales; family Flavobacteriaceae; genus Dokdonia. The sequence continues at coordinate 45,460 of CAXBCS010000016.1, forward strand.
GGCTGTTAAAAGAGAAAATCTCGAACTATCAAAATTATTGATCGAGCAAGGAACCTCCAATGTTGATGACGCTATCGTTGAGGCAACAAAAACGGCCAATGTTGAAATCACTGAGTACTTACTAGAAAAAGGAGCCACCCCAGTGGAAGCATTGAAAGATGCAATGGAGACTACAAATGAAGATATTATCATGTTACTCCTTGATAAAACAAATACAATTGGCGCCAATTTTATCTCAACGGCAGCTCGTAAGGGTAATGCAAAAGTACTTGAAGAGCTCATTAAACGAGGTGGCAGTCCGCAAGAAGGTTTCGAAGATGCCTTACGATACAAACAAACCGAAGCATTTGCTCTATTGTTGGAAAAGGGAGCTCAGGCAAATCAAGAGTCTATGCGTATAGCTGTTGGTTATGGCTTTGTTGATGGTGTACGATTACTTATCGCTCAAGGAATTGATTCTAATATGGCTTTCCAAAATGGGGAATACCCGCTGCATATGGTTGCCATGTCTTATGAGGATCATGATTTAGCAATGATTGGAGAACTCATGAAGGCAGGTGCAGATATTAATGTCAAAAATAGAAATGGAGAAACTCCTTTGCATTTGGCCATCCAAGGTGGACCAGACAATAAAATCCTCATCGATACCCTCATCGAATTAGGTGCTAATCTCAAAGCAAAAACGAAAAATGGGGACTCCCCTACTGACTATGCCTTAGACAAAGGATTGAAAAGCTATTTAAAGAAGGTAATTAAGAAGAAAAAATCTTAAGGGAAAAATTTAACAACTGTAATATTCCTAGATTTATTTGACTTGCAATTGATATGACAAGAGTACAATGCGCAACTCAACCAATTGTTTAACGATATACTTCAATGCCCAATCTCATGCATAAATCACCATTTGCATTCCTTGAAGGCCGATAACAACCATTAAAATTTTGCTGCTGAAATCATATAGTTTCAGTGTAAATTAATACCTATCAACTAGGCTAAAAGAATGATTATTCCATTTTTATAAAAATCACCAGGTAGAGCTTAGAACAATTAAAACTTAAATCCATAAAAAAACCTTGAAGCTGGCTTCAAGGTTTTTTTAAATATGACATCCTTTACTATTTTAAATGGTAAAAGCAACTTTTTCTTATTCCCAATCTGGCATAAACCCGTTACTTAAAAACTCTTCACGATTTGAACCTGAACCACTATCAAAGCTAATACGTTCTAGATTTTTCTGTGAAATTCCATCGTTAGAAGTATTGACATAGATAACACTAGCATCACTAGGAGAGAAACGAGGATCTAAATCATTGGTTCCTCCTGGCTTATCACCAGATACATCCATAGATGTTCCGCCACTATAAATGAATAATCGAGAATCTAATTGTCTATAATTTGGATTTTCAAATCCAGAAACGTCGTAAGAGTACAATACCCTTGTCCCATCTGCAGAAATATTTACGCCTCCAGCAGCACCTGTTACTCCACTTAGGATAGTATCAATAGTAACGCCTTGTAAAGTCATTGTAAACACTTTTACATTATAACCGTTAAGGTCATTCGTTTTAACCGCAAGCACGTCTGTAAATAGCGCGTGATCAACTTCAGTAATAAAACTTCCATCGGTGGTTTGATAAATTAACTCTAAGCCACTACCGTCTATATTAATTGCATATAGTTTATCGAAATTAGGAAAGAATAAACGCTCTCCGTTAGGTTCCCATGTAAAGTCAACCTCATCTAAATTAAAACCAGCAACAGGAATGCTCCCTGTCACTTGGGTTTGATCAGATCCATCTTCCTTCATGGTAAACAAATGCGTTTCTGCACCTACAGACCTCAAAAATGCAATACGTTGTACCGCGTTATTTTTGCGTGGTCTCCAACTGTTCTGTCCATCACTTGTTATTTGAATTGGTAATCCATCAATATCGTCTACTGAATATATTACGTCATTAGTACCTGTTTTGCGAACGAATAAAAATCTATTATCCGGAGACACAACAGTTGTAAAGCTACTCACTTCGCTATTTACATCATCATGTATATCGTCATTTGCTGCAACTTGCCAGAAATACTTCGTATTGAAATTTAATTCAGTCACTGTGAGCATAGTGTCTGTTACCACCTCTCTTTCGAGCACCTCATCAGTAATACTATTAATAAGTGTTACCGTATAGGTTAGTTCATCATCATCCGGATCACTACCTATCCAAACTAAGGTGGTCGTTAAAGGCACTTCAGTAGCACCGTCGGCAGGAGAATCTAATATTGGAGCTACAGGTGGTCGATTGGTTGAAGTATCATCTTTCAATTCAAATACGACATTGGTGGTATTTCCATTAGTTACCGTAGCCGCCTCAAAGGAAACGATAAAACCATCGATTTTGGCTTGTACAGAATAATCGCCAATTGGTATTTCACTTAAAACAAATTCCCCATTTTCATCTGAGAAGACAGTACTTGATACTGGAGTTGTAGATATTCTTACATTCTCCATTGGTTCATTGGTACCTTCCATAACAACGGTACCTGTGATAGTACCTTCTCCAGAATCATTGAGAGTATCTTCACTACAAGCTGTAAATGCAAAACTTATAAGTAAGAGGAGTGCGATTGATTTATATAGTGCTTTCATTATTGTTTATCTTCTATTAATTCGAGGCCTTCTTCGTCTTGTTTGTTGGATTTCCCACTGAGATAGTACTTAATTCCAAATCCAAAATTGTAATAAAAATCATCTCTTTTGCCATTGATGGCATTTTCTAATTCATCGCTAAATGTTACATTTTGTTCTGCAAAAACACGCAGCCCTAAACGATCACTCATTTTATAAACCACAGCTAGGCCGTATTGTAATTTGGCTGTTGAAATTTCGTCACCAAAAACATAACCTCCACCTGCATAGAGATAAGGACCAAAATTATCTGAAGGCAAGAGATCATATTCTAAATTTAAATCTGCGCTAAAATAATCAACATCAAAAGTGGTACCTCCTTGAAAATTAAGATACTTTGCATTTCCATTAATGTTCAAATTATTGGTGAGACTTTTTGTCAAGCCAAAACTTGCCATAGACCCAAACTGTTTTTTATTTAAATCACCATCAAATAAGGTAGATCCAAAAGCAATATCGACACTCATCTTACGAGGAGACTCATCTAACACTCGATCATACAAGCGCATAGATTCTTCTTTAGATTTTTGCGTTTTATATTCTTCGATCAATTTTTCATTCATTGTTGTCCCCTCCTTAGAAGACCATATTCTATCTTCAATTCCTTCGATGATTAAAGCTTCAACAGCCTTTTCAATAGCACCTTTAAGAGCTAATTGTACTGGTTCATTTTTAGTAAACCCAGTTTCAACTTCTAATAATCTTTGGAAGTCCACAAATTTGAATAAACTTGCATTGATTGATTGAGAAAGTATGGTTTTGGAAACATATACTGTTTTAAGAATACGTCCACTTTTTGTGGATACAGCACGGAGATATACTGTGAGTCTATCTTCTCTGTATTGAGTATTACCACTAATTCCAAAATAACGAGCCCCTAATCCTCCAGTGACAATATTAGAATCATAGGATACAACTCCACCTTCTAGAAGTATTCCCGCATAGAGTAATGGTGGTAGCGAAGGTTCGTTTGGGTTACGATTTTTTCGATATTCGTCCCGAGTTGAACGAATGATATTTCGTTCATTGATTAAGTTATTGATATTCTCACGCTCAATGGGAGTAAACCATTTTGAATCTTCTAATGCTTTTATGAGCATGGTTGTAGATCCTTGAGAAACTGCTGTTGAAAAGGTAGAACCGTTTTCTACAGCCTTGTATTGCCCGGTTTGATCTTTAAAATTATAGACTCCCACAACTACTGGTTCAGCAGGAAGTGGTAAGTTCTCTAAAATTCGACTTTTGGGAGTCAATTCACCTGTTCGCGCTTCTTGTTGAACCACGGGTTGATTAAAATATGTTCCACAGCCTGAAAATAGAAGGCCCAAGCAAAATAGGGCGATTGGCTTTTTGTAAAGTTGCATCATAGTAAATTAGTTGGGGACAATAACCTGAGTTTGTTCTCCAGTACTTGTATCGAGAATATTAATAACGAGTCCTTCATCTGATTCAAATATTTCCAGAGATAAAGTCCCAAAGCTAAAAGTTCCTTCTTGCAAACCATCTCCTAATTGAGAGGTGAGTAATGACCTAGATATTTGACCGAGTAACTGCCTATTTAAGCTCTCAGCAAACCGATCAATCTCCGATCGTTCATCCCGCGAACTCGCATTGGGATCTGTAAAGGAATTTTGAGCATTTGCAGAATTTAACAACCAGTTATAATTAAAGGTATCTCCACCAAATGCAGGATTGACAGCCTTGTAGGTAAGCTGTTGCCCAAAGCAGCTGGCAGCTGCCAAAAACAATCCTATGCTTAATAACTGTTTCATCATATGTTAGTATTTAGTAATAGTTTCACTTTTTTGTTCTTTTATACTCTTCAGCTTTGCATACACCATTCGCATGGATTGAAGCGCCTGATCTTTTAGATAATCGTAACGAGGTCGAGAAAAAAATTGCCAAACTAGCTCATTACCTACTCTAACTTCTATTTTTGTGTTATTACCTATGGCTAATACTTCTTTTATTGAAACAACATAAGTTCCAGTAAAGGTATTATACATTTGATATTCTGAATAAAACAGTCCAACAAAATCTCTCCCAGGCTTTGTTTTCATATCGTCAGTTACAAATCCTTTAAATTGAACTCCATCTTCCCCAGTACTTTTAGCATCTGCTTCATTTACGCTATTTTCTTGGCGCTTGGCCAGTTGCTGCATCACTTGTTCTTTTACGTCTAACTCTCTTTGCTGACTCTCATCATCATTGATAACAATTCTATCTTTCCCGATAATTCTGTCATCCATATCATAAATCAACAATAAAAGAATCACTCTTGATTCTTCATTAGCGCTCATGGTCATTACAGACAGGTTTTCTTGCTGACCTACGTCTAGCACTATTCTACCTGTTTGTTCATTTCGAATACGCCTTCCATCTTCAGCAGATATTGCATTCACCGACAGTACATAACGTATACTCTGTGTTAGCTGACTATTATTTATAGCAGAACCCACTATATTAATAATCTCATTTTGTGGCTCTAATTTGATACTAGCGATAACATCCTTATTGATGGACGTAGCTCCCTGTGCCAAGACACCATACGATGACAAGAACCCAATACATACAAACATAAAATTCCTAAAAACCAATTGCATACGTACTAGTTTAGAGGAAATTTACAGTTAATTTAT
>CAXBCS010000017.1:0-50603 GCA_963974305.1 uncultured bacterium
AAGTTTTATCTCGCGAAAAGACCCAGGATTACCTCCGCTACGCTGCGGTGATCCCAATTGCGCTCCCCTTGGCAAATGAAAAGTTTTATCTCGCGAAAAGACCCAGGATTACCTCCGCTACGCTGCGGTGATCCCTCAAAGCTCCGCTTTGAAAATAGTTCAAACAAAAAAACGCTCAAGCGAGCTTGGCGTTTTTTCTTATTGAACTATTTATTCGTGACCTCGAAGGGATTCGAACCCCCAACCCTCAGAGCCGAAATCTGATATTCTATCCAGTTGAACTACGAGGCCATTGATTCTCAGTAAGACGAGAATCCTTTATTTACTACATACTTATTATGATAACTTCTCCTTTACAATTCCAGAGATTGTCTTTCCGTCTGCTTTGCCAGCCAACTGTCCGTTGACCATTCCCATTACTTTTCCCATATCCTTCATTCCCTGAGCGCCAGTTTTTGCAATAACGGCTTCTACAACAGCAGCTACTTCTTCTTTACTCATTTGTGCTGGAAGAAATTGTGCAATAACAGCAGCCTGAGCCAATTCTGGCTCTGCCAAATCCTCACGGCCTTGCTCACTAAAAATAGCAGCACTGTCCTTACGTTGCTTTACCTGCTTCTGCAAGATTTTCAACTCCTGCTCCTCTGTTAATTCCTCTTTTGATCCTGTTTCAGTTTGTGCAATTAATATCGCCGACTTGACAGCTCTCAATGAAGTTAAGGCAGTTTGATCTTTGGCTTTCATAGCCACTTTCATTGCTGTCATGATCTCAGTTGATAAACTCATAGTTTTAGTTTTAATAGCTTTTTCATATCGATGAAAAGCAGATTGCGAAGATAAAAAAGAAACCCGAAAGTGGGGGGAATACTATCGGGTTTCTGGCAATTGATTGTGGGGATCTTTAATCTACATTGTCATGTAAAAATGAATTATTTGAGCGTAACTGTATATCATCATTTCCATCAGTAGATAATGTGGTGCGAGATAAGTTTCCGTCCTTAGCTGGTGCATCTTCTAAATCGATCCCCATACGCTTATAAGCCGGTTGCTTCTCTATATCCTCAATACGTGATTGATTGTGGTGAAATTTATAATTGAATTCCTTCATTTTGCGCTTTCGCTCTGCAGCACGATCAACCAAAAGCTTAGAAATCGGACTGTTCAAAGGATCAATCTCTCCTTCATCAAGCTCGGCCTCTGGAGCCGGCTCTACAGTCTTCGTTTCAAAAACAATGATCTCTTCTCCTTCTTGCTCTTCATCATCACCATCAGAACTTGCATCTACTAAGTTCTTCTCAACCTCCATATAATCCTCTAAACTATAACGAGTTTCTCCATCTTTAGAAAACTCAGTCACAGGAATAATTTCAATAGGCTCGTTAACCTCAATTTCTGCGATGTCCTCGTTTAAATTAAATAAAACAGGCTCTTCCTCTATTTCTAAAACTACTCTAGTTTCTTCAACTTTCTTCGGTGTCTCCTGCTCCTGTAATGGCATATCAAAAGATAACATCCCAGATACATCTCCTGCAGCTTCTTCCTTAGGTGCCTCTAACTCATGACGCACTGTCGTATCAATAATCTCAAAGTCGGTTTCATCTTCTAACAAAACCTCATCATATACTACATCAATATTGCGCAGTAAATCTGTTGTTGGGATAATATCCATCTCCAACTGCCCTAAATTAGATGGCTCTGCATCCTGCGTTTTTGGCGCTAAATTTTGAGGGCTATCTTCTTTCTTTTCTTTGGGTACCACATCTGCAAATAATTCGTGCGAATGATCATCTAGATCAAGGGTATGAATAATTTTTTCAGGGATAACTTGCTCAATCACCTTGGTAATAGATGGCATTTCAACAGTAGCATCTGGCATTAAATCTTGCTCAGCCTTTTGCTCTTCTTCTAGCGTATGTATGATTTTTTTACTCTCGACATTGACAATTTCATCCTGCTGCTCAACATTGAATCCAGTAGCAATAATGGTAACAGAAATAGCATCGCCTAAAGACTCATCTTCCCCTACACCCATAATGATGTTGGCACTGTTTCCAGCTTCTCCCTGGATGTGATCATTAATCTCACCAATCTCATCAATAGTAATCTCATCTCCTCCAGAAACGATCAATAACAATACATTCTTGGCTCCTGTAATCTTATTATCATTGAGCAATGGAGAATCCAATGCCTTAGTAATTGCCTCATGAGCACGGTTAGTACCACTCGAGGTAGAACTACCCATAATAGCAGTCCCAGATTTACTCAATACCGTCTTAGCATCACGTAAATCAATATTTTGTGTATAGTGATGAGTAATTACTTCTGCAATACCTCTCGAGGCTGTTGCAAGTACCTCATCTGCCTTACTAAATCCAGCTTTAAATCCTAGATTACCATATACCTCTCTTAATTTATTATTGTTGATCACAATCAATGAATCAACTTGAGAACGCAAACGGTCAACTCCTTTTTGAGCTTGCTCATTTCGCATTTTTCCTTCAAATTGGAATGGAATGGTTACTATCCCTACGACCAGGATGTCCATTTCTCGAGCCATTTTTGCAATGACCGGTGCAGCACCTGTTCCAGTACCTCCACCCATACCAGCTGTGATAAAAATCATCTTGGTATTAGTGTCCAACATTTTCTTTATTTCCATCTCACTTTCGATGGCAGCATTTTCCCCAACTTCAGGGTTTGCTCCAGCCCCTAGACCCTCAGTAAGGCTTACACCTAGTTGAATCTTATTAGGAACTGTACTATTTTCTAATGCCTGTGAATCTGTATTACAAATCACGAAATCAACCCCTTTAATCCCTTGATGGAACATGTGATTAATCGCGTTACTACCACCCCCACCTACTCCAATGACCTTAATGACATTGCTTTGGTTTTTTGGTAGATCGAATGTAATATCGTCAAATTGTGTCGTACTCATATTGATTGTGTTTTACCCCTTATTCACTTTATATGCCCAATAAGAACATATAATTCTATTAATTACGCTTGCGCGAAAATGCTCTTTATCCTGCTACTTTCTTCTTTATTATAGCTAATCACACCCCAGTGCGATTACTCAGCGTTGTCCAAAAAGTCCTTAAACTTTTCTGCCCAACGATCAAAAATACTTTTCTTAGGAGCCTGCGCCTTGCGCTCCACCTTTACTTCAGTGGCTCCCGTTCCATCTGCCACCTCATCTTCAATTTCATCCTCTTCATCTACTATTACCGGCGAATTATATAAGCCATGTTCCAAGCTATTCATAACCAAACCTACCGCAGTTGCATAAAGCGGACTTGTAGTTTCAGCATCGCTATCTCCTGCCAAATGTTCATTAGGGTAGCCTATTCGAGTATCCATTCCGGTGATGTACTCAACGAGTTGTTTTAGATGCTTCAATTGCGACCCTCCACCCGTTAAAACAATACCAGCGATAAGTTTCTTCTTTTGCTCTTCGTGCCCGTAATTCTTAATCTCCAAATACACCTGCTCGATAATTTCTACCACCCGTGCATGAATAATCTTTGATAGGTTTTTTAAGGTAATCTCCTTCGGCTCCCGACCTCTCAGTCCTGGAATAGAAACAATCTCATTGTCCTTGTTCTCACCCGGCCATGCAGATCCAAATTTTATCTTTAGCAACTCGGCCTGCTTCTCAATTATCGAACAACCTTCTTTAATATCTTCCGTAATTACATTTCCTCCAAATGGAATCACAGCCGTATGCCTAATAATCCCATCCTTAAAAATTGCTAGATCTGTTGTTCCACCTCCAATATCTATCAATGCAACTCCAGCTTCTTTTTCTTCTTGACTCAAAACCGCATTTGCCGAAGCTAACGGCTCTAAGGTGATTCTGTCTAAATTTAGACCTGCACTTTTTACACAGCGTCCTATATTTCTAATAGAAGCTACTTGACCAACAACCACATGGAAATTTGCTTCCACACGTCCGCCGTACATCCCTATTGGTTCTTTAATTTCACTCTGCCCATCTACTTTAAATTCTTGAGGCAATACATGAATAATTTCTTCTCCTGGCAACATCACCAATTTATGAACCTGATTACACAAAGAATCTATATCCTGTGCATCAATCACTTCTTCAGAATTATGTCTTGTGATATAATCACTGTGTTGTAAACTACGAATATGCTGTCCCGCAATTCCAACCACTACATCTTTAATTTTAATTCCAGAAACACTTTCTGCTTCCTGTACAGCCTGCTGTACCGATTGTATGGTTTGAGTAATGTTATTTACAACTCCACGATGTACCCCAAGGCTTTTTGACTTTCCTATCCCTAGGATTTCAACCTTGTTATATTCGTTGTACCGTCCTATCATTGCCACAATTTTTGTGGTTCCTATATCAAGTCCAACTGCAATATTCTCTTGTTCCATACTCGTTTTATTTTGAATAGTCATGCTTTCATAGCTACCAGTTTGTTAGGTAGCAAAACATAACCAAACTCATTCCCCATTTATTTTTGCTCACAAACGACCTGATTCTTAAATTTCAGGTTAATCGTTTTATAATTATCTAGCGTCTTGTCTTTCGATGCTTTTTGATAAAAAGCTTTGTAATTATTAAACTTAGCTTCCAATCGATTTATTTTGCCTAATACAATTTTGAAATCAAGCATACGTGCCGTCAAAATATAATCTCCCGACTTCAAATAAGTCACGCCAACTATGTGTTCTTTCAAAAAGGAATCCTTCTTTAAAAAGCTAGCCAAGCTAAAAACTTCAGGCATTCGTTTCTTAACAACACCAGATACTAATGGCACATGCGCTGCAAAATTTTCCGAAAGTGGCATTTCCTCCCCTAATTCATCTAAATAAAACGAAGTAGCACCATTTAAGCGAGCAATAGGTTTACGCTGCCTAACAGTTACTCCTAATTGTCCAGACACAGATACGTAAACATCTGCATTCTTGATAATTGGGTGCGCCTTAACACTCGCCTCCATATAATTCAAAGCTAAATTTTCTTTGACCGCCCCCGTAGCACTATCCTTACTTTGTATCAACAATTTATTAACGGTCTCCCTCGTCACAAAAGGGCTGCTTTCATCTTCAAATTGTATGACCGCCGCTTGCACATCCCGTCGCGCGTTCCGCTTTGACGAAAAAGCAAACAAAAAGACTGTGAGTCCCAGCAAAACAAGCATCTTTATGTAATTCCAATTAACTCGCAACTTCTAAATTTTTAGTGACTTTTAAAATTTCTAAACCTATATCCCCTGCCCCCATCATCACAACAACCTTCTGTGAAGCCTGCATTATTTTTTGTGATAAGCTTTCTTTGGTGACAACTTCCTTTTTTGAAACCGTCATTTTTCCTAAAATAGCGTTACTATTTACTCCATCAATTGGCAATTCTCTCGCTGGATATATATCAAGTAAAAAGACCTCATCAAACTTGGATAATTGCATGGCAAAATCATCCATAAAATCTCGAGTTCTTGAAAATAAATGCGGCTGAAAAACTGCCAACACTTTTTCTCCTGGATACATCTCAGTAACACTTTGATGTACTGCCGCTATTTCTGTAGGATGATGTGCATAGTCGTCTATAAGCACAAAATCTTCAGTCTTAATTCTATATGTAAACCTCCTGTTGACTCCTGAATAGCTAAATAAAGCTTTGGGAAGGCGGCCGGATGGGGACCCATAGGCCATTGCCATTCCCAAAGCTGTTACTGCATTTGACAAATTATGCCAGCCAGGTAGGTTAAATCTGAGTTTTGGTAATACCCCTTCTGGGTATTTAAAATCGAAGACATAACAACCGTCTTCAATCGAAATATTTTGAGCACTATAATCGGCGTCATCTGCAACACCTACCGTATTACCTTTCAACGGCAATCCGTTTTGCACAAAGCGTTTCGATGCAGGCACGAGCTGACCAAATGCTTTAAAAGTAGCCTCCAGGTCTGCAGCATCTTTATATATATCCAAATGATCAGCATCCATCGAAGTGATACAAATGATATTAGGTTTCAATTGTAAAAAGGAACGATCAAATTCATCGGCCTCTACAACAATCACCTCATTGCCCTTTTGAATTAAATTTCCATTATAATTATTAGTAATCCCACCTATAAAGGCAGTAACGGGAGCTCCAGTTTCCGCGAGAAGATGCCCCAAAATACTCGAAGTCGTTGTCTTTCCATGGGTTCCAGCCACAGCAAGACAGAAACTCGCATTGGCAATCATGCCCAATACTTCTGCTCTTTTTTTAATCGTGTATCCGCTTTCGCGAAAATGCAGCAATTCCCCAAATTGAGTTGAAACAGCAGGAGTAAATACCACCAAGGTATTGGCAGAATCTCCAACTAAATCACTGATGCTTGATCCCAAATCTTCAAAATGCACTGAAATACCCGAAGCTTGTAATTTTTCGGTTACATCACTAGGAGTTTTATCATAGCCCGAAACAACCTTCCCACTTTCTAGAAAATACAAGGCAAGCGCACTCATCCCTATCCCACCGATCCCGATGAAATAATAATGCTGTATGTGATTCAAATCGCTCATTAAATATCCTATCCCTTAAATTCTGATTCCTGCAAAATCTTTTCTACCTCATCTACAATCGCTGCTGTTGCTCCTGGTAATGCCAAGGTTTTAATTGCCTTCCCTAAGGCGGTGCGTTTTGTATCATCACTAAAGAGTTCGTTAAACGAATCTTCAAAACGGTTATCCAGTTCTTTTTCCTTTATTAGTATAGCCGCACCAAAATCTACAATCGCTTGGGCATTCTTTGTTTGGTGATCTTCAGCCACATTGGGTGACGGTATAAAAATAGTCGCCTTGCCAACGATACACAGCTCAGAAACAGAGCTAGCTCCAGCCCTTGAAACAATAATATCGGCTGCAGCATAGGCCATATCCATTTGATCTATGTAGGCCATAATATGTACATCATCTTCTTTCAAGTGCTTATACTGATCATAGTATAACTTCCCAGTTTGCCATAACACCTGGACTCCTAGTTTCTTGAAAAATGGCAATTGCTTTTCGACCAATTGATTGATCGCCCTAGCACCCAAACTTCCTCCAATAATTAAGAGTACCTTAGAATTTGGAGATAGTTCATATTTCGCGAAAGCGGTTGCTCTCTTACTCGTAATATCTAATAGATCTGCCCGTACAGGATTCCCTGTTTTAATTATTTTGGATGCAGGAAAAAAGCGATGCATATTATCATAGGCAACACAAATTTTTTGAACGTTTTTACCCAATATTTTATTGGTGATACCAGCATAGGAATTCTGTTCCTGTATCAACGCTGGGATTCCCCTTCTCGTCGCTCTTAGCAGTAATGGTCCGCTAGCAAATCCACCAGTTCCAATAACCACATCCGGCTTAAAACGTCTTAGTATTTTACCAGACTTTATCAAACTACTTGTCAATTTCAAAGGAAACTTGGCGTTCTCTAATGTCAATTTCCGCTGAATACCAGAAATCCACAACCCTTCAATCTCAAAACCAGCCTGAGGCACTTTTTCCATTTCCATACGATCCTGAGCGCCTACAAATAGAAATTGGGTATCAGGATACCGTCGCTGAATTTCTTTGGCGATTGCTATTGCCGGGTAGATATGTCCTCCCGTTCCTCCTCCTGATACTATGACTTTATAAGGTCTCACTAAGTATATCTAATGGATTTAATTCTTCTTCTAATTTTGGCTTTACTATTTGGTGCTTTGCACTTACACTTAATACAATCCCTAAGGCAAGACAAGTCATCCATATAGATGTTCCTCCACTACTCACCAAAGGCAAGGTTTGACCTGTAACAGGGAAAATACCCACTGCAACGCCCATATTTACAAAGGCCTGAAAAACCACCGGCATTCCTACACCAATTACTAATAGCTTAGCAAACACATCTTTGGCTTTATGCGCAATAACAGTTACTCGAAAGAGCAACAGCAAATAAAGCAAGACTAAAAACATACCGCCTATCATTCCGTATTCGGCTACAATCAGGGGATAGATATAATCACTTGACGCCTGTGGCAACAAATTTCGGTGAGGAGATTTTGCTGGGCCTAATCCAAAAAGTCCTCCAGTCGCAATCGCACTTTTTGCACGTTCGCTTTGGTAATCGGCATCTTCGTCAACTTCATCATTGAAAAAATTCTCTATTCTATTCGTCCAAGTATCAACACGATTATTAAATGCACTTGGAAATGCCTTAGCTACGAGTATAAATAAGGTGAGCGCTACCATTCCAGTAACAAGAATGAGACCGATATATTTTAAGGGATACCCTCCTAAGAAAACCAGCGCAATGACCATGGTAAATATGATCGCAGTGGTCGAAAAATTTGCAGGCAATATCAATATCAACATGATTCCTACTGGAAGCCACAAAGGCATAAGTGTCTCTTTAAAAGTGACTTGTTTATCCTTTATTCGAGCCAGATAACGGGCCACATACACCATAAGGACAACACTAGCCAAAGCAGATGTTTGAAAACCAACACCAATAATAGGAATCTTAATCCATCGTGCGGCATTTGCCCCTGCCATGGTGGTGCCTTGGGCCAACGTAATAATTAACAGCAGAATTACAATAGGCACAAAAATGACCGATAAGCCCTTAAAATAATGGTGAGGCACCTTATGTACTGCATACATAATTCCAAAACCAAGCATAATATGCATTACATGCTTAATGAGAAATTTTAATGTATTCCCATCTCCATTTATGTAAGCGAGGTTACTTGCAGCACTATAGACAGGTAAAAACGAAAACAAGGCCAATAAGGCGACTATCGCCCAAATGGCTTTATCACCTTGTAATGCAGCGAATATGTTATTCGTTTTCTTCATACTGTACACTGTTATAAACAGTATAATTATTTGATACTATCTTAAAAAAGTCACTTCCCACTCAAAAGTAGGGGGACGAGTGGGAAACAACTTTGTAATACATTTTATAGATCGCGAACCGCATTTTTAAACTGTCGGCCACGGTCTTCATAATTTTCAAATAAATCAAAACTCGCACATGCTGGAGATAGCAACACATTATCTCCACGTTCGGCAATTTTGTAGGCAATCTTTACAGCTTCAGACATTGAAGGTGTTTCCACGATGATATCTACCATTTTTGAAAAATGGCTCATCAGTTTAGCATTGTCAACGCCTAAACATATGATCGCCTTCACCTTTTCATTGACCAAAGGATATAAATCTCGATAGTCATTCCCCTTGTCAACTCCACCAACAATCCAAACAGTAGGCGCACTCACACTATCCAAGGCATAAAAAGTTGCGTTGACATTGGTCGCCTTACTATCATTAATGTACTGGACATTATTAATTTTAAGCACCTGCTCCAATCGGTGTTCTACACCTTGAAAACCTTCCAAACTTTCACGTATGGTCGCCTTTCTAATGCTTAGTAATTTTGCTACGGTAGCAGCTGCCATTGCATTTTTGGTATTGTGTTGTCCGTGCAATGCTAAGTCCTTTGTTGTCATGTTAAATCGGTCGTTATCTATTTGTACTATTAATTCGTTTTTTTCTAAAAAAGCTCCATTTTCAAATTGGCGGTGTAAGGAGAATGGTAATAATTTCGAACGCACAGGGTGCTTTTCGAGCCAGTCTACTATCACAGGATCATCAGCATCATAAATGAGATAGTCCTCTTGGGTTTGGTTCATCGCGATTCTAAATTTTGAAGCGATATACTTCTCAAAATCGTAATCATATCGATCTAAATGATCCGGTGTTATATTTGTCAGCACTGCTATGTGAGGGGCAAATTCTATTATGCCATCCAATTGAAAACTACTAATCTCCAACACATAGGTTTCAATCTCTTGCTGCGATACCATCTTGGCAAAACTGTCACCAATGTTTCCTGCAATCCCCACCTTCAATCCGCCTTCTTGGAGAATATGACCAGTAAGCATTGTGGTCGTTGTTTTTCCATTACTCCCTGTAATTCCCACGAGTACTGCATCTGTATATTTTGCCGCAAACTCAATCTCTGATATCACAGGAATTCCTTCTGCCAAAAGCGCCTTTACAATGGGCGCCTTTTCAGGAATCCCAGGGCTTTTCATAACAAGATCTGCGTTTAGAATTTTGGCCTCACTGTGACCTCCTTCTTCCCAATCCAATTCAAAATGTGTCAGAACTTCCTTGTAGGTTTCCTTTATTTTTCCGAAGTCGGAAACAAAGACTTCATATCCTTTTTGTTGCGCCAAAATCGCCGTGCCCACTCCACTTTCTCCTCCTCCTAATATGGCAATGCGTTGCTTTTTCATGTGTGCACTAACTCTTATCGTATCTTCAATGTCACTACTGAGACAATCGCCAATAAAATGGCCACAATCCAAAAACGCGTCACGATTTTACTCTCGTGAATTCCCTTCTTTTGATAATGATGATGCAAAGGCGACATCAAAAAGATGCGACGCCCTTCACCTGTTTTCTTTTTTGTGTATTTGAAATAACTCACCTGGAGCATCACCGATAAGGTTTCCATAAAAAACACCCCACACAATATTGGAACTAACCATTCTTTACGGGTAGCAATAGCAAGAACCGCAATGATTCCACCTATCGTAAGGCTACCAGTATCACCCATAAACACTTGCGCTGGGTAAGTGTTATACCATAAAAACCCAATGAGCGCTCCTACAAATGCGGTGATAAATATGACCATCTCGCCACTGCGAGGGATGTACATGACATTGAGATAATCACTAAAAATGATGTTTCCAGAAACGAAAGCAAAAATGCCTATCGTCAATACGGCTATCGCCGAGGTTCCCGCAGCGAGACCATCTATTCCATCAGTCAAATTTGCGCCGTTTGACACGGCAGTAATAATAAAAATGATGATAGGAATGAAAATAAGCCAAGCGTATTTCCCCCAATCATCATTGATCCATGTAATTAGTTTTTCATAATCAAACTCATTATTCTTAACAAAGGGAAGGGTCGTTTTTAAACTTTTTGATTCCTCAGTAAATCGTGGATTATCCTCATTTTGAACGATCTCAGATTGTGCAATTAAAGGTGCGTTTTGCAATTCTTCCTTGACAGTAATATCTGGATGAAAAAACATGGTAGCTCCTACAATAATGCCTAAGCCCACCTGCCCTAAAACCTTATACTTTCCAGCGAGTCCGTCCTTGTTGCGTTCCATCTTCTTCTTATAATCATCCAAGAATCCAATGACGCCCATCCACAGGGTTGTTATGACGAGTAAAATGATATAGATGTTATCCAATTTTGCAAATAAGAAAACAGGAACAAGTGTTGCCAATATTATGATCAACCCTCCCATTGTAGGCGTACCTGCCTTTTCTGCCTGCCCTGCCAAACCTAGATCGCGAATGGTTTCTCCCATTTGCTTACGCTGCAAAAAGAGAATGATGCGCTTCCCATAAATCGTAGATATAGCTAATGATAGTAAAATCGCCATCGCCGCTCTAAAAGTGGTGAACTGGAACAAACCGGCTCCTGGCAGGTTGTACGCTTCATCTAAATATTTAAAGAGATAGTATAGCATTACTTCTTCAGTTGATTTAAAGTTTCTTTTACAATCTTATAATCATCAAAATCAAAGCGTTCGCCCTTAATTTCTTGATAGGTTTCATGTCCCTTTCCCGCGATTAAGATGATATCCTCCGGATTTGCCAATTGACAAGCCGTTTTAATTGCTTGCTTACGATCAGTGATTGACAGCACCTTTTTAAAATTTTGTGGCTCAACCCCAGCTTCTATTTCTTTTATGATCTCATCAGGATCCTCACTTCTCGGATTGTCACTGGTAATAATTACTTTGGTACTTAAAGCACCTGCAATTTGGCCCATCTTTGGACGTTTTGTGGTGTCACGATCGCCTCCGGCACCCACTACTGTAATGAGGTCTTCATTCTTAGTGCGGATATCATTGATAGTTTCCAACACATTTTTAAGAGCATCTGGCGTATGTGCATAATCAACAATAGCCGTGATATTCCCTTCAGAAATTAAGTACTGGAAGCGACCAGACACACTTTCTAATTCGCTTAATAATTGTAATGCCTCTAAGGTTTCTAAGCCCAACAACTCTGTGGCTGCATAAATGGCCAAGACATTGTATGCATTAAATGATCCTATTAATTTTACCCATACTTCCTGATCTTGTATTTTTAATAGCAAACCAGAAAGTTGATTTTCCAAAATCTGTGCTCGGTAATCGGCATAGGATTTTAAAGCGTAGGTCAGTTTACGGGCTTTGGTGTTTTGCAACATCACTAAGCCATTTTTATCATCTACATTTACCAATGCAAATGCCTCCTTAGGCAGCTCGTCAAAAAACCTTTTCTTCACATTTCGATACTCAGCAAAACTGCTATGGTAATCGAGATGATCATGAGTGAGGTTTGTAAAAATCCCACCCTCAAAACGCAGCCCTTCGGTGCGCTTTTGATGAATTCCATGAGAACTAACCTCCATAAAACAGAACTCTACACCAGCGGAATTCATTTCGACCAAGTACTTATTAATCGTCAAGGAATCTGGCGTGGTATGAGTAGCCTTATACTCCTTTTCTCCTACCAATATTTTGACAGTAGATAGCAAGCCCGTTTTAAAGCCCGCCTTTGTAAATAATTGATGCAAGAGCGATGCAATGGTGGTTTTTCCATTGGTTCCAGTAATACCAATTAACTTTAAGTTGTTTGAAGGATTTCCATAGTAATTGGCAGCCATTGTAGCCAGAGCGCTTGAGCTGTTTAGCACTTTCACGTAAGTGATACCATTGATCATCTGCTCCGGAAACTCCTCACAAATCACTGCAAGTGCTCCTTTTTCAGCAGCCTTTAAGATATAATGATGCCCATCACTTTGAGTACCACTAATTGCCACGAAGACATCATTCAAGCCAATTTGACGAGAATCAAAATGCACCGAATTAATAGCAACATTAGTCGTTCCTACCACCGCTTCAATGGTTACCTTATACAATATGTCTTTTAATAGTATCAAGATAGTTCGAGGGTTATAGTGGTATTTTTCTTTATTGTATTCCCAGCTGGCACTGATTGAGCCGTAACTTTTCCGCTTCCGCGAAAACGCACTTTATATCCTAAATTCTCCAACAATGCCACAGCGTCCATTCCAGCCATCCCTTTTACATTAGGAACCGTTTTTTGCTCTTTATTTACCTTGGCGTAATAGCTCTTATAATTGCCATGTATCTCTTCGGCATTTTCTTTTGGAAGGGACACCTCGTCTACTACAGGTGTATCTGAATATATTTTTTGGGCAATTTGCTTAAAGACTGGCGCTGCGACTATATTCCCGTAGTAGCCCAAAGATTTTAGAGGCTTATGAATTACAACGATGCAAGAATATTTTGGATTATCGGCTGGGAAATAACCAGCAAAGGAAGAGATATAACGATCTTTCTCTATCCAGTACTCTGTTTGACATGTTCCAGTTTTTCCAGCCATAGAAAATTCTGGGCTATAAATATTTTTTGCCGTACCTCTTTCTACGGTATTTTTCATCATTTCTTTTACCATATTAATGGTAGACTGTGATGCAATTCTAGGATTGATCACTTCTTTTTCAAAAGTCTCTACCGTCACATCCCATTCCTTAACCTCCTTGATAAACCTTGGTTTAACCATTTCCCCGTCATTGGCAATTGCATTGTAAAAAGTGAGGGTTTGCAAAGGCGTTAATTGAACTCCGTACCCAAAAGCCATCCATGGCAAGGTGGTACCATACCAATTTTTATCCCCTGGGTATGGAAAGACAGGCTTTCCTTCCCCCTTAATTTCAAGACCTAACTTATCATTGAGCCCCATATTAAAAAGACGCTTTACAAATCGCTTAGGGTCATTAGCATAGTTTTCATTGATCATTTTCGCGAAAGCGGTATTACTACTCAGCTCAAAAGCCTTGGCAGCGCTTACCTTTCCATATCCACCCCATTTTGAATCGTAGACCGTTCGATCGTAAAATTTTACACGCCCATTTTCAGTATCTACAATAGTGGTAGTATCTATCACTTTATCTTCCAAGGCGGCAACCATGGACATCAATTTGAAGGTAGATCCCGGTTCGTGAGATTCACCTACAGCATAATTGAGACGCTCATAATACTTGCCTTCTGGAGTCCTTCCTAAATTAGAGATTGCCTTGATTTCACCAGTCTTCGTTTCCATTACCACCACACAGCCATGATCTGCTTGAAATTTTTCCAAACTATTCAATAAGGCATTGTGTGCGATATCTTGGATATTTACGTCAATGGTAGAAACCACATCAAAACCATCTCTTGGCTCCACGACATTTCCTATTCCAATAGGCTTCCATTCACCCTTGGCAATTTTTTGCTTGAGTCGGCGCCCTTCTTTACCTCTTAAGTAATGACCATATGCACCTTCGAGTCCAACACGTGTGTAATACCCACTGTCATCTTTTCGCTCATAGCCTACAGTACGTTCGGCCATTTTATCTAATGGATGCTCTCTTTCCAATACTTCCTCTACGATGATCCCACCTTTGTAAGCTCCCTTTTCAAACATAGGAAGAGACTTCACTTTCATATACTCAGCATAGCCAAGCTTTCTAGCGATAAATAAATAGCGGTTTTTAGTAGCACGGGCTTTGCGAAGTCGGTCTTCGTAATAAGCCTTAGGCTTTCCTAATATCTCAGAAAGACCCTTAGATAATGCCTCTACGTTTTCATTAAACAAAGCATCAGTGGGCGGTTGAGAATCCCATCGAATGTCATACTTGATCACAGAAGTGGCCAATAGACTCCCATCACCAGCATAAAGGTTGCCTCGTGTAGCGGGAATAGTCACCATTTTCTCAGTACTTGTAACTGCGAGTTCGCGATACTTCTTTCCTTGAAACACCTGAATATCGACCAATTTGATCGTGACAGCGAGTGCGAAGATGAACATACATCCAGCCACAAAATACAAACGGTTCAATATGTTCTTTTCGGTGGTTGCCAAGGCTTAGTTATCTGTGTTTTTTTTAACTTTTATTTTTTTTGGTGGCGTACTTGATGGCACTACCCCTCTTGCTTCTAATCGCGACGCTACACTACTTTGGGTTTTCAATTTCCAAAGCACCAACCGCGCATCAACCGATTGGGAACGCAACTCTTCTACCTTTTGCTTGAGCCGTGCGATTTCATGCACTTTTTCATCGGCTCGGTGAGAGCTGGCAATCATAATGAGAGCGAGAACTGACAAAAAAATGATCATTCTCCAATTTTTGAATGCATCTTCGTCAACAAGGAAGCGTCCCTTTAATATGTCATTGATCTTGTGCTTCATTATACTTTCACCCCAATTCTGAGTTTGGCACTTCGCGCTCTATTATTTAATTTTATTTCTTCTTTGCTTGGAATTATTAGTCCGCCAACTTTCTTAAACGGAACTTCAAAATTGCCATACATATCTTTCTCCGGTTCCCCTTCAAAAAGTCCGTTTCTGATAAATCGCTTTACCAAGCGGTCTTCTAAAGAGTGATAACTAATTAGACTGATTCGCCCTCCCGACGGAAGCAGGTTCTCTGTTTGCAACAAGAACTCCTTAAGCACTTCTATCTCTTGATTCACTTCAATGCGTATTGCTTGATAGATTTGAGCTAGAATTTTGTGTGCTTTATGTTGTGGTAAAAATGGAGCGAGCACTTTTTTTAGGTGTTCACTCGTTTTTATTTTCTTTATACTGCGTTCCGCTACGATGGTTTCAGCAATTTTTGGAGCGTTGCGCAACTCTCCATATTGCCAAAGAACTTGCCTAAGCTCTTCCTCTGTATAATCGTTTACAACATGATATGCCGACAATGAGTCACTTTGATTCATCCTCATATCGAGTGTGCTCTCAAAACGGGTAGAGAAACCACGCTCGGCAACATCAAATTGATGCGATGAGACTCCAAAGTCTCCAAGAATTCCATCGACTTGTTTTAAACCATGAAAACGTAAAAAGCGTTTGATATACCTAAAGTTTTCAGGAATCAAAGTAAATCTCGGATCGTCTATAGCATTTTCTAGAGCATCTTGATCCTGATCAAAAGCTAGTAATCTGCCCTTGGGACCTAACCTCTTTAATATCTCTCTTGAATGTCCGCCGCCACCAAAGGTCACGTCAACATACACTCCATCTTCTTTTATATTGAGACCGTCTACGGTCTCATGAAGCAATACTGGGTTATGATAATCCATTTGGCACATCATTATCTCCCATCACCTCCTCGGCTAGATCGGCAAAGTCTAATACCGCATCATCGATGGCTTTTTCATACAAATCTTTATCCCAAATCTCTAAAATATTAATAGCAGCATTTACTACTATTTCCTTCTTAAGACCAGCAAAAACACTCAAATCCTTTGAAACTAATATTCTGCCAGTAGCATCTACCTCCACAGGTTTTACTCCTGCATTAAAGCGACGAATAAATTCATCATTCTTTTTGTTGAAACGATTGAGATTATTGACCTTTTGAGATAAGGCATTCCACTCGGCTATAGGATATAATTCCAGACATTTTTGAAACACTGCACGCTTGAGAACAAAGCCCTCTTGAAGAACAGGAGCAAGCTGCTTCTTAAACGCCTGAGGTAGCATTAAGCGCCCTTTAGCATCTATTTTGCATTCATATGTTCCTATTAAATTTAGCACAGAAAATGGTTGGAATTTACATTATAACTTCAAATATATGAGTTTTATTACCACAATTTACCACTTTCTACCACATTGTTGATAAGTTTGCCTGTAAACAGCGGTTATCAACAGTGTTCTCAACAGTTTCACAGTGGGACGACTACACATTCAAAAGTGGCGATATTGTCCCTCTATAAGACCTATTTAGATGAAAATGAAGACCTCAGTTATATTTAATTTTTCAGTCTGACAAAAGACCTTCTCAAACCCTAATATTCTACTTGTAAAGCTTTTATAAGATTTAAGTTCAATACCGCAGAAATACCTATATTTGCCCCTGAGCTTAGGGCTAACCAACTATGACACACAACTTAATCACTGAAGGAAAATTTACCTACCTCGAAGAGGGCGAAGGCACCCCCATCATCATCCTACATGGACTTATGGGAGGCTTGAGTAATTTTGATGCTGTAACTTCATTTTTTGTAGGCAAAGGATTTAAGGTTGTTATTCCTGAGCTACCTGTATACTCTATGCCGCTTATAAAAACCGGCGTAAAGAGTTTTGCAAAATACCTCAAAGAGTTCATAGACATGAAAGGCTATGACCAAGTGATTCTCCTAGGAAATTCTATGGGAGGTCATGTAGGTTTATATCACACTAAAGAATATCCTGAAAAAGTTAAAGGACTCGTTATTACTGGGAGTTCTGGTCTTTACGAAAGTGCGATGGGTGAGAGTTATCCAAAGCGTGGTGATTATGAATATATCAAGAAGAAAGCTCAGGGTGTTTTTTACAATCCTGAAATAGCGACCAAGGAAATCGTAGACGAAGTGTACGATACTGTAAATGATCGCAATAAACTACTCAAGACCTTGGCCATCGCCAAAAGTGCGATACGTCATAATATGGCTCAAGACCTTCCAGAGATGCATACCCCTACCTGTATTATATGGGGAAAACAAGATGCAGTTACTCCTCCAGAAGTTGCCGAAGACTTTAATAAATTGCTACCTGATTCCGATCTCTTTTGGATTGACGAATGTGGCCATGCTGCCATGATGGAGAAACCAGATATCTTTAATGAGATTTTATTAGACTGGCTGGTAAAACGCAAATTCTAAATTCCCTTTTGTTATGAAAATTAAATCGGCTGAATTTGTGATAAGCAACTCAGAAGTTGAACGTTGCCCCAATGTAAACATCCCTGAATACGCCTTCATAGGTCGCTCAAATGTGGGCAAATCTTCGCTCATCAATATGTTAACAGACCGAAAGAGTCTGGCAAAAACATCAGGACGACCGGGAAAAACACAATTGATTAATCATTTTTTGATCAATAAAAACTGGCACCTTGTCGATCTACCTGGATATGGCTATGCCCGGGTTTCTAAAACAGCCAAAAGAACATTTCAAAAATTTATCACCAATTACTTCGAGCAACGCGAACAAATGATTTCGGCTTTTGTATTAGTCGATTGCCGACATGAACCTCAAAAGGTTGATATGGATTTTATGGAGTATCTCGGAGAAAATGAGATTCCGTTTTCAATCATTTTTACCAAAGCCGACAAGCTTAGACCAAAGGCATTAGAACGTAATATTGAACATTACAAGCAGACTTTGTTGTCAGGAATTTGGTTTGAATTTCCCAACTATTTTGTGAGTAGTGCCACAAATGGTGAGGGTCAAGAAGCGATCCTTAATTACATTGGTGAGATTAACGACAATTTGAAATTAAACTAGATTTCTTTAGTTAGCTATCAAGCTATCCACTCTATTCATAAGTGATTCAAGGGTATCAATTTCTTCAAAATCTTGGGCAGAAATCCCAATCTCTAAGCCGTTTTCATTTTGAATTAAAAGTACAGGATAGGTGTATTTCGCAAGCCATTTGGATGCAAATGCCTTCTTAAATTCATTTTTATGATAGAATTCCATTGGTACCTTGGAATTTTCTCTAAAACTTTTCCAGACCGCACTTTCGCGTAAGCTCCCAAAAGTTAAGGCGCACAAATCACAATTATAGGTCGACGGACTCACAATCTTATGCGCTGTATCTAGCAACGCATTCATTTTGCCCGATTGAGCATTATAAACAAAGATGAGTTTCGATGGTGTCATTTAATTATATAGTGGGAACTACTTTTTGCCGATATCCTTCTTCAAGTCTAAATGCTCAGAAAAGTAATCGGTAAAATCTTTCATGGTATCAGCCATTTTATCATTTCCAGTCGCTCTTCTAAAGGTTTCAGTCATCCCTACAAGAGTTTGATGAAAGAAAACTTGCATCTCGTCTACGGGCATATCCTTCGTCCAAAGATCGATACTCACAGCCTCTTGTTGGTCGCTATCCCAAAGTGAGAGTAACATAGCCTTAGCTTCTTCGTTTGCTACGCCTCCATCACGAGCCGTCCAAGCCATTTTTTCAGGAACGCGATTTTCATCCAATTCGATCGCTATTTTTATATCTGAAGTGTGTTTAGTTGCCATATTAGGGTTTATATTTTGCGCTTGCAAAGATAACATCTGTAGCTTGAATACCCATCGTTTTTAAGGGCACATCGTTGTTTTTCATATAAGCTGCTACTATTTTATAACCAATAAATCTTCCCAAACGCCCAGGAGTCTCACTATCAAATTCTAAATAGAACTTTGAAAAAGGAGCGGGATCAATAAAACGAGCTAATAAACTCCGATCTGTGTTATATAGGAGTTCGCTAGCTACAAAATTCTGCCAAACATTTCGCTCGTTTTCAACAGCAAAATCGAACTCTGCTTGCGTATAGCCAAATACCTCATGCAATGGCTTCTGAGGCAACAATTGCTCCATCAAGTATAACTGCTTCCCTTCGTAAATCATCTGATCTAAAAAAGTGGAAGCCTGAGGTTTTAAGGTGTGCGCTTTCGCGAAAGCTGCCGCCACATCAACAGCCAACTGCTCCTTTCTAAAGTTTTTAGAGTGATACTTTGCAATGCCTCCGTAAAAATGATGGTCCTTGCCTAGATAGGTATCCAATGCTACGATAAGCAAACTATCGACCAATATCACCTTGTTTCTATACTCCACTTCTGAAGTGATGGTGACCACCTTAGGCACTGTTGTTTCTGGATAATAATATTTGATATGCTTAAACAATCCTTCTAATTCCTCCTGCTGTTCGTCCATTTCCGGAAAAACACGAGCCACCTCATCTGTTAGTTCGCGCTGCAGACTATCGACCAACTTCTTATTCCAATAAGCATCGTCAAATTGTTTGGCAAATAAATAAGGATAGCGCGCTTTCAAGGCGGGAAGATCCTGTGCAGTTGACTTTCCAAATTCTTTATCAAAACGAATGATAGGTACAGAAACTTCAATGGCATCGATATCATTAGCAATTTTAGAATCTGTATTGCAACTAAAAAACAAAAGTAAAATGGCTAAGAGCCCCATTAATTTATGCATAGGATTTGTATCTTTAAACGGTAAACGTAGGATTCTCTATTTCATTTTAAGAGAAGAACGTTTCAGCACAAAAATAGTATTTAAAACGACTAAAAGATTCTTTTCATGCAAACAGAAAAAGTAACCCAATATATTGTAAACTGGTTAAAGGACTATGCCACAAAAGCTGGAATGCCCGGATTTGTAATTGGCATTAGTGGCGGCATTGATAGCGCACTTACTTCTACCCTTTGCGCCATGACCGGATTAGAACTGCTTTGTGTAGAAATGCCTATTCATCAAGATCCGAGACAAGTGTCTCGAGGAAAAGAACATATTGCCCAATTAAAAAAGCGCTTCCCTAAGGTAAAAAGTGAGGTAGTCGACCTGACTTCTGTTTTTGAAGAAATGAAATCTGTACTGCCAGAAGTAGAACCCTCTGAACAGCTCAACCTAAGCCTCGCAAATACACGCGCACGACTTCGCATGAGTAGTTTGTATTATTTTGCAGGTCTACATCGATACTTAGTCGCGGGAACAGGAAACAAAGTAGAGGATTTTGGTGTTGGCTTCTATACGAAATACGGAGATGGTGGCGTAGACCTAAGTCCAATCGCCGACCTTATGAAATCAGAAGTTCGCACCCTTGCTGCACATGTAAAAGTGCCAGAGAGTATTCTCATAGCAAAACCTACAGATGGTCTCTGGGGAGATGATCGTACAGATGAAGATCAAATTGGCGCTAGCTATGACCAATTAGAATGGGCAATGAAGCAAGATGCCCTCAATAAAAAGGCTGATGATTTTTCAGGTGAAGAACAACGTGTTTTTAGCCTTTACAAGAGACTAAACACTGCGAATCTTCATAAAATGAACCCCATTCCAGTCTGTGATATTCCCTTTCAACTGATGAAATAAACCGTTTATCGAATAGAGTTTCAATAATCTGCAAAACGGCTCTTTTGTTCGTACTTTGTAGTTATAAAATCAAATCCCCCGATTTTAACTCATAATGACCAACTCAAAATGGACAAAGTTTTAATCGCAGATCATCATCCGATCACGCGAAAAGGGATTACTTCAATATTAAGAGCTGAAGAAAATTACGAGGTTGTCGGTTTCATTAGTGACGGCAATGACCTTTTAAACTTCTTAACCAAAAACGAGGTTGATATCTTAATATTAGAAATTGATATCCCAAATCTCAATAGTATCACGGCTATCAAAGCCATCAAGAGGGAATTTCCTAGCATCAAAGTATTTATCTTAAGCTGTCATCCTGAAGAGATGTACGCCTTGAGCGCCATTAAGTATGGTGCTGCAGGATATGTTTCTAAGACTTCCTCCCTTCAAAAGGTATTAGACGCTGTAAATCAAATACAGAGAGGCGGTATTTATTTAAATGAAGATTTAAGTAGACGTCTTGTAGACCAAGGAAGTGCTACGCAAGGACTTGCATATAAGTACAAACGTTTATCGAGTAGAGAAATCGAAGTGCTTACCTTACTCTCTAATGGGAGGCGTAATAAGGAAATAGCTTCAGAGCTGGACATTAATGAAAAAACGGTAAGTACCTATAAAATGCGTCTCTTGAAGAAACTAGACGCTCAAAATGTCGCCGAACTTATCAAGCACGCGCGACTTTTACAATCGGCAAGTATCTAATTAGCTTTTGTTGAAAAAACCCTTCCGAGTTTCTGACTTAGAAGTGTATTTAGACTTAGGTAATCCTTTATATCGCTTAGTATTTCCCTATTATTATTCTCGGCCGAGATGGTACTAGAAAGATCCTCTATTTTCTTTCCTATTAAAAATCCCCGCAAACTAAGAATCGTTTCAGAAACAAGTTGAGCTATAGATTTGTCTTTTGTCTTGACATAAACTTCTCGATCCTCCCAGCGATGAAGCAAATACTTCTCCTCATTAAGAATAATACTTGAAATCTCATTGGATTCATCCGGCCCTAATTCATTGATAAAGTGTTCTACTTTAAACGGTCCTTCTTGATTGAGTCGTTCAATGATTTTAACATATAAAGATCGAAACAATTCATTGGTAAATTCAACCTCATCATCTTGCAAGTCTAAGTAGATTTTCTCAAAAACCTTTGAGGTTTGAATAACAGGTTCCAATTCTAGACCGCCATTCTCATTCTCCTTCAAAACGAGATCTTCAAAATCTTCTTCTTCATTCCCATACAACAATAGGGCCTCTATTAATTTACGCTCCAGAACATAAAGTACATCCACCTTTTCAGGTTGGGCTTGAACAGCGTCCGGTATCACAGAAAAAGGTTCTGGCGACGAAGTCTTGTCCCTCTTTGCGTTTTCCTTTTTGTTCTTTGTAAATATTTGCGCGAGGGTATTGTATAACACAGCCTCCGAAATGTCCATAATTCTAGAACATTCCTGCACGTAAATTTCTCTCTTGATAGTATCGGGTATCTTGGATATACTCTCCACCATATCCCGCACAATGCCCGCTTTTTTGATGGGATCCCCAGCGGCATCCTTCATCAATAAATGGGCTTTATATTGAATAAAATCCTTAGCATTTTCAGCAAAGAAAGCTACAATTTCTTCTTTGTTATGCTTACGCGAAAAACTGTCTGGATCTTCTCCGTCTGGAAAGGCACACACTTTCACATTCATGCCTTGCTCTAGAATCAAATCAATACCACGCATGGCCGCTCTTTGACCTGCTGCGTCACCGTCAAATAAAACCGTGATATTAGTGGTCAAACGGTTGATCAGTCGAATTTGATCAGAAGTAAGTGCGGTTCCAGAAGAGGATACCACATTTTCAATTCCCGCTTGAAACATTTGGATTACATCTGTATATCCTTCAACCAGATAACAATTATCTTCTTTGGCAATAGCTTGCTTTGCATAATAAATACCATACAGAACTTTGCTCTTGTGGTAAATATCACTTTCTGGGGAGTTAAGGTATTTGGCCGCTCTCTTTTCATTGGTCAATATTCGACCTCCAAACCCAAGCACTCGCCCACTCATGGAATGAATAGGAAACAAAACACGCCCTTTAAAGCGATCAAACTGTTTTTCTTCCTTCACAATTGACAAACCGGTCTTATCTAAAAACTCAAGTTTGTATCCTTTACGTAAAGCTTCACTTGTGAAAGCATCCCATTGATCCGGGTTATATCCAAGTTGAAACTTGGCAATGGTGTCTGTTGTAAATCCACGCTCCTTAAAGTACGAAAGCCCAATAGCCTTCCCTTGTTCAGTATTTAATAAGGTATCGTGAAAATAATCTCTAGCATATTCACTAACTACATAAAGGCTTTCACGTTCATTTGCTGCAACCTTCTGCTCATCAGATTGTTCTGTTTCTTCAATTTCAATATTGTACTTCTTAGCCAAATATTTTATAGCCTCAGGATATGAGAAATGCTCGTGTTCCATTAAGAAGGCAATCGCATTCCCCCCTTTTCCACTTGAAAAATCTTTCCAGATTTGCTTTACGGGAGAGACCATAAAACTAGGCGTACGCTCATCAGAAAAAGGACTTAATCCTTTAAAATTAGTCCCTGATTTTTTGAGCACCACAAAGTCCCCAATCACCTCTTCCACACGGGAAGATTCAAATACTTTATCTACGGTTTCTTTGGATATCAATGGAGAACGACTTAGCAAGTAAAAATAAGTGTTTTAATTCTAATTACAAGCAAATAAAAAACCGCTTTCCAGCCTGCCCAAAGTCATGGAGAGAAAGCGGTATTAATTAAACCCATTAACAGTCCTTAGTCCATATCAAAACGCAATCCAACAGATACATTACGCTGCTCAGGGCCATTCTTAAATATTGGATTCATATCCTGCTTCACGTATAGTGCAACATCACCCCAGGCAACATAACCACTGAGTCCGTAAATAAAATTATTGGTATCAAAGTCGGCGCGTTGCTTCTCTTTAATTTTATCGCCGTCCCGCTTATACTTGAGTTTCTGCACCGTACGAAGATTTAAACCCGCATAACCACCTAAGCCAATTTTAAATCGGTTGTGAGTAGAATAGCGCACATAATTCTCTCCTTGACGTAATTTATAAGGTCCAAATTCAAAATGAATTGGAATCACCAAATTGTCCATTCGGAATTTACTTTTATCCAAATCAATTTCAAATTCTTGTAATGAGGTTTGCCCCTCTTCTTCAACAAAAATTCTATTATCTGTTGGCTTCAGTCCATTAAACATAATTGAAAAACCATATTTTACTCTTAGCCATCCCGTATTCTTAAACACTCTCGTTTTCCAAGCCCATCCTAATTCGGCAAAACGACTACCGCCAATTTTATAGGGCGAATCATTGATACTTTGCCCTTCAATAATAGCATTGTTTAAACCAAATCCCAGCACAAAATCAGAGGTTGTGCGGCGGTCATACCTTATCTCTTTAGGTGTATAATCAAACCCAATAACCTCGCCATTATTAAAAAACTTTATTTCAATTGAACTTGATTGACCATCGCCGCTTTCTGAACCATTACGTTCCATTAATGCGAGTGTATTCTCAAGAATAGTTATTCTATTTTCAATATTGAGTGCGTGTAATTGTGCCGCCGCCTTTTTCCGGGAATCATAAGTGGCTTGATCAATAGCGCCAGCATCAAAAAGAGCCGACAGATCCATAATTTTTTTCTTGAGCAACTCCTTCTCTTCGTTTACAATGCGCTCTTTTCTTTTTTCTACGATAGCCTTTTCATTTTCTAATTCTCCTTGGTCTTGAGCACCTACATTTTGGACAAAGAAAGTTAAGGCCGCCACTAGGGCGATTTTGATAATATTGTTCATAACTGATTGATTTTATGCACCTAAAAAAGATGCGAATTGATGAATTCTCTATTTAATTATTACGATCTACTACTGCATCTCTAGCTTTTTCAAAACCAGTAGACAGCGCCTCAAAGATCTTATCCCTAAACGATTGAGGATCAACTTCTGCTTCAACATCAAGTAATAATGCATTTGCATCTACACGGCCAGTCGAGCTATTAAAAACACGATTACTAATGATTTCACGTTGTGCATTCTTCAGCAATGCATCAATTTCCTCATCAGAAACTGCATTGAGATCAACAGTGGCTACCAAACTTTTTACTTGAGTTTCTATAGCCTTTTTGATATCTAGATTATTATTAAAATCTGACTCCGTTGATCTTTGAGTACTTTCAACAACTGCTAATAAAGTACTCTTAGTCTCATTTGTAATAGTCGTGTTACTTACCGCTTCTTTTTGAGGCAATTCTTCTTTTACTAGAACAGCAACTTCCAATTTATTTTGAATCGACTTACCCTGCTTTTGAGACCTTGTCTCCTCTACTTTTGGGCTCTTAGCTTCAACAATCATACTGTTGTCGGTTCTTAGCATTTTATTTTCCTCAGCATTTAAAATCAATTCTGATTTTTCTTCCTGCATACTCGTATTAATCTCTACGGCAGGAGTGTCTACTAATGGCGCAGTATTCTGAGTCAAAGGTTGCTGATTTAAAATTATCAAGGTTGCAATCACTCCGCCAATAAAACTAGCCGCGATAGCCAACCACAATTTTCGGTTACTTTTTTTAACAACTGCCTGCGTCTCCAACTTAGCCGCAATACGATCCCAGGCTGCAGGTGACGGGTCAATGCTGCGCTTTTCAAGGCGCTCCTTCATTTTATTTTCTAACTTCATCGGTGCCATTGTGTAATTGATTTAATGCATTCAACTTTGTTTGAAGGTGTCTTCGAGCCTTGAATAATTGCGACTTCGAAGTACTCTCTGAAATACCTAAGGTCTTTGCTATTTCTTGATGTTTGTATCCTTCTATAGCATACATAACAAAAACTACGCGATAACCTTCTGGCAAACTGTCAATAAGCTGTTGAATATGCTCAACATCCATATCTTGATCGGCAGCGTTCAAATCGATTCCATGATCAAACTCTCCGTCGATTGAAAATTGCAACTTCTTTACAGATCTGAGATAAGAAATACTCTCTCTTACCATAATTCGACGGATCCAACCTTCAAAACTCCCTTCACTTTTAAAACTATTTAAGTGGGTAAACACTTTTAAGAAACCATTACACATCGCTTCTTCCGCTTGATGCATATCCTTCACATAATAACGACAAACGCTTAACATTTTTGGCGAATGCAACTCAAAAAGTCGGCGCTGAGCATCCCGATTTTCAAGGATGGCTTTTTTGATGAGCTGTTTTTCGTTATTGAACTGTATGATTTTCATACGCAGTTATAGGTTTCTATTAGTATAGACGCAGAGGTACTCAAAAAGGTTGCCTGAGTATAGAAAAAAATATTTTTTTATTCTTTTGAAACTTGAATTTTGGAACTTGGAATTTGGAATTTTCAATTTAAACAGGGCACATAAAAGCCATTACTAAATAAGCAATACACTTTATTACAAAAACAATTGCCCTTTTAAGGGATTAGTGTTTATTATTCTCCCGCCTTCCCCTTGAACTTCATAGGAAGATGAACCACCTTTTTGGTTTCAAAAAAATCTTCTTCAAAATAATCTGTGAGCTTGTAAATAGTAGCAGTTGTATATTTATCTAATTCTTCTGTAAGATCACCTCCTTTTAAATAGAGAATTCCGTTTTTGAGTTCATGAACACTCTTTTTGGCTATAGATCCTTTTACCCATCTCACAAATGTTTCCATTTGAGCAACAGCACGACTTACGATAAAGTCATATTGCCCAGGAACATTTTCTACTCGGTCATTTGTGGTTTTTACATTAGTAAGGCCAAGCCCCTCAACCACTTCATTCACCACTTTTATTTTCTTACCAATACTATCCACAAGGTGAAATTCGGTCTCAGGAAAAAGAATTGCCAGGGGAACTCCAGGAAATCCACCACCAGTACCTACATCTAAAATCTTTGAACCAGGCTTAAAAGCCTGTACCTTAGCGATTCCCAAAGAATGGAGTACATGACGTAAGTAAATCTCGTCAATATCCTTTCTGCTCACTACATTTATCTTAAGATTCCAGTCCTGATAAAGATCCTTAAGTTGTTCAAACTGCTGCAATTGAGTGTCCGATAGATCCGGAAAATATTTGGTAATCGTATTCATAGCTTTATGTTTCAATGGCAAAAGTACCGAAAATAGGGCGTTAATTATTACCCAATTTGACGAGCATAGCGATTATATGATTATTTTTGCACCTTTAAAGAGTAAAAGTTCTTTTTTGCATGCTTACCTTGTAGGTAGACAATTCAGAACTCAAAGGTTCACTAATTCTTAGAACAATATTTATAAGATTAGTGCGCTTCTAATATTAAACTATTATTATGGATACTACCATTAAGTTCTCTCGTGCTGATTCAGCCAAGTTCTTTAGAACCTTGAATAAACGAGTAAATTCTTATTTTAAGGACAACGAAATCAAGCGTACTGGTAATTGGAAACTTTACCTAAAGGCTATTGTAATGTTTTCGATGTACTTAGTCCCTTACTTTCTTTTTATGACCCTTGATATGCCTTGGTGGCTTCAAGTGATACTTACTATTGTTATGGGTGTAGGTATGGCTGGTGTTGGAATGAACGTAATGCATGATGGAAATCATGGCTCTTTTTCAAGTAAGAAATGGGTAAATAAAGTAATGGGTAGTAGTATATATATCTTGGCTGGTAATGTATACAATTGGCAAGTACAACACAATGTACTTCACCATACCTATACCAATATTCACGGACATGATGAAGATATGGAAGCTGGACGCGTATTGAGATTTTCAGAACATAGCGAATGGAGAAAACACCATAAATTCCAACATTATTATTCTTTTCTCCTATACGGACTATTGACAATCAACTGGGTAATTACAGCCGATATTTCTCAAATGAAACGCTACATCAAACGTAAACTTTCATACGGAAAACTGCAAAGTCCTACGAGACAATGGCTCACTTTAATACTAACTAAGGCATTATACTTGAGTATCTGGTTAGTTATTCCATTGGTTTTCTTTGATATCGCATGGTGGAAAATTCTTCTTGGCTTCTTTGTTATGCATTATGTAGCTGGTGTTATTTTAAGTTTGATTTTCCAACTGGCGCATATGGTAGAAGATGCTCATATGCCACTTCCAGATGAGACGGGAACTATGAAAAACACTTGGGCGATTCACCAATTGTTTACTACCGTGAATTTTTCGACTAAGAACCGCATAATGAATTGGTTTTCTGGCGGCTTAAATCACCAAGTAGAACACCACATCTTTCCGCACATAAGTCATGTGCATTACACAAAGATTAGTAAAATTGTAAAAGAAACGGCAAACGAATTTAACCTGCCTTACTTTGAATATAAGACTACAAGAAAAGCAATTGCTGCGCATTTCCGTCATTTACGTGATATGGGGATGCAACCAACTTTAAGTGCTTAAACCAACCATTACGACAGTTACTAATGACTAAACTATCAACCCGAGTAACAAACATGGCCACCTCTGCAACCTTAGCAATGGCAGCCAAAGCAAGAGAATTAAGAGCAGAAGGAAAAGATATTATCGGACTAAGTCTAGGGGAGCCTGACTTTAATACTCCCGATTTTATTAAAGATGCTGCCATCCAAGCTATAAACGATAATTACAATTCTTATACTCCAGTTGACGGCTATGTAGAATTGAAAGAAGCGGTAATAACAAAATTCAAAAGAGATAACAATCTTAACTACACCCTGCCTCAAATAGTTGTTTCAACAGGAGCAAAACAATCCTTGGCCAATGTAGCCCTAGTTTGTCTAGATCCAGGAGACGAGGTTATTTTACCTTGTCCTTATTGGGTAAGCTATTCTGATATAGTTAAAATCGCCGAAGGTGTGCCTGTTGAAGTCACCACTTCTATTGAAAACGATTTTAAAATGACTCCAGCACAACTGGAAGCAGCAATTACTCCTAAAACAAAAATGCTCTGGTATAGTTCGCCTTGCAACCCTTCTGGATCTATTTATAGCAAAGAAGAACTGCGCGGACTTGCAGATGTTCTTGCAAAATATCCAGACATTATTGTGGTGAGCGACGAAATCTATGAGCACATTAATTATGTAGGAACTCATGCGAGCATGGCTCAATTTGATGATATGTACGACCGTACTGTAACTGTAAATGGTGTTTCAAAAGCATTTGCAATGACGGGATGGCGTGTAGGCTATATTGGTGGCCCTGCTGAAATCGCAAGAGCGTGTAATAAAATGCAAGGACAGATTACTAGTGGTACCAACTGTATTGCCCAACGCGCAGTAATTACTGCATTAGAAGCTCCTGTGAGTTCAGTGAAGTACATGGTTGACGAATTTAAGAACAGACGTACGCTTATTCTTGATCTCCTAGGAAATATCGATGGATTTAAATGTAATGTACCAGAAGGTGCCTTCTATGTCTTTCCTGATATATCTTTCTACTTTGGCAAGACGCTTAAAGGAATGAAAATAAACAATGCCTCTGATTTTGCAATCTTTTTACTTGATAAAGCAAATGTTGCAACCGTAACTGGTGAGGCTTTCGGAAACCCGAATTGTATCCGAATTTCATATGCCGCTAGCGTCGACAATATAAAAGAGGCGATCGCACGTATAAAAACAGCCGTATCCTAACCGAACACACCTTCTCTTTAACGCCATTTATGCAGTAATAAACTGATAATCAAACACAAAAGCCTTCATTATGAAGGCTTTTTTTATTATCTTATATGTATTAAAAAGCAATCCAATGTTTGGCAAAAGACTCCAAATACCTGTTGTAGCTACCTTGGCAATTCTTGCCATACCACTTGTTGCAATGCAATTTACCAATCAGGTCAATTGGAGTGCAGCAGACTTTATAGTTGGCGGCATTCTCATTTTTGGCGTTGCAATAGCACTAGATATTGGAAGAAGAAAACTAAAGAATCAAAAATATAGAAACCTCATCTTGCTCATAATCGTTCTTGCATTTCTACTTATTTGGGCAGAGTTAGCTGTAGGCATTTTTGACTCCCCTTTTGCAGGTACCTAAATTTCACTAACTCAGTCGAGCTCAATCCTTCGCTTTTTTTCAAATTCTTTCTTTAGGTCAAATTGTATCACCTTTGTATTATCCAATTTAGGCAAGAAGATCATCTTCATATTTGTGATATCAATAAAACTCGTATACAAAGTCCCCACTGTTTTGCCATTATCAAGTTTTCGCGGAAGCTGCATAGCCCCAGCTGTTACATTTGAAATTCCTGGAAATCCTTTCGGCCCTCCCTGTGCATCCAAAGCCTTAATGCGCTCTTCAATCGAAGTATACCGAGGACAGGGATGATTCCCCGCTTCAGGCTTCAGCAATAAGTAATTGGTCGCAATGAGATGATTGCCTTCCATTTCAATAATATGACGCTCCCCATCGATCCATTCAACAATCACAGCACGTCCCGTCGCATCACCAAAAATCAAATGACTTTGATGTACTGCCATTTTCTCCTTTTCCATAAATGCTAGGGCTTCTGCAACCGTTTTACATTGGGCAAGCAAACGATCGCCTACATTCCCCTTTGGTAAAGCGTAGCCTTTTGGCATTTTCTGATCTGGTGTTACTGCTGCATCAAAAAATAAACCGGCACTATTAATCCCCCTTTGCGCAAAGTCATTCCACCCATACCACAATCTAGCAAGCTCCTTATCATTGGCAACATCTGTTTGAATATAGGCTTCTGTATCATACCAGAAATCTTCATTGTTAATCACGTAAATCGCTCCCGTAGCTGCATCGATATAATAAACTATCGAACAGGCACTCGTTGCAATACTACTTCCTAGCGCAAGTAGAATTACCAATACATATCTTTTCATATGTTTCATACCCTTAAGATACTAGAAATTTCGTGTATAGATTGCTATCTTTAACACTACATAAATTTTCGCGCAAGCGGATGCAGTATCACATATACTAACCTTTTGATTGTTGAAATATACACCCAACATCACAGACATGTTTTCTATTATGAAAAAAATCATCTTACTTCTAGTCACTATTGGCCTCCTTTCATGTAAAAATGAAACACAAACTAATGACATAACAACCGAAGCGCCAATATCCTTCAACAATATGTTAGACAACTATTACGAAGACGGCCTGAAACTGAATCCTATAAACGCTACCATGACTGGAGATACTCGTTTTAATGATCAGTTTCCAGATGCACTATCGCCAGAACACAAAGCCAAAGTAAAGGCCTATTACCAAGCTTATAAAGATGCCTTGGCAAACTATAATGATGAAGACCTTAGTGCAACAGAAAAAATGACAAAAGAAGTCATGCTTTGGGATTGCAATGTTAACCTTGAAATGATGACCTTTCAAAAGGACTTGATGCCGATCGATCAAATGTGGTCGCCTAATCTGATGATGGGCCAACTAGCAAGTGGCGCTAGCGCACAACCCTTTAAAACAGCAGAAGATTATCGCATTTGGCAAAAGCGCGTCGATGCCTACCTAGTATGGATGAATAGTGCAGAGAAAAACATGCGCCAAGGAATGACAAATGGTTACACTCTTCCTAAGTCATTGATAAAAAAAGTAGTCCCCCAAATGGAAGCACTCGCAAATCCAGATGTTAAAGCTCACTTATTTTATACTCCCGTAACCAATTTCCCGAAAGGGATCTCAGAAGAAGATCAAAAGGCAATTACTGCCGAATATACTCAGATGCTTACTGATAAAGTGATTCCCGCTTACGCCAAAATGGCCAAATTTATGAGTACTGAATATATGGAAGCCGCACGTGAAACTTCTGGCTTTTTAGACCTTCCCAATGGGGACAAATACTATGATTTTGCAATTAAGTATTACACCACCACCACCATGACCGCCGATGAGATTCATAATTTAGGGTTAAGCGAAGTCGCTCGCATCCGTGGAGAGATGGAAAAAATTAAAAAAGAAGTTGGCTTCAACGGAGATCTAAAAGCATTTTTTGATCATGTACGTACTAGCAAAGATCTGATGCCTTTTCAAACTCCTGAAGAAGTTATTGCCAACTTCAACAAGATTCATGCAACTATGAAACCAAAGGTCGATGAGCTCTTTAGTGTGCAACCCAAGACAGCCTTTGAAGTTCGTCGCACAGAAGCTTTTAGAGAAAATTCTGCCAGCGCTGAGTACAATCAAGGTTCACTAGACGGCACACGTCCAGGGATTTTCTATACGCCAATTCCAGATGCTGCTTCATACAACACCTATTCTGACGAGTCGCTGTTTTTACATGAGGCTATTCCAGGACATCACTTCCAGATTTCACTCACTCAGGAAAGTACCGTATTACCACAATTCAGAAAAACTTTATGGTATAGCGCATATGGTGAAGGATGGGCCTTGTATACAGAGTCGCTTGGAAAAGAATTAGGACTGTTTACAGATCCTTATCAATACTTCGGCATGCTAGGGGCAGAAATGCACAGAGCCGTTCGCCTTGTTGTAGATACTGGAATTCACACCAAAGGATGGTCCCGCGAAAAAGCAATCGCCTACTGCCTAGATAATGAAGCCGAAAGCGAAGCTAGTATTATTTCAGAAATTGAACGATACATGGCCAATCCTGGTCAAGCATTGTCCTATAAAATTGGACAGTTGAAAATACGTGAGTTAAGAGCCCGTGCTGAAAAAGAACTCGGCGCCAATTTTGACATTAGGGACTTCCACAAAGAAGTTTTGGAAACTGGATGTATTCCTTTGGCATTGCTAGAAAACAAAATTGATTCTTGGATCGCAGCTAGTAAATAACATAATACTCACCTGCTTCGTCGGGTAACTAATAACACCACGTTATAGGGAGTGAGATTCCCACCTTCGTGGGAAATAAAAATAACATGCAAAAAAAAATCCTTTTACTTGGCTCTGGCGAACTTGGCAAAGAGTTTGTCATAGCTGCACAACGCCTAGGGCAAACAGTAATTGCTGTAGATAGCTATGCAAATGCTCCTGCGATGCAAGTCGCACATGGTTTTGAAGTCATCAATATGTTAGACGGTGATGCCTTAGATGCCATAGTAGAAAAGCACAAACCCGATTTTATTATTCCAGAAATTGAAGCCATTCGTACAGAACGCTTTTACGAATACGAAAAACAGGGATATACTGTTATCCCTTCCGCCAAGGCCGCAAACTTTACCATGAACCGAAAGGCGATTCGTGATCTTGCAGCAAAGGATTTAGGCTTAAAAACAGCCGAATATCGTTATGCCGCTTCCGCGAAAGCGCTACACGAAGCAGTTGCTATTATTGGAATGCCCTGCGTTGTAAAACCTTTAATGTCCTCCAGCGGAAAGGGTCAATCGACCATCAAAACTGAAGCAGACATCCAAAAAGCATGGGATTACTCCCAAGAAGGTTCCCGTGGTGATGTTGCCGAAGTAATTGCTGAAGCCTTTGTAAATTTCAACTATGAAATAACCTTGCTTACAGTAACACAAAATAACAACCCTACCCTTTTCTGCGCACCCATTGGCCATAGACAAGAGCGAGGTGATTATCAGGAGAGTTGGCAACCAGCTCCTATGCTTACCGAACATTTGGCAACAGCTCAAGACATGGCAGCAAAAGTGACAGCCGCCTTAACAGGTGCTGGACTGTGGGGTGTAGAGTTTTTTATCGCCGATGATGGAGTGTATTTTTCTGAGCTATCGCCAAGACCACATGACACTGGAATGGTCACTCTTGCCAATACTCAAAATTTCAATGAATTTGAATTACATATCCGGGCTGTATTGGGTCTTCCCATTTCTGGAATCACACAAGAGCGCATAGGTGCCAGTGCCGTGATTTTAGCCTCTGACCACTCGGATTCACCTTCTTTTGAAGGTATAGTAAAAGTGGCCGCTGCCCCGAAGTCAGATTTCAGATTATTCGGAAAACCCAGCGCTCGCCCATACAGACGCATGGGAGTTATAGTCACTTATGACGGCCTTGATGGGGATGTAAGGGAAGTCACCAAAAGAGCTAAGACCTTAGCTAGCAAGGTGAAAGTTATAGTCTAAATCATTAATATTACTTTATGAAAACTTGGGTTGTCGTACTTTCTTCTCTAATGCTCTTACTCTCTTGTGATAGCAACAAAGGCGAAGTACCACCTTTAGACTTAGATGGTCAAGGCAACATTACTGGCGTTGCTAAACTATTTACAGCCAATGGCAATGGTCTTTTTAGTGATGGAATGCAGGTTACCATTTCAAATATTGACCCACCCATATCAGCAATCACAGATGTAGATGGTTTTTACACCTTAGTCAACGTACCCTATGGAATTTATGATTTAAGCTTTGAAAAGGAAGGTTTTGGCACATTTAAAAAAGGTGATATTGTTCACACAGAACCTGAGACATTTATTGCAGAGAGAGCACTTTTGGGTCAGAAATCAACGACATCGATTACTCAAATGCAAGTGAGCGCAGCCGCCACTGAGGTAACAATTTCGTATCGTACTGAT
Source organism: uncultured bacterium (assembly GCA_963974305.1). Taxonomy (GTDB): domain Bacteria; phylum Bacteroidota; class Bacteroidia; order Flavobacteriales; family Flavobacteriaceae; genus Dokdonia. Next base: position 34,566 of record CAXBCS010000017.1, read on the forward strand.
CCTCCTTCGAGTGATGCCAATATTCATTTTGCACGTATATTTTTCCACACCTCTGCAGATGTAAGCGACAATATTCAATCTGCATTTACCAATGTCATTTTCACAAACAGCACGCCCTTCAATGCTGTATTTACTTACGAACAAATTCAAAGCTTTGGGATTCCTCCAGGCGCAACAGTTTATGCCTTGGCCTATGGAGATTCATTTTTTAGCAATTATTACAAAGATCCAGAATTTGGAATTGACACCTTTCCCAATCTCAATCCTAATACAACAGCACCCGTATCATTTGTGATACCTTAATCTAATCTCTAAGAAGAGGCAGTGTACTACATCTCAATAAACCTTCTTGTTTAGCTATTTCCGCATAGGGAACTTCTTCTACTGTGATTCCATGACTTCGCAACCAAGTATTTAAACGTGTAAAATTACGTTCTGAAATTACAACATCTGGCGCAATACTAAAGATATTACTATTCATGTTATACATCTCCTCTTTGCTAATCTCAAACAAATTTTCTTTCCCAAACAAGTTGACTAACCAATCGTACTCTTCCTCTTTCAAGAAACCATTCTTATGAATAATCGCCTTATCGGTTCCCACCGGCTGAAAGCAACAATCTAGGTGCAAGGCATTCTCTTTTGGATCAGTGTTATGTTTGCGCAATTCAAAAGGAATCACTTTTTTATTTGGAAATAATTCAGCGAGATATTTCACCGCTTGAATATTTGTACGAGCGGTAATAAATGAAGCATAATCATCTCCTGTATACGTTCCTACGAAAATATAATCCCCCCATGGCATGACATCACCTCCTTCAACATGTGCGTCTTCAGGCAATCTAAATACTTGTGTGGCTGGAATCTGATTAATTACATATTGAATAGCATCAATCTCTCTTTCACGATCAGGTAGAATGTTTGCTTTGATAAATTTATTATCAATAACAAAACCAATATCTCTAGAAAAAATCTGATTGTAATCTTTGATAACGTTTGGACGAAAAACCTCTACATCATATTTCTTAAAAACGGCAGCCACGGCTTCCATTTCTTTAACCATGTCCTCCTCCTTGGGATAAGTCCCCGCAGCAATATGTTGCGCCGATTTAGGATCATAGGAATCCTCCAAAAGAGGAATGGGTCCGCAACTTTCTGCAGTTCCTAGTACTACAGACCTAAGGCGTGATGTTTCGTTCTTAACGTTTATTTTGAGCATGGCACGAAGATAATGAACACAGCTTTGTTGTCAAATTTATTTGTTGCTTGTTAGTCCACAATAAGAAATATTTTGATCTAGCTTACGCGAAATTGCGACTAAACCCATTATTTGATTGGAATCCAAACTAATTCTTCCGCATCAGGGTGACCATGACCGAGATAGTCGGGTAGCATCTGCTCAAAATGTGGCCGATTGTCCAGTTGTTCGCCTGAAGTAGGCAACCAAATTCCATATATGTATTGCGCAAATATGTGAAAGTTTGCTGCAGTGCCCTTATAAGTAAAAACCGCCCATCGCCCCGCTGGAATATGTAATATTTCCATGGCTGTTGGAATATTGCTAGTATCACTCACCTCTACTCCTGCCCATTTTTCAAAAACAGTAAATGGTGTAAAAACTTCCTTCATAAAATCATGGAAGTAGACTTGTAAAGAAAAACTACCTGAAGGGACTCGGTGTTCGACCTCCTTTATTCTAGGAGCAAATCCTTGCCAAAGTTCGCTGGTCCTATTTTCTGATAGCTGCGTTTGAATGCGTTGACCAACAAACTGTCTTGCGCCTGTTTCTTTAATTTCTGGTTGAGGCTCTGAGATTTTTTTCACGAAAGTGAAAGTACAAAAAGAAGACTCCAAAAAAAAAGAGCGAACTTGATAGTTCGCTCTTTTTTAAATATACTGTTATAGTTTTTATCGTTCAGAAACGCTTTTAAATTCGCGAAGGTTCTCTCCCGTATATACTTGACGTGGTCTTCCGATAGGTTCTTTATTTATGCGCATTTCTTTCCATTGTGCGATCCAACCTGGAAGGCGACCTAAGGCAAACATTACCGTAAACATTTCAACTGGAATATCGAGTGCTCGATAGATAATTCCAGAATAAAAATCAACGTTTGGATATAGTTTACGATCGACAAAATACTGATCACTCAAAGCCTCTTTTTCTAAACCTTTTGCGATTTCAAGAACTGGATCTTCGATTCCCAATTGTCCTAATACCTCATCGGCAGCTACTTTTATGATTTTAGCGCGTGGATCGAAGTTTTTATAAACTCTATGACCAAAGCCCATCAAACGGAACGGATCCGCTTTGTCTTTGGCTTTACCCATATATTTCTTTGTATCACCACCATCTTCTTTAATTGCTTCCAGCATTTCGATTACCGCCTGATTTGCTCCACCATGTAATGGTCCCCAAAGCGCTGAAATACCAGCAGAAATAGAAGCGTAAAGACCTGCATGTGCCGATCCAACCATACGCACTGTACTCGTAGAACAGTTTTGCTCATGATCTGCATGAAGAATCAGTAATTTATCAATAGCATCAATGACACCTTTATCTACCTTATATTCTTCATTAGGCTTGGCAAACATCATTTTATGAAGATTCTCAACATAACCTAATGAGTTATCACCATAATCTAATGGCTGGCTCTTTTTCTTGCGCATTGCCCAAGCCGCAAGGACAGGGAATTTTGCAAGTAGCTTCACAATTGTTTTATACATATCTTCTTCAGAATCAACATTTACTGAAGAAGGATTAAATGCAATAAGCGCTGAAGTCAATGCACTCAAGACACCCATAGGGTGTGCCGACTTAGGAAAACCGTCTAAGATTTTCTTCATGTCTTCATCTACGTGCGACTCAGACTTAATATCTGCATCAAATTTTGATAGTTGTTCTGAAGTTGGTAATTCCCCAAAAATCAAGAGATAAGCGACTTCAAGGAAATCGGCTTTAGCAGCTAAGTCTTCAATAGAATACCCACGATAACGTAAAATTCCTTTTTCACCATCTAAGAATGTAATTGCACTTTCGCAAGAACCTGTATTCTTATAACCTGGATCAATAGTAGTTACTCCTCCAGTAACTCCTCTAAGTGTTTTTATGTCGATGGCTCTTTCCTGCTCCGAACCTGTTATAATTGGAAATTCGTAGTTCTGTCCATCTATCGTAAGCGTCGCCTTGTCTGCCATGTGTCTCGAAAAGTTTTTTGGTGTGTATTCTGTTTTTTAAAGGATTGCTAAATTACAAAAAATCAGTCGTTAATTTTAACAATATCCCACAGGATATAGGTTAAAAAAACTATAAATCTCAAAAATTGGGCTCCTGTTTTATAAGCTGTAACCATCATAAGGTTCATAGTGAGTTTAATGCAAAGTTGGAAGGAAAGAGATAAAGACTAATATGCCTTCAATAATTTAAACTAAAAAAGGGCCTGCACCAAAGCACAAACCCTTTACCCAACTTCAATAAAAAACTTCGGATTATCCGAAGTATGCTTAAAAAAGAGCGAATGATCCACAAAAAGCTTCAACGACTCGCCCTTTTACCCAACTTAAAATCATCTTTACACTTGTTATGTTATAACAACTAATCCTAATGGTCGGGTATGAAGTCTTTAGAAAGAAGCGAATTAAAAAATCCTGCTCTAGTGATACGGCAATATCACCTTTGCAAAAGAAAACCAACATCAAATCGCAGTAGGTTCTAACTTATGTGACGTTCATTACATTTGGGATTCGAAAAGTACAGAAAAACAACACTTATAGCTATATCAATATGTAATATTTTTCTTACTTATGTTAAAAATAATATTAAATTACTGAATATTAGATATTTAAATATTAAAATATTTTCAATTTATGCGTCTAATAAGGTGTTAAAATCGATTAAATGGCTTAATAATTAGGTGTTTTTTCTTTTAAAAGAGGCAATTTAACCTAAATAAAACGTATTTCGTCGGTAAAAAACATAAAAAAACCTCTCATTTTGAGAGGTTTTTCATTTTTTAAAGCAATGCCTTTCTATATTTTAAAAGCATTTTTTCTAGGAAAATATGCAGTAGTACCCAAAGCTTCTTCAATACGTAATAATTGATTGTATTTTGCCATTCGGTCAGAACGTGAAGCAGATCCAGTTTTGATCTGTCCAGTATTTAAGGCCACGGCCAAGTCGGCTATAGTCGTATCTTCTGTTTCTCCAGAACGGTGTGACATTACAGAGGTATATCCCGCATTATGTGCCATATTCACAGCTGCAATCGTCTCCGTAAGCGTTCCTATCTGATTTACTTTAATAAGGATAGAATTGGCTATACCATTCTTTATTCCTTTAGAGAGGCGTTCTACATTGGTTACAAATAAATCATCTCCAACCAGCTGTACTTTATCTCCAATTTTATCAGTGAGGTATTTCCACCCGTTCCAATCATTTTCATCCATCCCATCCTCAATAGAGATAATAGGATAGTTTGCAGCCAATTCGGCTAAATAATCTGCCTGCTCCTCGCTAGAACGAATTACACCGGTATCTCCTTCAAATTTTGTGTAATCGTATTTTCCATTCACATAGAATTCGGCAGCGGCACAATCTAATGCAACCATCACTTCATCTCCCCATTTATAACCAGCATTTTCTACAGCTAACTTTATAGAGTCTAAAGCATCTTCAGTTCCGTCTAATTTTGGAGCAAATCCTCCCTCATCACCAACTGCTGTACTCAATCCGCGGTCGTGTAATACTTTTTTCAAATGATGGAAGATCTCTGTCCCCATTTGCATGGCATGCGTAAAATTTTCTGCCTTTACCGGCATTACCATAAATTCTTGAAAAGCGATAGGCGCATCACTGTGAGAACCTCCATTGATAATATTCATCATTGGCACAGGCAAAGTATTTGCACTTACCCCTCCAATATATCTATACAAAGGTAGATTGAGTTCTGCCGCGGCAGCTTTCGCGCAAGCTAGAGAAACACCTAAAATTGCATTTGCACCCAATTTTGATTTATTTGGAGTACCGTCCAATTCGATCATTGTTTGATCGATGTAATTTTGTTCGAAAATCGAAATTCCCAATAACTCTTGAGCAATGATGCTATTAACATTGTCGACTGCCGTTAAAACACCTTTTCCCATATAAGCCTTTCCACCATCACGGAGTTCAACAGCTTCATGTTCGCCTGTAGAAGCACCTGAAGGTACAGCGGCTCTTCCCATGATACCATTTTCAGTATATACATCAACTTCAACAGTAGGGTTTCCTCGTGAATCTAAAATTTGTCTTGCGTGAATATCAATAATCATGCTCATGGTTTTCGTGTTTTTATAGGGTATCAAAGATACAATTTGTCTTGTTTTGTTCCTTGAGAATTATGCTATTGTAGCGATAACGTTTTCGTCTTTCAAAATTAGGTAGCACCAATGCAACTCAGAATACCGCCATATATCTGTAAAAAAAATCCCCGTCATTGACGAGGATGTAATTTTTAAACAGTGACTTTTTTAATGTTTTCGATAAACTGATCAAAAAGATAGGTTGCATCGTTAGGCCCTGGACTCGCCTCTGGGTGATATTGAACCGAGAAACAATTTTTATTTTTTAGGCGGATTCCTGCAACTGTATGATCATTGAGATGCACATGCGTAATCTCAACGTCAGGATGCCCTTCTGTTTCTTCACGATTTATTGCAAAACCGTGATTTTGTGAAGTGATCTCCCCTTTTCCGGTTAGTAAATTTTTAATAGGGTGATTAATTCCTCTATGTCCATTGTGCATTTTAAAGGTAGAAATACCATTTGCTAGAGCGATTACTTGATGTCCCAAACAGATTCCAAACAAAGGTTTGTCTTCTGCTATGATATCTTTTGCAACTTGAATTGCATTTTCTAAAGGCTCTGGATCACCAGGACCGTTAGACAAGAAGTAACCATCGGCCTCCCAGCTACTCATTTCTTTATAGCTAGTATTATATGGAAACACTTTTATATAGGCTCCTCGTTTTGCAAAGTTTCGAAGAATATTACGCTTAATCCCTATATCGAGGGCAGCTATTTTAATAGGTGCAGATTCTTCTCCAAAAAAGTATGGCTCTTTAGTCGATACTTTTGAAGCGAGTTCAAGACCATTCATACTTGGCACTCTCGCCAACTGTTCTTTAAGTTCAGCTAGATTATCAACATCTGTAGTGATGACCGCATTCATAGCCCCATTATCACGGATATAAGCAACGAGGGCACGCGTATCTAAATCTGATATTGCAAAGAGATTATTTTTGTTTAAGAAATCCTCTAGAGACTCTTGTGCATCTTTACGTGAATAGGTATAACTGAAATTACGACAAATTAAACCTGATATTTTGACTCCATCAGATTCAGTCTCTTCGTCTGTGGCACCGTAATTCCCAATATGAGCATTGGTGGTTACCATGAGTTGCCCAAAGTAGGAAGGATCTGTAAAGATTTCTTGATATCCTGTCATTCCTGTATTGAAACATACCTCTCCAAAAGAGGCTCCTTCTTTATCACCCACTGCTTTTCCGTGAAAGATAGTTCCATCGGCTAGTAAGATGAGTGCTGGGCGTTTGGTCTGATATTTCATATATAATATTTAAAAAAAATGTTTCTCAATATGTCTACAACTAACTAGGCGCAAAAATACTTCAAAATTTGCCAAAAAAAAAGGAGCTACAAGGCTCCTTTTATAAACTCTTCAACACTTATAATGTGCTGTAGTAGGTTGCTATTTTTTGCAAATCTAACTCGTTTTTGAAACTGAGTCTATTCTTTTTCGCAAACGCTTCAATATCATCTGCCTTTTTACCCGTCAATTTGAGTACGTTAGATTTTTTAAGCTTTATTTTTCTAAAGGTCTTACCCTTTTTCATGTAATAGCTATCGCGTACAATATATTTATCGTTAGCTTGAGCTAGCATTGGATTGGGGTTACCCTCCTTAATATCTAAGACATAATCCTTATAGATAGCAAAGTCATTTGTTTCGGCAATCACCTCAAAAACACGATATCCACCTTCAACAGGAGAATAGGCATTTTTAAAAGCGCGATTGTTAATAACTACTCTATCGATATTGGTATAATCAAAGGTGAAAATTGAGTCTCCATTAATACGAGCCTCAAGAGCATTAGTCTTTGTATTGAAGTTTACGGTTCTAACCTTATACCTCTTATTTTCAGTAGTCTCAATTATTGCGGAATTATTCCAATTATCATAAAGGTAAACACTTCCTTCAACACCTCTAGGAGGATTGTAGATCATCCCATGTCCACCACTAAAACCTGCTCCTTGAGAAGCCACAGCTTCTAAAGCGTTATTAGTAGGAGTAACTGCGGTTTGTGTTTGCGCTGAAGCAAAGCTAAATATTGCTAAAGCTGCAATTAAAAATATCTTTTTCATATGTAGGTTTTTATTTTACTTTTAAAGGCAAAATGCTTGCCAAACTTTATTTCTGAAGTAAAAATAAAAAAAGGGATTCACCTTTCAGTAAATCCCGATACTCTTTAACCTTTTAATAACAAGGTTTTACTCTTCTTCGTTAGAAGCTACAGGCGCTACAGGAGCATCTGTCTTTTTAGATTTACCACGACGGGTAGACTTCTTCTTAGCAGGTTTTCCAGCATTGTAGATTTCATTGTAATCTACAAGTTCGATCATTGCCATATCTGCATTATCTCCAAGACGATTTCCCAACTTGATGATACGTGTGTATCCACCTGGTCGATCTCCAATTTTAGGTGCTACGTCTCTGAATAATTCAGTAACGGCATCTTTTTGGCGAAGACGTGCAAAAACTAGACGTCTATTGTGTGTTGTATCCTCTTTTGATTTTGTCACAAGAGGCTCTACAAATTGCTTAAGCGCTTTAGCTTTAGCAACGGTAGTATTGATTCTTTTATGTTCAATAAGAGAGCAAGCCATGTTTGCAAGCATAGACTTTCTATGTGCAGTCTTTCTCCCTAAGTGATTAAATTTCTTTCCGTGTCTCATTGTTGTAATTATTTATTCGCTTTCGCGAAAGCGTACACATCAGTACTAGTCTTTATCCAATTTATATTTTGCAAGATCCATTCCGAAGTTTAAACCTTTCACATTCACAAGTTCTTCTAATTCGGTCAATGATTTTTTACCGAAGTTTCTGAACTTCATTAAGTCATTCTTGTTATATGAAACAAGGTCACCTAATGTTTCTACCTCTGCTGCTTTCAAACAATTAAGCGCACGTACAGAAAGATCCATATCGATAAGCTTTGTTTTAAGCAATTGACGCATGTGAAGTGATTCTTCATCATAAGTCTCCGTTTGTGCAATCTCATCTGCTTCCAAAGTAATACGCTCATCAGAGAAAAGCATAAAGTGGTGGATCAATGTTTTTGCAGCTTCAGTAAGTGCATCTTTAGGATGAATAGAACCATCTGTAATGATTTCGAATACCAATTTTTCATAATCGGTTTTCTGTTCAACACGGTAATTCTCTATACTGTACTTTACGTTTCTTATAGGCGTGTAAATAGAATCTGTAAAGATCGTTCCTAGTGGTGCATTAGATTTTTTATTCTCTTCTGCAGGCACATAACCTCTTCCTTTTTCTATTGTGATTTCCATATTAAGGTTCACTTTCTTATCCATGTTTGCCACCACTAAATCCGGGTTAAGCACTTGGAATCCTGAAATGAACTTTTGAAAATCTCCAGCAGTTAGTTGGTCAATTCCAGAAAGAGAGATCGTAACGGTTTCGTTATCGATTTCTTCAATTTGTCTTTTGAAACGAATCTGCTTTAAGTTCAAGATGATTTCTGTTACATCCTCAACTACACCAGCCATTGTAGAAAACTCGTGATCCACACCTTCTACGCGAACTGAGGTAATTGCAAAACCTTCTAAAGACGAAAGTAATACTCGTCTAAGAGCGTTTCCTACAGTTAACCCGTAACCAGGTTCTAAAGGTCTGAATTCGAATTTGCCTTCAAAATCAGTAGAGTCAATCATAATGACTTTATCCGGCTTCTGGAAATTTAATATTGCCATATCGTGTTTTCTAGCTTTGGTTAATATTATTTAGAGTATAATTCAACGATGAACTGCTCATTGATGTTTTCAGGAATCTGAAGACGTTGAGGAACAGATACAAACGTACCCTCTTTTTTATCGTTATTCCAAGTGATCCACTCATATACATGACTTGCATTTTGAAGTGAATTTTGGATAGCCTCAAGAGATTTAGACTTTTCTCTTACCGCTATAACATCACCAGGCTTCACAGAAAATGAAGGGATGTTTACTAGATTACCATTTACGGTAATATGGCGGTGAGATACTAATTGACGCGCACCTCTTCTAGAAGGAGAAATCCCCATTCTATAAACTACATTGTCTAGACGACTCTCACAAAGTTGAAGTAAAACTTCCCCTGTAATTCCAGTAGATCGGTTTGCTTTACCATATAGGTTTCTGAACTGACGTTCAAGAATTCCGTAGGTATATTTTGCTTTTTGCTTTTCAGCTAATTGTACAGCGTATTCAGATTTCTTTCCTCTACGTCTGTTGTTACCATGTTGCCCTGGAGGATAATTTCTTTTTTCAAAAGATTTATCTTCTCCAAAAATCGCTTCTCCGAACTTACGAGCGATTCTCGTTTTGGGACCAGTATATCTTGCCATTTCTTAGTTATTTGTTGAGAGGCGGTAGGAATTAAGGTCAATCCTTCGCAAACCGAAATCCTCTCTGATATTAATACTTATTATTAAACGCGACGTCTTTTTGGAGGACGACATCCATTGTGTGGCATTGGAGTAACATCAATAATTTCTGTTACTTCAACTCCGTTGTTGTGTAAAGCTCTGATCGCAGACTCACGTCCGTTACCTGGGCCTTTCACATATACTTTTACTTTACGTAAACCTGCTTCGTGAGCAACTTTTACACAATCTTCTGCAGCTACTTGAGCAGCATAAGGAGTGTTCTTCTTAGACCCTCTGAAACCCATTTTACCGGCAGATGACCAAGAGATCACGTCTCCTTTTTTGTTTGTTAAAGAGATCAGTAAGTTATTAAATGAAGCAGAAATATGCGCTTCACCTACAGCTTCTACAACAACTTTACGTTTTTTTGTACTTTGCTTTGCCATTACTACTTATTATTTAGTTGCCTTCTTCTTGTTTGCAACAGTTTTACGCTTACCTTTTCTTGTACGAGAATTGTTCTTAGTACGTTGTCCACGAAGTGGAAGACCCACACGGTGACGAATACCACGGTAACAACCGATATCCATTAAACGTTTGATGTTCAACTGAACCTCAGAACGTAATTCTCCTTCAATAGTAAAGGTACCAACAGCTTCACGAATACGTCCGATTTCTTCATCGTCCCAATCTGAAACCTTTTTGCCTTCATCTACTTTAGCAGCTGCAAGAATTTCTTGTGCTCTGCTTTTTCCGATTCCAAAGATGTATGTTAATGCAATTACACCTCTCTTTTGTTTTGGGATGTCTATCCCTGCAATTCTAGCCATAATGATTAACCTTGTCTTTGTTTAAACCTAGGATTCTTTTTGTTGATTACGTATAATCTGCCCTTGCGACGAACTATCTTGCAATCGGCACTTCTCTTCTTAATTGACGCTCTTACTTTCATATCAAGCTTTTTTAACTTTTAGTATCTATAAGTTATGCGAGCCTTCGTTAAATCGTAAGGGCTCATCTCTAATTTGACTTTATCACCAGGTAGCAACTTAATATAATGCATACGCATCTTACCTGAGATATGTGCAGTCACTACGTGACCATTTTCTAATTCCACTCTAAACATTGCGTTAGACAATGCCTCGATAATGGATCCATCTTGTTCTATTGCTGGTTGCTTTGCCATTATGCTACAGCTTTACGGTTTTTACCTGTTTTCATAAGACCATCATAATGTCTATTCAATAGGTAAGAATTAACTTGTTGCATTGTATCAATCGCTACACCTACCATAATTAATAGGGAAGTACCACCGTAGAACAATGCCCAACCTTGTGTCATTCCTAAAACATTATGTGCAACCGCTGGGAACACAGCGATTAATGCTAAGAATACAGATCCTGGCAATGTAATCTGAGACATAATTCTGTCTAAGTACTCTGCCGTTTCCGTTCCAGGTCTAATACCTGCTATAAATCCACCACTACGTTTTAAGTCGTCTGCCATTTTATTGGTAGGAACTGTAATCGCAGTATAGAAATATGTAAACACAATGATAAGTAGACCGAATACAATATTGTACCACAATCCAAACATAGCATTACCACCAAAGTTGCTTACCAACCAGGATCCAACACCAGTATCTTTAAGGAAGGCCGCATCACCTATCAACCCTGGCACGAACATAATTGCTTGTGCAAAGATAATAGGCATTACCCCAGAAGCATTCAACTTCAAAGGAATATATTGACGATTTCCTAAAACATCTTTTTCATAGCCCCCGGTTGCTGTTCTACGAGCGTAAGACACTTGTATCTGGCGTACAGCCATTACCAAGAGTACACTCAATAGAATGATCACAAACCAAACTACAATTTCAATAAGAATTAAGATTACACCACCATTAGACTCAGTAACACGAGCTGCCCATTCCTGTAAAAAGGAAGTAGGTAAGCTAGCGATAATACCAACCATAATCAGTAATGAGATTCCATTTCCGATACCTTTATCAGTAATCTTCTCTCCCAACCACATTGCAAATACACATCCTGTTACCAAGATAAGTACTGAAGAAATATAGAAGGTAGGTGTAAGTCCTAATACAAAGGCATCTGTTCCTCCCATAAGTGAAGGTAATGCTGCAAGGTAACCTGGCGCTTGTAGTAAACAAATTCCAATAGTTAACCATCTTGTAATCTGATTGATCTTACGACGTCCACTTTCTCCTTCCTTCTGTAGTTTTTGAAGATAAGGTATAGCTATACCCATCAACTGAACTACAATAGAGGCCGAAATATATGGCATAATACCAAGTGCAAATACAGAGGCATTAGAAAAGGCTCCACCAGTAAAGGCGGCCAATAAACCTAAAAGACCTGTATCAGTACTTTCTCTTAACCCAGCAAGCTGAGAAGCGTCAATACCAGGTAATACTACCTGTGCACCAAAACGATATACCAAAAGAAGCATCAGCGTGAGAAGAATTCTATTCTTCAGCTCATCAATCTTCCAAATATTACTTATAGTATCTAAAAATTTCATTCTTTATTGGTATTATAAAGTTACAGCTTCACCTCCGGCAGCTTCGATAGCCTGTTTTGCTGATGCAGTAAATTTGTGTGCAGAAACTTTAATTTTTGCTTTCAATTCACCACGACCTAAAATCTTAACTAGATCGTTTTTACCAACAAGACGATTGTCTATCAATGCGTCCAATGTAACTTCATCTTTAAGTCTACCAGCATCAACATATTCTTGAAGAGTGTCAAGGTTTACCCCTGCATACTCTTTGCGATTGACGTTAGTAAAACCAAATTTAGGCACACGGCGTTGAAGTGGCATTTGCCCTCCTTCAAAACCAACCTTCTTAGAATATCCAGAACGAGACTTTTGTCCATTATGACCACGGCCAGCAGTTCCTCCGTTTCCGGTTGCTTCACCACGTCCTCTACGACTGTCGTTCTTCTTAACAGCACCTTTTGCAGGTCTTAAGTTATTTAAGTTCATCTTTTCTATTATTTAAGCTTCTTCTACAGAAACTAAATGACTTACTTTACGAATCATTCCAAGGATGTTAGGAGTATTTTCATGCTCCTTAACCTGGCCCATCTTTTTTAGTCCAAGAGCCTCAAGGGTTCTTTTCTGGTTTTGAGGGCGATTAATCGCGCTTCTTACCTTTGTTACTTTAATCTTTGCCATTGTTCCTTGATTTATCCTTTGAATAATTTATTTAAAGAGATACCACGTTGCTTAGCCACTTGGTCAGCACTTCGTAAACGAAGTAATGCGTCAAATGTAGCTTTTACAACATTGTGAGGATTTGAAGATCCTTGATTCTTAGAAAGTACATCATGTACTCCTACTGCTTCAAGTACCGCACGAATCGCTCCACCTGCAATTACTCCTGTACCCGCTGCTGCTGGTAAAAGTAATACACGTGCTCCTCCATATTTTCCTTTTTGTTCATGAGGAATAGATCCTTTAGTCAAAGGGATACGTACTAAGTTTTTCTTTGCATCTTCTACTGCCTTAGCAATAGCGGAAGCAACTTCCTTAGACTTACCAAGTCCTTGTCCTACAATACCATTCTCATCACCTACAACTACAATAGCAGAAAATCCAAAGGCTCTACCTCCTTTTGTTACTTTAGTAACACGTTGAACACCTACTAGACGATCTTTTAAATCAAGACCACTAGGCTTTACCAACTCTACGTTTTTATAATTCTGATACATATTTCTTAGAATTTAAGTCCGCCTTCTCTTGCGCCTTCTGCTAGTTGTTTTACTCTTCCGTGATACAGGTATCCTCCACGGTCAAAGACCACGGCGTCAACACCTGCTTTAGTAGCCTTTTCTGCTACAGCTTTTCCTACTAATTTAGCAGTATCCGCTTTATTCGCTTTCGCGGAAGCGATGCTTTTATCGCGAGATGATGCAGCCATGATAGTTTTACCACTTGCGTCATCAATCAATTGCGCGTAAATTTCCTTATTACTTCTAAATACACAGAGTCTAGGGCGCTCTGCAGTTCCAGAAATAGTTTTACGTATACGTAAATGTATTCTATTTCTTTTTTCACTTTTTGATAATGCCATAACGCTATGTATTATGCAGATTTACCTGCTTTTCTTCTAATAATTTCACCTACGAACTTGATACCTTTTCCTTTGTAAGGTTCTGGCTTACGGAATCCACGTATTTTTGCAGCTACCTGTCCAACGAGTTGTTTGTCATGAGACATTAACTTTACAATTGGATTCTTACCTTTATCAGATACAGTTTCCACTTTTACTTCTGGAGCGATATCTAAAACAATATTGTGAGAGAATCCAACAGCTAAATCTAATTTTTGCCCTTGGTTACTAGCACGATATCCAACTCCTACAAGTTCTAGTTCTTTGGTCCATCCTGTAGCAACTCCTTCGATCATGTTTGCAATTAATGCGCGGTATAAACCGTGCTTTGCTCTCACATCTTTTTTATCAGAAGGACGCTCAAGAGTAATTACTCCTTCTTCGATTTTAACATCGATATCAGAAAACTCCTGTTTAAGTTCACCTAATTTTCCTTTTACGGTTACAATACCATCAGCTACATCAACTGTAACTCCTTCTGGGATTGTAATTGGACTTTTACCTATTCTTGACATTTCTTTGTCTTTTTAACTAATTAGTAAACGTAGCAAAGTACTTCGCCACCTACATTTTGCTGTTGTGCTTGCTTTCCAGTCATAACACCTTTAGATGTAGACACGATTGCAATACCCAATCCATTAAGGACTCTTGGCACTTCACCAGAAGAGGCATACTTACGTAAACCTGGTTTACTGATTCTTTGAATATCTCTTATCACAGATTCTTTCGTAAGACCATCATACTTCAAAGCGATCTTGATCACTCCTTGTGTTTTGTTCTCTTCGAATTTGTAACTTAAAACATACCCTTGGTCGAATAAGATTTTAGTCATCTCTCTTTTCAAGTTTGATGCTGGAATCTCAACAACTCTGTGGTTTGCTGCTGCTGCATTTCTAATTCTCGTTAGAAAATCTGCAATTGGATCTGTATTCATTTATATATATTTGCGATAATGGTTTTTGATCCTACTTCCTGTAGGCTCAAACCTGTTACCAATTAAAATTTATTACCAACTAGCCTTCTTCACTCCTGGAATCAGACCTTGATTTGCCATCTCACGAAAAGTTACACGAGATAAACCAAATTGTCTCATATATCCTCTTGGACGACCTGTTAATTTACAACGATTGTGCATACGTACAGGTGATGCATTTTTAGGCAACTTCTGTAATGCTTCGTAATCTCCAGCTTCTTTCAAAGCTTTACGTTTCTCAGCATACTTAGCTACTGTCTTTGCTCTTTTCACCTCACGGGCTTTCATCGATTCTTTAGCCATAATTAGTTCTTTTTAAAAGGTAAACCTAGTTCGCTTAACAATGATTTTGCTTCTTTATCCGTAGATGCAGAAGTTTCAAAGGTAATATTCATTCCGTCAATCTTCTTGATACGATCAATATTGATTTCTGGAAAAATAATTTGCTCAGTAACTCCCATATTGTAGTTACCTCTACCGTCAAAACCAGTTGCTTTGATACCATTAAAGTCTCTTACACGAGGTAAAGCAGATGTTACCAATCTATCAAGAAATTCGTACATACGTTCTCCACGTAAAGTAACCATTCCTCCAATTGGCATCCCTTTTCTTAACTTAAAGGTTGCAACATCTTTCTTAGACATCGTTGTGATAGCTCTTTGACCAGTGATCAAAGTAAGCTCTTCAACAGCGTTTTCTACTAGTTTCTTATCAGCTACTGCAGCACCAACTCCACGAGATACAATGATCTTCTTCAGCCTAGGCACTTGCATTACATTTTTGTAACCAAATTCTTCCGAAAGAGTAGCAACAACGCGGTCCTTATACTCTTGTTTTAATCTTGGAATATATGCCATGACTATATTATTTCGTTTGTTGATTTTGCAAAACGAACCTTCTTATCTCCATCCATACGAGATCCTACACGAGTAGTTTTCCCGTTACCATCAATTAATGATAGGTTAGAAATTTGAATAGGCGCTTCTTTTTCTTTAATTCCACCTTGAGGATTTGATGCGCTCGGCTTTTCGTGCTTCTTCACCATGTTTACTCCCTCAACGATTGCTTTATTCTTCTCAATTAATACTTTTACCACTTTTCCCTCTTGACCTTTATGGTCTCCAGCTAATACGCGAACAGTATCTCCTGATTTTATTTTAAGCTTTGTCATTATCTTATGTATTAAAGCACCTCTGGTGCTAATGATACAATCTTCATGAATTGCTTATCAC
>CAXBCS010000018.1:0-48766 GCA_963974305.1 uncultured bacterium
TTAATTAATAATCGAAATTTAAAAGATTACTCTTGTTTTATAGGGGTCAAAACATCTATATATAATTTCTTGAATTAGCTTACGCGAAATTGCATTCAATGAAAAGGTTTTTAGAAAATCGCAAAAAGTATATGTGATAAAAATCAGTCTCTCCTTCTGTAAGTCAATGCAGCATCAAAATGAAAAATCAATATAAATACATTCGAATTCTTCTAGTCTCATTTCATAAGCAAATGGATAAACATCTTGATTATCTGAAATAAATTACCCAAAGAAACTGACCTCATCAACTTAGATAAACTAAGGTTTTGTGGGTTTACAAACACAAGAATAGGCCTTTCCCCCAATTTTAGTAACTTTCGTCCTTATATGACTTATAACAACTAGGCGCAATTAACCAACTTCAAACACCCGGATTCTAGTAATAAAGCATTTGGAGTAGATTATAAGCAATACGTTTTTTATGAAAAAGGCAATACTACTGTTATTTTTAAGCGCGCTAACTTTAAGTTGCAATGACTCGAATAGCGAAGATAACAACCAACAAAAAATTGAAAAACTTCTAATAGAGAATGACAGCTTGAAAAAAGCCTTAACACCCAATACATGTACTAGGAAAAATCAAATATCAACCTTCCTCACTTTTCAAGATAATAATGCTGAAAATGCAATGAACTTTTACATAGAATTATTCGACAATTCGAAGATTATTAATATTGAAAGGTGGGGAAAGGATGCACCAAGTGAAGAAGGAAGAATCATGTTTGCCCAATTTACTATAAATGGCAATCTTTTTATGTGCTCTGATAGTCCACCTATTCACGATTGGAATTTTTCACCTGCTGTTTCGAACTTTGTAGAATGTGAAAATGAAAGCGAACAAGAAAGGCTATTTTCAAAACTCTCTGAAAACGGAACGGTAACAATGCCTTTGAACAATTATGGTTTTAGCTAAAGATTTGGTTGGGTTATTGACCAATTTGGGGTATCCTGGCAGTTGAACTTGAAATAAAAAAACAAACCAATTTAAAGTGATTTTTTTTAGTTTTACTTTCGCTTTAAGCGAAAAAAAATTGATCACAATAAACTAACAACATTGCCAGATTAAACATATTTTTATTCGTGTTGACTTATTGTTTCTATACGCTTAGAATGTCAAAAAGTACTTTCTAAAACTCGCTAAATGATAATTTTTTATATAAATCAGATTTTCCTAGTAAAATATAAGTCGCTTACATATCTATTAACTAGCTTTATGTTAACGTTGTCATACATTTGAAAAAACTATTTACATCTTATTTCTATTGTTCTTTCCAACACTAATGTTAGCTCAAATAGATAGAACAGAAACAAAACTTTTATTTGCAGCCGATTTTAGGTTTAGGATAGAGCAGGATTGGAATTCTCGAAAATCTGATGGCAGCTTCCGAGATGATAGAACACGACTACGTTACAGAGCTCGCTTGGGAGTTTCTTATGCCTACGAAGATTGGGTCTCTTTTGGGATGAGACTGCGAACCGGAGATCCTCAGAAACAGCAAGATCCTCAATTAACTTTAGGCGATGGTTTTAAAGAATTTGGCACATTGCCAATTTCTTTTGAAAAAGTCTATGCTCAGTTCGACCTTCAATGGCTCTCAGCTTGGATTGGAAAAAACACCTTCCCGTTCGAAAAACAAAATGAATTATTTTGGAGCGATAACGTATTCCCAGAGGGGATTTCATTAAGTGGGAAATTTGCTTTTGAAAACGAATATATACAGTCGGTACAAATAAATACTGGTCACTTTGTTTTGGCAACCAACGGAGCTTCATTGGAAGCTGATAGTTATTTTCAAGGAATACAGATTTCTACAACTCATTGGGAAAATAGACTCAATTTTTTTCCAACTTTCTATTATTTCAGCAAAATACCGAACATCCCAGATGGTAATGAAACTTACACGACAAATTATGCAATAATGCACATGGGTGCCACAGTAGAAATAATAAAAAAACCAAAAATAACTGCTGGACTCGATTACTACCAAAACATAGAAGACTATAAAAATAATGACTCTATTCCTCAAAAATTTAGAGATCAAAAACAAGGAATCGTAACAAGTGTTAGTATTGGCAACTTGGAAAATAAAGGTGATTTTAAATTAAAACTAACATATACCTATCTCGAACGATATGCAGCAGTAGATTTTCTTGCTCAAAATGATTGGGCAAGATGGGACTATTCATCTCAAGATTCTCCGGATGGTAGATTAACAAATTTCAAAGGTTTTGAAATAATGGTTGGATATGTACTAGATAAAAATGTAAACCTAAAAATTAGAGGTTTTCAGGTTAATCAAATCAAAACTATTGGTTTTGAACGGGAAACAGGCAATCGAATAAGGCTAGATTTTAACATTAGATTTTAGAAGTAACTAAGAAGAACGGGGTAGTTCTGCATAAATCTCTGACTGTTTGCTATCTTAGTGAACCTAATTATAAATTTCTTTGATTAGGTTTATGGTATTAATGTTCAAATAATATGGAGAAATTCTACATAGATTCAGATATAAAAAAAGCAGAAACCTTACCTGCTCTATTCTACAAAAGTCAGGAAGTATTTGATAGATTAAAAGAAAGTGTCTTTGTAAAATCTTGGCAGTATATAGGTGATGAGAACAGCTTAGTGCCTTTAAATGAAAGTGTATACCCTCTAGTATTGTTAGATAATTATTTGACAGAACCCCTCTTGGTTGTTCGTGATAGTAATAATCAAACCAAATGTTTAACTAATGTATGTACCCATCGCGGAAATTTGGTGATGCATAATCCTGGAAAAGCTAAAAACTTGACCTGTATGTACCACGGAAGAAGATTTGGGCTTGATGGCAGCTTTAAAAGTATGCCCGAATTTGAGGAAGCTGAAAACTTTCCTAGACCCTGCGATAACCTTCATGAATTCCCCCTTAAGAAACTTGGCGCCCATTTATTTGTTGGCCTAGACCCTGCTTTTGACTTTACTGAGATAATCAACGTCATGAATGAGCGAATTGGTTTTTTACCTCTAGATCAATTTAAATTGAACGCCTCACTACAGAAAGATTATATAGTCAATTGCCACTGGGCACTGTATTGCGATAATTATTTAGAAGGTTTTCATATTCCATTTGTTCATGAAGACTTAAATGCAGTTTTAGATTATGGGAGTTATACCACAGAAATATATGATCATGTAAATCTTCAAATTGGCTATTCTGATGGAGGTGAGGAAGTTTTTGATCTACCAGAAGGCCATGTAGATTACGGTAAAAATGTGGCCGCATATTATTATTGGATTTTCCCAAATATGATGTTCAATTTCTATCCATGGGGATTATCCATAAACGTTATTAAACCCATATCTATTAATAAAACTAAAGTATCTTTTATCAGCTACGTTTATGATGAGAGCAAAATGAATGCTGGCGCTGGTGCGCTACTAGATAAGGTTGAGCGTGAGGATGAATTTGTAGTAGAAGGTGTCCACAAAGGCTTGCAATCCCGATTTTATAAGGCTGGTAGATTCTCTCCCAATAGGGAAAAAGGAGTACATCACTTCCACAGACTGCTCGCAAAATATATGAATAGCGAAATTTAGGTTTACCATTTTACTTTTTCACTTCCTTTAATTCAACGCAATCAACTATGGCTCTTTCAGAAAAGGATAAAGGATTAAAACGTGTAGTTGGAGTATTTGGCTTGTCACTTAATATTGTTAATATAACGGTAGGCGCAGGTATTTTTGCCCTACCAGCAATTATTGGAATTCAACTCGGAGCCTTTAGTATTTACGCTTATGTATTTTGCGGCATTATGATGGCTGCCATCATGCTATGTTATGCCGAAATAGGCACACGCATTACAAAAACAGGCGGTAGCTATGCATACGTGTCGGCTGCTTTTGGGGATTTTGCTGGCTATACTGTGAGTTGGCTCTCAGTTTTTGGATGGAGTATTTTAGGCAGTGCAGCACTCATGAATATTATCGCCGATTCCCTAGCTGTACTTTTTCCTATTTTCTCAAATCCATGGATCCGTGCTTTATTCTTTTTAGTCCTTCTCAGCTTTTTAGTTATCACCAATATCAGGGGAGCAAAACAAGGTGTGAAGTTTTCAAAGTGGATAACCATTATTAAATTATTACCTCTATTTGGTATCATCATCTTCGGATCTGCGCTTATTGAACCAGAAAATCTGTATTGGGAACATTTACCCTCAGTAAAAACCTTTGGCAATACAGCTCTTATTTTATTTTTTGCATTTGCTGGTTTTGAAACTGCACTTGGTGTCAGCGGAGAAATTAAAAACCCGAAACGCACTATTCCTTTGGGTATAATGCTTGGAGGAGGTTTGGTGATTGTCATATACCTGCTCCTTCAAATAGTCACCCAAGGCGTTATAGGGATGGAGTTGGAAGCAGTTAAAGATGCTCCTTTGGCAGCAGTGGCACAAAACATTATAGGTGTAACTGGGAGCACCATTCTCTTGGTTGCCGCTGCAATTTCCTGTTATGGAACTGTAAGCGCTGATGTGCTGAGTACACCTCGTGTATTATACGCAGGTGCTAATGATGGTCTCTTCCCAAAAATCCTGGGTAAAATTCACCCAAAATTTGGCACACCTTATTGGTCTATTATTTATTTTACTGGATTGATCTTTATTTTTGCTGTTTCTGGTGGCTTTCAGCAATTGGCCATCCTTGCAAGCGCCGCCATATTACTCATTTACTTGTTGGTGATTTTTGCTACCCTCAAACTCAGAAGAAAGAAACAGGATATAACTGAAAAGACCTTTAAAGTACCTGGCGGATTGATTATTCCCATTATTGGTATTGTCTCAATTATCTGGTTGCTCTCTGGTTTAAGCAAATGGGAAGTAATATCCACCTTAATTTTTATAGCTTTTATAGGTGTTGTCTATCTGAGTATGAAATGGTTGAAGAAACGAGACAAATCCATGAAAAAGCGAAAATAAAACACCAGAAAGAACCTTAGATTAAACATTTATTAGAAATCTATCAGAAGTCCAAGGAATTCGAATGACTACTAATCCATTATAAACCCTCCTTCTACTCCACTTCCTGGCCCTAGTCTAATAAGATGGTCGGCGGCTGCAATCAGAGTACTATTATGTTCTATGAAAAGTACTGTATCACCTTGATTAATAATCGATTGGAACACTTCAATTAACTTCAATATATCATAATAATGTAGGCCCGTACTCGGTTCATCAAAGAGATATAAGCGGCTGCCTTTTCTTTTTTGTAGCATAGAGCTAGCCAATTTTAACCGCTGACTCTCACCGCCAGACAAGGTATCAGCCGATTGCCCCAATAATAGATGGGCTACACCTACCCGCTTGAGTACTTCCAATTTTTCCACAACAACCCCTGCGTCAAAAAATTCAATCGCCTCCTGTACTGTCATCTGTAATACATCTCCTATAGAATGCTGCTTAATTGTACACCCAAGAATTAGGTCATTGTATCTCAACCCCATACAACTATCACAGCTCAACCAGATGTCACTCATGAAATCCATGCTGGTCTTTAGCTTTCCCTGACCATTACAGCTTCCACATTTACCACGCTTACTCAGATAGGAAAAATCTGCTTTTTTCAATCCTGCCTCCTTGGCCGAAGCTGTATTTGAAAATAAGGCCTTTATTGGTTCAATAATTCCAGTTACTATTATGGGTGAGCTCAATCTATTCTGAGCGGCGGCCTCTTGGTCTATAAGCAACACCTCCTCAAATTGTTCTAGCCCATATACAGAAGTACAATGAACCGCTCGATGCTGAAGCCACGAACTATACAGTACATCTTTTATCAAACTTGATTTTCCGCTTCCAGAAATACCGCTTATCGCAATTAACTGTCCGGCATAGAATGCTACATCTATGTTTTTTAGGTTATTGGCAGAGGCTCCATTTATTCCAAAAATGGCCCCTTTTTCATTATGCTTCTTCTCTACTGTGACCTTCTGGTCCTGAAACATCTTGTAGGTTATGGTTTCTTTTGCTTCCGCGCCTGCCTGTCCGGTAGGCAGGAAATTGCTCTGCATAAAGGTTGCTGCCTTCATTTTCCCTTGGTAAACAACTTCCCCACCAAGTCTTCCTGCACCGGGTCCCATTTCAATTAAATAATCGGCGCTTCGAATAAAGGCTGGATCGTGTTCAACTACTATTACCGTATTTCCCTTGTCTGCAATGCTTTTTAATGTGTTTATCAGGATAGCAATTTGCCCTGCATCCAATCCTATAGTAGGTTCATCTAAAACATAAATAACGCCAAATAGCTTAGTAGATAACTGTCCCGCCAACATAATGCGTTGTCGTTCTCCTCCAGATAGTGTCTTAACCGCTCGATCTAGGTTTAAATACCCCAAGCCGAGAGCTTCAATCGTCTTCAAACTTTGTATGATTGTAGGCAAAACCACCTTACAAATCGCCAAAACAACCGTATCTACCTGAGTGTCTATTCCTTCCATTAATTCAAGACTCGAACTAATACTCAATTGGGAAAACTCATGAATATTTTTATTGAGAAATTTGGTGCTCAATAATTCATGTTTCAACCGACTCCCACGGCAAGATGGACAGGCCACTTCATGCAGTAAATCTTCTAATCCTTTGATATTCTTATTATGAAGTCTTCGTTGATATTCATCATCGATATAGTTACAGAGTCCAAGCCATTTTGCCGATAAAGCTTGTGTTCCCTTTCTAGATTTGGTATTAAATGTCCACGTAACATCCCAAATGGCATCTCCTGTTCCATACAAAATGATATCCTGAACCTCAGCGTCCAAATCCTTCCAGTCGCTTTCTATATTCCAATGTTGTTGTTTGGCAACTTCCTTTAGCGTTGCCATAAATTGACCATTCACATCGGCATAGTAGGACATTGCTTTACTTCCAGTTATAGCCCCTTCTATAATAGATGTATCATGAGCCACAATAACCTTATTTGGATCGCAGCTGCGATGTACGCCCATACCTTCACAGACTGGACATGCTCCTAGATGATGATTGAAGGAAAAATGTTGGGCGGTAAATATTTCACCTTCATGTTGAGCAATCCTCGAATACAGTAATCTAAAGGCATCATATACTCCCGACAAGGTTCCCACCGTAGACCGCTTTGAAGGAGTCCCTCCCTTTCTGTTGATCCCGATAGCGGGCCCCAATCCTGAAAAAGACCTAATTTTTGCTTCACTATTCTGCTGTAGAAGACTTCTATTGTGGGTAGATAAAGATTCTGTAAATCTGGCATTAGACTCAGCAAATAATGTATCATATACCAAAGATGACTTACCACTTCCTGAAAGCCCCGTAACCACTGTCAACTGATTTTTAGGAATACAAACATCAATGTTTTTCAAACCATGCGTCCTAACCCCATTTAAACGGATCTCATTGAGGGCAGTGGTAGGGAACTCTTCTTTAATTGATTTTGTTGTAAGAGTTGTAATATTCTTTCTAGGCACTCCTTGATACAGAATCTTACCTCCTTCTGCTCCACTTTTTGGGCCTAATTCGATATGCCAATCGCTCCAATTAATAATTAGTTCATCTTGTTCGATACACACAATTGTATTGCCTTTTTCGAGTATACTATCAAACATTTGGAGTAACGTATGAATGTCATCATGATGTAAGCCAATACTTGGCTCAATAATCACATACATGGTATCGCCTGTGTCCTTTTTCTGTAATTGGTTCGCTATTTTAATACGCTGTGCCTCTCCTCCAGATAGTGTCGTTGACGATTGCCCAAGACAGAGATACCCCAGGCCTATTTTTTGTAATACCTTAAGTCCTTTTAGCACCTTTTTCTGATCTTCAAAAAATATGACGGCATTATTGATTGATAACTTATATACATCAGCGATAGACAGTCCTTTGTATTTTACCTCAAGTGTTTCAGGGTTGAACCGATCTCCGTTGCAGCTGCCACAAACCAAGTCTACATTCCCTAAAAAGTGCATTCCTAGTTGAATTTTTCCAGCTCCTTGACAGTTTTCGCATCTTCCACCTTTGTTATTGAAAGAGAATCGAGATTTAGTAAAGCCATGCGCTTTTGATGCTGGTAGGCTGGCATAGAGGTCGCGAATATGATCTGAGAGTCCTAAATAGGTTGCCGGATTGCTACGCGGAGTTTTACCTATAGGAGTATGATCAATCACAATGAGTTTATTGATGGCATCCAAGTTTTCATGATGAGATATCTTGGGAGCTACATCTGTTTCTATTCCCAAATGCTGCTGCATTGCTTTAACTAAGGTGTCTTTCACCAAACTTGATTTCCCAACGCCAGATCTTCCGCTCACGATATTTAATTTACCCAGCTTAAATGAAACATCAATGTTTTTAAGGGTTCTTTCATGACAGCCTAAAAGGCGCAAAGAACGGTCCTCTTTTAAAGATGCTTTTCGCCGTTTAGGCTTCGAATTATTTATCGCACGATAGGTAGGACTAATTTCTTTCAATGCTTCCTGCTGCGAAAACCTTGCAAAGCTTCCATTAAATATAAGTTCGCCACCATGCACCCCCGCTTTTGGTCCAATCTCAATAATATGATCAGCAGCTCTTATGGTATCTAGGTCATGCTCAACCACAATAACAGTATTCCCCTTATTGACAAGTTGTTTGAAATGATGAATCATTCGCGCGTTCTCCTCGGGATGCAGGCCAATGGAAGGTTCATCAAAAACATAGAGTACATCACTAAGCGGCACTAAAATTTGATTGGCAATACGAATCCGCTGTATCTCGCTTGCACTGAGTGAATTTGAAGAACGATTTACGGTCAAATGCCCCAATCCTAAGTCTTCCAACAAATCTACTTGAGCTTCTATTTTTTCAACAACCCCTTTCGCGACAGCTTCCCACTTATTAGAATCAATCCATGTTTTAAGTTGGCTTAATTCTAAAGTCACAATTTCAGCAATTGATTTTCCATGAACAGTGACACTCAAGGCATCAGCATTTAAACGAGTGCCTTCGCAAGCTAGGCAGGTCACCGAATGCACATATTTGAGAATATTGGCATTTCGATCTCTTCTCAGTATATCAGACATAATGGGAATCATCCCTTTGTAATATCCTTCTTCCAGAGGTTTGGCCTTAATTCCTGTCCACTTCAAACGCGATTCAAGACTGTGTTTCCCGAAAGGTACTTTAATAAGATCGCTACCGTACAAAATAATCGCTTGTTGAGCCTCTGTTAAATCCTTCCAAGGGATATCTACATTAAATCCTTCCGCTTCGCATACTTGGTTAAGCACATCGATCGTCACCTGTGAGTACATGATGTACCCATTGGGTAATGTTGGTGCCAGTGCGCCCTCTCTAATTGATTTCTCAGGTGAGATGATCAAACGGTTTAGATCTATTTTCTCCTGCTTACCAATCCCGTTGCACTGAGTACATTTCCCTAGCAACGAATTAAACGAAAAGAGCGCCCGAGAAAGTGTTAGATCTTTAGATGTCGTTCCTGTGCGCGCAAACAATAGGCGTAACAAATCATAGATATCAGACATGGTGCCTACGGTAGAGCGGGCATGCATCCCTGTAGTGCTTTGACCAATAGCAATCACAGGCGATAGTCCTTCAATTTCATCAACATCGGGGCGATTCAATTTCCCCATAAACTGTCGAGCAAAGGACGGGAGGGTTTCAAAATACCGCCGTTGTCCTTCTTGGGCAATGATCTTAAATACCAGACTTGATTTTCCAGATCCAGATACACCGGTTACCACGATGAGTTTGTGATGCGGAATGTTCAATGAAATGTTTTTCAAGTTGTTTGTTCTCGCACCTTGAATTACAATTTCTGGATGTGTTTTTGAGGTCATCGGACGAAATTAGTGAAATTTCAGGAGGTCCTGTCCTTTGATGAATGAGGGTCTACAAAAATCTTCTTCGGTATCTAAGGTGCATTTTTCCAACCAATTGATACCAATTATATAAGCTTCGTTTATGTTTGCATAAAAATTGAGACCTTTTACATGCAGCTTTTAAAAACCCATTATCATCCTGAGGTAAAAAATTTAGAAAACAAATCTATTTTTACAAGGCTCTCTACTAGAAGTATTGCGTTACAAGGCACTTCCATACTTCTTCTCTATACCGAAAGATATGAAGATTACAGTCTTCCCGGTGGTGGTTTAGATTTGGATGAAGACCAGATCGACGGAATGATGCGTGAACTCAATGAAGAAACTGGTGCTAAAGACATCAAAAACATAAAGCCGTTTGGTGTTTATGAAGAGTATCGCCCCTGGTATAAAGAAGATTATGACGTTCAGCATATGGTATCGTATTGCTATACCTGTGACATCAGTAAAGAACTGGGAGTTTCAAAGATGGAAGCATACGAGACTAAAAATGGCATGAAGGCTGTTTGGATTGATATTCATGAAGCCATCGCACATAATAAAAAGACTATGCTTTCTAGTGACAAAAAAGGAATGTCTATAGAACGAGAAACTTTTTTATTAAAGCGTATCGCCAAAAGTATTATGTAAATTGAAAATCTCATTTTGATTTTTCTATAATATCCTTACATTTTATTTTAATTGATAGTAAGCTTTCCTGCCTACCGGACAGGCAGGCGCGACTACTTTACTAAAAAAAACAAAATGATTTGCACACTTTGCAGTTCGCCACTTATCACCAAAAAGGATCCTTCCTATTATGATTGTGACCTGTGCCGATCCCTTGTCAAAGATGAAAATCAATATCTCTCCCCTGCTGCAGAAAAGGCGCATTATGAAACCCACAATAATGATGTCGATGATATTAGATATCAGAACTTTACAATGCCTATTACCCAGTATGTATTGAACAACTGCTTACCAACAGATAAGGGATTAGATTTTGGCAGCGGTACTGGTCCTGTTATTACAAGCATGCTCAGAAAGAAAGATTATGACCTTGTGCTCTACGATCCCTACTTTGCATCCGATGAAAATATCTTTAATACGACCTATGATTATATTTTAAGCTGTGAGGTATTTGAGCATTTGAACAATCCTAAAAAAGAGATTGATCGTCTTATATCAGTATTAAAACCGAATGGAATACTACTCATCATGACATTGCTTTACAATGACCAGATTGATTTTAATAGTTGGCATTATCGTAGAGACTTTACCCACATTTTCATTTATAGACAAGAAACCATTGAATACATTGCGAAGGTCCATCAACTTGAAATCCTTGAATTGACAGATAGATTCATCGTTTTAAGAAAAAAGCCTTAAAAAAAACGAAAACTATCGATTGTTACAGTCGAGTTGCTATTCCTTTGCCTCCACAGCTGAGGCTTCAGTTAAAAAACTTTCGATTAAACCTCGAGGATGACTGACTTCAGGAATCGGGAAGTCGAACCAAGATTGTAAAGACAGATCAAAATCAACTCTATTTAAATAATTATTCAAGGCACTGTTTAGACCCTTTGCATATTTTGGATGATCGGCGCCTTGAGGATCTACATGGGTTAAATCATTTTGAGCAAAACCTTCAAAAACGGGACCCGTAATATCAATTCCAAATGCATCTGGATTCTTACCAATCGGACTATGGATAGTAGTAGTGAATTGATGCCAAAATGCCGACTGGATACAGTTCTTTTCAAACAGCTGACGCACCACTTCTAGGGAATCAATAGTCTCTTGCTCTGTTTGGGTAGGGAACCCATACATAAGGTAGGCATGCACCAAAATACTCGTTTGTGAAAAATTATGTGTCACCCGTGTCACTTGGGCTATGTCAACACCTTTTTTCATCTTTGTCAATAAGCGGTCGGAGGCTACTTCTAGTCCGCCAGTAACTGCGATACATCCTGACTTTGCCATGAGATCACATAACTCAAAGTCGAAGGTTTTTTCAAATCGGATGTTTGTCCACCAAGTGATATTGACATTTCTTTCTATCAAGGCGAGGGATAAGGCTCTTAGCATTTTAGGCGGTGCCGCTTCATCGACAAAATGAAAGCCGCTAATGCCTGTGTCCTTCATTATTTTTTCAATTTTATCGACTAAATCGGCTGCTGTTGTGTTTTGGTAATTCCCGATATAATCCAGACTCACATCACAAAAGGAGCATTGTTTCCAATAGCAACCATGTGAGATGGTCAATTTATTCCATCGAGCATCTGTCCACATGCGGTGCATCGGGTTCACTACATCTAGAAAGGATACGTACTTCTCAAATGGCAATCCAGAATAATTGGGCGCTGGTAGGTTCCTATGATGGAAAATGGTGTTGGGGAACTTATTCTTATAAATCACTTGACCGTTTTCAAGGACAAAGGTTCTTTCTAGTCCATTTATGTCTATAGTACCTTCGAGATAGTTTACGATTTTCAGTAGAGGTCCTTCCCCATCGTCTAAGGAAATAAAATCAACAAATTCAAAGATTCTAGGATCTTCTAGGGAGCGTAACTCGGTATTACAATAGCCACCACCAAAAGCTATGTGGATGTCAGGAAAAAACTGTTTTATAAATTGTGAACTCCGCAAAGCGGCAAATAAGTTTCCGGGAAAGGGAATTGTAAAACAGACTAAGTCTGGCGTATGCTTTTCAATTTGAGCTTCTAAAATATTGAACATCTCATCTTCGATGAGTGTTGGCTGATAGGTCAATAATTCATCTAAAGGATCAAAGCTAGATGCAGAGGTGGCAATTTGCTCTGCATATTTGGTAAATGCAAAAAACTCATCGACGTTTGCTTGGATAAAATCTCCTATCTCTTCTATAAAAAGAGTTCCAAAATGCTTTGCCTTATCTATGATCCCAATATCACCAGCCTCCCATTGGATTGCAGTATTCACATACAACAACCGATGCCCAACAGGTAAAAAGTGAGGATCTAATATTTTGTGCGCCGTTTCAATGTCTTGCTTTTGGAGAAACCCTATCACGACATCCACTCTAGAGATGTATTGCTCCTTCATTGCGCTCACCTCAGGGTAGTAATTGTTTTTTAAGTTGGCTGCCTCCTCAAACACAGCACTCAAGAAATCCCCTGTAAAAATCGAAGTAAAAAGTTCAATACTAAGATCACAATGAGAGATGGACACCTTATGTTCTTCTAGGAACCCTTTGAGATATGCAGAGGCCGGATAAGCCGTATTTAACTGCGTAAAAGGAGGTGTTATAAAAAGAATTTTGGGCTGCATGCGGTAAAGATAGAATTCTCTACAATGACATTGAATAAATTTTAAATTAAAGCTAATAAAAAAGGAAACTAATCTTTCTGCCTATCGATATAAGGGAACTGGATTATTCTAAGAAGGATTGATATAATAGTATTCAATACCTGATATTCAAACCGCCAACTCTCAGGATAATAAAAATAATTATAGTCTTTATAATCGTCTTCAGGATACTAATACTTTAGATATATAATTAATATAAAGCTAATAGATGAGAGCCATTACAGAACAATTGAGAATGAGACAGAAGTCTAAAATAATCCTTAACTTAGAGTTCACTCAGGAACAAATCCCTGAATACACTCTAGATGAAAACGAAGGTTAAATGGTATAACGACCCACAGATGGTGGGTACTTTGCTAATATTTTGGCTTCCTGTTGGCATTTACGGTGTGTACAAAAGCGAGACTATCCCACCAAAATGGAAAAGAATAACCTATATAACTCTTATCCTGTCTTGTATCCTGTTTGCTTTATTGTACCTCATCTAGTCTTTTTTTTAGGATAGTGGCTTTTGCTCTTTTTATCCGGAAAATTGATTATTAAACCTTCTCGCAAAAAAATAACAGGCTTGTATCAATCGCAATTTCCTGCCTACCGGCCAGGCAGGCGCAGCAGCGGAATTAGCCAACTAATACAAACCTGTACTATTAATAATAATAAAAATCTAAGGTGTTTAATCGGCAAATACCAATTCGCCCTTGGATTCTAAGTCTTTAAATTTTTGAACCAAATCCAAAGCGTCTGGGATTACATCGCTACACAGAATAATCAATGATCCTTTCACCGCATTTTTGACAGCATAGGTAATTGCTTCATTTTCTGAAGGTATAATGGTTGTCTTCTTATTTGGATCTTGGCGTTTAATTCCTTCATTCAACATACTGATGAGTTCTTCTTCTGATTTTCCTCTCAAATGTTTGTCCTGCCTGATAATAATCTCATCAAACATTTCGGCAGCAATACTTCCCATCTCATTATTGTCTTCTATACGTCTATCGCCAATTCCAGCGATAATTCCAACTTTCACCGTAGCGTCCAATTCTTCTACAAAAGCCTGTAAGGCTCTCATTCCTGCCGGATTATGGGCGTAGTCAAGAAGGATCGAAAAATTGTTGAATTTAAATAGGTTTAAACGTCCTGGTGTTTGTGTCGCAGATGGAATAAAGGTTTCTAAACCTGCTTTCATATCTTCGATACTCATCCCTTGAATGTTTGCCGTAAGAATGGCTGGTAATACATTTTGAATCATGAATTTTGCCTTCCCTCCATAGGTCAATGGAATATCTTCTGCTTTCATCACTCTCATTTTCCATTCGCCACGGCAAATAGTAACAAAACCATTTTCGTAAACAGCGGTAATTCCACCAATACGTTGTAAAGCCTTAATTCGCGGATTTTCTTCATCCATAGAGAACAAGGCTACATTACAATCCAAACTACGTCTCATATTGTAAACCAAGTCATCATCGGCATTTAAGATAGCATAGCCATCAGGTAAAACGGTTTCTGGGATTACTCCTTTTACTTTGGCAAGTTGTTCAACGGTATGAA
This sequence comes from uncultured bacterium, assembly GCA_963974305.1. Taxonomy (GTDB): domain Bacteria; phylum Bacteroidota; class Bacteroidia; order Flavobacteriales; family Flavobacteriaceae; genus Dokdonia. Next base: position 14,799 of record CAXBCS010000018.1, read on the forward strand.
TTCCTTTCAAGCCTAAATGATCTGCAGCTACATTGGTAACTATGCCAATATCACATTTTTTAAAGCCCAATCCAGCTCTTAGTAGTCCGCCTCGGGCACTTTCTAAAACCGCATAGTTTACTGTGGGATCTTTTAAGACAAACTCGGCACTTGCGGGACCTGTACAATCTCCGCTCATGAGTAATCTATTTTGAATATAAACACCATCACTGGTAGTATAACCTACACGATGGCCATTCATTTTGGCCATATGTGCTATAAGACGTGTCGTGGTTGTTTTCCCATTGGTACCAGATATCGCTACAATAGGGATACGTCCCGTCTTACCATTCGGAAACAATTTATCGATCACATGACCGGCCACATTTCTAGGCAAACCTTTGGTAGGCGCTAAGTGCATTCTAAAACCGGGGCCTGCATTTACTTCTAAAACAGCTCCTCCTGTTTCTGACAGGGGCTTCGAAATATCTATCGTCATAATATCAATACCACAAATATCTAGATCAATAATTTTAGAAATGCGCTCAACCATAGAGACATTTGCTGGGTGTACGATGTCGGTTACATCTTCTGCTGTTCCTCCTGTACTTAGATTTGCCGTATCTTTTAAAATCAACATCTCTTCCTTGGCCAGGACGGAGTCTAAGGTATAACCCGCATCTTTAATAATATTAAGTGTGAGTTCGTTGGTGGTAATTTGAGTTAGCACTTTCTCATGTCCAAATCCGCGACGAGGATCACTATTGACAATATCAATTAATTCTTGAACTGTGGATTTTCCATCTCCAATAACATGTGCAGGCGTTCTTTTTGCAGCAGCGACCAGTACATTGTTAATTACCAGTAATCGATAATCTTCTCCTGTAATAAATTTTTCTACAATGATAGCACCGCTGCGCGAACTGTCTTTTGCATTATGGAAGCCAACTAGGGCATCTTCGTAATTTTGTATATCTACTGTAATTCCTCTTCCGTGATTTCCGTCAACGGGTTTAATTACTAAAGGATAACCAACATAACGACAAGCCTCTTCCAAACTTCGTTCACGACGAATGATATCACCTCGTGGCACAGGCACTTCTGCTTGTTCTAATAGATATTTGGTATCCTCTTTATCACAGGCAAGTTCTACACCAATACTACTTGTTTCACTAGTAACGGTAGCTTGAATACGTTTTTGATTGGCACCGTATCCTAATTGGCATAAGGAGTATTTATTCAAACGAATCCATGGAATTCCTCTTGCTTGTGCCTCTTCTATGATTGAACCTGTACTCGGCCCTAAACGATCATCTTCGCGAAGCTCCCGCATTTTTTGAATATCATCGGTCATATCATAGGCTTCGCCTTTGATCAAAGCTTCACAAATATCTACTGCCATTTTAGCGGCGTATCTACCTACAGATTCTTCTATAAAAGAAAATACTACGCTATAAACTCCTTCTTCTCCATATCCTCTTGTTCTTCCAAAACCAGTATCCATACCTGCAAGGGTTTGAATTTCCAATGCAATATGTTCAATGATATGGCCCATCCATGTTCCTTCATCAACACGCATAAAGAATCCACCTTCACATCCCTCTGAACAGCGGTGAGAGTACATACTCGGGAACATAGCTTTTAGTCTATCTGAAAACCCTTCGATCTTATTGGATGGGTAAGCTTCCATCTCTTGAAGGTCTAAAACCATCACAATTAACTTATGACGTCTCACAGACCAGTAATTTGGACCTCTCATTGCGTTGATACTTCTTATGTCCATAGATCTGATTGTTTAGTTTAGGTGAAAGAATATAAATATATACATATTCAGCAATAAATTTGGTTTATTTTTGCGCCATATTAAAAGTTAAATCAATTGCATGAATTTTAAGAAGGGAATACTTATACCTGTTGGAGGAAATGAAGATAAGGGTATAGAAGAAAACGAAAGACATACATTAGATTTTATCAGTGAAGGAATCCTTCATAGAGTTGTTCAAGAAGCTGGCGGAATTGACGCTAAAATTGTAGTAATCCCTACTGCATCTAGCATTCCAGTTGAAGTTGGCGAAAACTATCTAGAAGCATTTGGAACCTTAGGATGTACTGATGTAACAGTATTAGATATTAGATCAAGAGAAGAAGCCGAATCTGAAAATGCTATTGAACTTATTTCAACTGCAAATTGTGTGATGTTCTCTGGTGGAGATCAGTCAAAAATCACCAAGAAAATAGGCTACACTAAAATTCATGGTATTTTACAAGAGCGCTATCAAAAAGAGGAAAGCTTTGTAATTGCAGGAACAAGCGCAGGAGCAATGGCTATGGCTTCAGAGATGATTTCTGGGGGTAGTGCCAAGGAATCCTTTATTAAAGGAGCTGTGCGCATGAGACAGGGTCTGGGATTGATCGAGCAACTAACTATTGACACACATTTTATTAAGAGAGGTCGTTTTGGCCGTTTGGCAGAAGCTGTCGCGAAATTTCCTCAAATTATTGGTATTGGCTTGGCTGAAGATACTGGCCTGGTCATAAAAGATAATGCCGCCGAAGTTATTGGCTCTGGTATGGTCATTATTTTTGATGGAAGAAAGTTAGAGCATAATAATGAAAAGATCCTCAAACCGGGAACTCCAATGTCTTTGACTAATTTAAAAACGCATGTCCTTTCTAACGGAGATCGATTTAATATTAAAAAGAAGAAGGTAAAAGTATTACCTGTAGATCAACCTTTTACTTATAAATAGAAAGTTCTTCTATTCCATTAGACGACTTACTTGCGCGGTACATCCCTTCAGTATTAAATGGCATTGCAATATTCCCTTGGGCATCTACCGCGATTAAACCTCCATCGCCACCAATTTCAAGTATACGCTTATTAATAACTTCATTAGACGCATCGGCTAAGGACATGTCTTTATGTTCCATTAGGCAGGCTACATCATAAGCCACTACAGCTCTAATGAAGAACTCACCACTGCCGGTACAACTGATTGCGCATGTTTTATTGTTGGCGTAATTTCCCGCACCCACCATTGGGCTATCGCCTACGCGACCCCATTTTTTATTGGTCATTCCTCCTGTAGATGTTGCAGCAGCAATGTTTCCATCTTTATCGCAGGCAACCGCGCCCACGGTACCAAATTTTGAATCTTTCTTTAAGGAATGATCTAATTGGAAATTATTAGTGTCTTTAATCGCTAACCATTGGTTGTGACGTAATTCGTCATAAAAATAAGCAGGATCTTCTAAGGTGTAGTTTAGTTGTTTTGCAAATTGAAGCGCTCCCTCCCCGGCTAAAAACACATGCTCGCTCTTTTCCATGACCTCTCGGGCAAGGCTTACAGGATTTTTAATTCCGGTAATTAAGGAAACTGCACCAGCATTGAGGCTTTTCCCATCCATGATACAGGCATCCATTTCATGGGTTCCATTGGCAGTAAATACACTCCCTTTCCCAGCATTAAATAAATGAGAATCTTCAAGAAGTTGCACAGCAACTTCGACGGCTTCAACAGCAGTTTTTCCTTGAGCTAAGACTTCGTATCCCTTGTCTCTAGCCAATTGTAAAGCACTTTTATAAGCAGCTTCTAGCTCTGTAGTCATCATCCCTTTTACTAAGGTGCCTGCCCCGCCATGAATGGCGATTGAAAATGTTTGCATATTCATTTATTTAAGGCGGGAAATTACGACTTGCATTTTGATTATTTTCTATTTTTTATCTTAAAGTATTATGATTATTGGCAGGATTTAAATTGGTGATAATTTCGCTCCTCTATCCTTAACAGCTAGGTAAGCATCCAAAATAACGACTTACTTTTCCCAATAACAATGGGTATCTAGGGGTTTCCTCTTCGATAGTTTGAAATAAACAATATTATTCGAGCTTAACTCAGAAAAACCACCCAAAAGAACGAATTAGTAGTATCTACCAAGAATAATTTCCTAAGGTTGCTTATTTTTATAAAACTTTCTGCTCTTTTGCTAACTTAGGAAGCGTGAATAGGTATCCTCTGCGGCAATCTGTTTATTATCGTAAGAACTAAACCTTATTATGCCTCAAAAAACCTATGAAAGCTACCATTCTAATACTATCTACCCTTCTCCTTTTAAGTAGCTGTGATCAAAAAACAGTTAAAACCATTTCCAATGAGACCACTGAAATTCAATTGGAAACTAAGTCAGAGCAATTACGCCATGTTGTTTTATTTAAATTTAAAGAGTCGGCTAGCCGCGCCGATGTTGAAAAAGTAGAAGCCGCCTTTATAGCACTGCCATCAGAAATCAAGGAAATCAAAGATTTTGAATGGGGTTTGAATAATAGTCCGGAAGCATTAAACAAAGGGTTTACCCATTGTTTTTTTGTAACTTTTGATACTGAACAAGATAGATCCATTTATCTACCTCATCCATCGCATTTGGCTTTTGTCGAAGTATTAAGTCCGCATCTAGAAGATGTATTGGTATTGGATTATTGGTCAAAGTAACCCTTTAAAGATACTTTATAGCTAGTATCAATTATTAACAACCGCCTTATATGAAATCCTTTAAATATGTTATTCTAATTTCACTAAGCATCTTCATGATCGAAAATTCTATTGCTCAAGATTGGCCAAACCTAGCTCGATTTCAAAAAGAAAACGCAACTTTAGTAAATCCTGAAGAAGGAAATCATCGCATAGTCTTTATGGGGAATTCTATTACCGAGTTATGGTCCATCACAAGTCCTGACTTTTTTTCAAATACATCCTTTGTAAATAGAGGAATTAGCGGACAAACGACTCCTCAAATGTTAATTCGTTTTAGACAGGACGTTATTGATTTGAATCCTTCTGTGGTAGTCATATTAGCAGGAATCAATGACATAGCAGAAAACACCGGCCCAATAACTATCGATGCGATTGCGGGGAATATTATTTCTATGTCAGAATTGGCGAAAGCCAATAATATTAAGGTTATACTTTGCTCTGTTTTACCCGCTTCTGAGTTTCATTGGAGCCCAGAAATAAAGCCAGCAGAGAAAGTAATTCAATTAAATGCACTACTAGAGTCCTTCGCTCAAAAGAATAAGATTGTTTATGTTGACTATTTTAAGAAAATGGTGAATGATTCTAATGGTTTGAAAAAATCCTTGGGCGATGATGGTGTTCATCCTAATAAAGCCGGTTATCAAATTATGGAACCGCTCATAGAAGAAGGAATAGCAAAAATTTTACTTCAACATTAATTGGATCTAATTCTAAGTAATTGACATAAATTTTACATTTATTTTACAAATAATCTGCCGCTTAGCCACTCATCTACAATACTTTTGATCTTCATCATTCATTCAACAGTTATGAAAAAGATCGCAATTACTTTAAGTATCGTTTTAAGTGTCTTTAGCCAAGTCGCTTGTAATTCTAATCAAAAGAGCACAGTATCTCCTACATCAATAGAAAATGTGGATAGTGAGGATATTGCAATGAATACCAGCCTAAAAGAAAAACCCCAACCAAAATTATTTGAAGATTTCATTTATGAGGTAGCGCCACGGTTTAATGTCATTAAAAAAACAGACCTAGATAAGGTTAGCTCCTTCGGGGATTTTATTGGAGAAGAGCACGCTCAAAGAATTGTATCCTATTCTTCTGTGAGTGTCATCATACTTGACGGACAAGAGAAAACAGACATTCAGGAAACTGGAAATAGCGGCGTTTTAACGCCTGCACAGATCAAATTACTCCAATCATCAGATTACTCTACCAACATCTTGGTCTCTGCTTATTTTCAGGAAAAGAATCCTGAAACTGGGCAGGTCGAAGAGCAACATTGGACACCTTACCTAACTATAATTCCGGAAGTACAAGCCTCCTACTCAGGTGGTATGGATAAATTAAAAAGAATTCTAAAAGACAAAAGCCAAGATGCACGGAAAGGTGTGGATCCAGAAAAGTTAAGACCAGCGAAGCTCTTTTTTACTGTGACCAAAAATGGTCTGATCGAAAATGTACATCTCGATAGGACTTCTGGTTTTCAGCTAGTGGACAAAAAGATGATCGAACTTATTTCCACAACTCAAAAAGATTGGAAACCTGCTCAGAATTCCAAAGGCGAAAAAGTAGATCAAGAATTAGTGGTCTCCTTTGGATTATTGGGATGCTAAACTTTGGACTTTTCCGATCTTCATAGTTGCTGTAGTAATCTGAAATGGCAAGGACATCATTGATTTGATAAAATGTGTAAATAATGAGTACATTGGACTTTATTCATTAACCGCGATTTACTAAAAAGCATACAATGAAAATAAAATCATTCTCTTTGATCCTCGCTATTGCCCTAATAGGCTGTAGTTTTAATTCCTTTGCGCAAACTAATGAGGATTATAAACAAGAAAAGAAAGCCGATACTTCTAAGGTGATGGTTGACAAAAAAGTAGAGTTTGGTGTTGGCTTTGGACTTAATTTTGTAGGTGGAACCAATATTAATTTATCTCCCAATTTGACCTATAATGTGAGTGACAAAATAGCCTTTGGTCTTGGAGTTCAATATAATTATCTCGCCTTAAAGGACATACAAACCACTCACACCTATGGTGGAAATCTACTTTTTCAATACAGCCCTTCTCAAAAAATTATGACCTTATTGGAATTTGTTGAACTCCGCGTTTCTTCAACATCTGAGATTGACAACATAACTCAAAGATTTTGGACTCTGCATTATTTGCAGGGGCAGGATACAACATTACCAACAGAATTACTGTTGGCGCCAAATACAATTTTCTATACGATGAAGATGAAAGTATCTACTCCAGTCCTATAATACCATTTGTCAATATCTCATTTTAGAAAAGTAGGATTTCAACAGATTGTATAACTGTATTAAGGGCTACGCTTTTGCGAAATTGCGACTACACATACAGGACTATAAATGGCAGCATCTCTTCCCTACTTTAAACCGAAGCCTAATATGAAATTGAATCAACCCCTCTACCTTCTAAGCATTTATTCAGCAGTAGTACTTTTGTTTTCTTGTCAGGAACCACTTCCAAAGGCAGATTTGATACTCGTAAATGCTAGAATTTGGACAGCCAATGAACTTCAACCCTCGGCCCAATCTATGGCGGTGGTGGCAGATACCATTCTTGCCATTGGGACTAATGAGGAGTTAGCCAAGTACAAAGGAGCTGAAACTGAAATAAAAGACGTTGAAAATAGATTCGTTACTCCTGGGTTTATTGACTCTCATGTTCACTTAATAATGGGAGGTAATAGTTTAATGAACGTATCATTGAGAGATGCAAAAACTCCAGAAGAGTTTACAAAACGTATTGCCAATTTTTCCAGTACACTGGATCCTGGCACTTGGATCCTTGAAGGTAATTGGGATCATACCTTATGGGGAGGAGAACTTCCAACAAAAGATTGGATTGACGTCTACACCAAAGATACTCCGGTTGCAATTTATAGACTTGATGGGCATATGATTTTAGCCAATTCGGCAGCCTTAGCATTTGCTGGAGTAGATAAAAACACTCCTGATATTCCCAACGGTGAAATTGTTAGAAATCCTGATGGAACCCCTACAGGAATTTTAAAGAGCAATGCTATGAATCTTGTGTTGGCTAAAATTCCTTCACTTACCAAAGAACAAAAGACCATTGCCATTCAAAAGGCTACAGATTATTTTTTATCCAAAGGAGTTACCTCTGTGCATGATGTCGATAGCATTGGAATGCTAGAAGTTGCCCAACAACTCTTAGACAAGGATGCCTTATCCCTGCGCATTTATTCGGCAACACCTTTAAACAGATGGAAAGATGCTATCCAAATCAAAGATGTAAATCCAAAATGGCTTAAAACAGGCATCGTAAAAGGTTTTATGGATGGCTCTTTAGGCTCACATACTGCTGCTTTTAATGAACCTTATACAGACAAGGCAGATGATAAAGGTTTCTTTATTTTCAAGCCAAAAGATGTATATAAATGGGTTTCAAATGCCGACAAGGCCAACCTACAAATTCAGGTGCATGCAATTGGGGACAATGCAATTAATAGTCTGCTAAACATTTATGAACGGGTAATTCAAGAAAATGGAAAGAGAGATCGCCGACTGCGAATAGAGCACGTTCAACACATCTCTGAACAAGACATCGCTAGGTTTGCTAGCCTTGGCGTAATTGCTAGTGTGCAACCCTATCATTGCATAGATGATGGCAGGTGGGCTGAAGAACTCATTGGTCCTGAACGCATACAAACAACCTATGCTTTTAAGTCCTTATTAGATGCAAATACAACTATAGCTTTTGGAAGTGATTGGCCTGTGGCACCAGGAAGTCCCATTGATGGGATGTATGCTGCTGTAACAAGGAGAACATTAGATGATATAAATCCAGATGGCTGGGTTCCTGATCAAAAAATATCGATGGTGCAGGCTTTGAAAGCCTATACTAAAAATGCAGCTTATGCCTCCTTTGATGACGATATCAAAGGCAGTTTAGAACCAGGAAAACTAGCCGATTTTGTAATTCTAAGTGATGATTTAAGGACGGTCGATCCACCAAAGATTAGAGATGTAAAAGTTCTAGCTACCTATATAGGCGGCAAAAAGGTATTCGATCTGAGTACAGAAGATCATTAGTTTCCATTAATTTACTTTCCTGGTTTATATTTAAGATGGACATGTAAATTATATAAAAGGATTACGAAATTCCGATACAAGCTGATTACATAATTTGGTTACATTGATGTTTTAACATTTACCTGAGTGGATGTTATGAATCAACCGTCACTAAACCATCCAGTATGAAATTAAAAAAGTTCTTACAAACCTTCGGAATCATCGCAGTAGTGCTAACCTTATTGCCCTTTGTTGCGGTTGACTATTGGTGGATTCGTGTTTTTGATTTTCCGCATGCACAATTAACGACCCTCACCTTTCTTGCTCTCGCAGCTTACTTTATTAGATTTGATATCAAACGAAAAAGTGATTATCTATTTGTCACGGTTTTAGTTGCTTGCTTTGTTTTTCAGCTTTCAAAAATTTTTCCATATACGCCGCTTGCTCCATATGAAGCTTTAGAAAACACGGCGAACAATCCTGATAAGGATATTTCTATTTTTACGGCAAACGTATTGCAGAAAAACAAAAACAAAGACAAGCTTCTATCTGAAATTAAGAGTTACAACGCAGATATTTTACTTTTCACTGAAACTGATCAGCGGTGGCAAAACAGTATTCAATCTACTATTGATGCAAAATATTCTTACAAAGTAGAAATGCCCTTGAGTAATACCTACGGGATGTTATTGTATTCGAAGTATGAGCTGATTAATCCTCAAGTAAAATTTATAGTTGATGACAGTATTCCGTCTATTCATTCGCTTGTAAAGTTGCCCTCTGGTGATATCGTTCAAATTTTTGCCATTCATCCTACTCCGCCAATGCCTCAGCACAACCCTAGCTCAACAGACAGAGATGCAGAAATGATGAGGATTGCTTTAAAGTCGATGGATTCCAAATACCCAGTAATAGTAGCTGGAGATTTTAACGATGTGGCTTGGTCTGAATCTACCTCCTTATTTCAAAATGTAAGTGGCTTATTGGATGTAAGAAAGGGGCGTGGATTCTTTAATACCTACAATGCAGATTACATTATTTTTCGCTGGCCACTAGACCATGTGTTTGTTTCAGAACACTTTAGAGTAAAATCTACTGAACGCGGAAAGGATATTGATTCAGATCATTTTCCAATGTATGTAAACCTCAGTCTTGAAGTTGATGGAGCAGCGCCTCAGAAAGCAGATGCACCAACGAATGGCCAATTAGAACGAGTAAAGCAACAAATAAAAGAAGAAGTTCAAGAAGAAAATGGACAATAACCAAATTCCATAGTTATTAATCTATTTCTATGGAGAGCAATTTCCTGCCTACCAGACAGGCAGGCGCGTAAGCATTAAAATGATTAAGAATGCAAATCTGATACTTGGTGTACATTTTGATATCCTAGCCTTGGTTTGCCAAAAGTAATCCACTATGAAAACATATCTTTTTTATATAGCTATCCTTTTAATGACCCCTGTAGCTTCTTGTTCATCTACTGACGAAGTTTCAACAAATGATGACATAATTGACACAGAAATAGTATTTCCATCATACGGTGCTGCCATTGATGTTACAATTAATGGTCTATCATTTGATGCCATGGAGCCCTTTATATCCCCAAGTGGAAACGTTTTGTTCTTTAATAGCCTAAATGATGGCATTGAAACGAAGTTATATTATGCGACCAAGGTGAATGATTCGACATTTACGTTTGTGGGTGAACTCAGTGGAGCGAATCAAACATCATCTCCACAATTAGATGCTGTGGCAGATATGGATGTGCATGGAAACTTTTATTGGACATCAACCAGAGACTATCCTTCTGAGCTAAACAATCTTTTTCGAGGAGTTTTTGAGGCAGGTTCTATAAGTGATATCGGGAGGGTTCAAGGAGACTTTAACAAAAATATTCCAGGATGGTTAGTCATGGATCATGGCATTAGTTTGAATGGTCAATTTTTGTATTTCAATAACGCTAGATTTGATGACACTTCGTGCCAAGGCCCTTGTGAAACAACTTTAGGTATCGCTGAGAAAGTGAATGCCACGACTTTTAACACTCTTTCAAATTCGACGGAGATTTTACAAAATATTAACGACCCCGCCTATATTTATTATGCGCCCTGTATAAGTAGTGACGACCTAGAATTGTATTATACACGTTACAAAAAGGAGCAAATAACTGTAAATACTACTTTTGAAATATGTGTGGCGGTTAGAGATGATGCTGGGGCTGAGTTTTTAATTCCCAGAGTATTATTTTCTGAAACAATTGCAAATTTGGTTGAGGCTCCAACGCTAACGGCAGATAAAAACATCATGTATTACCATCAGAAAACGACTGATTCTCATAAAATTGTCATGAGATATCGAACTAATCTATAAGCTTAATTAATATCTTATTATCGTGGACTTTTGCAAAGAAGAACCTATCAAATATTGTGCGTAATCTAATTACAGTTGTATACAATGGTAATTGTTGATACAGTGGTTACCCAAATTAAATTCCACCTCTAATAGAATACAACAACCTTTTAAACAATCACTTACATCTAATTATTTAATGAAATACAAATATATAACTCATTAAAATATCAGAATTATAACTACCTTAACTCCTCCTCCATAAATTACCTCAACGAAACATTTAAGAAAAAAGAAAACTTATGAAAGTAAATGCATACGCGGCAAAAGAAGCTGCAGGAAAACTAGAGGCTTATACCTATGAATTGGATGCTCTAGGTCCAGAAGAAGTAGATATTAAAGTTGCCTATTGTGGTGTTTGTCATTCTGATTTAAGTATGATCAATAATGAATGGGGAATGACGCAATATCCGCTGGTTCCAGGACATGAAATTGTGGGCGAAGTTGTCGCCACGGGAAACTCGGTAAAAAATATTGCTGTAGGTGATAAGGTGGGCTTAGGTTGGCTTTCAGAATCCTGTATGAGTTGTCAAGAATGTATGAGTGGAAATCATCACTTATGTGGAAATAATCAAGCGACCATTGTAGGACGTCATGGTGGTTTTGCCGATCACGTACGCGGACATTGGTCGTGGGCGATTCCTTTACCTAAGGATATAGATCTGAGTAAGGCTGGGCCATTACTTTGCGGGGGAATTACAGTATTTAACCCTATTATCATTTCAGGAGTGAAACCTACCGATCGTGTGGGTGTAATAGGAATTGGTGGATTAGGTCATATGGCTCTTAAGTTTTTGAAACATTGGGGCTGTGAAGTGACAGCTTTTAGTTCAAATCCAGATAAAAAGGAGATGATTTTGGGCATGGGAGCCAATAAAGTGATTAATTCCAGAGACCCTAAGGAACTAGAAAGCATTGCCGGTACACTAAACTTCATTTTAAATACCACCAATGTCACCTTAGATTGGAATTCATATTTAACAACGCTCGCTCCACAAGGAAAATTTCATACGGTTGGCGCAGTTCTAGAACCCATGGCGATCCCTGCTTTTAGTTTATTAAGTGGTGAAAAAACTGTAGGTGGTAGTCCTATTGGTAGTCCGGCGGTAACTAAAACCATGTTGGATTTTTGTGTCCGTCATAATATTTACCCTACGGTCGAAGAATTCCCGATGTCAAAAGTAAATGAAGCTATGCAACATCTTGAAGATGGAAAAGCGCGCTTTAGGATTATTTTGAAAAACGATTAATCATAAATTAATACAATGATAGAACGCACTGACCTTTATAGGTTGGTGCATTTTATCATCCCTGAATTGAGTAAACATGCGTCTAGAGCCTTGAAAATGAGGCTTAGCTGTTTTTACATAAGGAGCTGTATTAGAATACCTTTGTTCAAAAATGCTGACGTAGAGCTATTGTAAACCATTTTCAATGGAAGTGAAATAGGACATTGAATTTACATCCTAAAATAATAAGCATTGATGACACAAGAAAGAAAACTAGCCATTATTGGTGTTGGCCCGAGAGGACATTATGCCTTGGAAAATCTCATTACCAAAATAGCCAATACCAAGAGCTATGGACATATCCATATTTACCTCTATGAAACGACCGGTAATTTTGGAAATGGTGCTATTTATGATTTAGATCAGCTAGCGTCTAATTGGATTAATATTACCGAACGGATTTTATGTCTTGAATCACGTCCTATAATTCACTTTGGAGAAATTAATATTCCAGGCTTTCCCTCCTATCATGAATGGGCAGATCTCGATTTTGACAGTATTTCTGAAAAGGATCCAGATGTGTATCCGCCACGTGCTAAAATTGGCTCCTATTTAAAACAGCGGTTTGAGACTTTATCTCAACCTTTGATTAATGCCAACATAATCAGTTTGATTGAAGAAGCTGTTATTGATATCGATTATATAACTGCCACACAAATTAATGTGAGAACCGCCTTAAATCCTCACCACTCAATGGATGAAGTGTTGATAACTATAGGTCATCAACCCACTGAGGTATCAAAACAAATAGATGAATGGAGAGACTATTTTTCTAATAATAAGAAGGTAGATCTTTTTGAAGACCCTTATCCAATTAGCAGTTTTTTAGAAAGTAAAAACTTAGACTCTGATAGTATCATTGGGATTAGAGGGCTAGGATTGGCAATGATTGATATTGTAAGAGCTATTGCAAATAAATTTGGAACATTTAAAATCATAGATGCTGCCGTACAAAAGTGCAGTTATAAGAGTTCTTCCGAACTTTCGAATCTCTTGGTGCCGTTTTCACTTGATGGTCTACCTCCAGCTCCAAAACCATTGAATGCTGCAATAGATCGACTGTATTCTCCAACGGATGAGCAGATTTTAGAATTTGAGCGCATTATTGGCAACTCACAAATTCAGCGAAATGCAAATGGACTAGACTTTTTAATTGAGGCCTTTGCACCTATTGCTGCCGCCATCTATAATCAATTGCCGCAAACGATTGCCAAGGACAAATTCAGTCATAAAGATTTGCAACAAATCACCCTGGATTGGTTAAGAGAAGATTCCACGAGTCACTCCCTTATTATATCCCGAAAGCAATCTGTGCAAAAAACAATGCAGGATTTTGTGGATATGGCAACTGCTACCGGCCCAGTGAGTTTGGATTATTGCATCGGACAGGTATGGAAACATTGTCAGCCAATTATCTACGAACAGCTTTCCTACAACGCCTGCAAGGAAGAGGTTTTTGCCGAAATCATTCACTTAGATGAAAGATTAAAACGATATTCATATGGCCCTCCTGTCGAAAGTATTCAACAGTTGTTGGCACTCGATACTGCTAGTGTTATAAACTTTGATTTTGTAAACGATCCTAAGATTGAATTAACCTCCAAAGGATGGCAGCTCGAAAGCGAAGGCCAAGTGATTAAAGCCAACATGATGATCAACTCTGTGTTAGATGCTCCTCAAATTAAGTCGGTGGACTCTCCATTGTTAAAAAACATGCTTTCACATGAACTAATTAAGGCGGTACACGATGATTTTGGAGTTGCAACCGATGATTTTGGGTATTTGATTCCTCAGGAATCTAAGGAGTCCATTTCGATTGCTTTACTTGGTAGATTGGCAAAAGGAACCATCATCGGAGTAGATGCAATTCTCGAATGTTTTGGAAGTCGGCCAGAGAGCTGGGCCTCAAAAGCCGTGGAGAAGCACATAAATTGGTTGGAACAAAATGGATAATCTAATCAGTTCTCTTCAAAAGCATATTCATTAAGACTACAAAATCTAAATACCCATGCTTTCTTTGATTTTAATAAAGCAACTCTTTTAAATAAGTAAGGATAATAAAAACTCAAAAAACTATTCCATTTACTATTAGTACTGTTAATAAGGACATTACGTACCAACGAATAAAAATAATAATTTGTACTAGTAAAATTTCTGTAACAATAAGATCCCGATAGCTATATTAGCAGTTAAACGTTGCTATTTCCAATGGCCTCTAAACCCACTGGGGGCTTAGCAAATTGTTGTAAACCCGTAGACTTGTCATACAGGAGAAAAAAAGAAAAGGAAATTCAAACCAATAAATGAAACGAATGAGAATTATTAAAACTACCCTTGAGATCTTGTAAGTAATAACCATGTCTAGCTGTGCTTCAGGTTATAAAGTAATTGCCCCAGAAAACATTAAATACGTTTCAACAAACACAGTTGATAATGTGAAGTTGGAGTATAAATATGATTTATTAGTAAAAAAATATACCAAAAAGGAAGTTAAAGAAGGTGTCAAAGTTGTTGCTATAAAAATCACAAATAATTCTGACAAAGATTTAATGTTTGGAAGAGAGCTTACTTTGAGATATGCAGATGACACTGAACTTTATATTATGGAAAGTGATAGGGTCTTTAAAACATTAAAGCAAAGTCCAGCTTCCTACCTATGGTACTTACTACTAAGCCCAATGAATCTGTACACGACGGGTAATGATGGGCAACAAACAAGTTCTACGCCTATTGGACTTGCAATAGGACCAGGCTTAGCTGGCGGTAATATGATCACTGCTGGTTCTGCCAATAAGAAATTCAAAAATGAATTGTTAGATTATGATATTAATGGCACTATCATAAAAAAAGGGGAAACCAAATACGGTCTTATTGGTGTAATAGCAGATTCCTTTGATGCAATAAAATTAAAATTGGAATAGAACCTTTAAATTTAATTGCTTGTAGAAGTACATATGTTCACCACTCTATAAAGATCTTTTACTTTTTAGCGTGGCGAATATGGTTATAAGGATAAGGCAATGACAGACATTTCAAAGTAGATGCGTTTTAGGGTTCTTTGATAATTCATGACGTTGCTGTATTCTTTGCTATCTTAGTAAAAATATAGCCTTAAGAAATCACAGCCAACTATGAAATCAACCATTCAGAATTTTTTCGTTCTAATTCTACTCCTAAGTTGCACACTATCGTTTGCACAAACTACACAAGACAATACTTTACTTACTATTGATCGGCAGTATTCTGGAGAATTTAGTCAGGATCGTGAGCGGGATATTCAATGGGATAAAAATGGTAAAGGCTACATTACTATTGAACCTTCGACTTCAATGGAAGGCGTTGATGAATTGGTTCATTATACCAGTGACCTTTCTCGCTCTGTCTTTGTTGCAGCAGATCAATTGGCTGATACATCAGAGTCCTTTGCTATAGAAAGTTTTACTTTATCGTTAGACGACACCAAAGTCTTACTATTTAACAACTCAAGTAAGGTATGGAGATCCAACACTAAAGGTGACTATTGGGTGTATGACAAAACAACCAAAACCCTTGAGCAATTAGGTAGCTCTTTTGAAGCTTCCTCCCTCATGTTTGCAAAGTTCTCTTCTGATAATCGCTATGTGTTTTACGTGCACAAATTCAATATTTATAAAGAAGACCTCAGTACAAAGCAAATTACACAACTAACCAAAGACGGGTCGAGAGATATTATCAACGGAACTTTTGATTGGGTATATGAAGAAGAATTTGGAAAAAGAGACGGTTTCAGTATCAGTCCGTCAGATAAGCTTGTCGCTTTCTGGCAATTGGATGCAAGCAGCACTGGTACCTTTTACATGATTAATAATACAGATTCGATTTATTCAAGGCCTATTCCTATTCAATATCCTAAGGTAGGAGATGAACCATCGGCAGCAAAAATTGGAATCATCGATCTTGTTTCTAAAGAAACCCAATGGATACCTATTGAAGGTGGGGAAAAAGAAAATTATTTACCAGGAATGCAATGGGTGAATGAAGACCTCTTATTAATTCAACAGCTTAATAGACATCAGAATCACTTGACTATATGGTCTTACATCCCGAGTTCGCAACAGCTTAAAAAAGTTTATACAGAAAAAGAAGCTACTTGGGTCGATATTGATTACCCAGATGTATCGGCAAATGGCTGGGGAAATAATGACTTAAAGGTAGTGGACGATAAGACTGCCTTTTTAAGGATGACAGAAGGCGATGCCTGGCGACGTATTTACAAAGTGAATATTACTACAGGAGCAAAAACAAATCTCACCCCATTTGATTATGATGTTGCATCCATGCACGCCACAACTAAGAAACAAGTGTATTATATTGCCTCTCCTACCAATAGTACACAGAGGTACTTGTATAGCGTGGATCTTAAAGGAAAAGGAAAGGATCGGCGCATTACTCCATCAGAATTTAGCGGATTGAACACCTATGATATTGGTCCCAATGGACATTATGCCATTCATGTACATCAAAGTTCTCAAAAGGTAAGAACTGTTAGATTAATTAGTCTGCCAGACCATAAGGTGATAAAAGTCCTTGTAGATAATGCGGCCTATGAAGCACAATTAAATAAATTAAAACTACCTGAGGTACGATTTACAGAAGTGACAACTTCTGAAGGAATTACTATGGATGCGCGCATGATTATGCCCACAAATTTTGATGCCACTAAAAAATACCCTGTGTTATTTCATGTTTACGGTGAACCTTGGGGTCAGGTAGCATTAGACAATCAAATTGGCCTAACAAACATATACATGGCACAAAAAGGATATGTTATTATTGATATGGACAATCGCGGGACTCCCTGCCTAAAGGGTAGTGCTTGGAGAAAGAGTATCTATAGAAAAATTGGTGTGATTAACACTCAGGATCAAGCTCTTGCCGCTAAGGAAATACTAAAACTAGATTATCTCGATGAAAATCGAACAGCAGTATGGGGCTGGAGTGGTGGTGGAAGCATGACGCTCAATCTCATGTTTAAATATCCAGAGGTTTATCAAACGGGGGTGGCAGTTGCCGCAGTGTCCAACCAATTAATCTATGACAATATTTATCAGGAAAGGTATATGGGTTTACCGCAAGAAAACTATGAAGATTTTGTGAATGGATCTCCTATTACTTATGCCAAAAATCTAGAAGGAAACCTTTTGATCATTCACGGTACAGCCGATGATAATGTACATTATCAAAGTGCAGAAATGCTAATCAATGAATTGATTAAAGAAAACAAAGTCTTTGATATGATGGCTTATCCCAACCGCTCTCATGGAATTTACGAGGGTCGAAACACTCGGAGACATTTATTTAGTTTGATTACGCGGTATATTATGGAGAATACAGTACCAAATTAATACGAATTTAGAAAACGACATCTAGTAAAAATAATTCCTTGTCTTTCAGATTAGTGAAACTTAAGAATCAGAATTTCTAAAAAAAAAGGTATGATGATTTTTTTAAAAAAACCCTTAAAAGCTATCATTTAACTGTATCTTCATTCTAACACAATTGGTATCTTCCGCAACACAGTTTTCTTTTGTAATTTATGTCTAAACTTCCTAATGAGCATCAATTTTTGGATCTATCAGATTATGGGAGACCGATGGCAAGATGGATTGCAAAAACATTAATAAATACCAGCTTCACCCCCATTCATATTACCATCACTTTTATAATATCTGGTCTTGTGGGAGTCTATTTTATTCTTGAGGGCTACTACTTACTGGCTGCAGTATTCTTAATTCTAAAATCAATATTAGATGCAGCTGATGGTGAACTGGCTCGTGTCAAAAATACACCTTCATATACAGGGCGTTATCTAGATTCTGTAGCCGACATCCTCCTAAATGCTGTAATATTTCTAAGTCTCTGGCACATAACAGATACGAGTGCTTGGATAACTTTTTTCGCCTTTTTAGGGTTGCAATTACAAGGCACCTTGTATAATTACTATTACGTCATACTGAGAAACCAATGGAATGGCGACACTACTAGCAGAGTTTTTGAAAATGAGACACCCATTGCCCTTAAAGGTGAGAATCAAAGACATGTAGATATCTTGTTTAGCATGTATAAGATCTTGTATGGAGGTTTTGACAAGGCTATTTATGCCCTTGACCCAAAAGCCTCTAAGGCTGTGAGTTTCCCCAATTGGTTTATGACTGCGGTCTCTACTTTTGGCCTGGGCTTTCAATTACTCCTAATTGCCATTTTGCTGGTCGCAGGTTTGAAGGACATTATTTTGCCGTTTTTTCTGATATACTCGGTGATGGTGTTTGTCTTTGTTGTTATCAGAAGATTTGTTTTCAAATAAAAAGCTGAGTAGTTCACAAAGATGATATTCAAAACTCACTAATTCAACTAGGTGCAATTTCCTAAAGACCGTACAGGCTAGCACGTCAGCTTTCCTGAAAGGCATAAGAGCTTTTATCCCTGGAGGCTTAAACCCCTAACCTACTCTAAATAAGTCATATAAATATTGTGTAGCCAAATGATTACATATATACTTGTAACCAATTAGTTACATATTTATGCGTAGAGATGTTTTTCAGGCCATTGCAGATCCAGTACGAAGAGATATTATTACACTTCTCTCCAAGGAATCACTAACTGTAAATTCTATTGCAGCTCAATTTAATGTGAGTCGGCCCGCGATTTCAAAACACCTTAAAATTTTACAGGAATGTGACCTTATTCATATCGAGCAAAAAGGTAGAGAGCGCTTTTGTCTTATTAAGCCTAAACAATTAATTCCTGCATTTATGTGGTTGGATCAATACAAACAGCTGTGGGAAGATCAACTCGATTCCTTTGAAAATTACCTCGCTGAATTACAAGCCAACACCAAAAAAAATTAATTATGGACTACAACAACAATCGCACTATCACCTTAGAGCGCACCTTTAAAGCTCCTATATCCTTAGTATGGAAAGCTTGGACACAACCAGAACACATTGCCCAATGGTGGGGCCCTAAATCGATGACCACAGAAATCATAAAACACGATTTTCGTGTAGGAGGTTACTGGGAATTTCAAATGAAAATGAAAGATGGGAACGCATTTATAGGTGATGGAATTTATATGGAAATAGAAGCCCCCCATAGACTTGTAACCTCAGCAAACTTTAAACCTATGACTGAAGGTGTAGAACTTCACATTATTTTGAAAGAAAAAGGAGATCAGACCCACTTTGTTTTTCACGTTGTACACGCTTCTGAAGAGTATTGTATCCAACAAGAAAAAATGGGGCTTATGAATGGCTGGGGATCTGTTTTTGACAGACTTGAAGAGCACGTATCTGCATAAGATTAGAAGATCCTGTGTGTAAAATGTTTCTGTCATATTTAGTAACTTTCATTCTCTATAATATTACTTACACGACTTATAAAAATGGAGACTCCCGCACTTATTGCTAAACACTTAAGAGAGGTTTATATTGGTGGCAATTGGACAGCATCTAAAATTAAAGATCATTTGGCAGATGTAACTTGGATACAAGCCACATCTCAGGTCTAAAATTTATATACGATCGCCACCTTAGTATATCATATACATTATTACATTGGAGGTGTGCTTCAGGTACATCAAGAGGATTCTTTGAAAATTATTGACAAGAAAAGCTTTGATCACCCTCCTATTGAATCACACGAAGATTGGGAACTACTACTCAAACAATACGCAATAAAAGCAGAACGCTTTGCTTCTCAAATTGAATTCCTAACTCAAGAAGAACTCCATCAGATATTTGTAAATCCTAAATACGGAAATTATTATAGAAACCTTCATAGAATTATTGAACATGCACATTATCATTTAGGTCAAATTGTTTTACTAAAAAAAAATACTAGCACAGACCTAATCCTTAGATGATTTCAGCATATTAAATCCCTAAATCTAAGCAAAACTGACTCTTTTAGAAAAGGGTATTAAGCTACGTCCTTTTCCCAATTAATCCTTAGCTTTGGGGGGAATAAACAATAGCAAATTGTTTAATACCAAAGGCCTTTGGCCTTGTATACTCTTAAAACTGCATACAATATCCTACAATCATGAAAAACTTACTTTTCACAGTACTCTTATCAAGCTGTCTTTTCTTGTCTAGCTTTACGAGCGCACAAGCATTGGCACAAGAATCGGTTATATACCAAAAAGCAAAAATATCCTTCAATCAAAGTCAAGATTTGGAGCGTTTAGTCGCTTTGGATATTCCTGTGGATCATGGTATTCATAAAAAAGATTACTACTTCATCTCAGAATTTTCCACTGTAGAATTAGATCAAATTCGAGCGTCTGGCTTTCAAGTCGAAATATTAGTTGCTGATGTAAAAGCGGAATTCTTAGCTCAAAATAGTATCAGTATGCAAGCTGATCCTCAGCGCAACGCGACTGCATGTGTAAATACTGCAAATCCTTTAACCTATCCTACCCCGGTCAATTTCAATCAAGGTAGTATGGGAGGCTATTTGACCTACCAAGAAGTATTAGATGAATTAGATGATATGCGCTCTTTATATCCTAATTTAATTTCAGCGCCGAGTGATATTAGCAGCTTCCTAACCGAAGGGCAACCCGATACGAGCGTTACACCAAATATTGGTAGCAATGGTATCAAATGGGTGCGTATTAGTGATAATCCTGATACCGATGAATCGGAAGCTGAAATTCTTTACACTTCAATTCACCACGCAAGAGAGCCTATGTCATTGATGCAGAACATATACTATATGTGGTATCTCCTCGAAAACTATGACACCGATCCTGAAATCAAAAGCATCGTAGACAATACCGAATTATACTTTGTGCCCATCGTAAATCCTGATGGCTACCTCTATAACGAAGTTACTGACCCTAGTGGCGGTGGCTTTTGGCGTAAAAACCGTAAGAATGGGTATGGCATTGATAATAACAGAAACTACGACTATCACATTAACGGCGATCCGAGTAATGGATCTTGGGGCGGTCCTGGTTCGTCAGGTAGTACGGGAAGTTCTATTTATCGTGGGCCTACTCCTTTCTCTGAAATAGAAACTCAAGCCATTAAATGGTTTGTTGAGCAGCATGAATTTGTAATGGCATTTAATAATCATACATCTGGACAACTTCTGTATTACCCATTTGGCTATGCAGATGTAGCTACACCAGATGATGCCCTATATCAAACTGTTGCAGCTGAACTTACTTCTCAAAACGGATATTTTGCTTTAAGAGATTCTCCTTATTCTGGAGATAGCGATGACTTTATGTATGGCACAGTAGGCACTCATGATAAGATTTTTGCCTTTACACCAGAAATTGGCACTAGCTTCTGGCCTTCAGCCAGTGCGATTGACCCTACTTGTAAGGAAATGATGTATCATAACCTAACGGCCGCCAAAATGACTAATAACTATGGGCAGCTTAGCACAACCAATCCGCTATATATTGGTTCATCAGCCTCGGTAACGGTTAATTTTGATCTCAAAAATATTGGAATTGCAGGGGATGGAGATTTTACGGTAACCTTAATCCCTATTTCTTCAAATATCGACAATGCAGGAACGCCCGTTTCTTTTAATAATATGAATACCCTAGAAGAAAATAACGGTTCCATCACATACACCATTACTTCTGGAACCGCTCAGGGAGAAGAAATCATTTTTGATCTCGTGGTTAATAATGGCATGTATAACCTTACAACAACAGTAACTCAGATTTATGGAGATACAGAGCAGGTTTTCTTTGCCGATGGAGGCAGTACAACAACTGGTTTCCAATCTAATGATTGGGATACAACCACAAGTACTTACTTTTCATCTCCAAGTTCAATAACCGATTCGGCCAGTGGCAACTATGCAAATAATGAAGACACCACCATTGCACTCAGTTCAGTAATTGACTTAACTACCGCTTTAGGTGCGGGTGTTAGCTATCAGGCACGTTGGGATATTGAAGATGGTTTTGATTATGTTCAATTTGAAATTTCAACAGATGCCGGTACGACTTGGACTCCTCAATGCGGTTTGTTTACAACAAAAGGCAGTGCACAACAAGTAGATGGAGAACCTATTTATGACGGAGTTCAAACACAATGGGTAAAAGAAGAAATTAACCTAAGTGATTACCTAGGTCAAACCATCCTTGCTCGCTTTCAATTGGTCTCAGATAATGGTAATACTCGTGATGGTTTCTACTTTGATGATTTGGAATTCAATGTTGTGAAAGATCCGGCTCTTGAGATTGATTCCGCTTTCGCGAAAGCGTTCTCTTTTTACCCAAATCCGGTAGAGGATATTTTGAATATCTCCACATCTATGCTCAACTATGAAACTGCTATTTATAATATTCAAGGACAGCGTATTTCTCAACTAAAAATGCAAAGTGGTGATAGTCAATTGGATTATTCAGGCTTTTCTACTGGTATTTACTTTGTACAAATTACTGCCAAAGACAAAACCACAACCCTTAAAGTAATTAAAAAGTAAAGAAAATACATACATATTCCAGAAGCCTCTACTAGTTAGAGGCTTTTTTTGTGCCTGTAAATCAGCTAAATAGTAAAATTCGCATATTTAGTGTTTTGGATTTTTAAATTATCGCAAGAAAAGCCATCTATTTTTCATATTTTGCAATATAAATAACCTCCCAATGGAAATAACTAGACTCTTTGACTTTCCTTACTATCAACTGGAACAAAAGAACCTCCCTGATGCTCTTAACGTTAAGAAGGACGGCAAGTGGATATCAACGTCAACACAAGAATATATAGACAAGGCAAATGCCCTTAGTCGTGGTTTACTGCGAATGGGAGTTCAGCCCAATGACAAAATTGCGGTAATCTCTATGAACAACCGCACAGAATGGAATATCTGTGATATTGGAATTCTCCAATTAGGGGCTCAAAATGTACCCATTTACCCAACTATTTCCATTGATGATTATGCATATGTCCTTAACCATTCCGAATCGAAGTACTGCTTTGTATCCTGTACTGAAGTACAAGGAAAAGTAGCTGCCATTATGGATAAAGTGCCTTCGTTAAAAGGAGTATTTTCTTTTGACGACCTAGGAGATGCTTGCGACAATTGGTCTAAAGTTCTTGACTTAGGTGCCGACACAAGCAACCAAGATGAAGTAGAAAAAGCCAAAGACGCTGTTGATACAAAAGATTTAGCAACGCTTATATATACTTCTGGTACTACTGGAAGACCTAAAGGGGTTATGTTAAGCCATGAGAATATTGTAAGTAATGCACTCGCGAGTTCACATCGCTTACCTATTCCACCAGATAATGTCCGTGCCTTGAGTTTTCTACCAGTATGTCATATCTACGAGCGCATGTTGATGTATCTATATCAATATAGATGTGTTTCTATCTACTTTGCAGAATCACTAGAGACAATAAGTGATAACTTGAAAGAAGTGCAGCCTATAGTAATGACTGCCGTTCCACGACTATTAGAAAAAGTCTACGATAAGATCATTGCAAAAGGAGAGGCTCTAACGGGAATTAAGAAATTTTTATTTTTCTGGGCAGTCGACATTGGATTAAAATATGAACCATACGGTCAAAATGGCTGGTGGTATGAAAAGAAATTAGGACTCGCACGAAAATTAATATTTTCAAAATGGAAAGAAGGTTTAGGTGGAAACTTACAACTTATTGCTTCTGGAAGTGCAGCGCTACAACCAAGACTTGCACGTATCTTTAACGCTGCCGAAATGGGAATCATGGAAGGTTACGGACTTACCGAAACCTCACCAGTATGTTCTGTAAACGATATGCGTGAAGGCGGATTTAGAGTAGGAACAGTTGGTAGGCTTCTTCCAGGTGTCGAAGTTAAAATTGCCTCAGACGGTGAAATTCTTGTAAAAGGACCTAACGTAATGATGGGCTATTATAAAGATCAAAAGCAAACCGACGAAGTAATCAAAAATGGTTATTTCCATACGGGAGATATTGGAGAGATTGATGCAGATGGTTTCTTAAAGATTACCGATCGTAAGAAGGAGATGTTTAAGACTTCAGGAGGCAAATATGTTGCTCCACAACTTCTTGAGAACCGCTTCAAGCAATCCCGCTTTATTGAGCAAATTATGGTAATAGGTGATGGCGAAAAAATGCCAGCTGCCTTGATACAACCTAATTTTGAATATCTACAAGAGTGGGCAGAAGAGAAAGAAATTGCTTCAGCTTCCATTGAAGATCTCTTAAGTATGGAAAGAGTTCAGAAGCGCTTCCAAAAAGAAGTGGATGAGGCTAATGAGAGTTTTGCTAAATGGGAGAAAGTAAAAGTCTTCCGTTTAACGCCAGATGCATGGACGGTTGAAGATGGACATCTTACGCCTACAATGAAAATGAAACGTAAAATTATCAAGGAAAAATATATAGCTTTATATAATGACATTTATGGTCATTAATAGGCTAACAACTAGTATTTAAACAAAGAAAATCCTGAGCTCACACTCAGGATTTCTATTTTTATAGATCTTAATAAAAGGAATCTTATAATTCTTGTAAACTAAAAGTACGGGCTTGAGTTATCACATGACACTCATTTGCTTCTACAGTAATTACATCTGTAACAACGGTCTGATACCCATCTTTCTCTACAGTTAAAGTATAAGAGCCAACTCGCTCCCCTGCACCTTGATAAACACCAGCTGAGGTTGTAGCAGCAAGTACTTCACTATAACTAGGTTCTCTTGCAGTAATTACTACCTGATTTAACCCAGCACCAGTAGCTGCATCGTTTACAGTGATAACAAGACCGAAAACAAACTCTTCAGTACAAGCTTCATCCATAGGAGTTGTTGTGTCATCTTTGCTACAAGACACTATTAAAAGACAAAGGGCAAATGCTAAATATTTCATAGGATTATTTTATTTTAAAACGAATATACTGAAAAGCTAGTATGTCTGGGGTAGATCTTAATTTTAGTATTTAATTGAAGTGCATCCCTTCATGAGGTGTACACTTTCGCGCCTGCCTGTCCAGTAGTCAGGAAACTGCTTACAATCACACTTGGCTTCCTACCCTTTTAGGTCCATTTCCTTTAAGTTCTCCAAACGGTTGCGGACAAGGAAATCATCAATAGATTCAAAATGCTCAATGACTCTCTTATCCTTAAATTCGAATACTTTTTGAGCGAGCCCCTGTAGGAAATCACGATCGTGAGAAACGAGGATTAAGGTGCCATCAAATTCCATTAAAGCTTCCTTCAGGACATCTTTCGACTTGATATCGAGATGATTTGTGGGCTCATCTAAAATCAAGAGGTTCACGGGCTCTAACAATAACTTCACCATTGCTAAACGCGTCTTTTCTCCTCCAGAGAGTACGCTAACCTTTTTGTCAATAGCATCGCCCGCAAACATAAAGCGGCCTAAGACATTCTTAATTTGTGTTCGCACATCTCCCTTGGCAACTTCATCTACAGTTTGAAAGACGGTCAACTCAGGATCTAAAAGTGAAGCTTGATTTTGAGCAAAGTAGCCTACTTTGGCATTATGCCCCAGCGTACACTTACCTTCAAAATCAATCTCTCCCATTATTGCTTTAATCATTGTTGATTTCCCTTCTCCATTTCTTCCCACGAAGCTCACTTTTTCGCCTCGAGCGATAGACATATTAGCATCTTTAAAAACGACATGATCGTCATAAGACTTAGATAAATCTATTGCTGTTACCGGATAATCTCCAGAACGCATGGCCGGTGGGAAACGAAGCTTTAGAGCAGTCGTATCTATCTCATCGATTTCAATGATTTTGAGTTTTTCGAGCATCTTTTCTCGAGAAGAAACCTGATTTGTTTTTGAGTAAGTGCCTTTAAATCGTTCGATAAAAAGCATATTATCTGCAATAAATTTTTGCTGCTCCTCATAGGCCTTTATTTGATGCGATCGCCTATCTGCTCTTAGTTCTAGGTAATGAGAATAATTGGCTTTATAATCATAAATCCTCCCCATGGTCACCTCTATGGTGCGATTGGTAATGGTGTCAATAAAAGCTTTATCGTGTGAGATTACGATCACGGCCTTAGCCTTATTTAGCAAGAAATCTTCTAACCAGATCACCGATTCTATATCGACGTGGTTAGTAGGTTCATCCAAGAGGATCAAATCAGGTTTTTGCAAAAGTATTTTTGCTAGTTCAATGCGCATTCGCCATCCTCCACTAAATTCAGAGGTGGGTCTTTGTAAATCGCTGCGTTTAAAACCTAGTCCTGCAAGGGCTTTCTCTACTTCAGCTTCATAGTTAATTTCTTCGAGCGCATAGAACTGCTCTCCAAGATCAGATACTTTGGTAATAATATTCATGTAGGCATCACTTTCGTAATCCGTACGTGTTTCCAGTTCTTTATTAAGACGATCCATCTCGTCCTTCATTGCAAAGATGTGGGCAAAGGCTTTCGATGCCTCTTCCATGACGGTGCAATTATCATCGGTTAAAAGATGTTGTGGCAGATATGCAATTACGGCATCTTTGGGATATCGAATTCCGCCGCGCGTTGCTTTTTGGATTCCAGCTATGATCTTCATCATGGTTGATTTTCCAGCACCATTTTTCCCCATTAGGGCAATTTTATCATTTTCATTAATGGCAAATGACACCTCACTAAAGAGGGTATCTCCACCAAATTCAACAGCAATATTATCTACAGCAATCATAGGGTATTTTTAGCGTGGCAAAAATAGTTATAATCTATAGTACTTATAGAGATACTAAGCCAATAAATAGTTGATCGCTGTAGATATGTATTCTTTCACCTATTACTTTGATTCTGCCTCCATTTGAGCAAGGGTTTCAATTTTCCTCGCAATTTTTGTCCAACGGTTATCTACGTTGATGACTGCAAGATCTGCAACAGTATTGATATTTAAGGCTTCCATAAGCTGTTGCTCAGTAACTGGACCAATTCCCTTTATTACAGAAAGCGGACTGTTTAATAACTCTTGTCCGCTAAGGGAGCGATATGGTTTATCAATTTTTGCTAAAACTAAAGCTCTGAATTCCTTTAAGGGCTGACCTTGGCTAGAATTAGGGCGCTGTGTATTGAATCCAAACATATCACGGTACAAAGCATCTGTATTAGATTGAATATTCATAAGCCATTCTATTTGACATTTAAAGGCTTTGGAATTAGTGATTTCAAAGAGTAAGAAATTGTTATTCCTTACAATTTCTAGTGCTTCATAATTTAAAATCACGGCCCAACTATCGGTCACATAATCATTAAAAGAAACGGAGAGTTCGACGTCTATAATCGAACTTAATTCATTACCGTCATAGGCTGTACTAAAGTCAACATATTCAAAAAGCGATTGAATAACTTCTTTATCATGTATAGGATATACTGTAGAATGAGAATGAGAGGCACCGCTACGTTTGAGTCCAAGTGCCTTTACCTTATTTGGAGAAATAAGTCGAGATCCATGATCCTTAACTTTGCTTAATTTCTTAACACGTTTTGGATCTTCTGCTAGGCGGCAACCAGCTTTATCGCCTGGCGAAACTTCAGTAGTTTGACCTTTATAGCCATTCTTACCAAAATCGCCAGGTTTGATCGTTTTTGAAGCAGCGCATACTTTGACATCTAGAAGATTGGCAACTTCTAACATTTTTGCGGCTCCTTTATCACAAACTCCTACACTACAACCAGCAAGTACAATCTTTCCTTTTTCACAAAACTTCCCTTTCAGTCGAAGTAATTGATCATCCCACTCATCTTTCCCACCATTAATGCGTTTGCCAGTTATGCTACCCGATCGCCTACTACCAACGGCCAATAATCCAGCATCTCCATGGCCAACGATTTCTAGTTTGCCTATACATTCTCCTTTTTTCAATTTGGCGAGTACACCATCTACCATTTTTTCTACGCTAGTATGCGTTAATTCTCCTTCTAACTTGTTTCGAACCTTCTCCAAAAATTTGTTGTCATTGCCATCGGCACTTGCATCGACAGTAATAATGTCGATTGGTTTTTCTACTGACATAATGTTTAAATTAAAATGATACTTCAGTGAAGAGGATCCTTTTTTCTAAACGCACAATTTTTAATATCTAAGAGGATCCCAAAACATAAAAATAACAAGTATAAATACCTGATTATCAGTTTATTAAAAATTAATGTCCGAAAACTAATTCCCAAAAACAAATATTCCTTCATCAAAAGCCGTTTTTTACAGAAACATCTTACAAAGTATAGTCTTCCCTTAGCTTAAACATAAAAAAAGCAGGCTCTCGCCTGCTTTTTTATATTAACCATTTTTCTATTTATTCTTAATTCTCATATACCTGGTCAGAATGACAATCGGCATTAACTGTTGCAGAACCTGGATCCCATGAATAACTACCATCTCCATTGTTTGTCCATGCTGATACATATCCCCAAGCGTCTGCAAGTCCTCGTTTGATTTTTGACCATAATCCCACTCTAGTAGTGTCTCCATCTACCATTGCCCAATATTGAACACTGTACTTAAGGATCGATGTAACTGCCATCATACTCGCTCCGTCATTTGCATAGTTTCCATCCAAATTGATCTGAAGATCTTGTGTCTGAGCAATACGCTCTTCCAAATCTTCCAAGCGAACAATAAACTCTTCCAAGCTAATTCCTTCTTGTAAGCTGTTATGCGTCAATGTAGCTAATTCGTCTAAAAATCGCTTCATCTCTGGGGTAACTGTCTCTTGAGATGCTTGGTAAGTTCCGTTAATAATTTGATCTACTTTACGCATATGAGCAGGCATACCAGCTACTAAAGCGTTATAGTCAATACCTACATCAAAGCTTCCAAAGACTGGATCTACATAGGATTTACCGTATTCAAAACGTACTTTTTTATCTTGCTCTCCAGTAGCATGCACATACATTAAGTAATCATTATGTGCTCGACCAAATTGGTCATAATCAAAGGCATCTTCAGATGTTTCTAAATTGGATGCTACTATAGTATCCTTTACTTCTTCTTTCTCACAGGAGATGAATGCTAATACTACCA
The DNA here is from genome assembly GCA_963974305.1 of uncultured bacterium. Taxonomy (GTDB): domain Bacteria; phylum Bacteroidota; class Bacteroidia; order Flavobacteriales; family Flavobacteriaceae; genus Dokdonia. The sequence continues at coordinate 44,092 of CAXBCS010000018.1, forward strand.
TTCCTACTGTCATTACTTTTCCGATTGTTTTCAAAATTGTTGTCATGATTTCTAAGTTTTAATTACAGCCTTTCGACTGTTGGGTTGTTGTTACTGTTTACAACCATATCCACTTAGCTATCGTTTTGTTACCCCTTTTTTGAGTTTATTTTCACAACTGCATTAATTTCTTATTCTCTTTCCTTATAAACTATCTAATTGATTAGTCGTTTTATCATCACTAATGGTCCAAAAGAAACCTACAAAAAAGAACTGGTCTGCCGCTGGTGTCAAGGCACGACGATCAAAACTTCCTTGAATATTCTGTGTGTCACTATATTGATAGCCATTGATATTATTAAAGCCTAATACATTATTCACCGAGGCATATAAAATTTTCTGAGGCGAAATTAAATAGGCCCAGTTTAAACTTATACTATTAAATGATTTGGTCTGTTCTTGTAAGAATCCCGGATTATTAGGATTAGTATACGTTCTTCCAGACCCGTACTGATAACTCAGACCAAATTGTGATTTCCAATCAGTAATAAAATACTTGGCTACCGCCGAAAAATTATGAGTACTCGCAAAAGAAGGTCTTGCCTTAAGAGGATAATTCAAGTATTGACGCTCTGTATCCAAATAAGAGTAACTGAGCCAATAATCCATATTCTTAATACTCGTATTATCTCTCCAAAAGATATCCAAGCCCTGAGCATAGCCCTCACCATCATTGCCGTATTCACTTTCAAAACTGGCAAAATCAGTATCTAAAGTGACCAATTTATCGTACGACTTGCGGTATACTTCAGCTCTAAAAATTCGACCATTATCACTGTACTGATAATTCATGATATAGTGATTGGTTTTCTGTGGTTCAAAATCTGTCGAGAATTTAAGATACTCACTCGCTGGGTTTTGAAAGAAATCTCCATAAGCCACTGAAAGCTGACTCTTCCTCCCTGTTTTATACGCAAAGGATACTCGGGGTGAAATAGTAAAAGCATCCATCAAGTCGGTGTATTGGGCCCGAAGTCCAACTTTAAGAGCCAACTTCTTCGAAAAGATAATATCACTTTCGGCAAAGGCTGCCGAAATATTACTTCTATACCCATAGGTAGCGGCAAAGGTTTCTTCATCAAAGGTTCCTTGGAAATCTTCATTAAAATCGGTAATAAATTGTTCAGCTCCGAAAGCAATCTTGAAGCGGTTACTAAAGCGTTTTTTTAAGCGAACTTTCACGTGGGCAGAATTCTCTGTATCATCGATGGTGTTGGATATGATCCCTACCTTATTTCGCGAAAGCGTATAGCTCCCACCTGTACGTATGCTCCAAGTATCAGAAATCACTCCTGCATAACTTGTATTTAAATACACATTGGTATTGAGAAGTTTGAAATTAACCCCTTCCTCAATATTTATATCCTCTTGTGTCAATTCAAAATTAGAATGATCTACTGCTGTATATAATTTAAAAAGGCCATTGTCTGTTTTATATCTGTATACAGCTTCTCCGGCCAACCCTTGAAAAGGCTTTTCCCACTCATTGCGATCCGGAAACAGAGCGATATAAGGAGCCAAATTAATATAAGAAGTACTAATACTAAGAGAACTTCGCTCCCACTTGCGTGTAAGACCTAAAGCGCCACCCACCGACATAACCGAAATATCTGTTTTGTTTTGATCAGGCTCATCAATGGTATTTAATAACAAAACACTCGACAAAGCCTCTCCATATTCTGCAGAATAGCCTCCCGTTGAAAAGGTAATCCCATCAAATAAGAAAGGAGAATATCTCCCTCGAGTAGGGATGTTATTTGTTGTAGGTGTGTAAGGCGTAAAAACGCGGATACCATCAATAAATATCTGAGTTTCATTGGCATCTCCTCCGCGCACAAATAAGCGGCCGTCTTCAGCTACGGTGGTAGTGCCAGGAAGTGTTTGAAGTGCTCCTACAAAATCTCCTAACGCAGATGCAGTTGTCACAACATCTAGCGGTTTAAGAACAGACACCTTACTATTATCACTCGCTTCAAAAGTCCCCGCAGAAATAACTACCGTATCTAAAGAATTGACATCCTCGCGTAACCTGATTGGAAAATTTTTCATGGTAGAAACATCTCCAAAATATGCAAAGGTTTCAAAGGATAACATGGATACCGTGAGTACTTGATCTCCAGTTTCTGTGGTCGTAAATGAAAAACTTCCATCTTCTGAGGAAGAGACCCCATCATAGGTGCCATCCAAATATACATTAGCGCCCTGGATCGGCTGTCCGCTAGCATCTGTAACGATTCCAGTAATGGTTGTTTGAGCACCCAAAGATAAATATGCCAAACAAAGAAGCGTGAATAAAAATGATTTCATGATTGATTGATTTTGATTGATAATTCAAAGATGCATCCATCTTCAAAGCTGTGCCAATCCATCCTACTGAAATGTATAATTGAGAGACTCAATTGTATTTTTTGTACATTTAATGTATGGAGAAAACTAAAAAGCTAACTGAATATTTTTCAAATGATAGCCCATTTCTAAAGGGTTTATTGCGCTTACGCGAAATATTAAACAACAGTGTGCTAGAGGAAGATTACAAATGGAATATCCCAACATATACCTTAAATGGTAAAAACGTTGTTGCGCTTGCACATTTTAAGAATCACTTTGGAGCTTGGTTTTTTCAAGGGGTATTTTTAAAGGATATTAACGGCTTATTGCGCAATGCTCAAGAGGGTAAAACCAAAGCCATGCGTGCCTTAAACTATACGAATATTGATCAAATAGACGAAGTTATCTTCCTTGAGTATCTAGCTGAGGCTATTGAAAATGCTGTGTTAGGCAAAGAACTTAAACCTAACCGTAGTCCCAAAGAAGTTGTCATTCCTGAAGAGTTACTGCACGCTTTCGCGAAAGCGGGAGGCCTCAAAATTGCTTACGAAGCCCTTACCCCAGGTAAGCAAAGAGAATACTGCGAGCATATTGGCAGTGCCAAACAAGAAGCTACGCGTCTCCGTCGTTTGGAAAAATGCACACCGATGATTCTAGAAGGAGTAGGATTGAACGACAAGTACAAACCCAAATCCACCTGATTGCATCCTTCTGTAAACGAGCCATTCTTTACATCAACAAAAATGCTGTTAGTAAGAAGTGGTACTCATTAAAATTGCACAAAATTCTGTGATCGCCCACGTTCAAAATATCCTTAGAAGACGTAGGTTATTGTCCGCGATAGAATATCACCGTGCTTATCGTTTTAAGGATAATACTGAGATCCATAAAAAGATTACGGTGTTTAATATAATAGAGGTCGTATTGAAGTTTCTCTAAGGCATGCTCTTCACTACTTCCATAGCTCCCCATCACTTGCGCCCAACCTGTAAGTCCTGGTTTTACAACATGCCGCGTTTCATAGAAAGGTATTTTCTCTGAGAGTTCGCGCACAAAAACTGGTCGTTCTGGTCTTGGGCCTATCAAACTCATTTCACCAATAAGGACATTGAAAAATTGTGGAATCTCATCCAATCTTGATTTGCGCAAAAATTTTCCAAAACGAGTGACCCGTATGTCATTTTTTTGTGCCCAAACAGCACCATTCTTTTCGGCGTCGGTGACCATGGTACGGAGCTTTATAATTTTAAAAGCACGTCCATTTTTACCTATTCGGTTTTGCGTATAAAATAAGGGGCCTCTATTCCCAAAAAGATTTAGAAGCACAATTATCGGAGAGATTACAAAAAAGCAAGTGAGCCCAATCAAAGAGGCCATAATATCGAATAATCGATGAAAAAATTGATAAAATTTATTTTGATTACTTCGACTAAATGGGAAATAACGATAAAAATCTTTGTCTACGTGTTGCACAGGAATCCGTTGCGTAATCTCCTCAAATACCTGCATATATTCTCGTATTGGAAATCCTGACTCCAATAAGTTAATCAATTGCGTATATAAGGTAACGGTTACCCCATCTGTATAATCGGAGGCAACCACAATTTCTGAAATACCATTTTCAGCAACTGTCTTCGTCAGATTCTCAATAGGGTATTTTTGAATGTCTTTATGTAAATCCGTTGATAAGGGTGAATCTGTGGTATTGATAAAACCAACAATCTTATAATTGGGATCTGCACCTTCGAGATTGGTTACAATCTTATCGATTTCGAAGGAGTCTCCCACAACAAGTACCCGTTTGAAAAAGCGAGGTGAAGAGATCAAGTTTATATACAACCATCTCCAGATGAGGATACCTATGGTCATTGCCAAGAAAAAGTAAATAATCTGTAATCTATTTTCTGGAAGTACGGGGGTGTAAAAAGGCGTCAATAAATAAAACAACACCGTTACTGACACCGTCAAAATAGTATTCTTTAGGATTTTTTGAAACTTACTTGCCTGTTGTAAATCGTACAACTCAAAAATGGTCCCAAAAATCGTCAAGTAACTAGCTAAAACAATAGGCCAAACCCAATGAGCTTCATTTATGATAAAGTAATCAAAATCAAAGAAGTTGCCCACCAATTGTAGAAAACCAAAAACAAAGACCATATCTAATACCCGCAATAATATCTTGCGTTCTGAAATCTCAAAGTGTATATCAGGTAATAATGACATAAGTTGGTGGTTAGGGCAAATATATCGGAATTTATGTGGAAAGTAGCTCGTTCCAATATGATTTGACATTTTCCCAATCAAAGCC
>CAXBCS010000019.1:0-48645 GCA_963974305.1 uncultured bacterium
GAAGCTGCTTTTGGCGTCTCCTCTTTTTTGACTGCTGGTGTTTCTTTAGGAGCAGGGTCTTCTTTTTTTGCCTCTTCTTTAGGTGCTGTATTTCCACCTTTATAATTGGCAGCAATATCACTTACATCTGTTCCTGCAGGACCAATAATAGCTAATAAGGCATCGACTTTAGCAGTTCCTCCTTCTGGAATTCCGATAAATAATAGAGTTCCCGTTTGGAAAGACTCAAATTCCATGGTTGCCTTATCAGTTTCAATTTCAGCCAGAATGTCACCCTCCGAAATTTCATCTCCTATTTGCTTTAACCAGTTGGCTACCGTTCCTTCTTCCATAGTATCTGAAAGTCTAGGCATTGTAACAACGGTTACCCCTTCAGGCAATTCAGATTTAGATTCTGTTGGCGTACTAGCATCTTCTGAAGAATCATCGGCCTTAGCTTCTGGAGCATCTGATTTTTGAGGATCAGTTGCATTTTTTTCTTTGGGTTCTTCCTCTCCTTTAGGCTCGGAAGTATCACCATTCAAATAGCCTGAAATATCTTCACCATCTTCTCCTATTATAGCAAGAAGTGTATCCACTTTAGCGGTTTCTCCTTCTTGAATTCCGATATGAAGTAATACACCTTCACTAAAAGATTCAAACTCCATGGTTGCTTTATCTGTTTCTATCTCTGCAAGAATATCTCCTTCAGAAATAGCATCGCCCACTTTCTTAAGCCATGTTGCAACCGTTCCTTCTTCCATCGTGTCACTAAGACGCGGCATGTTAATTACTTCTGCCATAGCTTACAATTTATGAGGTAAAAATGGATAATCTTCTTGATCATATACGACATCGTACATGATATTTTTTTCCGGATATGGACTTTCGTCTGCAAACTTTTCACATTCAGCAACGCGCTCTTTTACTCTGCTTGCCATTTCCTTAATCTCATCCTCAGTTGCATACCCCTTTTCTAGTAGAATATCTTTTACCTGAGTAATAGGATCAATCTTTTGGTATTCTGCAACCTCATCTTTTGTTCTATAGTGTTGCGCGTCAGACATTGAATGTCCGCGGTAACGATATGTTTTCAATTCTAAAAAGGTAGGTCCATCTCCACGACGGGCGCGGTCAATAGCTTCATCCATCGCTTCTGCAACAGCAACTGGATTCATGGCGTCTACAGGTCCACAAGGCATTTCATACCCAAGGCCTAATTTCCAAATATCCTCATGGTTAGCAGTTCGAGCAACTGAGGTACCCATTGCATATCCATTATTTTCAACACAGAAGACCACTGGAAGTTTCCAGAGCATTGCCATGTTAAATGTTTCGTGTAACGAACCTTGTCGTGCAGCGCCATCTCCAAAGAAACAAAGTGTAACAGCTTCTCTTTTATGATATTTATCTCCAAATGCCATTCCTGCTCCTAAAGGTATTTGCCCACCAACGATTCCATGTCCTCCATAGAATCCTTTCTCTTTCGAGAAAATGTGCATTGATCCACCTAGACCCATTGAAGTACCTGTTGCTTTTCCATACAACTCGGCCATTACCCTCTTAGGATCTACACCCATACCAATAGGTTGTACATGATTACGATAGGCGGTTATCATCTTATCCTTGCTCAAGTCCATTGCATGCAATGCACCCGCAAGAATTGCTTCTTGTCCGTTATACAAGTGTAAAAATCCGCGTACTTTTTGTTGGATATAAACCTGAGCTAGTTTGTCTTCGAACTTGCGCCAGAAAAGCATTTCCTCGTACCAATTACGGTAGGTTTCTTTGGTGATTTTCTTCATCTAAAAAAAACGTATAAATGCCGCTCCTATTTGAGCGAATAACAAAAATAACGTTTTAGAAACATATCAAAAAATCGTTTGCTTGAAAAATTACGAAAACGAAATAGCTAGCTTTAAAAATCTGAGACAGAACATAAAAAAATTCCAAGTTCCAAGTTCCAAGTTCCAAATCTCAAAAATGAAAAATGAAAAATATTTTTTTGGAAGAATTATGATTATTGGTTAATGGTCAAAGGTTAACAAATAACTGATAACAAATAACGGATAACGGATAACCGATAACGGATAACCGATAACCGATAACAGTTAATGCTTAGTCCCTAAAGGTATTTTGACGTAAACAAAAGCGGCAACAGATTCTCTAAGGAGTCACTTTTCCAGACTTCGCCACTTTCACCCATGAAGTAAAGAGGGATAGGAGAATTTTGACGGATCTCATATTCGGCGATTGCTTGGCGACAGGCTCCACAGGGTGGAATAGGTGTTGTTGTTTCCTTATCTCTGGCTCTTGCTGTTATGGCAATCCCCATTATTTTCGCTTCAGGGTACTTTGCCCCGGCATAATAGATCGCTGTGCGTTCTGCACATAAGCCAGAAGGATACGAAGCATTCTCTTGGTTACTACCCGGAACAACTACTCCATTATCCAAAAGGATGGCGGCGCCAACAAGGAATTCAGAATAAGGCGCATAGGCCTTTTCTCTTGCATCAATGGCAGTTTCCATCAATGAAAAAATCGTTTTTGGAAGACTATCCATTGCAGGATAAACTTCCAAAAACGATTCAATCTTAATTTTTTTCATAGTGTGAAGGGTACTTCCTAGTACTCATCATATTTATCTCCAAAATGGAAAGTAATTCCAAAACGAAGTGTATTCTCTAAAGGGTTTCTAACAGCACCCGTTGAAAACAAGTATGACAAGTCAATATCAATAGAACTAAATTCAAATCCAGCTCCTAAGGTCGCAAACTTACGCGCTCCTTTTAAATCACTTTCATTAAAATATCCTGTTCGTAGTGAAAATACATTATTGTAAACGTATTCAACACCCAAAGACCAGGTAAATTCTTTTAATTCTTCACCAAAGCCATCAGGGGCATCTCCAAATGATTGTAACATCCCAGAAAAGAAACTCACATCATTGTCTTGACCTGCAATAATTTCATTAGGTGTCCCGTCACCATCTGCATCACCAATCTCCCTAATTGGAGGTGTAGGCACTAACAATTTATTAAATTCTAATCCAACAAATACCTTATTATATGTATCCAAGATAAAATCAAATCCTCCACCTACTTTTAAATTCGTTGGTAAAAAGTTTTCCTGTCCTGCATCGTCATATTTGAATTTAGGTCCAATATTAGAAATATTGAATCCCCCTCTCCAACGACCATCGAAGTTGTTGTATAAAATCTCCTCAGATTGATAGTAACCTGAGATATCTACAGCAAAAGTACTTGCCGCTTTCGCGTCTGGATCTACTGCTTGAATTTTCAAATCACTTCGTAAATATCTACCAGATACTGCCATAGAGAACTGATCTGACAGTTTCAAGGCATAGGTAGCATCTAAGGTAAATTCATTAGGACGAACATCAATACCTGGATCATTAGGACCTGTAGTCGTTGTAATTGTTCCTAATCCGAAATAACGAAGACTCATACCAAATGCAGAACGTTCATTGATTCGATTTGCATAAACAAGATTACCAATTCCGATATCATTAACTAATTGTCTCAAATATGGAGAGTAGTTTACACCGACGTTATGTTTTTGATCTAAAAAGGCAAGCTTTGCTGGATTCCATTGCACACCATATGCATCAGGACTAGTTGCTACCCCTTGTTCTCCCATTCCAGATGCACGGGCATCTGCAGCGATAACTAAGAATGGAACACCTGTAGTAATTGTATTAAAATCATCTTGAGCTTTTGCTTGCTTTCCAATTAGCATAAACGCACCCATACATACTAGAAGTACTTTTTTCATAAAAATATCGAATTTTGGCAAATATAACCTTTTTAAATTTTTGTAATTAAAGAATAACAAGCTTTTCAAATTTTTCTACCTGCTTGTTAGTTAACGTGGATTTAACAGAAAGCTTGTATACATACACACCTTTTCCTATTGCTTGTCCAAAATCGTCCAATCCATCCCAAACGATATCTCTAGAAAGGAAGCCTTCATTCGTTATCGTTTGATTTAACGTACGCACGACCTTCCCGCTGACCGTAAAAATCTGAACCTGAACCTCTAAAGGCTCAAACGGACGATTGTGATTGAACCAGAATTCTGTATAATTCACAAAAGGATTGGGATAATTAAGCACATTATCGAGCTTTAATTCATCATCGCCAGCAACTACAAATTGCAATTCGGCAGTAGAAGAATTATTATACACATCCCAGGCTTTAAAGGTGAGCGTATGCAATCCTTTTTCTAGATCGCGTATTTTTCGTTTGGCGGTCCCTTTCATAAAGTTATCCACTTCCGTTTCATAAAAGTCGTTCATAACTAGCGGATTGGTCTCATCACCATCAATAATAGCGACGATATCATGACCGATACCACTCGCCGTACTGATACCGTTTTCATCTTCCAATTTTGCTAAAATAAAAGGAGCATCGTTCGTGATTCCTCCATTAACAAAACCTTCATCATTCATAAAGAGACGAATCTTAGGGCCTAAGTTATCTACGGGAGCATTCTCATTCAATCCTCCTATGATCACATCGGTATTCACTCCGGTTTGGTCTTCAGCCACACCATCACGTTGGGCATAAAAACTGATACGCCCCTCTCCTATTGGTATAGAAGTATCACGAGGCATTACAAATTCTACTTCAAAATTCCCATTGGTGACCGAAGCTTGTCCTCGATATAAAATATTCCCTAAGGTTTGAAAATCTAAGATGAGCAAATTACCATTGGTATCGGTTACACCATCATTACCAAGGGTGCTCCTATCTATCTTTTTGTCATATAAAGTCACAGAAACTTTTCCATTATAATTGGAAATAATTTGACCATTGGGAGACGCTACTACTCCTTTTAACTTCACTCGACCTAAGGCCTCAAGCGTTGGCAAAACCCCTCCCACAGGGACATCGTTCACTTCAGTCAATCGAATATCTTGTTCAGGAAAAGCCAATTTCATCGCTGGATCTCCCAAAAAGAAAATGACGCGACGTAAGGCATCACTATTGGGAATATTATTCTTTGAAATTCTCAAATTCTCAGCTACACTAGAAATAACATTGGTTCCAAAAGAAAAGACTTCCGCGGCCACAACATCATTAAACTCAACACCTAACGATACACTTATTTCACGTGTTGTTGCAATCATTGCTACAGCGCCACCATCCGGATTCCAGACAAACTGTTCTCCTCCAGTCTCTCTCAAAGGATTATCAAACTTGGTAAATTCACAAGTAACCGTAATAACTAATGGGAGTCGACTCCCATTATCGAGTCTCTTGACCTCATCCTGGGTAACAATCACTTCACTGGCTAGCAAATCCTCACCACCATGTCCTAAATACGTAACCACAAGGGCCCCTACTTCAATAGCATTGGCAATCGCATCATTCACTTGCGGATAACGATCCCCTCCTGCAGAAGACTGCTGCTCAAAAGAGTCACTATGGATTTTAATCACATTGACAAAAGGTTTTTCTGCACCAATCAAATCTCCAAGATTATCTAGGTTCCCCTCCAACGCATTAAACTCCCATACCTCATCTACATCATCTGAGATCAATACAAAATTATTTCGCCAGCGACCAAAGGTTTCTGGCTTATCATAGTTGATGATTTTATCCACAACAACTTTTGCCCTCGTTTTTGAGTCGGCAACAATTCTTCCAACAGCAATATCCAATTTATCACTCTGACCTCCAGAAGGCAAATGGGGTGTTTGGGTACCATTTTGAATATACCCTTCATTAGGATCTAATGAACCAAAGAAATCATCCGACATAAAAGATCGTATCAAATCAAAACTTTGCCATGCCTGAAAACTCGGCACGTAATTGGTGTTATTGAGAATTCTATCCTTATAGTCTACAGAGGTATCGCCAAACAAACAAAGGTATTTCAACCGTCTCGCGTCTGAAGATCCATTTTCATAGACGTAGCGCACAAAGTTTCGGATAGCACCTATATCTTGTTTTCCACCACCGAACTCTTCATAAATCTGAGACAGGCGTACGGTTTTTACATTCAAACCTCTAAAGCTTCTATTATGCTGGGCCAGACGTTCTGCTTCAGAAAGGAGTTCATCACCAGTGATCATTAAGTAGTCGACATCCTTGAAATTACCATTCTCATCATCGAAGATGGTGCCCTTAAGATTTTGATTAGGAACGAGTGTTCGTCTACTTTCTCTCAATGGATTGAGGAAATTTGTTTTGTGAACCGCTGCAAATTTACGAGTAAAGCCTTGGAGTGATCTGAATCTCAACTCGGCCTGACTGTCTACGTTCTCTATGATTCCAATCGCGGTGGGATCAGTAACCTCCCAAATCTCTGAGTAATTAGCAGCATCAGACAGCACATATTCCGCTACGCCGGCGCCTGTAATTGTATTGTTCTTTTGGAAATTAAGAGGTCCACCGGTACCTGCAAGATTGCGAGGCACTGTCAAACTAATAAAATCTAAGTATCCTTGACTACCTGGATTACCTGCATTATTATAAGTCAAAGTTACACTTACGTCTGGTGCAGATAAGGGTATATCAACAAGCAATGATCCATCCCTTGCGAATGTCCCGCCATTTACTGGCCCTATCGCAATTCCTCCTACAGAAGCTCCATTAACAGCTACATCAAAAGATGTACTTGATTCTGATACGGCCGCTGCAACCACACGCAAAGTCGCGGGAGCATTTGCCGGATTTGGAAAGTTAAAATCAAAAGATTGTTCCGATTCAAAACTAAAACGTTCTCCAAACCATCTGCGGCCCACTTGTACGAGGGTCACTTCATCCTCTTCATGAAATTGTACATCATCAAAAGTAGTGATGGTCTGTGTTATAGGTCCAGGTGGTTGTGGCAAAGGCAGCACCCTTTTCCCTAGACCACTGTTTACTGTAATATAATAATAGGAGCGATCTGCATACGGATTTACGTGAGTATCCATTTCAGGAATATATCCTCTGGTGCTCTCCCCATAGAAAAGGATATAATCATTTCCATTAAAGCTTCCGTCCTCCTCGCCAACCACTTTAATTGCAAGTTCACGGAGATCGAATTCCGTATTCTCACTATTCAAAAAAGGCAGCGGAGCCCCTCCATACCCGTATACCTTGATTTGCCTAGGATCGATATTGGATGTTGACATTCCGATACTTTGTAAAAAGCTCCTTGTGATTCTGTGAACTCCAGTTTCTTCGACATAGAATTTATAAATACTTCCTTCAGATAATACTGAATTTGTAATTGGCAGGCGATTTTGTAGTGGCGATTTCGCACCCGCCTGTCCGGCCGGCAGGAAAGCATAATTTACATCAAAGCTTTGAATGCGTCTAATCTGACCGTTTACCTTCACAAACGGATTCATGTTGATCATTGCATATTCCTGATCCCGGGCTTTCTTAGAAAAAAATTGAAATTTAATTTCGTCTGGAATCTCGATATTGTTAAGACTAGAAAGTAAATATTGAGGTACTGCCGCATAGGTGACTTTTGAAATTGACACAGACCTTTCTTGTACAGGACTACTTTCTTTCCATTGCGCAGCATATTGCCAACCATCGGTTTCTGAATAGGAAAACTGTAGTGGATCTAGTGCATCAGAAGGTGTCACACTTTTTAAATTTTGGTCGTTCCAAGACACTGTAATATGCTTTTGTTGCGCCAAAACACTGAAACAACTGCAAAGTAGGATTAGTATAGTAGTAATTCTCATCTTCTGGATTAACGGCTAAGCATCATAAATAGTATGATATTGGGACAAAAACTAACATTTTTTTGGTCTTGCAATAATAAAGAATAATACCTGACGTTACTAATGAGTCATTGATAACCTAAACCTTGCAATGCGGGCTTTAGCATGTGCGATAAAATAATATTGTTATTTTATCGTTAATTGTTATATTGCAATCCCAAATCTGCTTAAGATATTTAAACATGAATAAACAAACTGCATTAAGAATGCTTGGCCTTGTCTGCCTATCCCTACTAGTGGCAAGCTGTAGTAAATCAAACAACTACAAGGACAATTCCCGAGCAACTGGATGGAAAGTTAATGGTAAAGAAGGAGGCCCTCGTGGCGTTGCTGACTACCAAGAACAAGAAACCGGCCCCGGATTAGTTTTTATTGAAGGTGGTACTTTTACCATGGGTAAGGTACAAGATGATGTGATGCATGATTGGAATAACACTCCAAATCAGCAGCACGTTCAGTCTTTTTATATGGACGAAACTGAAGTTACTAACTTCATGTATACAGAATACCTTGACTGGTTAAAAGGTGTTTTCCCTCCGGAAGATGACAATTATAAAAATATTTATAAAGGAGCACTGCCAGATACACTCGTATGGAGAAACCGTCTTGGTTTTAACGAAACGATGACAGAAAATTATTTACGTCACCCTGCTTATGCATACTATCCAGTTGTAGGTGTTAGTTGGGTTCAAGCCGTAGAATTTTCAAATTGGCGTTCCAATCGTGTTAACGAATTTATTCTTGAGCGCGAAGGCTTTACCGCTCGTGGAGCTCGTTTTGATGTAGATGCAAGTTCTACTTTTGATACAGAGGCATACATCAATGCGCCTACACTAGCATATGGTGGAAGTGATAGTCTTGCTCGTGGAGGAAAAGCATCTGAGCAAAGGATGAAACGTAATGACAGTACAGACATCTTTGTGCAACGTAAAGATGGTATCCTTTTACCAAAGTATAGACTCCCTACAGAAGCAGAGTGGGAATATGCTGCTCTTGGACTTACTGAACTAAGAAGCTACAATGTATATAGAGGACGTAAGAAATATCCATGGGATGGTTCTTATACACGTTCTTCAAACAGAAAAACACGTGGTGATCATTTAGCCAACTTCAAACAAGGTGATGGTGATTACGGTGGAATTGCTGGATGGTCTGATGATAATGCAGATATTACAGCTGAAGTAAAATCTTATACTCCTAACGATTACGGTCTTTATGATATGGCTGGAAACGTTTCAGAATGGGTTGCAGATGTATATCGTCCAATCGTTGATGATGAATTTAATGACTTTAACTACTACCGTGGAAACCAATACACTAAAAATGCAATTGGAGAAGATGGAAAAGTAAAAATTGTTACTTTAGATTCTATCGTTTATGATACGCTTGCAAACGGAAGTGTTATTGCTCGTAACTTACCTGGAGAAATCCTTCAAGTTCCTGTTGATGAAAACGAAACTTATTTAAGAACTCAGTTCTCAACAAGTGACAACCGTAACTTTAGAGATGGTGATCGTCGTTCTTCAAGATATTTTGAATCTCTTGATGATGAAGATGAATCTTCGAGTAAACGTATGTATGATGCACCTCAACATAAAGTTTCTGTAGACAAAGAAACCGGAAAATTAGATCGTCAATATGATGAGTCTGATAACAGAACAACCCTAGTTAACGATGAAGTTCGTGTTTACAAAGGAGGTTCTTGGAGAGATAGAGCATACTGGTTAGACCCTGCACAACGTCGTTTCCTACCTCAAGGAATGGCAACAGACGATATTGGATTTAGAAATGCAATGTCACGTGTTGGTTCAAAAGCTAAAAACGGAAAACGTCCAAATTAATCACGGACTATACAATATAAAAAAGCCCTCTTGTAGGGCTTTTTTTATACCTTTATTTCTATGAACATCAGCGAAATTCACACCCTCTTTTTACAAAGCACAGGAGTATGTACAGATACGCGCCAACTCAAAAAAGGGAATTTATACATTGCCTTAAAGGGCGATAATTTTAATGGGAACGCTTTCGCGAAAGCGGCCTTAGAAAAAGGAGCTTCTGCCGCAATCATAGACGAAGAAAACTACCTTACAGAAGGATCTACCCTAGTGAACAATGGTCTTCAAGCGTTACAGGAATTAGCACAATACCATCGCTCCTTTTTAAACATTCCAATCATTGCTCTCACCGGTAGCAATGGCAAAACAACTACCAAAGAATTAATCAATGCCGTTCTCTCCCAAAAGTACAGCACAGTTGCTACAATAGGCAACCTCAACAATCATATAGGCGTCCCTCTTACCTTACTCTCTATGACCAAAGAGACTGAAATTGGAATTGTAGAAATGGGTGCCAATCATCAAGGAGAAATCGCTTCCCTTTGTGAGATTGCCCAACCAAATTTTGGGTATATCACCAACTTTGGAAAAGCACATTTAGAAGGTTTTGGCGGAGAAGAAGGAGTCATTAAGGGGAAAAGTGAATTGTACGCTTACATTCAAAAAACAAAAGGCCTAGTCTTTGTAAACCTAGAAGATCCTATTCAAGTACGATTAACAGAAGAGATTGAGCGCTTCACTTTTGGTAATAAAGAGGCAGATATATCTACTCGCTTGACTAGCGCAAATCCGTGGGTATGTCTAAGCCTAGAGGACGTCTCTATTAGCAGCCAACTTATAGGACAATACAACGCTGACAATATCGCCGCTGCACTTGCAATGGGCGTCTATTTTAAGCTCTCTAAGGCAGCAATTAAGAAAGGTATTGAAGATTACATCCCTACTAACAATCGCTCTCAAATAATAGAAAAACAAGGTCATACTATTATTCTTGATGCATATAATGCCAATCCAACAAGTATGGAAGCGGCTTTGAGAAACTTAAGTATCCAAGAAGCAGAAAACAAAATCGCGATCCTAGGTGATATGTATGAAGTTGGACCAACAACAGATAAAGAGCACACTCATATTGCTGCCCTCGCAGCAACTCTCGGGATAGATGAAATTCATGTAGTAGGACAACACTTCTTTGACAATGCCATCTTAGAAAACAATATAAGGAGTTATGCGTCCTTTGAGGCGTTTCGAGAAAGTTTTAAAGCTTCCATTAAAAAGGAGAGCACCATTCTCATCAAAGGTTCGAGAGGAATGGCTATGGAACGGGTTTTAGATCTCTTGTAAATAAGTATTAGATATAAAAAGAGCAAACGTCTATACTTCAGATGCTCGCTCTTTTTTGTGGGTAATACTGGATTCGAACCAGCGACCTCTGCAATGTCAATGCAACACTCTAAACCAACTGAGCTAATCACCCTCACTGTTACCAAAGATAAAAATATGTTGAGAAAATCAATGCATCAAAAACAGATTATTAAATAGTATTTCTCAATAATCCCGAAAGTATACTCTAGTAATAAAGCAATAAAAGAACTAACTTTCGGACAGACCAGATTAGGATCTACGATTTATGAAAAAGAAATACATTATTGCCTTTGATCAGGGTACTACAAGTACACGAGCTATAATTTTTGATCATCGAGGAAACATTTGTAAGATTGCCCAAAAAGAACTCACACAGCACTACCCTCAACCGGGGTGGGTCGAACATGACCCCCTAGAAATTTTCCGTCATCAGCAAGAAGTATTTGAAGAAGTCATTGAAAGCTCAGATATTGACATCGAAGAAATTGGAGGTATTGGAATCACAAATCAGCGAGAGACAACAGTTGTTTGGGACAGGCATACAGGAATACCTATTTACAATGCAATTGTATGGCTTGACAAACGAACAAAAGCCATATGTGAGCAATTAAAATCTCAAAATTTAGATCAATACGTTCGTAAAAATACAGGCCTAATAATTGATTCTTATTTTTCAGGAACTAAGGTCAAATGGATCTTAGATCATGTTGAAGGCGCCCAAGAAAAAGCAGATCGAGGAGACCTTCTTTTTGGAACTATAGACTCTTGGCTCATCTGGAAGTTTACTAAGGGCGCAGTGCACGCAACAGATCATTCAAATGCTTCTAGGACCCTACTTTATAACATTATAGACTTACAATGGGATAAAAAGTTGCTCAAAGCACTTCAAATTCCCGAATCAATGTTACCTAAGGTGCAACATTCTGCAGCCGATTACGGTAGTTTGGAATACAAAGGAAATCAAATTCCGATTGCAGGTGTAGCGGGTGACCAGCAAGCTTCCTTATTTGGACAAGGCGGTTACAAAACTGGGACTGCAAAAAACACCTATGGCACAGGCTGCTTTCTTTTAATGAATACCGGCAAAAAAGCCTATCAGTCAAAAAATGGGCTACTTACCACCTTATGCGCAAGCCTTCCTGATAGCAAGGTAAAATATGCCTTGGAAGGTAGCATATTTGTAGGAGGAGCCTCTGTACAATGGCTTCGAGATAAATTACAAATTATCAAGGATGCCAAAGAAACCGAAGCTATTTGTCACCGCACAACATCCCAAGACGATCTATATGTAGTCCCAGCCTTTGCCGGCTTAGGTGCGCCTTATTGGGACATGGATGCCAAGGGAGCTATTTTCGGTCTGAGCTTAGACTCGAATAAAGATCATATTATCAAAGCGACCATTGACGCCCTCGCCTATCAAACTAGAGATGTTCTGGATGCGATGATAGAAGACAGTGGCACACAAATGAAAACGCTTAAAGTAGATGGAGGAGCAACAGCAAATAACTACTTGATGCAATTTCAGGCAGATTTATTGAATGTTACTGTTGATCGGCCAAAGATGCTAGAAGTAACTGCTTTAGGTGCCGCATTCCTAGCCGGAATTCAAGTAGGTATTTGGGATAAAAAGGATATTGCTCGAATTCGTAATGTAGATACTTTGTTTACACCAGAGATTAATGAGTATGAACGCAATCGAAAATATATAGGCTGGAAGAATGCGGTGGCACGCACAAAGTCAAGTACAGCAAACATACTTTCTACCCAGGAAGACAATCCTATTCGATTTTCTGTTCTTGATCGAAAACGACAAATTTATCGTGCACAAAAAACCAACTTCGACCTTATCGTCATTGGAGGTGGGGTGACCGGCGCAGGAATTGCATTAGACGCCGCCTCTCGAGGCATGAATGTTTGCCTGATTGAAAAGAACGACTTTGCTTCTGGAACCAGTAATAAATCAACTAAATTAATTCATGGTGGGCTGCGCTATCTCAAGCAAATGGAAATTGGCCTTGTCAAAGAATCAGGTAGTGAGCGAGCCACAGTACATAAACTTGCGCCACACCTTGTAGTTCCAGAAAAGATGCTATTACCACTTGTAGAAGGTGGTACTTATGGCAAAATGATGACAGCAATAGGACTCAAAGTATATGATTTTTTGGCAAATGTAGAAGGCGATGACAAACGTCAAATGTTAAGTACAGAAGAAACGGTGGCCAGAGAACCTTTATTAAACACAAATGGACTCATAGGCGGAGGTTACTATGCCGAATACCGAACAGATGATGCTCGATTAACCATTGAAATTGTAAAAAAGGCCGCTAACTATGGTGCAATGAGCATCAACTACTGCGAAATGAACGCCTTTGAATATGACAAGGATGGAAAAATCAAAAGTGTACACTGTTATGATCACGATGCGCAACAAAGTTTCACTCTAAATGCCCAGCACTATGTATCAGCGGCGGGACCCTGGGTTGATTTACTTAGAAAAAAGGATCATTCATTAAACAACAAACACCTTCACTTGACGAAGGGGGTACATATCGTTTTTTCGCGGAAGCGGTTTCCACTATCTCAATCTGTATACTTTGATGTTCCAGATGGTAGGATGATTTTTGCCATTCCTCGTGGTCGATCGACCTATGTAGGCACAACAGACACTAATTATACTGCAAGTCTCAACCGAGTTGTCGCCACCCAAAAAGATGCAGAATACCTTTTGCATGCGACTAACAATATGTTTCCTAGCCTAGACTTAGTTAAAGAAGACATAGAGTCCAATTGGGCAGGATTGCGACCATTGATTCATGAAGACGGAAAGGATCCATCTGAACTATCTAGAAAGGACGAAATCTTTGTTTCAGATACAGGTTTAATTTCAATCGCTGGCGGAAAATTAACTGGCTATCGTAAAATGGCGCAAAGGGTTGTAGACAGAGTGCTAAAAGATATGCCGGAAAACAAAAAGGCTCAGCTTGTCGTCTCACATACCGACCGCATACCACTCACCTTAACTCCATTAAAAGATACCGAGGCTGTTAAGAGCTATCAAGGTGAAATTACTCACCGATTAAAAGAATTAGGCATAGACGACCTGTATCAAGGATGGTATCTCGCAACTACTTACGGGAAACAAGCAGATATCATCATTGAAAAAATTAATTATTTTTTAAATGATGATATCGAAGATCGATTAGTACGTGCAGAAATATGGTATAGCGTACATCATGAAATGTGTAATGGCCTAGCTGATTTCTTTGTAAGGCGAACAGGGAGGTTGTATTTTGATATCAGAAGTGTGCAGTTATATCGCCAACTCGTACAAGAAGATTTGATACATTATTTTGGATGGAATGAGGCTCGGGTAGCAAAGGAGAATGCTCACCTTGATCTTTTGTTGCAAGACGCTTCTCATTATTATGATAAAGAAATGGATTAAAATTATTAATCTCATTCCGTTTTTACGAAAACGTTTGCGGTTAATTCATTACAGAATGCAAAAAACCAAATCCATTTTAATTCCATATTTTCGTGAAACAACTAATTAATTATTGACCTATGGGACTTATTACTTTTATTGGATTTACCTTACTCGTTGCAATTTTTGCATGGTGGAAAACAAGAGGTACAGATGAAAAATCTGCAGATGGATATTACCTAGGAGGACGTAGTCTTGGAGCCATTACTATTGCTGGGTCTTTATTACTTACAAATCTCTCTGCCGAACAAATTGTAGGTCTAAACGGACAGGCATTTTCAGAAGGAATTCTTGTAATGGCTTGGGAAACCCTAGCTGCAATTGCTATGGTTGTTGCGGCAGTATGGCTTTTACCAAAATACATGCACGTAGGGATTACGACTATACCTGAATTTATTGCTAAACGTTTTGATGATAATACTAAAGCGATACTCTCAATATTGTTTTTAATTGCCTTTGGGATCGTATTGCTACCCACTATATTGTATGCAGGTTCTAAAGCATTTATCACCATGTTTGAGCTCCCTGAAATGCTTGGCACTTCAGAAACAGCTACCTATTGGATTTGTGTGTGGACGATAGGCCTTATTGGGATTGTCTATGCGATTTACGGCGGCCTAAAAGCCGTAGCAGTATCTGATTTGGTAAACGCTATTGGACTACTAATAGGCGGATTGATGATTCCTTTCTTTGGTTTGTCACTTATTGGAGATGGCAGTTTCATGGATGGACTAAGTACATTGTGGACAGAAAATCAAGATAAATTTGAAGTAACTGGTGGTCCTAATTCTTCTATACCTGCGGGTGGAATAATCTTTACTGGAATGATGATTGCCCAAATGTATTATTGGGGTACCAACCAAGCGATCTTGCAACGTGTATTTGGCGCTAAAAGTTTGAAAGAAGGACAAAAAGGATTGATGCTTGCTGCTTTTGTTAAGTTTTTAATTCCTGTCATTGTGGTTTTACCAGGAATCATTGCTTGGCATATGTTCGGATCAGAATTAACAGACGCAGATGCTGCTTATCCTGAATTAGTGCGTCGCGTACTACCAGCTGGTCTCTTAGGATTTTTTGCAGCTGTTTTATTTGGAGCCGTATTGAGTTCATTCAATAGCTTATTAAACAGTAGTGCAACCCTATTTGGATTTGACTTATTTAAGAAATTTTTCAAGAAAGATGCTACAGAACATCAGACAGTAAAAGCTGGTAAAATATTTGGACTAGGACTCGCCGTTGTTTCAATGAGTATTGCTCCTTTCATTAGAAATGCTCCTAACGGACTTTTTGATTATATCCAACAAGCTTTAGGAAGTTTGAGTGTCCCTATTCTTGCGGTGGTATTGATTGGCATCCTTACTAAAAAGGTGCCTGCTATAGGAGCTAAAGTTGTCTTAGTAGGAGGTGTTCTCATGTATTTAATTGGTCTTTTCATAATTCAACCAATAATGAAAACCTCAGCACTAGAGACTGCTGCAACCGATGGAATTACTGATACCGCTCAACTTGCCCTTATTGAATCACAAGCCTATCCTCATTTCTTATGGGTTATGGCTTTCTTATTTGCAATTAATATAGCTATTATGCTCATTATTGGGCTTATCAAACCAAAAGCTGTGGCTTATGTTCCAACGGCTACTGAAGCTATTGATGTGACTCCATGGAAATATGCATGGATTGTAGGTGGACTTATTGTATTATTGGTATTGAGTACCTATTTAATATTTTAACTTAAAGTGGTTGATGACCGCTTTCGCGAAAGCGTAAACGCAAAGACACATGAAGATAGTTGTTACGGGAGGATTAGGTTTTATAGGATCGCATACGGTAGTTGAGCTGCAGCAAAAAGGATATGAAGTTGTTATCATAGATAATTGCTCTAATTCTTCTCGGGACGTCTTAGAAGGAATTACAGCCATTACGGGTGTACGTCCTGTGTTTGAAGAGTTTGACTTACGAGAGAAGGAAAAAGTGCAAGATTTTTTCACAAGGCACACAGATGTGTCTGGGCTCATTCACTTTGCCGCATCTAAGGCGGTTAATGAAAGCGTCAATGAACCTCTGCTATATTACGAAAACAATATTGGTACCTTGGTGTACCTATTACAAGAATTGCAAAAGCTAAAAGTTGCTAATTTCATCTTTAGTTCCTCTTGCACGGTTTATGGCCAAGCTGATGAGCTGCCTATTACAGAAAATGCTCCCGTCAAACCTGCTGAGTCACCCTATGGGAATACAAAGCAAATTGGAGAAGAGATTATTAGAGATACCTGTAAGATTGCACCTCAACTAAAAGCAATTGCTTTGCGTTATTTTAATCCTATTGGAGCACATCCTTCTGCAGAAATAGGCGAACTACCGCTTGGTGTTCCACAAAATTTAGTGCCTTATATTACTCAAACCGCTTTAGGAATACGCAAGGAACTCTCTGTTTTTGGAGACACCTACCCTACTTCAGATGGAACTGCAGTTCGCGATTATATCCATGTAGTAGACTTGGCCAAAGCTCATGTTATTGCAGTAGAACGTTTATTACACAATCAAAACAAGAGCAATTACGAGGTCTTTAATGTTGGGACAGGTACGGGAAGTACTGTTCTTGAAGTCATCCGCTCTTTTGAAAAGGTAGCCGAAACTTCTCTCAACTATAAAATTGTCGACAAGCGGGAAGGCGATATTACTGCCGCCTATGCTGATACTGATAAGGCAAACAACGAATTGGGTTGGACGGCCGAGTATACCCTTGATGATGCGCTATCCTCTGCTTGGAAATGGGAGCAGAAAGTTCGCAAAGACTCTTAAACTCCTAAACTTATTACTATTTATATAATGCAAAAAAAACGCGCCTTTCACAAGGCGCGTTTTTTTAGGTTTCTTGTTTATTATTAAAGTAAAAGTATTCTAATGATCATGATCGTGATGCTCTTCCTCTTCATTATTCTTAGGAGTTGCTTCTAGCCAGTCATAAAGCGATAGCGAACTATCCTTGTAATTGGTAACGATCAATTGACCATTGCGAATTAATATATCCGTAGGTTTTGCAATACCGTTCTTAATCTCTTGCTTCAAATTACCTTCAGGATCAAAAACAAGTACTCTGTTATTTTCAAAATCGGTGACAAATACAGAATCATCCTCGACATATAATCCAGTAGCGGCGTTCATTTTTTGATCTTCTCCAATTGTATTCATAAAATTTCCCTGGCCATCAAATACCTGCACACGGTTATTATAGGCATCGGCGACATATATTTTATCATCCGTTAAATGAACATCGGTAGGATAGTAGAATTCTCCATGTGCATTTCCTTCCTTCCCAAAAGAGGACCAATCTGTTCCGTTGTTTGTCCACACAATTCGGTGGTTATAGAAATCGGCAATCGCTATGGTATTTCCAACAACAGCGATTCCAGCAGGTGCATCAAGGCTATCTCCTACGACCATTGGCATTAATTTATCAGCATCTCGGATTGCGATTTGATCATTGCCATATTGAGGAATGTATACCTTTCCGTCTTGGGTAGCAATATGCATAGGACGATCCAAAGAATCGACACGACTTAGTACTTTCCCATTATCATCAATGTGTACTACTCGGTGATGATCTCCATCACTCAACCAAATTCCTTCTGTATCCTGAGCGATCCCAATTGGATTAATACCTTCCAATTCCATGGTATTGGCAAGTTGCCACTCCATTATTTTTTGCTCTTGTTTACAGCTTACCAATACAATGGCAAGCAGTACTCCTGAATATAAATATTTCATAGTTTTATGTAAGGGCTTATTGTTCAATACGCTCATATTTACAACAGCCAGGAAGGTCTGCGTAAGCAGCTTCAGATGTTTTATAAGGTTTAGTGTCGTGACCAGCTTCGGCGATTACTTTTTGAATTGTGTCTAAGGAGGTTTGTTTTTCGTCAAAACGAACATCTAAAAGTTGCGTATCCTTATTCCATGAAGCTTCTGTAATACCTACAACTCCTGAGGTAGCCTTTAGAATACGTGCCTCACACATGCCACATTTTCCAGCTACTGTTACTGAGGCTTCTGTAAGAATACTGCCATCTGTTACTTCTGTTACTGCGGCAGCTTCAGAATTTTCAATCGTTCCATCGGCGCGGGTGATTTTTGCGATATTAGGAGTGTAACCCGCTTTTTTTACTTGAGCTACAACATCCTCCATGCTAAGTGCTTTTTCAGAAGGATATTGAAAACTAAAATCTCCAGTTTCAATATCGATTGCAACCTTTTTTATTCCTTTGAATTCTTTGAACTTCTTTTCAAGTCCGTAGGCACAAAAAGGACAGCCTAAGCCGTCAACTTGTACTTCAAAAGCATCCATTTGCTTTCCATTTTTTTGAGCCTGTGTCGTTGTTACGGCAAACAAACTCATGATCATTGTCATTATGATAATACGTTTCATATTAAATTTTTTAAAAAGTGTAGCGTGTTCCTAAAAACACTGAATAATTATAAGCTCTGTCCTCTGGTATATCTTGCACCAATGGTAACTGAACTGCAAGATCAAAGGTGACATTCTTTAAAGCATACTGGATTCCTTGAGAGTAAAATAATTGATACCAATCTCGTTCATTCATCCATGCACTGGTGTATTCAAAATATAGATTCAATTGTTTATTTGGATATTGTGGTTTTAATAAAGGAAGACCAACACCCGCTTTGACTCTTAATTCATCAAGCGTTCCGTTAGGCATCCAGTTATAACCTATTTCTGTTGAAATACCATATTTCAAGGTTTCATATCCAGAAACTATGCCATAATAACCTGCATAATTCCCCGTACTTAGATCGGCAAGATCAATTTCCTTCCCTGTGGGTAATGTTTGGAGGGTTTTGGCAACCATCCTAAAGGTTTTACCCGTAGCATCTTTGCGATAAAACTGATATTTCCCTAAGACCTTTATATCGGCCAATCCACTTCCTGAGGTATCTACAAAGTCATAGCTCACATATGGCAGGTGCACTGCAAGCAAGATATTGGATGTGGGTAAATAGTGCAACATTAAAGGAGCATAAAGAGCGGTACCTCTTTCGGTATTTCGAATTTCAGTAAGGGTTTTAGTAGTAAAACTGTTGCCGCCTAACATAATAGGCTTGTCTCCTGTAATTGGTGGGCCTTGTGGGAACGCTTTCGCGAAAGCGAAACATACCAATACCCAAAAAAATAATTTCTTCATGTTTGTGTGTGTCTATTCTAACATTAATTAAAGTGGCGCAGAGAGGCGCTAACTATAAATCAAGAATAGCTATAGAAGGAAAGACTGATCGAGTACATAAATGTCACGAACGATCAGTGGTGGCGCGTGGGCTTTAAATGATGATAATTTCTGTTTTGCACCTAAAAACAGAGGGATATGGGAATAAGAGTTTACTTTAAAAATAGCTTGTTGGTCAATAGAAAAAGAATCCCATGAAACTTTGACTTCATCTTGCCCTTCTACAAGAAATTGCTCATACGAACAGCAAGAATCTTTAGAAAGCCCTTCGTCACAAGCTGTAGTCATTGCATCGGCCATACCATCAACACCACAACTTTCAATGCTATGTGTAAATGAATAATTAACCAATGTATCACCGCAATAATGCATACTTACCGTAAATGACATCGTTGTAAAAACGAGCACTAAGGCCATTAAAACTGCTGATATTTTATGAAGAATTGCTTTCATGTTTAGCGAAATTACAAAATTTTCAAAGATCGCAATTTGCTTAACACAGAATAAGGTCATTACTACCTCAAAAATGGGGTGGATGCAATTCAAATAGAGTAAATAAGAATAATTTCTTAAAAATTAGTTAAGCTATTATATAATAATAGTAATACTATTATATTTGCAAAGCATTACATGGATAAGCTACAAATACATATCGTCATTGATCCGAATTTATATACCAAGAATCCTGAGTCTTCAGATCTTGGGCGGAAGATTGTTTCTCAGAGTATCGAGATGATTAATGAGTTGGGGTTTGAGGCATTTACATTTAAAAAATTGGGAACTCAAATAGGTTCCAATGAAAGTTCGATTTACAGATATTTTGAGAATAAACATATGTTGCTCATTTATCTCACCTGCTGGTATTGGAGTTGGATAGAGTACCAACTAGTTTTTGCCACTAGTAATCTCCCTAAGCCTCATGATCGCCTTGAGACAGCCATTCATATTTTGACTCGCAAAATTGATATAGACAATTCGTTTACCTTCATCAATGAGGTATTACTCGGAAAAATCATTATTGCCGAAGCCAATAAAGCACATCATACCAAAAGTGTAGCTGCACAAAATGAGAAAGGATATTTTAAAACGTACAAACGTGTAGTAGAACGTGTTAGCCAAATGGTTCTTGAGGTTAATCCTACCTACGAATTTCCACATATGCTCATTTCGACGGTTATTGAAGGGTCACACCAACAACGTCATTTTTCGGAGCACTTACCTTCTTTGACAGATACAGGGAAAGGGAAATCTCCAATTGAGCGTTTTTATATTGATTTAGTGCATAAAGCAATTGTATAAATGAGTCTAAAAAAACCTATATCCCCCTCTTTCACGACATTTCTAACGATGTGTTTACTCGTTGGGATCATGATTCTTCAACCCAGTGTAATGACCTTTGGTCTTATTGATCAAAATGGTTACGCCATGGTAGATAGGGAGAGTGAAGAGGACACTTCAGAGAAGGAGTTGCAGGAAGATGACAATACAGATAAGACTAAGGAACTTCAATCTGCTTCCTTAACAGATACTGATTTTTTTGATATACAAAGAATTCCATTTTTTCAAGGCTTAAAACCCATACGAGGGATTAATCTTGAAATTCACATTCCACCCCCGGAACAAGCCTAATACATTCGCCAATTCCCTTTCCTATTATCTATAGGTAGTAATCTTGAAGGGTCACAACATTAGTTCCAAAATCTTAAACATAATGGGTAGGATACCTATGAAATAGTCTCATCCTTCCGCAAATAAACGTATAAATAAAATGAATAGTTCAAATCCTTTTAAAAGTTTAAAAGCCGATTTCCCAGCAAGTATTGTGGTCTTTTTTGTAGCCTTACCTCTGTGTCTAGGAATCGCTCTCGCTAGTGGGGCTCCATTATTTTCGGGTCTAATAGCAGGTATCATTGGCGGTACCGTCGTAGGAGCCTTAAGTGGCTCGCAAGTTGGCGTAAGCGGACCGGCAGCTGGTCTTGCTGCGATCGTATTAACAGCCATTGGCACATTAGGAAGTTTTGAAAACTTCTTGATGGCCGTTGTTTTGGGAGGTGTTATCCAGCTCCTTTTTGGCGTATTAAAAGCTGGTATTATTGGATATTACTTTCCGTCATCAGTAATTAAGGGTATGCTTACGGGAATTGGTTTGATCATTATTTTGAAACAGATTCCGCACTTCTTTGGGTATGATGTTGATCCAGAAGGGGATTTTGCCTTTTTTCAAGTAGACGGAGAAAACACATTTTCAGAGATCATAAATACAATGAACTTTATCAGTCCTGGAGCTACTTTAGTTGCTTTTCTTGGACTTGGTATTTTAATTCTATGGAGTTCTGTCCTTTCAAAAAAAGGTAAAATATTCAATCTAATTCAAGGTCCATTGGTTGCCGTAGCTGTAGGAATTATTTACTACGTTGCAACCTTAGGCAGTGAAACTTGGGGTATTTCTTCAGAGCATTTGGTAAGTGTTCCTGTACCTGAAGACGCTTCATCGTTTATGGCTCAGTTTAGCACCCCAAATTTTGGAGCGATAACAAATCCTCAAGTTTGGATTACTGCATTTACGATTGCTTTGGTTGCTAGTCTTGAAACACTCTTATGTGTGGAGGCAACAGATAAGTTGGATCCCCGTAAACGTGTTACACCTACCAACAGAGAACTTCTTGCACAAGGAACAGGAAACATTCTTTCTGGTCTCGTAGGAGGACTACCTATTACTCAGGTGATTGTGCGGAGTTCTGCAAATATTCAATCGGGTGGGAAGACAAAGATGTCTGCCATTATTCATGGATTCTTACTACTTATCTCGGTGATTCTTATACCTACTTTATTGAATAAAATTCCACTATCAGTGCTAGCAGCTATCTTACTTATTGTAGGTTATAAATTAGCAAAACCAGCTTTATTTAAGCAAATGTATTTACTAGGCTGGAAGCAATTTGTTCCTTTTGTAGTGACGGTCTTGGGTATAATTTTTACAGATTTACTCATGGGAATTGGTCTGGGACTTATGGTTGGTATTGTAGTGATCCTGATTAAAAGTTTTCAGAATTCTCACTTCCTTCACATTGAAGACAAGAGTAATGGCCAACACAAAATAAAGATGACCTTGGCAGAAGAGGTAACATTCTTTAATAAAGGAGCTATATTAAAAGAATTGGACAGTCTTCCAAGAGACACCTTTTTAGAACTTGATGTTAGAAATACTCGATATCTCGATAATGACATTATAGAAATTCTGGATGATTTTTCAGAAAAAGCGCGTAATCGAAATATTGATATTAAACTCATTTCTGAAAGAGGAATCATTGAGAATCCTAACAGTTTTATTGAATTTTTTCAATTAAGGCCAAAGAGCGCCTAGTAATTCTAAATATGAAAAATGAAAACACACTCCACTAAATCAAAACATACCTTATTGGTGCTTATGGACAAATCCAAAGCATCATATACTGCCCTTACAAACGCTGTTAATCTTGCCAAATTAATCGACGCAAGTATCGATATTCTGCAAGTGAGATCTCCAACAAGTGTGGTAAGGTATGAAAATCAGATAGCCTCTATGAGAGCTATTGATGAAGATCGAACCAAACAAAAGAAGGAACTTAAAGACATTGTAAGACTTATATCAGAAGAAGAAAATTTACCTATTATAAGTAACTTTACATTTGGTAACATAAAAAATGAAATTAAAAACCATATCGAAAAAACGAAGCCAGATATTATTGTCCTAGGGAAACGTAAGAGAAAGGTCGTAAATTTTCTAGGAGATGGAATTACCGCCGATTTGCTTAAAACTCATAATGGAGGTATCTTGATATCCGGTAATAAAGAAGCCTTTACATCCTATAACACTAAGTCTATTGGCTTTCTAAATAATAGTAGCGACATTGAGAAAATAGCAATTGCAAATGATCTTAAAAAGTTGAATAATAAGCCCCTTAAAATTTTTAAGATGAGCCAAGATGGCGTCTTAGAGACAAAAAAAATAGGGGTTGAAAAAATGAATAATCAGGAAGTAGACAAAAATAATATTGTCTATGAATTTGACTCAAAAAGTGATACTGCCAACGCGATGACCAATTTCATTATGAAAAACAATCTGGCCTTGTTGTTCGTGAATAATAAGGAAACAAATGATCGTTCACTTTTAAGTAGATTAAATAATACATTAACTAAAACAATAGAAAAAACCAATATTCCAATACTCATACTTAATAGCAAATAAAAGGTAACAATTATGAAAGCACACACAAAAGAAACGCAAGCTAAAATGACACCAGCATTGGCATTGGAAGCTTTGAAGGAAGGAAACAAAAGATTTCAAAAAAACTCTAAAGCAGATAGGGACCTATTGGAGCAAGTAAAGGATACGAGTACTGGGCAATATCCTTTAGCAACCATTTTGAGTTGTATCGATTCTCGTGTATCATCAGAATTGATTTTTGACCAAGGAATAGGAGATATATTTTCAGTGCGAATTGCTGGAAACTTTATCAACGAAGATATTTTAGGAAGTATGGAGTTTGCGAGCAAACTTGCGGGTACTCCACTCATTGTAGTATTAGGACATACAAGTTGCGGCGCGGTAAAAGGTGCTTGTGATAATGCAAAACTTGGTAATCTCACGACTATGCTTGAGAAAATAACTCCTGCTGTTGATGCAGTGAAAGAACCTCAAGATAGCAGCAAACGTAATTCAAGTAATATTGAATTTGTAAATAATGTTGCTGAGAAGAATGTACATATGTCTATAGATAGAATCCTAGCAGAAAGTGAAGTATTGGCACAAATGCATAAGGATGGAGCTATTAAGATTGTAGGAGGCATGTATGACATTAAAACGGGTGCTGTTACTTTTTACGAGTAAACCTATATTTATTAGAAATAACTTAGATCTGAATTTGCTTTCCTCACGGCTATACAGGCGGACGCTAAAACGTAATCAGCCACTAAGATTAGTATTTATATTAAATGGAGACTCCTTTGAGGTCTCCATTTTTTTTGCCTATTATACGTTTGATCCATTGATTAGTTTTGGCATGTTTAATAGCTTCTAATCACAAAGAATTCGTTTTAATAAAAAAAATAAGCCTTACATTAAATTTAATTCTTACTTTTGAGCCAATGAATTATTCAAAAAATAAATTACGTTCACTAGATATCGCACTTCCCGTGCGACGCCGCCGCTTCTTTCTTTAAGTCGGCCGCATTCTAGTACTCACGTTTTTATTTTTTCTTATGTACCATTTCCCAACCTTATTTTCAGAAGTAGCTATTTTTCAAAATAGCAACACGCTTTTGCGCCGCTTTTATCTTCGTCGCCCGTAAGGGTACTCTTCTTTTTATAGAACTCAGGTGAGTCCGGTTCTACTTTCGATACTACATACATTCAATTTTAACTTTTAAATCAACAACAATGGAAATCATTATTGCTGATCACACGCATAGCATATATGCACAAGTTATATGTGACACTATCCAAATGGCCGCTCAAGTTCGAGGCACAGGAATAGCCATGCGGAAGCCAGAATATATCATCTCCAAAATGGAAGCAGGCAATGCCGTAATTGCCCTTGACGGGCAACAATTTGCGGGTTTCTGTTATATAGAGGTTTGGAGCCATGGCAAATTTGTTGCTAACTCCGGATTGATTGTTCATCCAGATTATAGAGGACAGGGCTTGTCAAAAAAAATTAAACAGAAGGTTTTTGATCATTCAAGAACGAAGTTTCCGGATTCAAAAATTTTTAGTATTACTACTGGATTGGCTGTTCTCAAACTGAATAGTAATCTGGGATATAAACCTGTGACATTTTCAGAGCTCACTAAAGACCAGACTTTTTGGAACGGATGTCAAACCTGTAAAAATTATGATGTATTACAGCGCACCAATCAAGAAATGTGCTTGTGCACAGGAATGCTCTATGACCCTAAGGAAACAGCAGAAGACCAACCAAAAATTAAAGAAAATGTGTTTCAAAGATTAAAAAGAATAAAGGAAACCATCTTACTAAAAAAAGAGAAAAAATGAAAAAATTAGTTCTTGCCTATAGTGGCGGATTAGACACTTCCTACTGTGCTGTCAGCCTTTCAAAGGCTGGTTTTGATGTTCATGCTGTGAGTATCAATACAGGAGGATTCACTTCTGAGGAAATTGAAACCCTTGAAAAAAACGCATTTAAGATGGGAGTTGCCTCCTATACTAATATTGATGCCAAACGCACCTATTACGATAAGATTATCAAGTTTTTAATCTTTGGAAATGTTTTAAAAAATAACACCTATCCGTTATCTGTAAGCGCCGAGAGGATCATCCAAGCCATTGAAATTGTGATGTATGCAAAAAAGGTCAATGCCAAATACATTGCTCATGGCAGTACCGGCGCCGGTAATGACCAGGTGCGTTTTGATATGGTTTTTCAAATTTTGGCTCCAGAAATAGAGATCATAACCCCAATAAGAGATCAGAAACTTTCTCGACAGGAAGAAATTACCTATTTAAAGAACAACGGGATTGACTTGGCTTGGGAGAAAGCAAAATATTCAATCAATAAAGGGCTGTGGGGCACAAGTGTAGGCGGAGAAGAAACTTTATCCTCAGAAAAACCGCTGCCGGAATTTGCGTATCCATCTCAAGTTGAAAAAACAGATACACAACAAGTCAAATTAACATTTTTAAAAGGTGAGTTAATAGCGATAAATCGTAAAACAGAAGTTTCAGAAAAGGCTATACAAAGCTTACGCGAAATTGCGTCAATGTATGGCATCGGGAGAGATATTCATGTAGGAGATACTATTGTAGGCATAAAAGGAAGGGTTGGTTTTGAAGCTTCCGCGGCATTAATTATCATCAAAGCTCATCATTTACTCGAAAAACATACGCTTACAAAGTGGCAACTTCAGCATAAAGAATACATCGCTAGTTTTTATGGAATGCACGTACATGAAGGTCAATATTTGGATCCGGCTCTAAGAGATATGGAAGCTTTTTTTGAAAGTAGTCAAGAAAAAGTTTCAGGTGATGTGTTTGTGAGTTTACATCCTTATCGTTTCACACTAGATGGGATTGCATCTAAAAATGATTTAATGAATGCCAAGTTTGGAAGTTATGGCGAAATGAATACAGGCTGGAACGCAGCAGAGGTAAAAGGGTTCATCAAAATTCTAGGCAATCAAAACAAAATATATCAACACATACATTCTGAATTATGATACAGGCAGGAATTATAGGTGGAGCGGGATACACTGCGGGAGAATTGATACGGTTATTAATTCATCACCCAAAGGTCAATATCAACTTTGTATACAGCACTTCGAATGCTGGTAATAAAATTAGTAAGGTGCATCAAGATTTAGTTGGCTCCATTGACCTTCATTTTACTGACACTATCAATTCAGATATTGATGTACTATTTATGTGTCTAGGACATGGGAAGTCACGCACTTTTTTAGAAGATCATTCCTTTTCAAATCACACAAAGATTATTGATTTAAGCAATGATTTTAGGCTGAAAGAAGATACATTATTCCAAGGAAAAGAATTTGTCTATGGCTTGCCAGAATTACAAAAAGCTAAGATTCAAAAAGCAACCCATATCGCCAATCCGGGCTGCTTTGCTACGGCTATACAATTGGCTTTAATCCCCTTAGCAAATGCGCAGCTGTTAGAAGGGCAGTTACACGTCAATGCGGTTACAGGCGCCACTGGCGCAGGCACTTCCCTATCCCCGACTACACATTTTACGTGGAGAGATAATAATTTTTCGGTATACAAACCCTTTACACATCAACATTTAGGAGAGATTAATCAATCGATGTTTTCTATTCAGAAGAGTTTTGATTCTGATATCTTTTTTATACCCAATAGAGGGAACTTTTCGAGGGGCATTTTCGCGACAGCGTACACCACATTTAAAGGAAATCTAGAAGACGCCAAATCGTTGTATACCTCTTTTTATAAGGATGCAAAATTCACTTTTATTTCTGATGAAAGCATCCATTTAAAACAAGTGGTAAATACTAATAAATGTTTAATCCATTTACACAAACATGGTGACACATTATTGATCACTAGCATTATTGACAATTTGATAAAGGGAGCTTCAGGACAAGCCATCCAGAATATGAATTTAGTATTTGGATTGGATGAAACTGTTGGTTTACAATTAAAAGCAACTTTTTTTTAAGCACTTAAAATTATGAAAATAGCCATTATAGGAACAGGGAATTTAGGAAAGTCTATTGCAAAAGGATTACTATCAACACCTGCAATTAATTCCCTATACCTAACCAAAAGGAACTTATCTGAATTGGAAGAATTTAAGGAGAATGAACATGTTTTTGTGACTTCAAACAACATAGAAGCCATACAGAATTCTGACAATATTATACTGGCAGTACAGCCATCACATTTGGAGGGTGTTCTTCAAGATATTAAGCCTTTTTTGAAAGACAATCATCTTTTGATTTCTACCATTACAGGATTTTCAATTTCTAAAATTGAGGCAATTGTTGGGGAAGGCAGTTCGATAATAAGAGCAATGCCCAATACGGCGATCGCGGTTGGCAAATCTATGACCTGTATGTGTGGAAATGACAAAGGTCTTGAGCACATTCAAATTGCTGAAGATATATTTAATGAATTGGGGACGGCTATGATCATTCCTGAATCACAGATGCAAGCGGCGACCGTTATTTGTGCAAGTGGAATTGCTTTTTGGATGCGAATGATTCGCGCAACAACACAGGCGGCTATTCAATTAGGTTTCGATGCTAAAGAAGCACAAGAACTGGCTATGCATACGTGTGAAGGAGCAGCCAGCCTATTAATTACCACTGGGAATCATCCTGAACAAGAAATTGATAAGGTTACAACTCCCAAAGGATGCACCATTGAGGGACTAAATGAAATGGAGCATCAAGGACTTAGTTCTTCTTTGATTAAAGGTATGGTGACCTCCTTTCAAAAAATTAATACCATAAAAACGGAGCAGTTATGAGTTTATTTAATGTGTATCCATTGTTTGACATCACTCCTGTGAAAGGAAAAGATGTTTACATATATGATCAAGAAGGTGCGGAGTATTTGGATCTTTATGGAGGCCATGCTGTTACTTCGATTGGTCATTCGCATCCTGAATATGTGGAGCGCATCAGAGAGCAGGTGGGCCAATTAGGTTTCTATAGTAATTCTATCCAAAATCCGCTCCAACAACAATTGGCTCGTGAGCTCACTCAATTATCAAAATGTCCGGAATATAAATTGTTCTTGTGTAATTCTGGAGCAGAAGCCAATGAAAATGCTTTAAAATTGGCCTCTTTTGTCACTGGTAGGAAGAAGGTGATTTCGTTTAAAAATGCTTTTCATGGAAGAACCTCAGCAGCGGTTGCGGCGACGGACAATACTAAAATAACCGCCCCAATAAATGCGCAACAAGAAGTTGAATTTATTGATTTAGGGGATTTAGAAAGTGTAGAAAAATCTTTATCAAAAAGAGATGTTTGCGCTGTAATCATAGAATGTATACAAGGAATAGGCGGTTTAGATGAAAGTACCACTGCTTTTTATAAAGCCTTAGATTCTTTATGTGAGCAATTTGAAACGCTTCTCATTGTAGATGAGATTCAGTCAGGCTTTGGTAGAACAGGAGATTTCTTTGCTTTTCAGAAACACGGAATCACACCTGATATTATTTCGATGGCCAAGGGCATGGGAAATGGTTTCCCTATTGGAGGAATATTAATTCATCCAAAAATAAAAGCATCTCTCGGACTTTTAGGAACCACTTTTGGCGGAAATCATTTAGCCTGTGCTGCTTCACTGTCAGTTTTAAAGGTCATAGACAATGAAAACTTAATGCAACATGCAACTGATGTCTCTACCTACTTTATGGAAAAAGTACAAGAAATTCCACAGGTGATTCAGGTGAAAGGCCGCGGCTTGATGCTGGGATTAGTTTTTAATTTTCCCATTGCTGAATTGCGAAAGAAGCTCATAACAGAACATCATATTTTTACGGGCAATTCTAAAAACCCCAATTTGATACGAATATTACCGCCATTAACCGTTCAAAAAAAGCACATTGATCAATTTTTTGAAGCATTAAAAACAGCATTATAGTATGGAACATTATATCAGCACCAACAATATAAAAAACCTATCTACTCTTATTCAGGAAGCCATCGATTTGAAGGCCGATTCCTATAAGTTTGAAGAGGCTGGAAAACACAAAACTTTAGTGATGTTGTTTTTCAATGCGAGTTTGCGCACCCGATTGAGTACTGAAAAGGCCGCAAAGAACTTAGGAATGCAGGTTATGATTTTAAATGTTGCCGATGCATGGAATTTAGAGTTTGAAGATGGTGTAACTATGAATTTAGACAAGGCTGAACATATTAAAGATGCTGCTCAAGTCATTTCTCAATATGGAGATATGATTGCCATTAGAGCATTTCCTAGCCTAAAAGATAAGCAGAAGGACAGGTCGGAACTTGTTATTAACGGCTTTATAAAACACGCGACTGTTCCAATAATAAATATGGAAAGTGCGACAGCCCATCCATTACAAGCTCTTACTGATGCTATTACTATCGAAGAATTAAAAACAAAAGCAAATCCTAAGGTCGTTTTATCATGGGCACCCCATCCAAAAGCCCTACCTCATGCAGTAGCAAATTCGTTTGTAGGCATGATGCAACAAATGGATGTAGATTTTTCAATTACACATCCTAAAGGATACGAACTAGATCCAGAAATCACTAAAAACACCCCCATTAATCACAATCAAGAAGCGGCGTTAAAAGATGCAGATTTTGTGTATGTAAAAAATTGGAGTAGTTATACCGACTATGGCAAAGTTGTTTCCCAAGACTCGAGTTGGATGCTCACACAGGAAAAATTAGGCAGGGCAAAATTTATGCATTGTTTGCCTGTTCGCAGAAATGTAGTTGTAGAAGATGCCGTTATAGATAGTTCAAATTCTGTTGTTATCCATCAGGCAAATAACAGAACTTTTGCAGCGCAAATAATAATGAAGAAATTGTTAGAGCATCTATAATATGGAAACATTGAAAATCATAAAAATAGGTGGGAATATTATTGACGATCCAACAGCGTTGCAGGCGTTTTTAATTCGATTTTCAAAAATCCAAGGCCCAAAAATACTGGTCCATGGGGGCGGTAAATTAGCAACTCAAATGGCTGCCCAAATGAAGGTTGAAGTAAAAATGGTCAAGGGAAGAAGAGTTACAAATGCTGAAACTTTAGATATCATAACGATGGTGTATGCTGGGAAAATTAACAAGAATATTGTGGCTCAATTACAACAGTATGACTGTAATTCCCTAGGATTTACAGGAGCCGACGGCAACACCATTATCTCAATCAAAAGACCTATTAAAGATGTTGATTATGGTTATGCCGGGGATATTATCCAGGTACGCACCCAATTATTAGAAACCCTAATAAGGGCAAACATCTGTCCTGTATTTTGTGCAATCACCCATGATAAACAAGGACAATTACTCAATACAAATGCAGATACCATTGCATCAGAATTGGCTATTGCCTTTGCTTCGGCATATACTACAGAATTATACTATTGCTTTGAAAAAAATGGAGTTTTAAAAGATGTAAACGATAACGATTCGCTTATTGAACATATCAATAAAAGCTCTTATCTAGACTTATTGGACCAACAAATTATAAGCGACGGCATGTTACCAAAACTGACCAACTGTATGAATGCCATTGACCACAAGGTATCCAAAGTGTGTCTAGGAACCTCCGACATGCTTTTTAAACCATCAGCCAAATACACAACCATCCAAGCCTCATGAACACGCTACAACAATACACAATGGAAGCCATAGTTTTATTAAAAAAACTCATTGAAACACCCTCATTTTCTACAAAAGAGGAGCAAACGGCTTTACTTATAGAAAACTGGTTTCAACAACATAAAATCGTTTATCAAAGAACCAAAAATAACGTGTGGGCGGTCAACAAACATTTTGATCCATCGAAACCTTCGATTTTACTCAACTCACATCATGATACTGTAAAGCCAAACAATGGATACACAAAAGATCCATTTAAAGCCATTGTAGAAGACGGGAAATTATATGGACTCGGAAGTAATGACGCAGGTGGGTGTTTGGTTTCATTAATAGCCACCTTCACGCATTTTTATGCTCGCAAAGATTTAACGCACAACCTTGTTATGGTTGCATCGGCAGAAGAAGAAAACAGCGGAGCTAATGGCCTTAATAGTATGTTGGCAGTCATTCCAGAAATTGCAGTTGCTATTGTGGGAGAACCCACCTTAATGCTTCTTGCGGTAGCTGAAAAAGGCTTAGTAGTTTTTGATGCCATTGTAAAAGGAACCCCAAGCCACGCTGCACATCCCAATTTTGATAATGCTATTTACAATTGTATAGAGGTCTTGCAATGGTTTCAAAAACCTCATTTTGAAAAAACTTCAGTTGCTTTGGGAGATGTAAAAATGACGGTGACTCAAATTCAAGGAGGAAAACAACACAATGCAGTTCCAGCCACTGTTTCATTGGTGATTGATGTGCGTGTAAATGATCAATATACAAATCAGGAAATTGCAGACTATTTAATAAAAAATGCGCCTTGTGAGAAGGTTATTCCAAGGGGGATGAAATTAAACTCTTCATCAATACCAATCGAGCATGAATTGGTGCAAGCTGGAATACAGTTAGGAAGAACCACCTATGGATCTCCAACGCTATCAGATCAAGCCTGTTTAGACTGTCCTTCTGTAAAATTAGGCCCAGGAGACAGCACGCGATCCCACTCGGCAGATGAGTTTATTTATCTCCGAGAAATCGAAGAAGGGATACAGATTTATGTAGACATATTAGAAAGTGTCATTATACAAGGAAATGTCTAATAGAAAAAATAAGTAGTTGTACGCTTTCGCGCCTACCTATCCAACAGGCAGGAAAACGCAAAGAAATCCATTCAATAGAAAAATTACAGTAAGGAAGGGAGTAATAACAAACTAAAACTAGCAGTATGAAACTTTGGGACAAAGGAATCACTATCGATCAAAAAATAGAACAATTTACAGTTGGCAACGACAGAGACATTGATATGCATATTGCAAAATATGATGTTCAGGCATCTTTGGCGCATGCTAAAATGCTACTTAAAATAAATATCATATCCTATGATGAATGGAATCGATTAGAGGAAGGCTTGCATGGATTACAGCATCAAATTGAAAACGGCAGCTTTCAAATAGAGGAGCAGTTTGAGGATATACATTCTAAAATTGAATTTGAACTGACTCAGAAATATGGAGATGTGGGCAAGAAAATTCATACTGCCAGATCCAGGAATGACCAAGTTTTAGTCGCCTTAAGTTTATACTATAAAGAGAATATCCTAGAGGTCAAGAGTAAAACGGCTACCCTTTTTGACACCCTTTTAAAATTGGCCGAAACTCACAAAAGTCAATTATTTCCAGGCTACACTCACCTTCAAGTTGCCATGCCCTCCTCTTTTGGGCTTTGGTTTTCTGCCTATGCTGAATTATTAATTGATGATGTTTACTTTCTCGATGCCGCCCTCAAGGTAGTGGATCAGAATCCTTTAGGATCTGCTGCAGGCTACGGGAGTTCTTTCCCGATTGATAGAGAGTTTACGACTCAAGAATTAAAATTTGCAACCTTAAAATACAATGTCGTAGCCGCTCAAATGAGTAGGGGGAAAAACGAAAGAACTATTGCGAGTGCCTTGGGTGGATTAAGTAATACACTTGCTAGATTCTCTATGGACATTTGCCTGTATATGAGTCAGAATTTTGCTTTTATTTCTTTTCCAGATGCCTTGACAACAGGAAGTAGTATTATGCCTCATAAAAAGAATCCAGATGTCTTTGAGCTTATTAGAGGGAAGTGCAATAAGATTCAAGCTCTAAACACCGAAATGCTTTTAATCACTAATAATTTGCCTAGTGGGTATCATCGAGATTTTCAATTATTAAAGGAGCATATGTTTGATGCTTTTGAAGAGATCAAAAACATCTTAGACATTTTCGATTTTGCAATTCAACAAATTATTGTCAAGGAGGTAGACTTCACAGATGATAAGTACAAATTTATATTTACTGTGGATGCAATGAATAGTCTTGTAGAAAGTGGAATGACTTATAGAGATGCCTACAAAGAGATAGGAGCAAAAGTACAGTCGGATAGCTTTGAGTATGATGCAAATAAAACACATACCCATATAGGTAGTATTCATAATCTGGCCCTTGATAAAATAAGAGAGAAGCTTGAGAAGGGGTGTTTGTAGAGTAATATTAGGTTTCATTATTAATAGAATATCCACATATAAAAAATTAAGTTAAAGAATATTTATAAAGTCATAAAGTTATTATCTTTATGGTATTGAGTAAATTACTATCCATATCGCTATCTCTTATTATACTGACGCAAAGCTTTGGTATAGGTCTCGATGATGTGCTTCAATTAGACGAGTTTATTGAGCATGCGCAATTCCATAATGAGCAGTATGGCGACAATGTAATTGTATTTATTTCTAAACACTATGGAGAATTAAAAGCCAATCACGAAAAAGAGCATCAGGAGGAAAAGGAAGAGCATGAACAACTACCGTTCAATCATAATAATTGTTCTCATATTACGACAGTTACAGCATTCGTTCTCCACGCCTTAAAAGAAGAACAAAAAATACCACGCTTCGCAGAATCTATTGAATCTAACTTTTTCTACCAAGCACCCACCTCATCACTACATAAGTCTGGACTTTTTCAGCCACCTAGAAATTCTTAAAATAATCAGGTTTATTTTTTTTGTCCCCAATCACATCAGTGAATTTGGGGCTATTAACTTTATTTATTTTATGAAACTATGCTTTCTTATATTATCAAATTCAGCATAAAGAACAAGTTTATTGTTCTCTTATTTACATCCTTCATCATAGGTTTTGGCTTATATTCTTTAACTCAGATTCCTATTGGAGCTGTACCTGATGTCACAAACAATCAGGTGCAAGTAATCACTACCTCGCGTAATTTATCTACGCAAGATATGGAGCAATTTATCACCTATCCTGTTGAGTTAGAAATGGCCAACTTGCCTGGGGTACAAGAAATTCGTTCCATTACAAAATTTGGTTTATCAGTAGTCACCATTGTCTTTGATGATGATATGGGCACCTATTTGCCTCGACAACTTATTGCCGAAAAAATCAAGTCGGCTTCGGAGAAAATTCCAAAGGGGTTTGGCACTCCAGAAATGGGCCCAATTACTACGGGACTGGGTGAGATCTATCAATATACTCTTGATGTCGAACCTGCTTTCAAAGGAAAATACAGCGCAGAAGAATTACGTACAATACAAGATTGGATTGTTAAGCGACAACTCTCTGGGATCCCCGGAGTCGTTGAAGTAAATACTTGGGGTGGTTTTCTAAAACAGTATGAAGTAGCCATTGACACTAAAAAGCTGAACGCAATGCAGATAACTGCTCAGGAAGTGTTCTCGGCCTTGGAAATGAATAATAGTATTTCTGGCGGTGGTTATATTGAAAAGATAAATCAAGCCTTCTTTATTCGTGGTGAAGGTCTAATTTCCTCCTTTGATGATATTAATAATATCGTTGTTAAAAATGATAACAACCTACCTATATATATTAAGGATGTTGCAACTGTTGGCTTTGGTAGCGCAACACGTTTTGGAGCGATAACTGCCAACGGAGAAGGAGAAAAGGTACTTGGACAGGTGATGATGCTCAAAGATGCAAATTCCAAAAAAGTCATAGATGCGGTAAAAGAAAGAGTCAAAATAATTTCAAAATCACTCCCAGAAGGGGTTTATATCAATGCCTTTTTAGATAGGAGCGACCTTATCGCTAAAACAACCTTTACCGTATCAGAAAATTTAATTTTAGGATGCTTGATTGTCATTTTTGTGGTCGTTTTGTTATTAGGAAATTTTCGATCTGGATTAGTTGTAGCGTCAGTGATTCCTTTGTGTTTGCTATTTGCCTTATCCCTCATGTATATTTTTGGTGTGGATGCAAATTTGATGAGCCTTGGAGCTATTGATTTTGGAATCATAATAGATGGCGCCGTAATTATTGTAGAGTTCATTGCCTTCCAGATAAGTCAGAAGTCTGAGGAACTTGAAGGGGCACAAGGCAATAATACCAAAGCTGAACAACAAGCAATCAAAGATAAAATTACAGTTGCAGGAGCATCGAAGATGATGAATGCTGCCATTTTTGGACAACTGATTATTTTAATTGTCTTTATTCCCATTTTGTCCCTATCGGGCGTAGAAGGTAAAATGTTTAAACCTATGGCATTGACATTTAGTTTTGCACTCATAGGTGCGATGATACTATGCTTTACATACGTACCAGTTGCTGCATCTATATTTTTAAAACCAACTAAAGCTTCCGACAAAAATATATCTGTTCGTTTGATGAAATGGCTCAATAAAATGTATGCCCCTGTTATACATTGGGCATTACACAGTAAGCGTCTAGTCCTTCTTATTTCAGGAATATTGTTAACACTGTCTATCTATTTGTATTCTAGCATTGGGAGTGAATTCGTACCCACCTTAGATGAAGGAGATTTTGTTATTCAACCCATACTTAAAACAGGGACTTCATTAAGTAACACCGTAAAAATCACCACTGAGATAGAAAAGATTTTACTCCAAGAATTTCCAGAAGTCAAACAAGTAGTAACTCGTATTGGAGCCGCAGAAGTGCCAACAGACCCAATGTCTATGGAAGAAAGTGATGTTATAATTGTTTTAAAACCAAAAAAAGAGTGGACCTCTGCCAAGTCCAAAGATGAACTAGCAGATAAGTTTAAAGAAGCTCTAGCAATTATTCCAGGAATGGAGGTCGAATTTACACAACCCATAGAAATGCGATTCAATGAATTGATTACTGGCGTACGAGCTGATATTGCCATTAAAATATTTGGCGATGACCTGGATATTCTCTCCAAAAAAGGAAAGGAAATAGGTGCCCTTATTGAAAATGTCTCTGGAGCCGCAGATATTTCTGTCGAGAAAATCGCGGGCCTTCCAGAAATGAATGTATCCTTCAATCGATTAAAGATTGCGCGATACGGGCTCAACATTCAAGAAGTTAATGAAATGGTATCAATGGGCTTTGCTGGCCGCACTGCAGGAAGTGTCTTTGAAGGTGAAAAGCGTTTTGACTTAGTCTTAAGACTTGAGAAAGATGAACGTCAAGACATCGACAACTTGAAAAATCTTTACATCGATCTGCCCAATGGCGGCAAAATACCATTGAGCGAACTCGCAGACATAAGCTATCAAAAAGGCGCGGCAAAAATATCACGAGATGATACCCGGCGTAGAATTGTAGTAGGCATTAATGTTCGTAACCGAGATTTACAGTCTGTAGTTGATGATGTGCAAAGATTAATCAATGAGAATGTAAAATTACCGGTTGGGTACAGCATTACCTATGGAGGCCAATTTGAAAATTTACAAAGCGCAAAAGCTAGACTGATGGTCGCTGTGCCTATTGCGTTACTTTTGATTTTTATTCTTCTCTATTTTGCCTTTAAATCGGTGCAGGAAGCCTTGATGATATATTCTGCCATTCCGCTAGCAGCTGTTGGTGGTGTTTTGTTATTATGGGTGCGGGATTTACCATTTAGTATCTCGGCTGGCGTAGGCTTTATTGCCTTATTTGGAATTGCAGTTTTAAATGGGATTGTATTGATAGAGCATTTTAAAGAACTTAAAAACGAAGATCGTTTTAAAGATATAGAGTCCCTCATAAAACAAGGAACCAAAGATAGATTACGAGCAGTACTTTTAACAGCCACTGCGGCGGCCTTAGGCTTTCTACCCATGGCCATTTCAACCAATGCTGGGGCCGAAGTTCAACGCCCCCTAGCAACTGTTGTTATAGGTGGTTTGATTACTGCAACCTTATTAACCCTCGTAGTATTACCTGTTTTATACGCTTACTTTAATGGTCCAAAGAAAGAAAAGAGTACCACTAACAAAAAGAGTATTGGAGGGCTTGGCCTAGTATTACTCTTAGCCACAATGAATCTAAGCGCTCAACATAACCCACTACGACTGGATGCCTTGATACCATTAGCCATCGAAAATAATGCAGGGCTCAATGCACATCGATTAGAGGTTGATCAGTCAAGTGCTCTTATGAATAGTGCATTTAGTTTTGACAAAACGCACCTCTATTACGAATTTGATGAGAACAATTTAACCTTCAACAATGAGCCATTGAGGGTATTTGGAGTACAACAAGATTTTCGTTTTCCAACAGTTTATTTTTCAGAGAAAAAAGTGAATCAAGCAAATGTCGCTTTAATAACTAGTACTTATGAAATCCAGAAAAAATCAATAGCCCGCAAAGTGACCCGAGCCTATTATGATTATCAAATTGCCAAAGAAAAACAGCGGGTATTAAAGACATTAGATAGTTTATATTCAAACTTTGCGCGTATTGCAGAAAGACGTTTTGAGCTGGGCGAAACTAATTATTTAGAGAAAATAACGGCTGCCTCAAAGCAAAAGCAAATCGTTATTAAATATCTAGAATCACAGCAAAATGTTTCTTTAGCCTATCGTGGTTTGCAAAGTATAGTACAAGCTAAAGATACCCTTGTCATTGGAGAGGAATCTACGCTTAAAGTATCACTCAAACCACTTCAAATTGATTCAAATGTGGAACTAGATTACTATAAAAATAGGGTTTCAGTAGTACAAGCAAGAAGAGATTTTGAGAAACAACAACTCTTGCCCGATATTAGTTTAAATTACTTTCAGGGAACAAATTCTGGGATTAATAGCAGTTTATATGGTTATCAGCTCGGACTAAAAGTTCCCTTCTTGTTCGGAAGGAATTCAGCTCGTATCAAAGCCGCCAATATTGCAGAAGAAATAGCTTCGGAAGAAGCAAATGAATACGAAATTCAACTCAATGCAAAGTATAATGCACTTTATGTTCAATTCAAACATTTAAACACTGCACTCGCCTATTATGAACAGGAAGGTGCTGCTTTGTCTGAGGAGATCATTAAAACAGCCGATGGGAGTTTTAAAAATGGCGAAATAGACTTCTACCAGTATATCCAGAGTCTGGAGAGTGCCTACGAAGTCAAATTAGCCTATCTAGATAAACTTATCGAATATAATCACCGTGTTATTGACATCAATTACTTAACCCTATAAAACAAGCAACATGCATTCTAATTTATATAAGCTATTATTATTAAGTGTGATACTCCTACTTTTCAGTTGTGGAGATAAAACACAAGAC
Organism: uncultured bacterium; assembly: GCA_963974305.1. Classification (GTDB taxonomy): domain Bacteria; phylum Bacteroidota; class Bacteroidia; order Flavobacteriales; family Flavobacteriaceae; genus Dokdonia. The sequence continues at coordinate 38,996 of CAXBCS010000019.1, forward strand.
ACGAAGGAAGAAACGGTTTTAGACAGTAGAATTTTTGTGTCCAAAACGCAGTTTGAAGCTAGAGCTATGTCCTTAGGAAGGCTTGAAGAAAAACCCTTTCCTCTGACCGTTCAAACCACTGGAATGATAGATGTCCCACCAGAAAATCGTGCAGTCGTTAATGCTACTATGGGTGGATATATCAAGACCACTCCCTTGTTGATAGGTGACAAAGTACGTAAAGGACAAGCCCTCGTGACCGTAGAAAATCCAGAATTTATTAGTCTACAACAAGAATATATGGAGGTTTATGAGCAGCTAAACTATTTGAAATCCGAATTTGAAAGACAAAAGATGATGGTTGAAGAAAAAATAACTTCTCAGAAAAATTTTCTACAATCGGAGAGCACTTACAAAACTGCTCTGGCAAAGCATACTGGATTACGCAAACAGTTGCAAATGCTAAACATCTCCACTACTAGTGTTGAAGCGGGTAATGTAAGGTCTACGGTAACCATTTATGCACCCATCGATGGAAGTATCACAAAGGTTAATGTAAGTCGTGGCACTTATGTCTCACCGGCAACCGCTATCCTAGAAATTATTGATAACGACCATATTCATATCGAATTATCGGTATTCGAAAAGGATATTATGAAAGTAAAAAAAGGTCAAAAAATAGAATTCAAGATCCCCGAATCGTCTGAAGAGACTTTTAAGGCAGAAGTATATTTGGTTGGAACAGCTATTGAAAACAATCGAACCATTAAAGTTCATGGCCACTTAGAGGACGAATCGAAAGTCCATTTCTTAACAGGGATGTTTGTTGAGGCCGATATTGTGACGGAGTCCGCTTTCGCGAAAGCGCTACCAGAAACAAGTATTGTATCCTTAGAAGGTAGGTCATTCGTATTAAAACTAATGGAAGAGAACAGAGAGGGATACTATTTTGAGCAAATCCCAGTGACAATGGGCGCAGTATATGAGGGGAATGTTGCAGTGAATAGTTTTGAGAGCCTAAGTGATACAGATTTGCTACTTACCTCAGGAGCGTTTATCCTCATTGCAGACGAATAATAGGAAAGTACAAAAAACTGTTATGACACCACCTTAGAATATCGTTAAGGCTATGTTTTAGACTGTTTGAAAAACATCCGTCATAAATTCATACAAGGCATTCATTTCAGTGTTTCCTTTTTTTTTACCTAGTCTTCCTGCAAAGTAAAGTACAAACCATAGGAGAACTGTAAAAGACATCACGACCACCGGAAATATAAATGGCTTTTGAAGTGAAATATTGGTATACAGCCAAATACCAGCAGCAATAAATAAAACGGCAAGTATAAAATGAAAAAACATAAACATAGTCCACACTGTGGGGTTAGGACCAAACAGCCCTTTTAAAATTGTGCCATTGGTTTGGTCTTCGGTAATTTCAAGATGTAATTGTGGAGACCAGAAGTGCTGCTCACTTTTAAGTATTCTAATAAACACATGACCATCTACCCGACTCACATTAAATTCTTTTGTAGTTGACGCTGCGCTTTCAAAAGCAGTCAGCACTTCTTCTGCTGGTGATGCAAGGCTTTTTTTAAATCTCGGTCTTAGTACAATTTCGTTTGAAAGTGGCATAGGTTAAAATTAGTATATCCAAGTTACATATTTTTAGGAAATTAAGTGGGCCTGATCACAAACAGAGTCACGGTTTGCTGTAACTGCATAAAAAAAGCTTCACTTAAAGTGAAGCCTTTAGTTATTGTAGCATTCTTTACGAGTTAATCAATGTGCTTGTACAATCCCTGAAAGGCTATTTAGCTGCCTTTCCAATAAAATCCTTGAGCATCCCTTTTAAAATTCTTTTGTCCTTATCTGTATCTCTCACTAGCTTTCCAGCTTCATCACAGTCAAAAGACGCATATTTAATGACTAGGTAACGTAATTCTTTCTTGAGGATTGATTTCTTTTTTAATTTGTCATAATATTGAATCTGAGCCATACGGGCTTGTTCCGCTTCGTCTAGTTCTTTGCCTTCCTCCTGCTCTTCAAAAAATTCGATAACCAATTTCAGATCCTTATAGTAAGCATCTAAAGGGAGTTTGGTTCTTCCTTTCCCTTTTTTATGGAGATTCCCCACTAAGGTATCAAAGGTGTGTTTACGAGAAGCCTTTTGTTCTAATAATTCATCACACAAGTTGACGAGGTAGTATTCGTCGCTATTCTGAATATTTAGAATTCGTTGTTCTTTTTTGGTGATGTCGCTAATGACTTCTTTTGGAGTATATTTCTTTCCTTCCTGTACAAAATACCAGTACACAGTATCTGATCTTCTTTCTGCATGCAGCGTTGGAATCTTATCGAGGGCAGAAGCTTCATCTAATTTTCGAAGTACTTTACGCAGGGGCAAGCCTTTCCTTTCGTCTTTATTAAAAACTCCAGCTTGCACTAAGGCCGGCATGATTGCCGCAGCAGGAATCCAATCAACAGTTTTATTACTGTCAAAATAATGAGCTATTACTTCATTAATCTTGGCTATATTTTCATCACTCATCATAGGAAATTGTATTGGTAATTGTTGTGGATTGCAAACTAAAAAAGTTCAGTTATGAGAGATTAGATAATTCTCATTTTAGTATTCATAGCTCCAAGATGCCACATTTTATTTTGTGCAAAGGTACACCTATCTTCACTTCATATTAGAAAAAAGGAAATGTTGTTTTAGTTATGGACGTGGATGTATTACTTTAAGGTGAGGTAACGAAAATTAACAATAGCTTTATAGTATAAAATTCCTACTGTAAATAACTAAATGTATTTTAGCTAACAGCTTTTCAATCGTAAAAATCATTCAGAAAATATATACGAAGGAAGAAAGGAACCGAAACATTTAGACATAGCGATTATATGTAACTACATGTAGTGGTAATTAATGATTATCCTTTTTTGACTTCGTCAATTTTCTAAAAAACGACACCTGTATGAACACCATGAAAATTTTATTTGCTCTTCTTTTCACGTCGCTTTTAATAAGCTCTTGTGAAGGTCCGCGGAAATTAAGCTCTACAAACCAAGAAAATTGGAATAAAAGAACAGTTCATACAGCTTTACCGGATTCTTTAGAAATAGGAAGCACCTTTCTTTCTATCTATTCACAAATTTATATGCGTAATGATCAGGACCAGGCTAATCTAACTGCGACTGTAAGTTTACACAACCCTAATCTCAACGATCAAATATTTATTGATAAAGCCGTGTATTTTAATACTCATGGAGAGCCAATACGTGTTTACTTTGATAAAACAATTTTTATTCAACCCATGGAAACGGTTCAAATAGTGATTGATGGCATTGATAGTGAAGGTGGTACCGGAGCCAATTTTGTTTTCGATTGGCAAATTAAGCCAGGAACAAATGAACCTATTTTTGAGGCTGTTATGATTAGTACTCAAGGCCGTTTAGGAATCTCTTTTGTTACTGCTGGAAAGAAGATTAAGCGGTAATTATTTTGTAGAAAATAAGAGGGCAACAAAGTTTAATTACCCTCTTTAAAACTTGATTCGACTTAGACTGCAGCGGCACCTGCTTCTGCAACGGCGTGATCATTTTCGACCGAACTTCCGCTTACTCCAATGGCTCCAATAATATCGCCTTGAGCATTCTTAATCGGACAACCTCCAGGAAAGGTGATTAATCCGCCATTGGAGTGCTCTATATTGTACAAAGCGCCACCTGGTTGAGATAAACTCCCGATAATTCCCGTATCCATATCAAAATACCGCGCCGTTTTAGCTTTCTTAATAGAGATATCTAGTGAGCCTAACCAGGCTCCATCCATACGGCCAAAGGCAACTAAATTTGCGCCTGCATCTACAATTGCGATATTCATTTTTGCATCTATTTCAATAGACTTTTTCTTTGCTGCTGCTATTGCGTTTTCAGCTTGTGCTAGTGTAATATTCATAATTTTCTTTTTTAGTATTGTTATTACTATGTAATCTTTTAAGTCTTAATCCAAAACAGGGTTTCCTTCTACTAAGGTTTTTAGGAATCACCTAGATTAAAGTTCGTTCTTATATATCTTTCCATCTTTCATTATCAGCTTCAATGTTTTTTCAGGGTGTGCCACTACTGCCATATCTTCAAGAGGATTCCCTTCGTAAATCAGCAAATCGGCATAGGCCCCAGCTTTTATCTCTCCTAATTGACCTTCTGTATATGGGTTTATTTTTCCCGAAAGGGAAAACAAACGTGCATTTCCAGAAGTAGCTTGTTTTAAGATCTCCAAAGGAGAATACCATTTTGTACGCGAAGTAAATTCTTGTAAGGCATAGGATTCAAATCCCAAATCGCCATAAGCGTCTGAGCCAAAACCTACATTAATGTCATATTTTTTGGCCAACTTAAAAACGATATCCGTCCCTTCTAATACTGGCTTTATCTTTTTATTCAAGGCTTCTGGAATAGTATCCTCTCCAGGCACCCAAAAACTTACAGGAGTGTCTGTCCAGAATGCTTGAGGTACCAACCAGGCATCCTTTTCTTTTATCAATTTTACAGTTTCCTCGTTTAAGAGATGACCGTGATCAAGACATTTAACTCCGGCATTTAAAGCGCGTAGAGCTCCCTTTGATTCATAAATATGCACAGCGACATATGTGTCCCAATCGGTAGCTGCTTGCACGGCAGCTTCAAGTTCTTCAGACGTAAATTGTACAGAATGAATGGGATCAAAATCAGAGGCAATTCCTCCCCCAGCCATTACCTTTAGTTGGGTCGCACCTTTTCTCAAATTTTCACGAGCCGCCTTTAATACCTCAGGCACCCCATCGACGACATAGGACCAACCTAGAAGATCTGTTGCTTGCATTTGACCTCCAGATAAGTGAACACTTGGTTCATTTGCGCTTCGAAAATCCCCATGCCCTGAGGTTTGACTGATATAGGCCCCTGATGGATAAATACGCGGACCAGGTACTAGGCCTTCATCTATAGCTCGTTTAACTCCAAAAACTGGACCACCCAAATCACGAACGGTGGTAAAACCTAGCATTAAAAAATTCTCTGCAGATTTGGCCGTTCTGATAGATGTATACATCCAATGCGCATCATTTCTCGTTTCCCCATCACTCATTGTAGCTGATAGATGCACATGTGCATCTGATAGGCCTGGAATGAGTGTTTTCCCCTTTCCATCTATGACGGTAGTTCCATTAGGTTCGGCAATATTCTTTCCTACCGTTTTGATAAGATTATTCTCTATAAGAACACTAACATTTTTGTTGACGGTATTGCTAGTTCCGTCCCAAACATTGACATTTTTGATAAGGATATAATTCTGTGAATAGACAACAAGACTACTAAAAAGAAATGCTAATAAGATGATTCTCATAATGGTATGATTGATATTAATATTGGGAACGCTACCTAAGAAAGGTAAGCATTCTAGAGATAGCTCAATTTCTGTTTCTTCATAGCACGTCGATAATTCATCGCCACTGCATCAAATTTCAAATGTAATTCTTCTGCAAAATCAAAGGGAACTTGCTCTGGCCGCTGTGATTCGACGATGCGTTTGTCTTGGTCGAAAATTACCTGTTCAAAGTCTTGTAGAACAGTATCTGGTTCATCATGGTTATAATTACGCCCGATGATACAAAAGCCTCGACATTTATTATTGGAGATAGGTTGGGATGTGAAAAAGTAAACCATCCCCTTTTCTCCGCCCCATCCTAAACGTAAGACGATGGTATAGGGCAGATGCAATTCGTACACGCTTCTTCGTTCTGGTTTGACGACATCATCATTGGCAAAAATCGGGAAGTCATCGCTATTTGTTGCTTCGGGGCGAACTACCGAATAATGCAATACAGAATCTTTGATGGTTACCTTACATTCGGGCACTTTAGGTCGTTCAGGGTCGCCTAAGAGTCCAGGATGTACCCAAGGAAAATGTCCAAAATCGGTAAAGTTTTCAACTTGACGCGAACTATCACTTTTCCAATCGAAGGGTCCTGTGTTGACTAATTTCCAGTCGGCACTTTCATATTCGGGAATATCAGGAAGATCATACACCGGTTCCTTTAAAGCGACCCAAACAAGGCCAAATTTCTCTTGGCAATGATAGGCTGGCGTTTTTGCTTTTCTCGGTATTTCAGTATCTGGTGCTTGCGGAATCTTAACACAATCTCCTTTTTTATCAAATTGCCAAGCGTGATACGGGCAAACTAGGCAATCATCTTTTATCCACCCTAATGACAAAGCAGTACCTCTATGAATACAAACATCGCGCATTGCGTGAATCCCACCTCCAGAACTTCTCCAAACTACAATGGGCTCGTCTAATAGAAAAGTACCAAAAGGGGAATCGGCTTTAACTTCGTCGCTATAACCTATAGGGTGCCAACAGGCGAAAAGCTTTTCCGGAAAAATCTTATTATCATCTTTCATTGCAATTAATTTTACATTAACAACTGTTCATGTAAATATATACAATTGTTAACAATAAACAAGATTTTCCTTATTTTAGGGCCATCAATTAATTGTAGATTTACTTTGATGAAAAAAAAAACTAAGAAAGAACGCTTTTTAGAAGTTGCGCTTCAATTGATTCACGAAAAGGGATTTAAGGCGACCACCTTACGTGATATTGCACAGGCACTTCATTTTGAAGTTGCTAATGTGTATAATTATATCGACTCGAAACAGTCCCTTTTAGAGATTTATCTTTTCAATATTCAGGATGAATTTCACGCTTCAATAGACTCAGTAATTGCATCTAGCTATTCCCCTAAGGAAAAGCTAAGACTCGTTATTTCTTCATATATTCAGATTACAGCCAACAGACCTTTAGTTCAGGCTTTGATCGCCAACGAGTGGCGAAATTTGAAAGAACCAAAACTTCAAGAATTTATCAATCGTAGAAATGACTATGAAAACAAACTCAAATCGATTCTTATAGAAGGATTAAGAGAAAATGAATTTAGAGAGATAGATGTTGATGTCACCACTCATATAATTTTGTCAAGTCTCCGGTGGCTTTATGTCAAATACATCAAGCCTCAAACTAAGATCAACACCATTGAAATTGAAAAACAAATGACTGATTTTATTTTAAATGCAATTACTAAAAAATGATCTTAAGTTGTAAAAACCTGTTGGTTCGTTCTCGGAATATGAAAGTATTAGTAGTCATCGTTTTTATATGCAGTTTTTCTTTATCCTCTGCTCAAAAACCTACTAAAGACAGCCTTCATTTCATCAATCTATTTAATCAAAACAGTGATCCAGAAGTTGCTTGTTATCGGATACCGTCACTCATCACTGCTGCGAATGGTGATTTAATAGCCGCTATAGATGAAAGAGTACCCTCCTGCGGAGATTTAAAATGGAGCAAAGACATAAATATCGTTATTAGACGCAGCGAAGACCAGGGCAAAGACGTTCATTTTAAAAATATTTACCCAGGCTTTGAAGACAAGACGTATAGAAAAGAAGCTATTGAAGCAGGATTACAGGCTATTGATGGAAAACCAGTTACCGTTTGTGACTGTAGAGATTAATATGAAAAACCGGGATTGTAACATAAAATACCCTTTGGATATTTTAGGAATCATCTTCCATGACACCTAGAAATGTCTACACATTTATGACTGAGACCCCTTTTATTTACCTATGAATAAAGACTTTGTTCCTTAAACACCCTACGTCCCTGTATAATAATCCTCTAAAAAGTTGATGGCAATTAAAAAAATGGTGTTATTAATGCAATCATATTTTCCCATAAACTGGAACTATATAATTGCCATTTAAAAAGGGCTTTGGATCTATTTCACTTTGTAGTGTAATTCCTTTAATTGAAGACTCTAGAAGTAATTGAGCCGACTGTATTAAAGGTACGGCTGTTGTTGTTTGGATGGCTCTTAATTGATGCATGCCAACTTTTTGCGGGAGGATTTTCTTTGAAATTTCTCGCCTTCTCAATGTTCCATTGGCATCTTTACCCTGCACTGCTGCGTATAAAATAATTTTGTCATCCTCAATATGCGGAATTTTATTTGCCATAATGAGCTGCAAGGCTTCAATAGGCTTATCTGAATTCCCTATATGGTCAATTTGTTCTTGTACCCATGCATAATGACCTGGATAACGTAAGGTCTTATAATCTAGAGAGCCTACCTTTCCCGTCAACGCATCAGGTAAATCTGCTGCACCTCCTGATGTTAGATCTTCTTCATAGGTCGTTCCCTCAATGATTATAGCCGCACGTTCTGATAAAGAAGGCCGCTTTGCTTTTTTGAATTTACGAATCACATCGGCTTCCTTAATATATTCTGTTGCAACACCTACGGGACTCCATGTAAATCCATAATAGTGAGGTGCTACAGCATTTTTTGTAAGTGCTCCCACTTTAAACTCCAAAGTATCCACTTTATCAACCTCAAAATCCTTGCAAAATTCTTTAAAAAGATGATTGGCCAATACATCAATGTAACCCGGAGCGAGACCCGTTTGCAAGATAAAACCTGTGGTCGCATCCTTTGCCATTGTGATTATTTCCTGAGTCTCTGCAGTATATTCAGTGAGGTTTGCATAATGCATATTATATTCCTTGGCATAGCGGGCTATTTTGGGTGCTTGCGTTCCAGGTAAACAGTCTAGAATAATATCTCCTTGATGGAATATTTCTTTCATTTCAGATGTAGTACTTTCTTCAGAAAGATGAAAGGATTTTAAGACGCAAGATTGAGAAATACCCTCTTCAATCCATTTAGCCACTTCTTGAGCTTTAGAGAGTGTTCTATTACCTATAAAAAGTGTTGGTTTTACTTGGCTCCACTCGGCTAATATGAGACCAACAGCTTGAGCAATGCCACCCGCCCCAGCGATAATTATTGTGTGATGTTTTTTCATGCTGCTGGTTTTTAGAATATTAGATGAATATAGTTCTGGATGACGAAAAATGCAATGATTATAATCAGTTCAATTTCAGAAGATGGTTCAGTATACGTCTTTGGAATATCATGAAACTCTAATGATTGTTGATTTTCATAATTTCTGTGAAGCCGTGTCTTTATCTAATAGTTGAAACAGCCCCGAACTGTCTTGGGAACACTGTGGCCTAAACCATTTCATTATTTGTAAATAAAACCATCACATTACTGTAAAAGTTAAATCGTCAGAAAAAAGCAACTGGCTTAATAAAAATTGCAATCTCATTTGCTGATGACGCTTTTGTTAGCAAACACACCTTCTAAACTAAATGCAATTAGGACAATAATATTTTGAAAACCCTAAGCCTTTAAATTTCGTAAGTACACTTGAAACATATAGTATGAAATCTTTTAAAACGGCTTATTACTTGAAGTTTGTAGGTCTTAAAACTTAGTTTTCATATTACTAATAAAGCGTATCGGGTATCTGAATATGCTTTCTCAATTTAGATTAGGCTTGTAGAAAAATGACTATACCATAAAGCTTCTATGCATATATCAAATTGTGTTTCCTATTGAAGAAATCACCAATCAATTCATAAAATTCAATAAAATGAAATATATCATAATGGCATTTTTTATGCTTTTAACTAGTTCAACTTTCGCTCAAAATTTAAAAGGAACGGTAGTCAATGAAAAAAAACAGCCTCTTGAGGATATTGGTATATTTAACCAGAACACAGG